>JBGRPZ010000018.1:0-51249 GCA_041725915.1 Hyphomicrobiales bacterium | reverse complement strand
CATTCCTAGCCTAAATCTTCAATAATAAGTAGATTATTAAGATGAATTAATCGTAAAAGTATATTATATCTGAATGAGTTGATTTGAAGAATCTGTTGCTTTTTTACAAGATCTATTTATTACTTATTTGACTTATTGATATTTCATAGTGAATGGAGTGTTGCATAAAAGAAAAAAAGGAGACCAATTTTATCCTTTTTCACCCATATTACAGAATTTGATACAGATACTTAGATTAAGATGAGTGAAATAGTTTTTAAATCACTTCATCAAAAGCAACCTTATTCATAGAATAACGGTCTAATTTATTGATAATATCAAGATATATCTTATGCTATAGAATTATCTGCTAATATAAGTTTATACTGCAATTGTATAGAATCATTCTTTACAGATGTCTGATTATTGATAATTACTAGCTGCAATTCATTAGCTGTAATGCTGAGAATGAGGATATTTTGTTAATATTAATTAAATACTATTATAAATGTTGACACTTAAGCTGATATTCAGTAACTTTGCCAACAAAATACAAAATTTCTGTTTCATGGAAGATATTAAGTATTTGCTTTCTGGAGTTGAATATAAACTAATGAAGTTGATAGAACTTCATGGTAAGACTATTGCAGAAAATGAATCATTAAGAACTATGAATCAGAAATTGCAAGCAGAATTAAAAGAAAAGGAAACGCAAATTGTTGAATTAAAAGATAAGGTCAATAAAATAAAATTTGCAAGAGTGCTTGGTTCCGAAGGTGAAGCAGAAGATGTAAAAAAAAGGATAGATAGATTAGTTGAAGATATAGACCATTGTATTGGTGTAATGGAAAACTAATCCCCCAATATTTAAAGAGACTTATAAATGGAAGAAATAACTTTAAGTCTGAATATTGCTGACAGACCATATAAAATGGTTGTGAAAAAAAGTGAAGAAGCTGTAATAAGAAAAGCAGCTGAGTTAGTTGAGGAAAAGTTAATTGCCTATTCGCAAAGCTACGCCTTTAAAGATAAACAAGATTTGTTGGCGATGTTAGTACTACAATTTGCTAGTAGTGCACTTAGAGAAGAAGGTGTTAATGGTCGACACAAGAGTGAGGTATTTGATAGGCTTAATGATATTGATAACGTCTTGTCTCAACAACTTGGGGATAAAAATAAGAGTTCTTTAAAATACTAAGATATACCCGCTAAATGATCTGTTTGTAAACTCAACATTACAAAAATTAGGGTCAAAGCTCAAGGATTTCTAAAACAGGCCTCAACCTTAGGGTTCGCTTTTGCGACAGTGGACGTTTGAAAAATTCGGCAACCCTATACATGTCGACTGGGGTTTACTAAACCTCTATTTAGCGGGTTTTTTTATTATCTGCTTTGTTGGATCTAGCATCTAGCATTAAATGATAAGCCCTTTATGGAAAATATAATATTCTATGTGATAACAGCTATTGTTGCTTTTGGTGCAGCTATAGCCTTGGCAACAACTTTATTAAGAAAGTCTTTAGAGAAGAAAAGTATCCATATACTTGAAGAAGCCAAGAAACAAGCAGAAATGATAAAGAAGGATAAAATCCTTCAAGCTAAAGAAAAATTCCTTCAGCTAAAAAGTGAACATGAGAAGCTGATTAATGAGAAGAATAATCAAATTCAAAAGATAGAAAATCGATTAAGACAAAAAGAATCATCTCTTAATGGTAAGTTAGAAGATGTAAATCGTAAAAATAAAGAACTAAATACGCTTAAACAGAATCTTTCCAGTCAGCTAGAGATAGTTACTGAGAAGCAAAAAACTGTTGATAATGCTATTAATAATCAGCAAGCGAAGTTAGAAGAGATTTCTGGTTATACTGCAGAAGAAGCTAAGCAAAAGCTTAAAGATAGTCTGATTGATGTAGCAAAGAATGAATCGATGCTTCAGATAAAGGATATTGTTGAAGAAGCTAAGCTTTCTGCTAATCAAGATGCTAAAAAGATAGTCATTGAAACCATCCAGCGTACTGCTACTGAACATGCGATAGAGAATACTGTATCTGTATTTAATATAGAGAGTGATGAGATAAAAGGGCGTATTATTGGTCGTGAAGGACGTAACATACGTGCTTTGGAAGCATTGACAGGTATAGAGATTATTATTGATGATTCTCCTGAAGCAATTATATTATCTGGTTTTGATCCAGTAAGAAGAGAGATTGCTCGTTTGGCTTTACAAAAGCTTGTTTCTGATGGAAGAATTCACCCTGCACGTATTGAAGAAGTCGTTACTAAGACTAAAAAGCAGGTTGAACAAGATATCGTAGAGACAGGTAAGAGAACTATCATTGACCTTGGCATACATAATATGCATCCAGAGCTAATAAGGTTGATTGGAAAGATGAAATACAGATCTTCTTATGGTCAAAACTTATTACAACACTCTGTTGAAGTAGCTCGTTTAAGTGCGACTATGGCTGCTGAAGTGGGATTGAGTGCGAAGAAAGCGAAAAGAGCAGGATTGTTACATGATATAGGTAAAGTTCCTGATAATGAGCCAGAGCTTCCTCATGCTGTTATAGGTATGAAATTAGCTGAAAAGCATAAAGAGAAACCAGAGATTGTTAATGCTATCGGAGCTCACCATGATGAAATAGAAATGAATTCTTTGATTGCTCCTATTATTCAGGTTTGTGATGCTATTTCTGGTGCTCGTCCTGGTGCTCGAAGAGAAGTTGTAGAAGCTTACATACAACGTCTGCATAAGCTGGAAGAAATGGCTACAGAATATGAAGGTGTGTTGAAGACTTATGCTATCCAAGCGGGTAGAGAATTGAGAGTTATTGTTGCTGCTGATCAAGTTTCTGATGTAGATGCAGAAAAGATCTCTTATGAGTTATCAAGAAAGATCCAGAAAGAGATGACATATCCGGGTCAGATAAAGATTGCTGTAATTAGAGAGACCAGAGCAATTAACTTTGCAAAATAGAGATAAGAATTATTCTTTATATATAAAGAGCTACAGAGATGTAGCTCTTTTTTTTGTATATATAGTATTCTTATTAGGGGAAAAGTATTTGGGATAAGTTTCGAAACTGTTCTGTTCGTCTTAGCTTTAATGTTCTTTGTTATTGTTTTTTTGTAGTCCTTCTTCTTCATTCTTTTTACAATCAAGTTCTATATAAGCTAATTAGATTTATAAGGATATAAGTATTTGGAAACTTTGTTATGAAGTAGTTTGAAAGTTACCTATATGTATGTATAACTTATGCTAAGTAAATTAAGCTAAAAGCTTTTAAAAGACTCTGAAAGACAGTAAAGTGTTTTTCGTAATAAGTTATTATCAGTTTAAAACCTACTTCATCTTAAAATGGTAGTTTTTAAATTAGTTCAATATAAAAGAAGAGAAGTTGATACCTAAAAAAAGGCTGACCCACAGGACAGCCTTTTTAAATATATTTATCTTATTTCTATTTATCGAATATAATCTTTTTACTGGCTTTGTCTATTTTGAACTTACCAAATTGTGATAGACCTTTCTGACCAATCGTTATAGGATTCTTTTGTCTATATCTGACAGTAAACTTAACATCATATATTGTTTTTCCTGCAAGAGTAAGTTCAGGAACAACAAATGTAGAATTATTAGCTACAGTACCATTAGCTAAAGCCTTTTCTGCATTTTCACCAAAGTTGTCTTTGCCTATAATCCCTTTAGAAAGCCATTCTTTTGCAGCATCTAAACTTACAGAAGGAGAGGAGATCTTTTCATAGTAGAAATCCTGAGTATAGCCATTTATATTTATAGGTATAATGATGATACCAGTTTTTTCCTGAGTAGTGAATGGAACCTCATTGGTGTTGATATCAGTAATTATTTCCACTCCGGAACTATTATTACCTTCACCACTGTAATTTCTACTAAGAACTTTGAACTCGGTCCTTCTGTTCATCTCATAAGCTAACTCTTTTTGCTCCTTATTCTTGATTCTGTTTATATGAGCTTCATCTAATACAGTACCTTTCTTGAATAAGAATCCATCTTTTGTAATGTCTTTACTTAGTCTTATGGGAACGCGTTCTCCATAGCCTTTAGCGATCATTCTTCCCGGATCAATACCTCTAAGAACAAGATAGTCAACAACAGACTGTGCTCTTCTTTGTGATAATAAATCATTACTTTCTGTAGAACCTCTAGGGTCAGTATGAGCAGCAAGCTCAATCTTTACATTAGGGTTTTGGTCTAATGTCATGATAAGGCCTTGAAGAGAATCTTCGTATTGAGGTTTAAGATCCCATTTTCCGAGATCGTAAAGGATTTCAGGAAGGACTACAGTACCATTAGGAATAGGCATCAGCATTTGATCCATAGTAAAGTCTTTTCCTCCTTCTAAACCAATAGTGTTTTCTACAGCCTTTGCATTGAAGAAATCAGGTTTAGAGAATAGTACTTCATATGAAGTATTTGGTAATACTTGATTTTTACCGAATGTATAAAATCCTTTATCATTGGTTTTTGTTGTAGCAACAGCTCCATTAGATCCAACTAATTTTACTTCTGCACCTTCAACATATTGTAAAGATCTGTTATTCTTCACTGTTCCAGAAATAGTAAACTCAAGAGGAGGAACTACAAACTCATATATATCTTCAAAACCTCTTCTATTATCTCTGTTAGAGGAGAAGAATCCCATGTCATTATCACTATCTCTATTGAAAGTTATTCCAAAGTCATCGCCAGCAGAATTTATTGGTGCTCCAAGGTTTTGAGGGATAGTCCATGATCCGTCTTCTCTTTTATAAGTTACGAATATATCTAATCCACCTAAGCCGGGGTGTCCATTACTTGAGAAATATAGGGTAGTATCATTTTTGAGAAAAGGATAAACTTCTTTACCTTCAGTGTTGATAACAGGTCCCATATTCTGAGGGCGAATAAATTTATCGTTTTTACTTTTTCTTGTAGTTATATATAAGTCGTTAATGCCAATGTTATTTTTGAGCTTTCCAGAGAATATCATTATACGCTCGTCATCAGATAAAGTAGGATGTCCTACAACATCAAGAGTGTCAATACCATTTATTTCTACTCTTTTAGGTTCACCATAAGCACGACCATTTCTCTGTGAAACCATTATCATACAACCACTTTCTTGAGATTTCTTAGTTGGGCATCTTGTAAAATAAAGCTTATTGAACTTCTTATTCAAGAAAGGACTTCCTTCATTAGCTTTTGTGTTAATGATTTTGTCCTCATCAAGAGGGATAGGAGTACTCCATTCTCCTTTCCTATCTTTCTTTGCAGTATATAAGTCGCTAAAATTTTGTCCTGTCCAGGCATCTTTTTCTTTTCCTTTACCTCCTTCTCTTGTAGAAGTAAAGATAATTTCAGTATGAGTACTATTATAATAAGAAGGAGCAAAATCTGATTGTTTGGAGCTAATATCTTTTATACGATTTACAGTATATTTAGAGCGGTTGTTATTCCATTCTTTTTCCTGCTTAACAGATTCAATACCATATTGTGCTCGGGAATCCTCATCACGAAGTTTTTTATAAGCCTCATACTGTTCTAAAGCTTCATTATACTTCTGCTGTTTTTTTAGGGCATCACCATAATAAAGTCTTATTTCAGGCTTTTTCTTATCGTACTCATTTTTTATAAGCCTCTTATAAATAGAAGGAAGTCTTCTGTTTTCATTAGTAAGTCGATAACTCTCTGCAAGTTTGTAATTAATGTCATCTTTCTCTTCCTTGTCTTTAGCTTTAGAGTTAGCCTTTTTATATTTTGCAATAGCTGTTTGGTATTGATTCTTTGAGAATGCTTCATCCCCAGCTTTCAATAGCGCTTTAGTTGAACAACTATAAGCTGCTATGCTGATTGTGAACACCATTAAAGCAATGATTCTTATAAACCTCATAATATGTTCTTATTCTTATATACTAGAATGATTTTACTATTTAATATAACGATTATAAAATCGGATTATTTATTCTTGGTTCGACTGGTTTTCCTTTGGGTTATTATTGTCTTTTTCAGTATGGTCTAGTTTTTCTATTTCACTGTTGATTTCTGATCGAATATCATTTGAAGCTTTCTTTATTTCTGCCATACCTTTCCCAAATTTCTTGGCAAACTCCGGAATCTTAGATGGTCCAAATACAATAATAATGGCTAAAAGAATCAAAAGAATTTCGCCTCCACTAATATCAAGAAAAATCAGGGTCATCTTGTAAAGTTTTATATTTAGCAAATTTAATAAGTATTTTCAGAAATAGAAGTTATTGTAATATTCAATAACATATAGATCTAAATCATATTATATAAATACATGTTAGGTTAACAACTTTGTTATTATAATATATATTAGCTGAAAAAATAGATGCATGGCCTCAATTAGTTTTAGTTTTTTTAAATTTTTGTACTATTTAAGGCATATTCTCTTGTGTGATATTTATTTTTTTTATAAAATTGCACTATTGAAAAATAATTAAGGAAATAATACTAAACTTTTTTAGTTAAAATGAATTTAATTTTTTTAGTATAAACCTAACAAACTTATATTTTTTATGATTATTAGGTTTTCCACTATATTAGATTTTCTATATAGAATGGACTCGATGATAAACTTAAAATCCACTGGAAATTACATCGAATTTTCTGAAAAGCTTGGCATTTCAAAGTCAACATTGTATTTGTATCTTAATCTTCTTCGGGAGAGCGGAGCCAAAATAAGTTATAATAGAATTAGACGAACGTTTGAATATGACGGAGAGCAAAAATTGTTTTTCGGATATTTAGATAATGATCGAAATCTGCGGAGTGTTGATGAATAGTTAACAACACAAAAATTAAAATCTACAAATTAGTTTAAATTATACTTTTGAGATTGTTAAAGGATTTATATTTTTTAATAAAAAAATATTTTTAAGGTTATTATTTTGGATTAAAAATGTTTTTATTATTTAAGTCCTTCTTTCTTGAAAGTATAATTTATTTTATATCGAATAGTATCAAGAGTTAAATAATGCTTGTGTTTAATATTTTTTCTCAATAATCATTATTCTTAGCCTTTCTTTCAGCATATAATACAATATATAATATTATAAATGTCATTTTATATAGAATATCGTTTATAAAGTAAGTCTAAACTTATCACATTAAAATACATTTCTATTCAATCAATCAATTTATATTTAATTATATGTGAATATTCATATTCTTAAAATATGTTACCTTTGCACCTCAAAAAATAGAAGAAAATGCTTGATAAATTAGAAGCTATAAAAAGGCGATGGGAAGAAATTGCTGAGCAAATGAATGACCCGGCTAACCAAGCCGATATGAAGAAGTTTATTCAGCTAAATAAAGATTATAAAGAACTTGAGCCTGTTGTTAAAGCTTATAAAAAATATAAGAATACTTTAGATAACATTGAATCTGCAAAACAGGTAATTGCTGAGGAGACTGATGAGGATTTTAAAGCTATGGCTAAAGAGGAATTAACAGAGCTTTCTGATAAGATTCCTGCTATGGAAGAAGAGATTCGTCTTCTTATGATCCCTTCTGATCCTGCTGATAATAAGAATGCAATCCTTGAAATTCGTGCTGGTACTGGTGGTGATGAGGCTAGTTTGTTTGCTGGTGATCTTTACAGAATGTATACAAAGTTCTGTGAATCTAAAGGCTGGAAAACTGAAGTTGTTGATGTCACTGAAGGAACAATGGGAGGTTATAAAGAAGTAATCTTAAATGTTAGTGGTGAAAACGTTTATGGTCTACTGAAATATGAGTCTGGTGTACATCGTGTACAGAGAGTTCCAAAGACAGAAACACAAGGAAGAATCCATACTTCTGCTGCTTCTGTTGCTGTTCTCCCTGAAGCCGAAGAATTTGATATTGAATTAAAGGAAAGTGATATCAGAAAAGATATATTCTGTTCTAGTGGTCCTGGTGGTCAGTCTGTAAATACTACTTACTCTGCGGTTCGTTTGACTCACGTTCCTACCGGTGTTGTTGCTACTTGTCAGGATGAGAAATCTCAGATCAAGAATCTTGCGAAAGCAATGAAGGTACTTCGTTCTCGTATCTATGAAATGGAGTATCAAAAGTATTTAGATGAGATTACGTCTCAGAGAAAGACTATGGTTTCTACTGGTGATAGATCTGCAAAGATTCGTACATATAACTGGCCTCAAGGTCGTGTGACTGATCATAGAATTGGCCTTACTGTATACAACCTGAATGATGTTATTGGTGGCGATATTCAAGAGTTTATTGATAAGTTACAATTGGCAGAGAATGCCGAAAAACTAAAAGCTGAGTTTGGTGATGAATAGTCATGACTTATTTCAACTGATCAAACGTAAAAAGTCTTTTTTATGTGTGGGCTTAGATTCTGATATAAACAAGATCCCTAAGCATCTATTATCAGAAGAAGACCCTGTATTTGCTTTTAATAAACAGATTATTGATGCAACAATAGATCATACTGTTGCATACAAACCTAATATTGCTTTCTATGAAAGCAGAGGTGTTGAAGGATGGAAAAGTCTTTCAAAAACAATCGAATATTTGAATCAATTTAAAGACGATGTCTTTACAATTGCAGATGCCAAAAGGGGAGATATAGGAAATACGTCACAACAATATGCTGATACTTTCTTTAAATCCATGTCTTTTGACTCTGTAACTGTAGCTCCTTATATGGGTAGTGATTCTGTTTTACCTTTCCTCAAGTATGAAGGTAAGTTTGTTATCCTTTTGGCTTTAACTTCTAATGGAGGAGCATTTGACTTTCAGTTCCTGAAAAACCAAGAGACTGGTAAAAGGTTCTTTGAAGAGGTACTTGAGAAGTCTAAAGAATGGGGTAATGAAGATCAGCTTATGTATGTTGTTGGTGCTACAAAGGCTGACATGCTTGCAGATATAAGAAGCATAATTCCTGATAGCTTTTTGCTTGTTCCTGGTATTGGTGCACAAGGAGGTAGCTTGTCTGAAGTAGCCAAATATGGAATGAATGATAAATGTGGCCTACTTGTGAATAGCTCCAGAGGTATTATTTATGCTAGTACTGATAAGGATTTTGCTGCTGTAGCAAGTGGAAAAGCATTAGAACTTCAAAAAGAAATGGAAACTCTTCTCAATGAGAAGGGGATCTTATAAGAGAAGTTAGAAGATATATCAAACTGAGTTTGACTTTTATTTAGAAGCAAGGTGTTAGTTATTATACAAGATAATTGACACCTTGTTTTTTATTATGTTCTGTTTGTAGTGTTCTTATAGCTGTAAAAGAAAGTGATAATAGATATTTCTCCTAGAATAAAGGAATATAAGTCGAATGATTTTTTATATAAATACTGATTTTCTATTCCTTGTTTAAGTTGAAAATAAGAAAAATGTAAGGTTTTGTTTTAATCGTCGATTTATGTAATTGGCTTATAGTCTTGGGTTTGTTTTTTATATTCTACTTGATGTGTTTGTGTATTTCTTATTTCTATTATAAAAATATAGACTTTTCTTGTGTGATATATATAATTATTATAAATTGCATAGTGTGTAAACAGGGGATTTTGTATAGATAATTCATATTTTTTATTAACTAAATCTTTACAAATGTCAATCAAGTATAAGGTGATTCAAAGAAAGAATCCAAGTAATCCTTCTAGCCCTGTCAAATATTATGGCTCAATTATTACAAGTGGACGTAAAGATCCACGATTTATCTCAGAAGAAATCGCCGATAGATCCAGCCTTAACATTATGGATATTCTGGCAACTATCGAAGGTTTCCTACAAGTTATCCCAAAACATCTAGCTGATGGACATATTATTGACCTTGGTGATTTCGGTAGCTTCAGAGTTACAGGAAGAAGTGAAGGTGTTGAAGAAGAAAAAGACTTCAATAGTAGTAATTTCAAAGGACTGAAAGTCTCATTCCGTCCAGGTCGTTTGTTTCAAAAAGAGTTAGATTACTGTAAATTCGAGAAAGAAAGTCAAGAAGCAGAACCTAAGCTTGTTGACAAAATTACAGAAGAGTAAACTATTTACTCTTTATCTTTCATGAAAAAAGTCCGACATTTTCCCAAAAATGTCGGACTTTTTGTTTAAAATGTCGGACTTTTTCACGAAAAAGTCGGAGAAGTCTGTGAAAAAGTCGGAGAAGTCTGTGAAAAAGTCCGAGAAGTTTGTGGAAAAGTCGGAGAAGTCTGTGAAAAAGTCGGAGAAGTCTGTGAAAAAGTCCGAGAAGTTTGTGAAAAAGTCTGAGAAGTCTGTGAAAAAGTCTGAGAAGTCTGTGAAAAAGTCCGAGAAGTTTATCTGAATCTCTTTTCTTGGCAAATACAATGTTCTTATTTTGAAAAAGAGCTTTGATAAAAATCTGTACATTTGCGCTAAATTTGAAGGAGAAAAAATCGTGAAAGATATACTAGCCCAACTTAACGACGCACAAAGAGATGCGGTAATTCAGAAAGAAGGTCCATCAATGGTTATTGCTGGTGCTGGCTCTGGAAAGACCAGAGTGTTGACATACCGAATAGCATACTTACTTCAACAAGGAGCGGATTCTTTTAATATCCTTACACTGACCTTTACAAATAAGGCAGCAAGAGAGATGAAAGAGCGTATAATGAATCTTATTGGGGGAGAAGCTCGTAATATCTGGATGGGAACTTTCCACTCTGTATTTGCCAGAATCCTCAGACAAGAGGCTCACCGCCTGAATTATCCTTCAAATTTTACTATATATGATACAGAAGATGCAAAACGTCTGATCAAAAAGATCTTGAAAGATCATAATCTTGACCCTAAAGTTTATGTTCCAAATCATATCTTATCACGAATATCCGGAGCAAAATCAAATCTAATCAGTGCACAAGCTTATCTGCAAAATCAGGAATTGCGTCAACAAGATGCAGCTTCAGGTAAGCCCAAAATAGGTGAATTATATCAGGTTTATAATCAAAGATTGCGCAAAGCTGATGCAATGGACTTTGACGATCTTCTATATAATACTAATGTATTGCTTCGTGATTTCCCTGATGTATTGACAAAATATCAGGAAAAGTTTAAATATATTCTTGTTGATGAGTATCAGGATACTAATTATTCTCAATACCTTATTATAAAGAAACTCGCTGCCAATAATGAGAATATTTGTGTTGTTGGTGATGATGCTCAAAGTATATATGCTTTCAGGGGTGCGAATATTCAAAATATATTGAATTTCAAGCGAGATTATCCAAGTGCTGAGATATTTAAACTTGAACAGAATTATAGAAGTACAAAGAATATTGTTGCTGCTGCAAACTCCGTGATCAAGTGCAATAAAGATCAGATCAAAAAGGATGTTTGGACATCTAATGATGAAGGAGATAGGATAAAGGTTTATAAGGCACGTGATGAGAGAGAAGAAGGAAATATAATTGCAAGTTCAATCTTTGAAAAGAAAATGAATTATCAATTGCCTGATTCTGATTTTGCCATTCTTTATAGAACTAATGCTCAGTCAAGAAGTATTGAAGATGCATTGAGAAAGAAGAATATCTCTTATCGAATCTTTGGAGGTTTGTCTTTCTATAAAAGAAGAGAAATTAAAGATCTACTTGCCTACTTTAGGTTGGTTACAAATCCTCATGATGAAGATGCATTACTTCGTGTAATTAATTATCCTGCCCGTGGTATTGGTAATACAAGTTTAGACAAGGCTATTATTTTTGCCAATCATAATAAGATCAGACTTTGGGATGCCTTAGAAGAAGAAAAGCTTCAAATGGCTGGACTAACTCCCACAGCAAGAAAAAGGATAATGGGATTCAAGATAATGATGCAGAAGTTTCAATCTCAATTATCACTAAAAGAAGCCTATGAACTTGCAAAGGACATTGCATCGTCTTCAGGTCTGACGAAGTTATTATATGATGATAAAACTCCAGAGGGAGTCAGTAGGTATGAAAACCTTGAAGAGCTTCTGAATGCTATCAAGGAATTTGGTGAGCAACGTGCAGAGTCTACTGATGAACTTACTACTCTGGATAAGTTTATGGAGGATATCGCATTATATACTGATGCTGAAGATAAAGACAAAGATAATGGAGAGTGGGTTTCCTTAATGACTATTCATGCATCAAAAGGCTTGGAGTTTCCATATATATTTATTGCAGGTCTTGAGGAGAATTTGTTCCCTTCAATGTTATCATTAAATACAAGGGCAGAGCTTGAAGAAGAAAGAAGGTTATTTTATGTTGCACTTACAAGAGCAGAAAAGGAAGTTGCTCTTTCTTTTGCATTGAATCGCTACAAATGGGGACAATTGACATGCTCTGAGTCGAGTAGGTTTATTGAGGAAATAGACGAGAGGTTTGTTGATTATATTGGAGGAGAGCAGAGTAATCATTCACCATTGGAAAGAAGAGCTAACTCAAGATTCTCTGGATTTAAGAATGAACGCTTGTCTAAAATGACAAAGGTTGATAATGCTAAAAAGATTATAAAGAGCTCTAATTGTCTGGCTGTGTCACAAATTGTCACAGGAATAAATGTCCGACATGAGAAGTTTGGGGAAGGTAAAGTGCTCTCTGTTTCAGGTGAAGGAACGAATAAAAAAGCGGTTATTTCATTTAGTGCTCTTGGACAAAAGCAATTATTATTGAAGTTTGCAAAATTGTATGAGGCATAAAATCATTATCAATATAGTGCTTGTTTTTAGATGTCAGTATAATACTTTATGAGTAAATTTGTTTTACATTATAAGAGATACAATCTAAAATCTCACCTTTTGGTCATGTTAATGAATGACTTAAACAGATATAAACACTAACGTGGTAGTTTCAATATAAGAATAAGCTGTATCAATAGGTGCTTTAGTATATAAAGGAGTTTTTGTTAAAGCTTATATTGTTATCTAAATTGTATATTATCAATTTGTCAGCATTAATATTTATATTGGATTTTAAACCACTTCCTTTTAAAAATACTATATTTGCAACAAGGAACCTATCAGTATTACTCTTGTTTTATAAAAGAAATTAGATTCTCCTTATTTTGATATTTACTATCATAAGGAGTAATAATTATATTGTAAGTAAGAAATAGAAATTATGGAATATAATACAACAAGGAATCGCTTAATGATTCCTGAATATGGAAGAAATATTCAAAAACTTATTGAATATGCAATAGCAGAAGAAGACAGAGATAAAAGATCTCGTTTTGCTTATTTTATTGTAAACGTGATGGCTCAAATGCACCCACAAGTAAAAGAGTCAGGAGATTATAAGCATAAACTATGGGATCATCTTCATATTATCTCCGACTTTAGACTTGATATCGATGCTCCATTCCCTCCTCCAAATAAAGAAGAACTTTTCTCTAAGCCTGAAAGATTAAGTTATAGTAATGTAAGAATTAAATTCCGTCATTATGGTAAGAATTTAGTTTCTATGATAGAAAAAGCTATTGAATTTCCTGAAGGAGAAGAAAAGAAAGCTTTGACTAATATCTTGGCTAATCATATGAAGAAATCTTACCTTTCATGGAATAGAGATTCAGTAAATGATGAGCTTATCAGAAAGCATTTAGAGCTATTATCTGATGAAAGACTAGATTTTGAAGATGTTAAATTAGCTTCTACAAGTGAGATTTTAAAGAAAACAAAAAAACGTAGTTCATCATCAGATTCTAATAGAGGCAAATCAAGTAGTAGTAATCAGTACAACCAAAGAAGACCTAGTATCCGTAAATAGAAATCTTCAGTTTTATAAGGTCAGTTTTTTATCTAAAGTAAGGCATGAGTAAGTTCAAGATTAATGGAGGGAAGATCCTTAGTGGAAATATAACACCTCAAGGAGCAAAGAATGAAGCACTTCAAGTGATTTGTGCATGTTTGTTGACACCTGAAGAAGTTATTATATCTAATGTTCCAGACATTCATGATGTAAATAAACTAATTGAGATTCTGGGTTATTTGGGTGTGAAAATTACTAAAGTTGAAGCAGGTGTTTTCTCTTTTAAAGCAGATAGTATTAATCTTGAATATCTTGAATCAGAAGATTACCGTAATCATGGGAGTAAGTTACGAGGTTCTGTAATGATTATGGGTGCTTTGCTTGGCCGTTTTGGTTATGCAAGTATTCCACATCCCGGAGGGGATAAAATAGGAAGAAGAAGACTTGATACTCATTTTACAGGTTTGATCGAGCTTGGTGCAAAGTTCAAAATTGATGAAAAGAAATTAATATATACACTTACTTGTGATCGCCTAAAAGGGAAATATCTATTATTAGATGAAGCTTCTGTTACTGGTACTGCAAATCTTATTATGGCAGCCTCTCTTGCAGAAGGGAAAACCACAATATTTAATGCTGCATGTGAACCATATATCGTTCAATTATGTAAGATGCTCCAGTCTATGGGTGCTGTTATTAAAGGTATAGGTTCTAATCTTATTGAAATTTATGGTATAGATTCTTTGAAAGGAACCAAACATCGCTTGCAAGCAGATATGATTGAAGTTGGTAGTTTTATTGGGATGGCAGCAATGACAAGATCTTCTTTAACTATTAAAGATGTCAATATTGCTGACTTAGGAATAATACCTACTATCTTTAAGAGAATGGGGATTACTATTGAGCAAAAGGGAAAAGATTTGTTTATTCCTAAGCATGATAGTTATAAAATTGACTCATTTATGGATGGGTCTATAATGACTATTGCCGATGCTCCATGGCCTGGATTAACTCCTGATCTTATTAGTATAATGCTTGTTATAGCAATACAATCAAATGGATGTGTTTTAATTCATCAAAAGATGTTTGAAAGCAGATTGTTTTTTGTGGATAAACTAATTGATATGGGTGCGAAAATTATCTTATGTGATCCTCATAGAGCAACTGTTATTGGTTTGAATAATAAGTATTCTTTGAAAGGTATTTCGATGTCTTCTCCTGATATTAGAGCTGGTGTGGCATTATTAATTGCTGCACTCTCTGCTAAAGGAACTAGTATTATTGAGAATATTCACCAGATTGATAGAGGATATCAAGATATCGATAAGCGATTAAGAGCTTTGGGTGCTGATATTGAAAGAATAGACTAGTAGCTATTTGTTGTTGAGCTTTTCTTTGTTTTAAGGGTATTATATTATGTTATTTGTGATAGAACTTATCAGAAATCAAAGTTTGTTACTTTATTAATGGCTGACATCTTTATTATTTGTCTGTAATGTTGCTTTTGATTATGACAAATTGTCCTGTTTTCTCTTTATGGCAAATTTTTTGATACAGGAATTCTGACTTAATTTAATAAGCTTCTACGAAAAGAAAAATCATTATTATATATGGCAAGAAAGAAAGGCGAGCCAAAAGTTGATAAGGCTCAGGAAATGGCTAAAGATGCTGAAGAAAAAAAGCAGTCAAAGGCTGTAGAGGGAGAGAATGTTGAGGAAAAACAAGAAGAGACTGTTAATGAAATTGATCCTGTTGAAGAACTTAAAGTTCAAAATCAGGAGTTGAATGATAAATTCTTACGTCTTTATTCTGAGTTTGATAATTTCAGGAAGAGAACTGCCAAGGAAAAACTTGAATTAAGTAAGAATGCTTCTGAGAAGATAATTCTTTCATTGTTGCCTGTAATGGATGATTTTGATAGAGCTTTACAAGCTTTGGAAAATCAAGATAATGAAGATGCTGGTTCTGCACAAGAAGGAATGTCTTTAATCTATAATAAGTTGAAGTCTATATTGAATAAAGAAGGACTTAAAGATATTGAAGCTAAAGGGAAAGAGTTTGATACAGATTTTCATGAAGCTATAACTCAAATTCCTGCTCCAGAAAAGAGCCTGAAAGGTAAGGTTGTTGATGAGATTGAAAAAGGCTATGAACTTAATGGTAAAGTAATCAGATACGCCAAAGTAGTAGTTGGTAGTTAATATCTCATTTACTGTATATAAAGATCTGTGAAATGTCTGCAAAAAGAGATTATTACGAAATATTAGGCGTTGATAAAAACGCAACTGAACAAGATATTAAAAAGGCCTACAGAAAGATGGCGTTGAAATATCATCCTGATAAAAATCAAGGTGATAAAGATGCTGAAGAGAAATTTAAAGAGGCTGCCGAAGCATACGAAATCCTTAGTGATGGGGATAAGAAGGCTAGATATGATCAATATGGTCATGCTGGTGTAGGTGGTGCTGCTGGTGGCGGTGGTTTTGGTGGTGGTATGTCTATGGAAGACATATTTAGCCAGTTTGGTGATATATTTGGAGGTGCTTTTGGTGGTGGCTTCAGTGGCTTTGGAGGAGGTTCCGGATCCAGAAGAAGAGTAAATAAAGGTAGTAACCTTAGAGTTAAGGTGAAACTTACTCTTGAGGAAGTAGCCAAAGGTGTTGAAAAGAAAATAAAAGTTAACAAGTACGTTTCTTGTAATACTTGTAGTGGAACAGGTGCCAAGAATGGGAGTGGTTATTCTACTTGTGGTACTTGTAATGGTTCTGGTCAGGTTACCCAAATACGCAATACTATCTTAGGTACAATGCAGACTACTTCTACATGTCCTAATTGTGGAGGTGAAGGAAAAATCATAAGAGAGAAGTGTACAGATTGTCATGGTAATGGCATCGTTAAGGGAGAAGAGATTATAAATATTCCAATTCCTGCTGGTGTTGCTGAAGGAATGCAGTTGTCTGTAAGTGGTAAAGGGAATGCTGCTGCTCGAGGTGGGATTCCTGGTGATTTAATTGTTCTTATTGAAGAAATACGTCACCCTCAGCTTGAAAGAGATGGAGCAAACTTGTTATATGACTTATATATAAGTATACCTGATGCTGCTCTTGGTGAAACTATTGAAATCCCTACTATTGATGGCAAGGCAAGAGTAAAGATTACTCCAGGTACTCAAGGAGGAAAGATATTGAGACTTAAAGGTAAAGGTTTGCCAGATATTAATGGTTATGGTACAGGTGATATACTTGTTACTGTCAATATATGGACACCAAAGAATCTGTCAAAAGAAGAAAAGCAGATATTGGAAAAGCTTAAAGAATCAGAGAATTTTAAACCAAGCCCTTCTGCTAAAGACAAGAGCTATTTTGATAGAATGAGAGAGTTCTTTTCTTAATTAGATTCTGTCTTGAAAAGATTTAAATAAAGGTCATAAACATCTTGTTTATGGCCTTTTTATTTAATGTTTCTGTAACTATTTTCAGAATGCTTGTCTAATTGTGACTTATTCATGTTTGAATATATTTTATGTATATGAGTTGAAGATGATTAAAAGCTTAATTATCTTTGGCTCGTTTTGTTAATATAATTATAATGAAGAATCTATTTACTGTAAATAATGTTTCTAAAGCGTATGCTAATCATCTTGCATTAGATGATGTGTCTTTAGAAATACCTGAGAATTCTATCTTTGGTTTGTTAGGTCCTAATGGTGCTGGAAAAACAACCTTAATAAGAATTATTAACCAAATTACTGCTCCTGATTCTGGTGAACTTTTATTTTACGATGAGAAGCTTTCACAGAAGCATATAGGTATGATTGGCTATCTTCCAGAAGAAAGAGGACTTTATAAAAAAATGAAAGTAGGTGAACAGGCTATTTATTTAGCACAATTGAAAGGAATTTCTAAATCTACTGCAAAGAAAAGACTTCAAGAATGGTTTGATAAACTAGAGATCATTGGTTGGTGGGATAAAAAAGTTGAAGAGCTTTCAAAAGGGATGGCGCAGAAAGTCCAATTTGTGACTACTATCATTCATGAGCCTAAGCTGTTGATTTTTGATGAGCCTTTCAGTGGGTTTGATCCTATAAATGTTAATGTTCTTAAGAGAGAAATACTTGGTCTTAGAGAGAAAGGAGCTACAATTATCTTTTCTACTCATAATATGTCTTCTGTTGAAGAATTATGTGATGATATCGCATTAATTAACAAATCCAAGAAGGTGCTAGGTGGTTCTGTAAAGAGTATCAAGGATGAATACAGGCAAAATAGATTTGAAATTAAATTGTCTGAGATGCCTATGGAATTAGAGACTCAATTAGGTCAAAAATATAATGTCCTTGAAACATCTAAAGATAATGACTTAATTAATATTAATTTACAATTACCTTCTGATTGCAGTTCGAACCAACTGCTGGAAACTTGTATGGCACATTCTCAAGTGCTTGGATTAAAAGAAATTTTACCTAGTATGAATGATATTTTTATAATGAAAGTAGGAGAGAATAATACCTTATAACCAGCTATAAATATTGATATGAATAAAGTTTCACTTATTATACAAAGAGAATATCTGACTCGAGTAAAGAAAAAGTCATTTATAGTTATGACATTAATAGGTCCAATATTAATTGGATTATTGATGTTAGCACCAATCTTAATTGATAAACTTACAGAAAGCGACCCTAAGGTTATTGCTGTTCTTGATGAGAGCAATGCGTTTTTTGATAAGTTTAAAGAAAATGATAATACAAAATTCAAATATGTCTTTGGAAGCTTAGAGTCTCAAAAAGATTCTCTTTTGAAAGGAGATAACTTTGCGCTGCTTTATATACCCAAGACACAAGTAAGTCTTCCATCTAAGGCTATTATTTATTCAGAAAAACAGGTTCCTTTTCAAACTACTGATTATATCAAAGGAGTTATGAAAAGAGAGATTGAGTCAATTAAACTTAGTGCTAGTGGTATTGACCCATCCATTTTACAATCTATAAAGGCTAATGTTGATATCAGTACTTTAAAGATAAATGAGGCAGGAGAGGAGCAAAAAAGTTTTAGTGCTGCAAACTATGCGCTTGGATATGCAGGAGGATTCCTGATCTATATATTCATATTTATGTTTGGTGCTCAGGTTATGAGAGGTGTAATGGAGGAGAAAACAAACAGAATTGTTGAAGTTATTGTGTCTTCGATTAAGCCTTTCCAATTGATGATGGGTAAAATTATAGGTATATGTCTTGTTGGCCTTACTCAGTTTATTTTGTGGATTGTGTTTTCTTTTGTAATCTATTTAGCTGTTACCCATTTTGTTTCTTTTGGCGATATGGCAGAAGTTCAATCAACAACTGGGATGATGGTAAACCCAGAGGTTGGAGAAATGACAAATTCATTGACATCAAAAGTTTTTGAGATTATTGATTCTATACCTATAGCTTCAATTATACTTTCATTCCTGTTTTATTTTGTTTTTGGTTACTTGATCTATGGTGCATTATTTGCCGCTATAGGGTCTGCGGTAGATAATGAAGCAGATACGCAACAATTTATGCTTCCTATTACTATACCACTTATTATCTCTATTATTTCTATAAGTGCTGTGATGAATAATCCTCAAAGTAATGTTGGGTTCTGGCTGTCTATGTTCCCTCTTACTTCGCCAGTAGTTATGATGGCTAGAATACCATTTGGAGTTAGTACCTGGGAGCTTATAGTTTCTATGGTCTTGATGGTAGTAGGCTTTGTTGCTGTAACTTGGTTAGCAGGGAAGATATATCGTACTGGAATATTAATGTATGGTAAAAAGGTTTCGTATAAAGAGCTTTGGAAATGGATAAAATATAAGTCTTAAAAGATTATATATATTTTTAATAAATAGCCATCTTATATATAAGGTGGCTATTTTTTTATGACTCATTTATTTTCTTTGTTTCTCACTAAATAGGTTGATAAAAGCAAATTTATAAGTTGTTGATAGATATAGTTTTAATTATTGATTGCTTGGTAATTATAAACCATGTATAAACGTTTCTTTTTCTGTTAAAATGAGATGGTTACTAAATGAGGAGCATTGATTAATGGATTATTGTTTGATGTTGTAACAATATCTTCTTTTGCTAAGATATGTTTTTACATACTATTTGATTAATCAGTTAGTATCAGTAAGGTTAAAATAAATTTAAGATTGTTATATTCCAAATAAAATTCTATTTTTGCCCCTCAAAAAGCGAAGTAAAAATTAATAACTTAAGACAAATGCAAAACAGAGGAGCTATCAGATTTTTTGCAATTGCCCTTGCTGTAGTTTGTCTTTTCCAGTTAACATTTACATTCTTTGCATCTAGAGTTGAATCTAATGCAAAGGAGTATGCTAATGACGAAAAGACATTTGAAATAGCTAAGGAACTTGCCAATGGTGATAAAGATTTAGAAGGATATTTTATAGATTCAATTGCTAAAGCTAGAGAAAACTATTATTTAGATTCTGTAGCAGATCAAACAGCAATGAATGTCTTGATAAGAAAGTATACTTATCAGGAAGTTAAAGAAAGAGAAATAAATCTTGGTCTTGACTTGAAAGGTGGTATGAATGTTACCTTAGAGGTAAATACTGCTGATATTATTAAAGCATTAGCTGGAAATAATACTAATCCAACTTTTGTAAAAGCACTAAAAAAAGCTAAAGAACTTCAGAAAGATAGTCAGGATGATTTCGTTACTCTTTTCGGTCGTGCTTATGAAGAAATTGACCCTAATGCTAAATTAGCGTCTATATTTTTATATGAATTTAAGGATAAAGAGATAACAGCAAATTCTACAAATGCTGAAGTATTGAAGGTCGTTCGCCAAGAAGTAAAAGGAGCTTTTGATCGTACTTTCAATATTCTACGTACTAGAATTGACCGTTTTGGTGTTTCTCAACCTAACATTCAAAAACTTGCTCAGTCTGGAAGAATCTTAGTTGAACTTCCTGGTATCAAGGATCCTGCCCGTGTAAGAAAACTTTTACAAGGAACAGCTAAGTTAGAGTTTTATGAGACATATAAGTTTTCTGATCTTATTACATATTTTCAGGAAGCTAATGCTAAATTAGCTAACACTGAAGAAGCTGAGGCAATCGAAGAAAAAGCAAAATCAGAAGTTAAAGAAACTATTGCTCCTTCTAACGAAGAGTTAAAGTCTGCTGATAAGAAAGAAGCTGCTGAAGTTGATTCTACAAAAAAGGAAGAAGACCTTATTGCTGAATTAGCTAATGATTCTGTTGCTTCTCCTGCACAACCATCTATTGAAGAGATGGCTAAGACAAATCCTTTATGGGCTTATCTGCAACCTTCTGTTTCTCAGAATGGAGCTCCTTATGCTAGCGCAAGAGTAGGTTTTGCTGCTGTTAAGGATACTGCTCGTGTGAATGCGATGCTTAAGAAAGTGAAGAATATCTTCCCTAGAAATCTTGAGTTAGCATGGACTGTTAAAGCTGATAATAATAATCGTGGTTATCTTGAGCTAGTAGCTCTTAAGAAAGGCCGTGATGGTGGTCCTTCTATGGAAGGTGATGTTATTACTGATGCACGACAAGATTATGATCAGAATGGTCGTGTTGAAGTAACTCTTAGCATGAACTCTGTTGGTGCTAACACATGGAAAAGATTAACTGGTGCTAATGTAGGTAACCAAATTGCTATCGTTCTTGATGGTTATGTTTATTCTTATCCAAATGTAAACCAAGAAATCTCTGGTGGTCGTTCTTCTATCTCTGGTGGTGGTATGACTGTTGAAGAGGGAAAAGATTTGGCCAATATCCTTAAGGCTGGTAAACTTCCTGCTCCTGCTCACATCATTGAAGAGGCTGTAGTTGGTCCTTCTCTTGGTAAAGAAGCTGTTAGTTCAGGTTTATATTCATTCATTTTTGCTTTCGTACTTGTATTGATATACATGTTATTCTTCTACAACAAAGCAGGATGGGTTGCTAACTTAGCACTTATTATTAACGTATTCTTCATCTTTGGTGTTCTTGCTTCTTTACAAGCAGTACTTACACTGCCTGGTATCGCGGGTATTGTGCTTACGCTGGGTATGGCTGTGGATGCCAATGTGATTATTTACGAGCGTATTAAAGAAGAGGTTCGTATTGGTAAAGGTGTTGGACAGGCTATCACTGATGGTTATAAGAATGCTTATTCTGCGATTATTGATGGTAACATCACTACCCTGATTACTGGTATTGTACTTTATGTATTTGGTTCTGGTCCTGTTCAAGGTTTTGCTACTACATTGATTATCGGTATTCTTTCTTCTCTATTCTCTGCAATCTTTATTACAAGACTTATCTTCAGTGGTATCTTGAATAGAAAGAAGAATATTACTTTCGATAGTAACTTGACTCGTGATTTCTTGAGAAACGCAAACTTTGATTTTATTAAAGCTAGAAAGAAAGCTTATATTCTTTCTATCTTTCTTATCGTAGTTGGTATTGGTTCTTTATTTATAAAAGGCCTTAACTATGGTGTAGATTTCAAAGGTGGTAGAACTTATGTAGTTCGTTTTGATGAAAAGGTTGATATTAATAAGATTCGTGAAGATCTTACTCCTTTATTTGAGAATGATGCTCCTGAAGTTAAAACTTTTGGTAGTGATAAGCAGGTGAAGATCACTACTGACTTCTTGATTGATGATGAGAGACCAGCTGCAGATTCTATCGTTTCTACTTTACTATATGATGGGTTGAAACCATACTTCAAGACTCCATTAAGTCCAAAAGAATTTATTTCTGAAAATAGTGATGAAACTCAAAAACTACTTGGAGTATTAAGCTCTCAGAAAGTAGGTCCTACTATTGCTGATGATATTCGTACTGATGCTTTATGGGCGATTGTTTTCTCTCTACTGATGATTTTCTTATACATTGCATTTAGATTTAAGAGATGGCAATATGGTGCTGCTGGTGTAATTGCATTGTTCCATGATTCATTAATCACTATTGGTGCATTCTCTCTATTTTATGGTTTTCTTCCATTTAGTCTTGAGATTGATCAGGCGTTCATTGCTGCTATTCTTACTATTATTGGTTATTCTATCAATGATACTGTAATTATATTTGACCGTATTCGTGAGAATACAAACTTATATCCTAAGAAAGGTCTCAGAAAGAATATCAATAATGGTCTGAATTCAACTTTAGTTCGTACAATCAATACTTCTGGTACAACTTTACTAGTGTTGTTCACTATATTCTTGTTCGGTGGTGAAGTTCTTAGAGGATTTGTATTTGCCTTGTTATTAGGTATTGTTATTGGTACATATTCTTCATTATTTACTGCTGCTCCATTAGCCTATGACTTCATGGGTGGAGATAAAGTTCATGGTGAAAAACCTGAAGAAGAAGAAAAGAATTCTAAAAAGAAAAAGAAGTAATTCTTATTTAGATATATAATATAAAGCCAGCTCATTGAGCTGGCTTTTTTTTAACCTGAAATAAGGTTAATAACTTCTGATTGATTATGAGCTGGCTTATTGTCAGCTCTTTTTACGATAGCGATTATGAAAACATAATGTAGTTTATTTGTTAGCTCATAATTATACAATAATGCATATGCGAATTAAATTCAAGATGATTTTGTGATATACAAGAAGCTTTCTATGTTTTTTTCTATGTTTTTCATTAAATTTCATTAATAAAAATTTGCTAAAATCTATAAGCTATCTTAACTTTGGTTTTAGATAAAAAAGAAGATATATTTTGTTAATTGATGCAATTAAAATTAAGATATAAGTCCTTTGTTTCTTCTCTAAAGAAAGCGATCCTTAAACTTAAGGAGAAGGGTGTTTTATGCATAAAACGAAGCAAGCCAACTATTCCAACTTACAATAAAATTACTACTGAATCTATAAAAGAAACTGCAACAGGTTCTAGGATTTCTGTTAATAACATAAATATATTTCTTTCTGTTCTTGATAATCTTCTTAAAAAGGAGAAGAATAATTATAGGATGCTACTGCCTGTACAACTAAAATATAAACAAAACGAACTTGAAGAGAATTGGGCAATAGGGACGAATCTTTTTTCTGCTTTAAGCAAACCACAAAAAAATCAAGAGAGCTGCGAAATTTACCTTGAAGTCTACTGAATTTACCTTGAAACTAAATCCATTTACCTTGAAGCCTACTGAATTTACCTTGAAACTAAATCCATTTACCTTGAAGCCTACTGAATTTACCTTGAGACTAAATCCATTTACCTTGAAGCCTACTGAATTTACCTTGAGACTAAATCCATTTACCTTGAAGCCTATTTGAGAATCTATTCACTGAATTGTGAAGGCTTATAATATTCTTTTTAAAATATTTTTGGTATCTAACTTTACTTATGGATTTCTTTAAAATCTCTGATAATGAAATATATCCATGTATTTAGAGTTAACTATATGTATATTTTATGCTAAAATCATCCCTGATTTTGTTTTTTTTTATAAAAAAGAGTGTAAAGTATTTGTATTTAACAAAAAAGCTTAGTACTTTTGCGGCCGGAATAATAGTGATGTTGTTCTGTTATCTTAATAGATTAGGCAGAAAACATAGTTATTTAGGGACCTGATAAGGTGAAACAGTTATAGGTGCCATTCATTTTTAGTCTTTCGCTTATTGTTCAACATTTAGACTAATGATGGATTGTTTTTGGACTCTCTCCCCCAATATATCAGAATCCCGTATATCTTTCACTATCATTTTATGAAGCAAAAAAGTGCTACATTTTTAAAATGTAAGCTTTTGTTTTGAATTTTTTTTTACTTTTGCGCACTCAATTAAAGTGCTGAAAGGCAAAAGATAAATAACAACAAATTAAGGTTTTAAAATGCCAACAATTCAACAGTTAGTACGTAAAGGACGCGAGAAGCAGGTTTACAAAAGTAAATCACCTGCACTAGATTCATGTCCACAAAGACGTGGAGTATGTGTACGTGTATACACTACTACTCCTAAGAAACCTAACTCTGCGATGCGTAAGGTGGCAAGGGTAAGACTAACAAATGGAAAAGAAGTGAATGCTTATATTCCAGGAGAAGGTCACAACTTGCAAGAGCACTCTATCGTGATGATAAGAGGAGGTAGAGTTAAAGATCTTCCAGGTGTGAGATATCACATTATTCGCGGAGCACTAGATACTTTAGGAGTTGAAGGTAGAACGCAAAGAAGATCTAAGTATGGAACTAAGCGTCCAAAGCAAAAGTAATTAATAATTAGCGAAAGTTCGAATTAGTAATGAGGAAATCTAAGCCAAAAAAGAGGATTATTCTTCCCGATCCAAAGTTTAACGATGCTTTGGTGACTAAGTTCGTTAACAACCTTATGTTTTCAGGAAAAAAGAATGTTTCTTATGAAATATTCTACGATGCGATTAGCATTGTTTCTGAGAAAACAAAGGAAGATGGACTAGAAGTTTGGAAGAAAGCTTTAACCAATGTTACTCCTGCTGTAGAGGTAAGAAGTAGACGTATTGGTGGTGCAACTTTTCAGATCCCTTCTGAGATTCGCCCAAACAGAAAACAGTCTATTGGTATGAAAAACCTTATCAAGTTTTCTCGTAAGCGCCATGAAAAAACAATGGCTCAAAAGCTTGCAGGTGAAATTGTAGCAGCATTCAAAGAAGAAGGAACTGCTTACAAGAGGAAAGAAGATACCCATAGAATGGCTGAGGCAAACAAAGCGTTCTCACATTTTAGATTTTAATTAGTAGGAAACTCAATTTTTGAGAGAGAAAGAGAAGTAGCGGAAGGAAGATAAGAAAATGTCAGGAAAACTTAATTATACCAGAAACATCGGGATTATGGCTCACATTGATGCGGGTAAAACCACAACAACTGAGCGTATTCTATATTACACTGGACGTACTCACAGATTAGGAGAGGTTCACGATGGAGCTGCAACAATGGATTGGATGGTCCAAGAACAAGAAAGAGGGATCACCATTACTTCTGCAGCAACAACTGTTTTCTGGGATGTAGACAATGAAAAGTATAAGATCAACATCATAGATACTCCAGGACACGTTGATTTTACTGTTGAAGTAGAGCGTAGTTTACGTATCCTTGATGGAGCTGTAGCACTTTTTTGTGCTGTAGGTGGTGTTGAGCCTCAGTCTGAGACTGTATGGCGTCAAGCTGATAAGTATCATGTACCTCGCTTAAGTTTTGTTAATAAAATGGACAGAACCGGAGCAGATTTTTATGATACTGTAAGTCAAATTAAAGAGAAGCTAGGTGGTAATCCTGTACCAATTACACTTCCAATTGGTGCTGAAGAGGATTTTCGTGGTGTAGTTGACCTTATTCAAAATAAGGCCTTTATCTGGGATGATACTTCTAAAGGAACTGAAATCGTAGAGATTCCTATTCCAGAAGACATGACTGATGAAGTTGAAGAATACCGCTTGAAGCTAATCGAAGGTGTTGCAGAGGAAAGTGATGAGCTTTTCGAAAAATTTATGGAAGATCCAAATTCTATCTCTACAGAGGAAATGGTTTCTGCTATCCGTAAGGCGACAACTGAGATGAGAATTACTCCAGTAATGTGTGGTTCAGCCTTTAAGAATAAAGGTGTTCAGATGCTTTTAAATTACATCATTAAATTTCTTCCTAGTCCATTAGATGTTCCTGCTATTGCTGGTCAAGATCCAGATACTGGTGAGACATTAGAGCGTAGAGCTGATCCTAGTGATAAATTTAGTGCTTTAGCATTTAAGATTGCTACTGATCCATTTGTAGGTAGAATTTGTTTCTTCCGAGTGTATAGTGGTACTCTTGAAGCTGGTTCTTATGTGTATAATGTAAATACAGGTAAGAAGGAGCGTATCTCTAGAATCATGCAAATGCATGCAAATAAGCAAGAGCCTTTAAAGAAGATTGAGGCAGGTGATATAGGAGCTGCGGTAGGATTCAAAACTATCCGTACAGGTGACTCTTTAACAGAGCAAAATGCTCCAATCATTCTTGAATCAATGACTTTCCCTGATCCTGTTATCAGCGTTGCTGTTGAACCAAAGACTCAGGGTGATATCGATAAACTCTCTCTTGCTCTCGCTAAACTTGCTGAAGAAGACCCTACTTTTAAGGTCAAAAATAATGAAGAGACTGGTCAGACAGTTATATCAGGTATGGGTGAGCTTCACCTTGATATTTTACTTGATCGTCTTAAGCGTGAGTTTAAAGTTGAATGTAATCAAGGAGCACCTCAGGTAGCTTACAAAGAGGCAATTACTGCTTCTGCGCAACATAAAGAAGTATACAAAAAACAAACTGGTGGTAGAGGTAAGTTTGCTGATATTCAGTTTGAACTTTCACCTGCTGATGAGGGAGTTGAAGGACTTCAATTTGTTGATGAAGTTAAAGGAGGTAATATTCCAAAAGAATTTATTCCTGCTGTTCAAAAAGGATTCCAGGCTGCTATGAAAAATGGTGTGCTTGCAGGATTCCCAATTGATAGCATGAAAGTTAGACTATTTGATGGTTCTTACCATGCGGTAGATTCTGATGCACTTTCTTTTGAAATGGCTGCAAAACTTGGTTTCAAGTCTGCTGCACAAAAATGTAAGAGCGTTATCATGGAGCCTATCGCTAAGGTAGAAGTTGTTACTCCAGATGATTATCTTGGTGATGTGACTAGTGACTTGAATAAGAGAAGAGCACTTCTTGAGAATATTGAGGCAAAAATCGGTGTACAAGTTGTTAAATGTAAAGTGCCTCTTTCAGAAATGTTTGGTTATGTTACATCATTACGTACCATTACTTCTGGTAGAGCAAGTTCATCACTTGAGTTTAGCAATTATGCTGAAGCACCTCAGAATGTCACTGAAGAAGTGATAAAGAAAGTTAAAGGAATTATTAGTTAATTCTGCGTTTAGAAACTCATAATTTTAAGAAAAGTGAGCCAAAGAATTAGAATTAAACTGAAGTCATACGATCACAATCTTGTAGATAAATCTGCAGAAAAGATCGTTAAAACAGTAAAAAGTACTGGAGCAGTTGTAAGTGGTCCAATACCATTGCCAACTGACAAGCAAATTTTTACTGTTAACAGATCGACTTTTGTTAATAAGAAGTCAAGAGAGCAGTTCCAACTAAGTTCATATAAAAGACTTCTAGACATTTACAGTACCACTACAAAAACTATTGATGCTCTTATGAAATTAGAGCTTCCTAGTGGTGTAGAAGTAGAAATTAAAGTCTGATAGTGATAGACTAATTTGCAGGGAAATAAAATAAAGAAAAATGTCAGGAATTATTGGTAAAAAGGTTGGAATGACCAGCGTCTATGATGCTAATGGAAAATGTATTCCTTGTACCGTTATCGAAGCAGGTCCTTGTGTAGTAACACAAGTTCGTACTAAAGATATCGATGGTTATGAGGCGATACAGCTTGGGTATGAAGAGAAGAAAGACAAGCATACCACAAAAGCTTTAAAAGGTCATTTCGAAAAAGCTAGTACTACTCCAAAAAGACTACTTGCTGAGTTTACTAGATTTGAAGAAAGAAAAGAGTTTGGCGCAGCTGTGACTGTTGAAGAATTTCAAGTTGGAGAGTATGTTGACGTTACTGGAACCAGTAAAGGTAAAGGTTTTCAGGGTGTTGTGAAAAGACATGGTTTCCGCGGTGTTAATGATGCAACTCACGGTCAGCATAACAGGCTAAGAGCTCCGGGTTCTATAGGTGCTTCTTCTTATCCTTCTAAAGTTTTTAAAGGTATGAGAATGGCAGGAAGAACTGGCGGCGATAAGGTTAAAATGACAAACCTTGAAGTTTTAAAGATTGTTCCTGAAAAGAACATCTTAGTTGTGAAAGGTTCTGTTCCTGGTGCGAATAATTCATATTTAAAAATTGAGAGATGGAGTTAGTAGTACGTAACATCGAAGGAAAAGAGACTGCTAAAAAGGTTCAACTAAATGAAAATATCTTTGGTGTCGAACCTAATGACCATGCTATTTACTTGGATGTAAAACAAATTC
The DNA here is from genome assembly GCA_041725915.1 of Hyphomicrobiales bacterium. Taxonomy (GTDB): domain Bacteria; phylum Bacteroidota; class Bacteroidia; order Bacteroidales; family JBGRPZ01; genus JBGRPZ01. The sequence continues at coordinate 22,568 of JBGRPZ010000018.1, read as the reverse complement.
AAGCTAATAAAAGGCAAGGAACTCATTGCTCAAAAGAGCGTAATATGGTTTCAGGAAGTACTCGTAAGCTGAAAAGACAAAAGGGTACTGGTACTGCTCGTTCTGGTGATATTAAGTCTCCTCTTTTTAGAGGTGGTGGTAGAGTTTTTGGTCCTCAGCCAAGAGATTATCATTTTAAGCTAAATAAAAAAGTGAAAAGACTTGCTCGTAAGTCAGCACTTGCTTATAAAGCTCAGAATAATAATATTCTTGTTCTTGAAGCTTTCAACTTCGAGGCTCCAAAGACAAAAGCTGCTGTTGCTATGATAAAAGCTCTTAGCGTAGAAAATGAGAGAACTCTTTTTGTAGTTAAGGCGGTAGAGAATAATTTCTTACGTTCTATTAGTAACGTTCAAAGAGCAGAAATCATCAGAGCAGAAGAATTGAATACTTACGATATTATGAAAGCTAGAAAGCTTGTTATCGTTGAGGATTCATTTGAGGCTATTGAGCAAATGTTTGCTTAAAAAAACTCTTAAATCTGGAACAATGAATATTATTATAAAGCCGGTTATTACGGAAAAAATGAATGCCATAAGCGAGAAAATGAATCGCTATGGTTTTATCGTTGACAAAAGAGCGAATAAACTGCAGATCAAAAAAGCAGTTGAGGAAATTTACGACGTAAAGGTTGACCAGATTAATACAATGAATTATTCCGGAAAACGTAAATCACGTTATACGAAGACTGGAATTCTTACTGGTAAGACCAAAGCATTTAAAAAAGCGGTCGTAACATTAGCTGAAGGACAAACTATTGATTTTTTTAGCAATATTTAAGGATAAATGGCTTTAAAGAAATATAAACCGACAACACCTGGTCAGCGCTTTAAAGTGATCAGTGCTTTTGATGATATTACCACCTCGCAGCCAGAGAAAAGCTTATTGGCTCCAAAGAAGAAGTCAGGTGGTAGAAATAACCAGGGTAAAATGACCATGAGATATCTCGGTGGTGGTCACAAGCAGAAATATCGTGTAATTGATTTTAAGCGCGATAAAGATGGTGTTCCTGGAACTATCGCATCTATCGAGTATGATCCTAATAGAACAGCTCGTATTGCTTTAGTAGTTTATGCTGATGGAGAGAAAAGATATATTATCGCTCCACACGGTGTAAAGGTTAATCAAGAGATCATCTCTGGTAAAGATGTTGCCCCAGAATTGGGTAATACTTTATTATTGAGTGATATCCCTTATGGTACTATAATTCATAATATTGAATTGAGACCTGGACAGGGAGCAAAAATGGCACGTAGTGCCGGATCTTACGCTCAACTTATGTCAAGAGAAGGAAAATATGCTATCATTAAGCTTCCTTCAGGCGAAACCCGAATGATACTTCAAGCTTGTAAAGCTACAGTAGGTATGGTTTCGAATGTTGACCATAATCTTGAGTGTTCTGGAAAAGCTGGTCGCAGCAGATGGTTAGGACGTCGTCCAAGAACCAGAGGTGTTGCAATGAATCCAGTCGATCACCCAATGGGTGGTGGTGAAGGTCGTTCTTCTGGAGGTCATCCTAGATCAAGAAAAGGATTACCTGCTAAAGGTTATAAGACCCGTGCCAGAAAGAAAGATTCTAACAGATATATTATAGAAAGAAGGAAAAAATAATTCCAGGTAACTGATAAATTTGATCGAAATGGCTCGTTCACTGAAAAAAGGTCCTTTTATTCATTATAAATTGGAGAAGAAAGTTCTGGCAAATATAGACTCAGGTAAAAAGACCGTTATTAAAACCTGGTCCAGAGCGTCAATGATTTCTCCTGACTTTGTAGGACAAACTATTGCTGTTCACAATGGTAATAAATTTATTCCGGTTTATATTACTGAAAACATGGTAGGTCACAAGCTTGGTGAATTCGCTCCTACTAGAACTTTCAGAGGACATGCTGGTAGTAAAGATAAAGGGAAAAAATAGAAAGCGTAAATAATGGGAGCAAGAAAACGTATAAAAGCTGAGCAGTATAAAAAAGCTAGAAAAACTCAATTTTTTGCTAAGCTTAATAACTGCCCTACTTCACCTCGCAAGATGAGATTAGTTGCTGATATGATCCGTGGATTGAATGTTGAATTAGCGCTTAATGCACTTGAGAATTCTCCAAAAGAAGCTTCTGGTCGTTTGTTTAAGCTACTTCAGTCTGCTATAGGTAATTGGCAGCAGAAGAACAAAGAGCAACGCCTTGAAGATAGTAATCTTTTTGTAAAAGAAGTTTATGTTGATGGAGGTCGTACACTCAAGAGGATTCAGCCTGCTCCACAGGGCCGTGCACACAGAATCCGTAAGCGTTCTAATCATGTCACCTTGATTTTAGGTGACAGAGTAATTGAAGAAAAACAATAATCACATTTAACGCGGACAAATTAAATGGGACAGAAAACACATCCAATAGGTCTTAGATTGGGAATCATTAAGGGTTGGGATTCTAACTGGTATGGTGGAAGATCTTTTGAAGGTAAACTTATCGAGGATAACAAGATTCGTGAATACCTAAAAGCTCGTCTTGCAAAAGCTGGAATATCAAAGATCCTTATTGAACGTACGCTTAAATTAGTAACTGTTACTATCTTTACTGCTCGTCCAGGTATTATTATTGGAAAAGGCGGTCAAGAAGTTGATAAGCTAAAAGAAGAGCTTAAGAAACTTACTCAAAAGGAGATTCAGATAAATATATCTGAAATCAAAAGACCAGAGCTTGATGCTGAGATTGTAGCTACTACTGTTGCTAAGCAAATTGAAGGAAGAATTTCTTTCCGTAGAGCTATCAAAACTGCTATTGCTTCTACTATGAGAGTTGGTGCTGATGGTATCAAAATTCAAATTAGTGGTCGTGTAGGTGGTGCTGAGATGGCGCGTAGTGAGACTTATAAAGAAGGTAGAATACCTTTGCATACTTTAAGAGCTAATATTGATTATTCATTAGTAGAAGCTCATACTACTTATGGTCGTATAGGAATTAAAGTTTGGATTTGTAAAGGTGAAATCTTTGGAAAACCTGAACTAGTTCCAATGACAGGAATAAGCAGTTCTAAAGGAAATAAAGCTCCACGTAGAAATGCTCGTGGTAAGAGAAGATAGTTAAGAAATAGTTTTAATCTCAAAATATAACTTGAATAATGTTACAGCCGAGAAAGACTAAGTTCAGAAGAATGCAGAAAGGCAGGATGAAAGGTAACGCTCAACGCGGTCACCAACTTGCCTTCGGAACATTCGGAATTAAGGCTCTACAACAACACTGGATAACTGGACGCCAGATAGAGGCAGCTCGTCAGGCAGTTACCCGTTATATGAAACGTGAAGGTCAGGTTTGGATTCGCATTTTCCCAAATAAACCGATTACTAAAAAGCCTGCGGAAGTTCGTATGGGTAAAGGTAAAGGTGCTCCAGAGTATTTTGTAGCTCCTGTTACTCCAGGTAGAATACTTTTCGAGATAGAAGGTGTACCTTTGTCTGTAGCTAAGGAAGCACTTCGTCTTGCTGCACAGAAATTACCTATAACAACCAAGTTCGTAGCTAGAAGAGATTACGTTGAAGAAACTAATTAACGGAAATGAAAAAGGAAGTAATTAGAGAGCTGAGTACAGCTGAGCTAAAGGAGAGATTAGCGGAGGAAAGGCTTCAACTTAACAAGCTGAAGCTTAATCATGCTGTATCTCCTATTGAGAATCCAAATAAGATAAAAGCCTACAGACAAACTATTGCAAGGCTTTTGACCGAACTTAGAAGAAGAGAAATCATCGAAAATAATAAGTAATCTGCAATGGAAAGGAACTTAAGAAAAGAAAGAATAGGACTGGTTGTTAGCAACAAGATGGATAAATCCATCGTTGTTGAAATCGGCAGGCGGGTAAAGCATCCTATTTACGGTAAGTTCGTTAAAAAAACTTCTCGTTTCATGGCTCATGATGATAAGAATGACGCCAATATCGGTGATACCGTAAAAATAATGGAGACAAGACCGCTCAGCAAGAATAAATGTTGGAGATTAGTTGAAATCATTGAAAGAGCTAAGTAATTATGATACAACAAGAATCAAGATTAGCTGTTGCCGATAACAGTGGTGCCAAAGAGGTACTATGTATCCGTGTTCTTGGAGGTACAAAGAAAAGATATGCTTCTGTTGGTGACTTAATTGTAGTTACTGTAAAAAGTGCAATTCCTTCCGGAAATATTAAGAAAGGTACTGTTACTAAGGGCGTTGTAGTACGTACAAAGAAAGAAGTACGTAGAAATGACGGTTCTTATATTCGTTTCGACGATAATGCAGTTGTTCTTCTTAACCAAGGTGGTGAAATGATTGGAACCCGTATCTTTGGTCCTGTTTCTAGAGAATTACGTGATAAGCAATTTATGAAGATTGTTTCATTAGCACCTGAAGTGCTTTAATAGTAAGGAACGAATATCATGCGTACGAAACTACATATTAAAAAAGGAGATACCGTAAAAGTAATTGCTGGAGATTCTAAAGATCAGCAAGGAAGAGTTCTCAGAGTTGATGTTGCTAAAAATAGGGCAATTGTTGAAGGAGTTAATTTAGTGTCTAAACACACTAAGCCTAATTCACAAAACCCAAAAGGTGGTATCGTTAAACAAGAAGCAGCTATTAACGTGTCTAACCTTATGGTAATTGACTCTAAGGGTAATCCTACTAGAACTGGTAAAAAAGTAGACGATAAAGGTAATAGAGTTAGATATTCTAAAAAATCAGGGGAGGTTATTGACTAATGAGCTATTCACCCAGACTAAAGAATAAGTATTCAGAAGAAGTTGCTTCTAATTTAATGAAGCAATTTGATTACAAGAGTACAATGCAAATTCCTAAGCTAGTTAAGATTTCTATTAACCAAGGTTTAGGATCAGCTGTTGCAGATAAAAAGCTTATTGATTCTGGTGTACAAGAGCTTACACAGATTACTGGTCAAAAAGCTGTACCTACATATTCTAAAAAAGATATCTCTAACTTTAAGTTGAGGAAAGGAATGCCTATAGGAACTCGTGTGACTCTTAGGGGAAACAAAATGTATGAGTTTCTTGACAGATTTGTTTCTGTTGCTCTTCCACGTGTTAGAGATTTTAGAGGTATTTCTGACAAAGGTTTTGATGGTAAAGGTAATTACTCTTGTGGTATTACTGAACAAATCATATTCCCTGAGATTGATATCGATAAGATTAACAAAATCAGTGGTATGAACATTACTTTTGTTACAACTGCAAATACAGATAAAGAAGCTTTAGCGTTATTAAAAGAATTTGGATTACCTTTTAAAAATCAAAAGAAGCAATAAGTCATGGCTAAAGAATCAATGAAAGCGCGTGAGCGCAAAAGAGCAAAGCTTGTTGATAAATATGCTGAAAAGCGTGCTGCTCTTAAGGCTGCTGGAGATTATGTTGGGTTGCAAAAGCTCCCTAAAAACTCTTGTCCGGTTCGTCTACACAATCGTTGCCAGCTTACTGGTCGTCCAAAAGGATATATGCGCCAGTTTGGTATTTCACGTATAAACTTCCGTGAAATGGCTCTACAAGGGCTAATTCCTGGTATCAGAAAAGCAAGTTGGTAGTTAATAAAAAGAATAATCTAAACCGAAGATAAAGAGATGTATACTGATCCAATAGCAGATTATTTGACCAGAATCAGGAATGCGGTAATGGCGAACAAAAGAGTTGTTGAGATACCTGCATCTAATATAAAGAAGGCTATTACTAAAATCCTTTTTGACAAAGGATATATCTTGAATTATAAATTCGAAGATAATGGTCCTCAGGGTATCATTAAAATCGCTCTTAAATTTCACCCTGTTACTAAACAGGCAGCCATCAATAAGATTGACAGAATCAGTCGCCCTGGTTTAAGAAGATATGCAAAAGCAGATAATCTGCCTAGAGTTCTTAATGGACTTGGAGTTGCTATCCTTTCAACTTCTCAGGGAGTTATGACTGATAAAGAAGCTCGTAAGCTTAATATTGGTGGTGAAGTTTTATGTTATGTTAGCTAATTAATCAAAAGGGTAGTAAAAAATGTCAAGGATAGGAAAGTTACCGATTGCCATTCCACAGGGTGTTGAAGTTAAAGTTTCAGACAGTAATATGGTTACTGTTAAAGGAAAACTTGGTGAGCTTCAACAATCTGTAAACCCGGCTATTACTATAAAAGTAGAAGAAGATAATTTAGTCGTTGAGCGTGCTTCTGAACAGAAGCATCATAGAGCAATGCATGGACTCTATAGATCACTTATTGCTAATATGGTAAAAGGTGTTTCTGAAGGATTCAAAATTGTTTTAGAACTTGTAGGTGTTGGATATAAGGCTGAAGCAAAAGGTCAAGTTATTGAACTTGCTCTTGGTTTTTCTCATAATATATTTATGGAATTACCTGCTGAGATTAAAGTGGAAGCTGTTACCGAAAGAGGTAAAAATCCATTAATTACACTAACTTCTTTTGATAAGCAATTAGTTGGCCAGGTTGCAGCGAAAATTCGTTCATTTAGGAAGCCTGAGCCATATAAAGGAAAAGGTGTTAAATACCTTGGTGAGGAGATTAGGAGAAAAGCTGGTAAAGCTGGTGCTAAGTAATATTATTTGCAAATCAGCCTAAGAGTCTCTTTAGGCTAAAATTCCTACAAGGATGGCGATTAAAAACAGAAAAGAATATAGAAGAAACAGAATTAAGCAGAGAGTCAGAAAGGTGATTAGTGGTTCTGCTGAGAGACCAAGACTATCTGTTTTTAGAAGTAATAAGCAGATATACGTTCAATTAATAGACGATGTTGCTGGAGCAACTCTTATTGCAGCTTCATCTGCTGAGAAATCTATTTCTGAAATCAATGGTACGAAAATAGAGAAGGCAGCAATGGTTGGGAAACTAATTGCAGAAAAAGCCTTAGAAAAAGGATTTTCTACTATAGTGTTTGATAGAAATGGATATTTATATCACGGTCGTGTAAAATCTCTAGCTGAAGCTGCAAGAGAAGGAGGTCTTAAATTTTAATTGCTATGTCAAACGTGAATGTCAAAAGAGTAAAATCCAGCGAGATTGAATTTAAAGATAAGCTTGTTGGTATACAGAGAGTTACTAAAGTAACCAAAGGAGGACGTACCTTTAGTTTTTCTGCAATTGTTGTTGTGGGAAATGAAAAAGGTGTTGTTGGTCATGGTCTTGGTAAAGCAAAGGAAGTTACCTCTGCTATAGCGAAAGGAATCGATGATGCAAAGAAAAATCTTATAAAGGTTCCTGTATTGAAAGGCACTGTGCCTCATGAGCAAGTAGGAAAGTATAGTGGTGCTCAGGTTTTTATTAAGCCTGCTGCCCCTGGTACTGGAGTAATTGCTGGTGGTGCTATGCGTGCTGTTCTTGAAAGTGTTGGAGTAAAAGACGTTCTTGCTAAGTCAAAGGGATCTTCAAATCCTCACTCAGTTGTTAAAGCAACAATTGATGCTTTATCAAAAATGAGAGATCCTCATACAATTGCTCAACTTAGAGGCGTAGATCTTAATAAAGTGTTTAACGGTTAATTTTCCTTAAAATGAAGAAATTAAGAATTACACAGATCAGGAGCAAGATTGGTAGACCTCTTCGCCAAAAGAGAACTCTAGAGGCACTTGGTCTACGAAAGATGCATCAGTCACGCGAGGTTGTTGTTAATGACCAAATTGCGGGAATGCTTGAAAAGGTGAAGCATCTTTTGAAGATTGAAGAAATTTAATTGAGAACATATTAATAGAAATAAAATGGATTTAAGTAATCTTAAGCCAGCTGCAGGTTCTGTTAAAGACAGAAAAAGAGTCGGAAGAGGTCAAGGATCAGGACGTGGAGGCACATCTACTCGTGGTCACAAGGGTGCTAAATCTAGATCCGGATATTCTCAAAAGATGGGTTTTGAAGGTGGACAGATGCCTTTATACCGTCGTGTTCCAAAATTTGGATTTAAGAACATAAATAGAAAAGAATATAGAGGTATCAATATTGATGCACTACAGGCATTAGCTGAAAAGAAAAGCTTGTCAGTTATTGATCCTCAAGTTTTAATTGACAATGGCCTAGTATCAAAAAGAGATCTTGTTAAGATTCTTGGTAGAGGTGAATTAAAAGTAAAACTCGAGGTTAAGGCTCATGCTTTTTCATCCTCTGCAGTTGCGGCTATTGAAGCTCAAGGTGGTGTAGCAACAAAAATCTAATTTGGATGAAAAAGTTTAAGTTAATCGAGACAATTAGAAACATCAACAAAATTGAGGATCTCAGGAAGAGAATAATTAATACACTATTAATTATTTTGATTTATCGATTGGGATCCTATGTGGTTCTTCCTGGAGTTGATCCATCAATGCTTACTGATTTACAAAATCAGGCAAGCGATGGACTACTAGGATTGTTAAATACTTTTTCTGGGGGAGCATTTTCTAATGCTTCCATTTTTGCCCTTGGAATTATGCCATACATTTCTGCATCTATTGTTGTGCAGTTACTAGGTATGGCAGTACCATATTTTCAAAGGTTACAGAAAGAAGGTGAGAGTGGTAGAAATAAGATAAACCAGATAACAAGATGGTTGACAGTTGTTATTACAGCTTTCCAAGCATCTGCTTATCTTGCTAATCTTTATACTCAAGTTCCTCCAGGGGGAACGGCTCCATTTGATCCAGCTTTAACAGCTCCGAGTTTATTCTCTTTCATTATTCCATCAATAATTATATTAGTTGCTGGAACCATGTTTGTTATGTGGTTAGGTGAGAGAATAACAGATAAAGGTATAGGTAATGGTATATCACTGATCATCATGATTGGTATTATCGCTAGATTACCATTTGCTTTATTTGGTGAGTTTGTTTCTCGTTTGGAAGAAAAAGGAGGTGGACTAGTTATCTTTGTTATTGAATTAGCAGTTTTAGTTTGTGTAATTTTATTGACTATACTATTGGTTCAAGGAACAAGAAAGATACCTGTTCAGTATGCAAAAAGAATGATTGGTAATAAACAATATGGAGGTGTTAGACAGTATATTCCTTTAAAAGTGAATGCTGCTGGTGTAATGCCTATTATATTTGCTCAGGCAATAATGTTTTTACCAATTACTTTGGTAGGATTTTCTGATACAACTTCAGGATTCTTTTCTGGCCTGTTAAATTATAATGGGTTTAGTTATAATTTTCTATTCTTTGTATTGATTGTATTGTTTACTTATTTTTATACTGCAATTACAGTTAATCCTAGCCAGATGGCAGAAGAAATGAAAAGAAATGGAGGATTTATTCCTGGAGTAAAGCCTGGAAAGAAAACAGCAGATTTCATTGATGGAGTCATGTCTCGTATTACTCTACCAGGTTCTATTTTCTTGGGTATTGTAGCTATCCTACCAGCAATTGTTGGTAAAGTCGGAGTTAGTGCTTCATTTGCTCAATTTTATGGAGGTACATCTTTACTTATTCTTGTAGGTGTTGTTTTAGATACTTTGCAACAGATTGAAAGTCATTTATTAATGCGTCATTATGACGGCTTGACTAAGTCTGGTAGAATAAAGGGAAGAACCCCTGCAGCAATGTAAAACTTTTTTCTAACTTTGCCAGATGATTTATATTAAAACTGACGAAGAAATAGAGTTACTTAGGGAGAGTGCATTACTTGTAGGTAAGACACTTGCCGAAGTTGCTCGTAATATAAAACCTGGTGTTACAACAAAGGAATTAGATACTATAGCTGAGTCTTTTATCCGGGATCACAATGCTGAACCCGGATTTAAGGGCTATGGTGGTTTTCCAGGAACTTTATGCATGTCTGTTAATGATGAAGTTGTACATGGAATACCAGGTGATAGAATAATCGTCAATGGAGATATTGTCTCAATTGATTGTGGCGTTCTTAAAAATGGTTTTTATGGTGATTCTGCATACACTTTTCCTGTAGGAGAAGTTGATGAGAGAATTTTAAATCTTTTATCAAGAACCAAAAAATCGCTTTATCTTGGAATTGAACAAGCAGTTGTAGGACGACGAATAGGTGATATTGGTTTTGCAATACAGTCTTATGTTGAAAGTTTTGGATACGGTGTTGTCCGAGATCTAGTAGGACATGGATTAGGCCGTTCACTTCATGAAGATCCTCAAGTACCTAATTATGGAAAAAAAGGTACTGGAATAAAGTTGCAAGATGGGATGGTTTTAGCTATTGAGCCTATGATCAATCTTAAATCGCGTAAGGTTATTCAGGATTCTGATGGATGGACCTATAGAACAGCTGATAAAATGCCTTCTGCTCACTATGAACATGATGTTGTAATAAGAGAAGGTAAAGCTGATATCTTATCTACCTTTGAATATATTGAAGAGGTATTAAACCAAAATAGATAAAATTATGGCAAAACAAACATCTATTGAACAAGACGGTACTGTCGTTGAAAGCCTTGGAAATGCAATGTTCAGGGTCGAATTAGAAAATGGGCATGTTATTACAGCTCATATTTCTGGAAAAATGAGGATGCATTACATTAAAATTTTACCTGGTGATAAGGTTAAAGTTGCAATGTCTCCTTATGATTTAACTAAAGGAAGAATTTCTTTTAGATATAAGTAATAAAAGAAAAAAATGAAGAGGTTGAAATGAATATTTTCATTTTTGTAGTGTAGGCTAAACCTCGGATCATCTATAAACAAATAAATTACCAATTTTAAAATGAAAGTAAGAGCATCTGTTAAGAAGAGATCTCCTGAATGTAAAATTGTTAGACGTAAGGGAAGATTATATGTGATTAATAAGAAAAATCCCAAGTTCAAACAAAGACAAGGTTAATATTTAATTGTTATTTATAAAAATAAAACAATATGGCAAGGATTGCTGGAGTTGATATACCAAATAACAAAAGAGGAGAAATTAGCTTAACTTACATTTTTGGTATTGGAAAAAGTACAGCTCAAAAGATCTTAAGTGAAGCTGGTATCGATCTTAATAAAAAAGTTCAAGACTGGACTGATGAAGAACAAAAATCCATTCGTACTATTATAGGTGATAGCTTTAAGGTAGAAGGTGAATTACGTTCTGAAATTCAAATGAACATTAAGCGATTAATGGACATTGGAACTTACAGAGGAATTCGTCATAGAATTGGTTTGCCTCTTCGTGGTCAGAGTACGAAGAATAATGCACGTACAAGAAAAGGAAAGAAAAAGACCATCGCAAACAAGAAAAAAGCTACTAAATAATTAATAGTCAATTTTATTTGGATAGGATTTTGTAATCATTTTTTATTATGGCTAAACATACTAGAAATACAAAAAAGAGAGTCGTTAAGGTCGAGCCTGTTGGCAGAGCTTATGTGAGTGCCTCTTTTAACAATATTATTATTTCTCTGACTAACTCAACAGGTCAAGTTATATCTTGGGCTTCTTCAGGGAAAATGGGTTTTAGGGGTTCCAAAAAGAATACTCCTTATGCTGCACAACAAGCAGCTGCAGATTGTGCCAAAGTTGCCTACGATCTTGGCTTGAGAAAAGTGAAAGTTTTTGTAAAAGGTCCTGGGTCTGGTCGTGAGTCTGCTATTAGAACTCTTCATACATCAGGTATTGAGGTGACAGAAATTAATGATGTAACTCCATTACCGCATAATGGGTGTCGTCCACCTAAAAGAAGAAGAGTTTAATTATTTTTTTATTCACTATCTAGATTATAGTAATTATCATGGCAAGATATATAGGTCCAAAAACCAAAATAGCTAGAAGATTCAGGGATCCGATCTTCGGACCAGATAAATCATACGAAAAACGTAGTTATCCTCCAGGACAACATGGAGCATCAAAAAGAAGAAAGAAAACTTCTGAATATGGTATTCAGTTACTAGAAAAGCAAAAGGCTAAGTATACCTATGGAATATTAGAAAAGCAATTTAGAAATATTTTTAAATTAGCATCTAAAAGAAAAGGTATTACTGGTGAAAATCTTCTACAACTTTGTGAGTCTCGTTTAGATAATGTTGTTTTTAGAATGGGAATTGCTCCTACCAGAGCAGCTGCACGACAGTTAGTTTCTCATCGTCATATTACTGTTAATGGAGAGATTCTTAATATCCCTTCTTATTCAGTAAGAATAGGCGATGTTATAGGTGTACGTGAGAAATCTAAGTCGTTAGAAGCTATCACTAATTCACTTGCTTCTCGTAGTTCTCAGTTTTCTTGGGTTGAGTGGGATAGTGAAAAATATACAGGAAGATTCCTTAATTATCCAACTCGCGAAGAGATTCCAGAGAATATTAAAGAACAATTGATAGTTGAATTATATTCTAAGTAATAGTACAATCTGATTGGTTAACCCTCTAACACCTACTGTTTATGGCAATTTTAGCATTTCAAAAACCGGATAAGGTTATTATGAACGAAGCAGACGACTTCAAAGGAATATTTGAATTTCGTCCCCTAGAGCCAGGCTTTGGAATTACTATCGGTAATGCACTGAGAAGAATCCTCCTTTCATCGTTGGAAGGTTATGCGATTACCTCTGTAAACATTGAGGGTGTCGTTCATGAATTTTCCACTATAGAGGGTGTCATTGAAGATGTTACCGAGATTATTCTCAATCTTAAGAAAATTAGATTTAAACAAAAGCTTGAAACGGAATCAAGTGAAAAGGTAAATGTAGTTATAGGTGGACAAGATTCTTTCAGAGCTGGAGATATAGATAAATTCTTGTCTTCTTTTGAGGTTTTAAATCCTGATGTAGTTATCTGTAACATGGATCCTTCAGTAAATCTTTCTCTTGAATTGACTATCAAGAAAGGAAGAGGTTATGTACCTGCTGAGGAAAATAATGATCTAAATGCTCCTATTGGTACGGTTGCTATTGACTCTATTCATACTCCAATCATGAATGTTAGATTCTCAATAGAGAATTATAGAGTTGAGCAGAAAACTGACTATGAAAAATTAGTCATGAATATTGATACAGATGGATCAGTACATCCTAAAGATGCTCTTAAAGAAGCTGCAAAAATCCTTATCCATCATTTTATGTTATTCTCTGATGAGAAAATAACTTTAGATTCTGATGAAAAATCAGTAACTGAAGAATTTGATGAGAATTCCTTACACATTCGTCAGCTGTTAAAGACAAGACTTTTAGACTTAGATCTTTCAGTTCGTGCATTAAATTGCTTGAAAGCTGCAGATGTTGTAACATTAGGAGAATTAGTAGCCTATAACAAAAGTGATTTACTCAAATTCAGAAACTTTGGAAAGAAGTCTTTAACTGAGTTAGATGATCTTGTTAAATCTAAAGGACTTGAGTTTGGAATGAACGTTTCAAAGTACAAATTAGATAAGGATTAATTGAAATGAGACACGGAAAGAAATTCAATCATTTAGGTAGAAAGAGCGCCCATAGAAAGGCCATGCTTGCCAACATGGCTTCTTCTCTTCTTATTCATAAAAGAATTACAACAACTTTAGCTAAAGCTAGAGCTCTTAGACTATATGTTGAACCATTAATTACAAAGTCTAAGGATGATTCTACTCATTCAAGAAGGGTTGTTTTTAGTTATCTTCAAGATAAATTTGCAGTTACTGAGCTCTTTAGAGAGATCTCAGTTAAAGTTGCTGATCGTCCAGGTGGTTATTTGAGAATAATAAAACTTGGTAATCGACTAGGAGATAATGCTGAAATGGCAATGATTGAATTAGTTGATTATAATGAAAATCTTCTTGCTGATAAGACTGCTAAGAAAGCTAAGACAAGAAGAAGCCGTCGTGGTGGAAATAAAGCTGTTGAAGCAGCTCCTGCTGTTGAAACAACTCCTGAAGCTACTACTACTGAAGAGAAATCAAACGAAGATAAATAATATTTGATTCTAGGCTAAATCAAGGATAAAGTGTTTACCACTTTATCCTTTTTTTTGTCCTATAAACGATAACTTTAAATTCTATAGTTATGAGCCAAATTGTTGATATTCACGCTAGACAAATCCTTGATTCAAGAGGAAACCCAACTGTTGAAGTAGAAGTGATAACAGAAAATGGTAACATCGGCCGTGCTGCTGTTCCTTCTGGTGCTTCTACAGGTGTTCATGAAGCTGTTGAGCTTAGAGATGGAGATAAGAACGTTTACCTTGGTAAAGGTGTTCTTAATGCTGTGAATAATGTGAATACAATCATTGCTGATGAATTAATTGGTTATGTTGTAACAGAGCAAAATGATATTGATGCAAAATTAATTGAGCTTGATGGTACCCCAAACAAAGCTAAGCTTGGTGCTAATGCTATGTTAGGTGTTTCTCTTGCTGTTGCTCATGCTGCTGCTCTTGAAACTAATCAACCATTATATAGATATGTTGGTGGTGTAAATGCGAATACTCTTCCTATTCCACTAATGAACATTCTTAATGGTGGTTCTCATGCTGATAATAGCATCGATTTTCAGGAATTTATGATTATGCCTGTGGGTGCTGAGACTTTTAGCGAAGCTATCAGAATGGGTGCTGAAGTTTTTCATCACTTGAAAGCTGTTCTTAAAGAAAAAGGTTATTCAACTAATGTTGGTGATGAAGGAGGTTTCGCTCCTAACCTTAAATCTAATGAAGAAGCTGTTACTCTTATTCTTCAAGCTATCGAAGATGCTGGTTATAAAGCAGGTGATGATATTTGCCTTGCTCTTGATCCTGCGTCTTCTGAATTCTTTATTCCAGAAGAAAATGTATATCACTTGAAGTGGTCTTCTGGTGAAAAGTTGACTCCTGCTCAAATGGCTGATTATTGGAAATCTTGGGTTGATAAATATCCTATTATTTCTATCGAAGATGGTATGGCTGAAGATGATTGGGATGGTTGGAAACTTCATACTGAATCAATGCAAGGTAAATGCCAGCTAGTTGGTGATGATTTATTCGTTACTAATAGCAAACGTCTGGCTATGGGTATTGAAAAAGGTGTTGCTAATTCAATCCTTGTAAAAGTTAATCAGATTGGTACTCTTACTGAAACTATTGATGCTGTTACTATGGCATATAGAAATGGTTATACTGCTGTGATGAGCCACCGTTCTGGTGAAACTGAAGATACTACTATCGCTGATTTAGCTGTTGCTTTGAATACTGGCCTAATCAAAACTGGTTCTGCTAGCCGTTCTGATAGAATTGCAAAATATAATCAGCTATTAAGAATCGAAGAATTGCTTGGTGATAATGCTCGTTACCTTGGTAAAGAGTTTAAATACACTAGAAAATAATTTATCCCAGCATTTTTATAAATTCAAAGCTCTTAGTATTACTAAGGGCTTTTTTCATTACTTATTTTTCTATTAAATTTAAATATTATAGCTAAATGGCTAATAGTAGAGAAGACTATAGTTATTTATCATTCACATAAACACTTTCTTGTATATGCAAGAAATATCTCTTGTAGTTTATAACTATTTATAGTAATATTGTATAGTTTACCACTTTTTTTAAGAAATATTACTATACTATGAAAAGATTTTTTACGATTATTTTTATAAGTTTCATTATTTATTCTCCTATTTATGCTCAATTTGATTATAGATATACAGAATACTCTAAATTAAATAGAGGTATTGATTCAATTCAATATTTTTTTAATCAAGTTAATAATACTGCTTTTACTGATCAAAAAGACTTTGATTATCGATTGGATAGTATCGTCTATGAATCACTTGATAACAAAAGAAATAAAGACATAAATAAATTTGTGTTTGATTATTCTTTTGAAGATAGAACTATAACAACCTTCCTCTATAATAAAAACAAACTTGAGAGTCATAAAATAGATATCTATGATGAACTGGGAAGACTGATCAGCTCTTCATCTTATAAGGATGACAAATTTCTTAATAAATACGAAATCTCTTATTATGATGATGGAAGTGTTAAGGAATATACATCTTTTTACTTAATGCGTGAAGATATAAAAAAGGTAGTGTCCTTTGATCAAGAGGGTAAAAGAACTAAAGAAACAGATTACATGATCTCTGATAATAAGGCTTCTTCTGTTTCATACGAAGAATATGGCTATGATGATAAAAATAGACTCAATAGAAGCGTTAAATATTATCTTTTTGAAGAAATAAATGAATGTGCTTTTGATTCAATCGCTTTTACTAAAATTGATGATAATTCTTATGAAAGAACTTACTATAAAGTAAATTGGGACTCATTAGAAAATCCTTCTATTGCAGAATACCAAATTGTCAAATACTCCTCTGATAAAATAACTGAAATTCAAAGGTATAAAAATAAATATACTGATGACAAAAGTAAAAAGGAACTTTACATTAGTAAATGTATATATGAATATAATACTAATGGAAGCTTAAAAAGTAAAGAATATAACAGTATTGAAAGAAAAATAGATATATTATCTTCTGACTATCTTGAAGGGAAATTTCAATATGATACTAAAGGTTTAAAGAAAGGTGAGGTTGAAGAACCTTATTTTAGAAACTTCTCTAAAGTATATGACGATTCTGGAGATTTTTATAGCCTGAAATCTAATTTTGGTGCCATTGGTGGTGCAGAAGCCTATTTAATACATAATGTCAAAACGGCAAATGATATAGCTAGTAATAGAATCTTGCTTCCTTGGACTAAAGATGAACCTAGATATTATTCAAAGCATATGATATTAAGTGAAGATGTTGAAACTACAATGTCAGGATGCCAAGATAGCTATTCATATAATTCTCAAGGAAAATATTATTATTCTCCTGATTATGCTGCAACTGATAATATAAAAAACTCTACATTTAATATCTTCCCTAATCCTACATCCAATAAACTATACATCCAATTAAATACTAAATTAGATCAAAATGCAACTATAAGTCTATACAACCTTAAAGGCCAAATAGTATTATCAAAACAAATAAATGAAGATGCTTTTATCTATACCCACAACTTGCAAAAAGGTGTATACATCCTAAAGATCAATCAAAATAATATCACAAATTCACAAAAAGTAATCGTGAAGTAAGAAATAAAATTTTCTTTATAACATTAAGCCTCCATACAACTTATGGAGGCTTTTTAGTACCTATATATTATACAAGTCTTCTATTTATATACTGGTCTTTTTTTGTTTTGTCATTTTGAAATGATTGTGCTCTGAATGAGCATACTTTTATTAAACTATTTTATAGATTCATGAAGAAAATATTAAAGACAGTTCTTATTGCTTTGCCATTTGCTTTGGCTTGCCTTGTTATTTATGCCCTTTACTATCGTTATACATCTGCTAATTATAGATTGTCAGATTACACTAACGATCAGGCTGTTGATCATATTAATGATTCTGTATTCTCTAAGAGTAAATACTCATATACCCCAAAATTCACAGATTTTAGTGATGAAGGTAAAATATTCTATTATATAAAAACTTGGGGTTTCCTAAAATATCATTCTTCTTTCAATGATGATATAGACTGGGATGAAATATTTCTGCAAAATATACTCAAAGTATCTCAACTTAATTTCTCTCAGTTTAATCAACTCCTCAGTCAACATTTTGCCCTCTTAAATCCAATTAAAGAGAAAACAATCAAAAACAAAGAATCTGATTATGCCCTGATCGACAATACTTGGTTTGATGATACTCTATATCTTGACCATGCCAATCGTAATAATTTCACCTATATATTCCAGAATTATAAAAGACTTAGACGCTATGGCTATGCTACAAGAATAGGGAAAATAGTCTTTAATCAGGAAGATATTTATGGAGAAAATTGTACTACAGAAAAAAATTATCAACTGCTTAGTTTAGCTCGATATTGGAATATCATTAACTACTTTTATGTCTACAAGAATATTACTGACTATAAATGGGATGATGTCCTACTGATGTTTATCCCTAAATTCTATGCTGATAATAGTCAAAAGCAATATAAAACTATTATAGCTCAGTTGATTGAATATATCGACGATTCTCATTCAATGATGCGCGGAGATATATATGACAGCATTTTTGGATCTAATAAGATACCATATCAACTCAAGATTATAAACGATACTGCAATTGTCTCTAAAGCCATATTTCAAGATACTTCATCTTTTCAACTCCTGAAAGGCGATATTATCCTTGCTTTTGATACTGTCCCAATAAACAAGAAAATCAATACAACACGACGATTCTTCCGCAAATCTAATCCTAATGCTTCTAATAGAAGTACTGCCTTTGCTTTAGTGAGTACCTTCAAACAAAAAATTAATGTGAAAATTATGAGAGATAATAAAATCTCTCAACACCTAATCTCTGCTTATGATTATAATACTTGTCGAAAGAAATCAATGGGAGGAAAGAAAAAGATTAAACAGAACTCCCTTGCTGTTTATAACTCCAATACTGCCTACCTTAAACTTTATGACATAAACAATGATAATGAACAACTATTCGACTCTGCTATCCAATATCCTAATGTTATCTTTGATATGAGAGGCTATCCTCATAGTATGGGATTAATTAAAGCTTATGAAGAATTATTACCTCGACCTGTCTCTTTCTATAGAGGTTCATATGCCAACATTGCTTGTCCGGGAATGCTCAAATATGCTAAAGAAAGTTATAATGGAATATGTAATGAAGATTATTATAAAGGCAATGTTTATATTCTTGTTAATGAATATAGTCAAAGCATGAGTGAATTCCTTATCATGTTATTACAACAGAATCCTAATGCGATAACTATTGGTAGTCAAACTGCTGGTGCTGATGGTAATGTCACTAAAATACGTTTGCCTGATGACTTATTGGTCTTAGTTACTGGAATAGGTATATTTTATCCTGACCTATCAATGTGCCAACGTGTAGGTGTCAAAATCGATCATACTATATATCCTACTACCACCGGAATCAAAAACAATATAGATGAGGTACTCAAATATACACTTCAATTAATAAATAGTTAATCCCCATAATTAGCTTAGTGTTTTTTGAAGTAACTTGAAATGGCTGGACTTGTCCAGCCATAATTCTTTATGATCTGATTTCAAAAACTAACATTCCAGTACAAAATAAGTTTTAAGAAAATAATAACTTGCCCCCCAAGAGCACTTCAGCGATTTTGGGAACTTTTTTTGAAGCTTGATCTTTATCTTTCTTTATCTAGAATAGGCTTGATAGCTATTCTATTATAAATAGTTTCTAAATAGTATTGTTATAATATTATAGATTTATATTTATGTATAAATATATATTATACGCTGAATGAATTTTGCAGTTGAATGATATTCTTTTGTTATTGTCTTTAAATAACATCATTTTAGAACTATTCACTATGTATACATTCAGGAAAATAAATAAGACCCTAGGTTTTTATTTTGTTGTTATTGGGTATAATTTCTTGATAATATTACTTTATTATCTGTTTGTAAATGACCCAGAAACAGTATTTTCAGATCTTTTCTTATTTTTTGTTTTTACTGTAGGGATGACTTATTACTTTTCTTTTATTATCAATATCAGAAAAACAATAATAAATACAATCCTACCAGTTGCTATTGCAAATATCTTCACATTAGGCTGTCTATTCCTTTTAGAGAGCGTTTAATAATCTGATGTACTTAAATTTTCACTTTTGGCACAAAGTGTTTTGATGACATGAATCCTTTTTCATGTCATCTTTTTTATATAGATACCGCACCAAGCTACTAGAACGCCGCGCCGAACTACTAGAACGCCGCGCCGAACTACTAGGACGCCACGCCAAACTACTAGGACACCGCACCAAGCTACTAGGACGCCGCACCAAACTACCAGAACACCGCACCAAGCTACTAGGACGCCGCACCAAAACAATATAACTCGCTGAAAAAAACATATTTACAGTTATCAATGTCGTGATTCTCAATAATATAATCCTATCCTCTGATATAATCATATCTATAGAATGTAACCAGAGCCTTATATTCACGTCAATTCTACTAAAAAGAAACAAATCATATTTTAATATGAAATCTAAGCCCCTAATTTTAGAATTCATGGATTTCTATCTAAAAATATAATTATGAGAAAAATATTTACTCTATTATTTGTTATTCTGATCTCTACTTCGATTGCTCAAAATCAAACTGAGTTCCCTGAACCTAATCTGGATTTCGAAATCGTAGAAAATAATAAGCCTGCCGGATGGTTTACAATACCTAACAAAAACTATAGACATTGCATTGACTCTACAACAGTATACAAGGGAAAGTATTCATTGAAAATCATTGGAAATGGTACTAAGTCTGACTACTTTGGTTCTGTTTTTATTATCCCTTCTGAATATAGCGGAAAAGAAGTTAAGATTACTGCTTACATAAAAACTGATCTTACAGAAAATAGTCAAGCAAACCTTTACATAAGGATTGATCCCAATCAAGCATATACTCTGTATAATCAAAATGGCATTACAGGTTCTACTGAATGGACAAAATATGAAACTTCTATAGCATTCAACCCACATAATGCTACACAGATTGTTGTTGGTGCTATAGTATCTGGTAAAGGCAATGTGTGGATTGACAACATGGAAGTTTATATTGATGACTTGCCGCTGGAAAAAGCTAAACCTTTGGAACAATTGGCTGCTGAAAAGTATGATGAGAAGATTAAAGATCTTGAAGTTTCACCTGATTTGTTCAATAAAGTTTCTGCTCAAGACTTAAAACTATTGGGACAGGTATGGGGACTGATAAAATATTACCATCCTGATATCGCAAAAGGTAATTATAATTGGGATTATGAACTGATAAGATTCTTGCCTCAATACCTCAATGCAAAAAGTAAAAACGAAAGACATCAATTACTTGCTCAATGGCTTCCTTATAATGGAGAAACTAAAGAAGTTAAGATTAATGATAGAAAAGTTGCCCTAAGAAGAGATTTAGATTGGATTTCTGACAAAAGCCTTTCTCCTGAACTTCAATCTTATCTGAATAAGATATTAATTGCTAAGAGATCTGATTTTCATTATTATTACCTTATGGGAACAGCTTCTAATGTTGAGATTAAGAATGAAAGAGCATATGATGATATGACTTTCCCTGATCCTGCTTTTCGTCTTTTGTCTCTTTATAGATACTGGAACATAGTGCAGTATTTCTTTCCTTACAGGGATGTTATAGGTAAGGATTGGAAAGATGTTTTAGAAGACTATATACTTGAATTCATTAGTGCTAAGAATGAAGTAGAATATAAATTGGCCGTACTTGAGCTTATGGGAGAAATAAATGATACTCATTCTAATATCTGGGGATTGGATAAAACATTATTGAAGCATTGGGGAGAGAATTATGCAGCCTCAAAAGCACACTTTATTGATGATAAGCTGGTAGTCGTGGGTCATTATAATGATAGTTTGTCAGGTTTCTCGAATACGAAGATTGGGGATATTATAACTAAGATAAATGGGGTCAAAGTGAAAAAGATCATGAAAGAAAGATTGAAGTATTGCCCTGCATCTAATTACCCTACAAAGCTTAGAGATCTTGCAAAGCATATGCTTAGATCTAATGATAGTATAATTACTCTTCAGATAAAACGTGATAAAAATAAGCAGATAATTGATGTTCCTACTTATCCATTTAAATACATAAATGTGTATAATATGGGTATAGATGTGTATTATACAGGTATAGATATAGATACTTCATTCTGTATGCTTGATAATAATATTGCTTATATCAATAATGAGAAACTTAAGAAAGGTCATCTAGCTTCAATATGGGATAAGATTAAAGACACTAAGGGAATTATTTTTGATAACAGAAACTATCCTGAAGATTATCTTATCTACGATGTACCTCCTTTCTTTACAAAAAAGATTACTCCTTTTGTTAGGATTACCAGAACATCAATGAAAACTCCTGGACTATTCCAGTGGATTCTGCCAGTGTATACAGGTAAAAGGAATAAAGAGTTATATAAAGGCCAGGTAGTAATTTTGGTTAATGAAACCTCTCAAAGTGCTTCGGAATATCATGCTATGGCATATCAAATTATACCTAATGCTAAGGTTGTAGGTTCTCAGACTGCCGGAGCTGATGGTAATATTGTAAAATTTGATCTTCCCGGAGGTATTCCTACAGCAATTTCAGGTATTGGGGTTTTCTATCCTGATAAAAAGCCAACACAACGAGTAGGTGTTGCCATTGACTATGAAGTAAAGCCTACAATAGAAGGAGTGAAGGCAGGAAGAGATGAGCTTATAGAAAAAGCTATCCAAATTATAACTAATGATCAATAGCATAGGATTATTATAATCCTTATTTACAAATACATTTTGCGTCTAAGGTCTGATGGCCTTGGGCGTTTTTATTATACAGAAGTAGTTTTCAATCTCAATAGACACTAACTTATCCGAAAAAAGCATATAATCTACTTTTAGAGTTAACTCTTTTTTGCAATCTAACTATTATTGAAGATTTAGGCTAGGAATGCTTTTGTCTCACATCCTTACTTCTTCTATTTTATAAGCTTTATCGCTTATTTTTAACTGCTGTATAGTGCGATAATTCGGCTTTCAATTTTAAAATTGTAGATTATCGCACATATAAGCCCAATGTTATGTTAA
>JBGRPZ010000017.1:0-53745 GCA_041725915.1 Hyphomicrobiales bacterium | reverse complement strand
AACTCCTAGTTTTTAAAACAAAACTCCTAGTTTTTAAAACAAAACTCCTAGTTTTTAAAACAAAACTCCTAGACTTTTATCTTTAATCAGTAGACTTACGAGATTTATTCGCTTAACTTTTGATTTTGATTATCAACAAAACATGGTATAATGGAAAGGTGTATCATGTTATGATGTACTTGAAAAGCATTGATTATAAGGTGTTTCTGTAGATTAGTGAAAATATACAAAAACACAAGGGAAAGCAGATTTTAGGCTTTTGATCTTTAAGTTAATGATTGCATGAAATGAAGAAAAAACGAGTGTTTTTATTTTAAAGTAGGTTGAAATAAAAAGGTAAAGTATGATTTGTCAAAGAACTCATTTATGGCACTTTTGCCTAATGCCTGTTTATTCATTTTAAATGTTTTTTGTCGTAAATTAAAAATAGAGTATTTCAGGTGTTTTTTGTTTTATTTTATCAGACTTTTTAAATCACTTCAAAGTAAAGGTTCTCCAATAATAAAAATTTCTGTACTAAACCCTGTTGTTCATCCAGAATATTGACCACTTCAATATTCAATCGAGAACAAAATCTTTCTTATTCAGGTTTATCTCTTTAGAATCTAAAATAAGATAACAATGAATAAGATAACAGAACTGTTTGGGATCGAATATCCATTAATACAAGCAGGAATGGTGTGGTGTAGTGGTTGGAAGCTAGCTGCGGCCGTAAGTAATGCAGGTGGACTTGGTTTAATTGGTTCAAGTTCTATGCGTCCAGATGTTTTACAAGAGCATATACAGAAATGTAAAGCAGCTACTAACAAGCCTTTTGGTGTAAATATCACATTGCAATATCCTGAAATTGATAAGATCACAGATATAATTATAGAAGAAGGAGTAAAGATTGTCTTTTCTTCTGCTGGAAATCCAAAGCTTTATACTCCTAAACTTAAAGAACATGGTGTAACTGTAGTTCATGTTATTGCCAATACCAAGTTTGCGAAGAAATGTGAAGAAGCTGGTGTCGATGCTATTGTTGCTGAAGGTTTTGAGGCTGGAGGACACAATGGGCTTGAAGAAACCACAACAATGGCTCTTATTCCTCTAATCAAGAAAGCTACAAATCTACCACTTATTGCAGCAGGAGGTATTGGTTCTGGGCGGGCTATGCTCGCTGCGATGGCTTTGGGTGCTGATGGGGTACAGGTAGGAACACGCTTTGCAATGACAAACGAATCTTCTGCTCATGAAGCGTTTAAAAATCGTCTTACTGAACTCGTTGAGGGGGATACAAAATTGCTGCTAAAAAAGATAGGTCCTATAAGGATGGTAAAAAATAAGCTTTTCGAACAAATTGCGGAAGCCGAAAATAGAGGTGCAGAAGTCGAAGAACTTAAAGCAATAAAAGGCAGAGGCAAGTCAAAAATAGGAATGTTTGAAGGAGATATTATAAATGGTGAACTTGAAATAGGTCAGATTGCCGCTGCCATAGACACCATTGAACCTGCTGCAAAAGTTGTAAATGATATTATCAATGAATTCTTTATCGCTCAAAAAGAACTAGCAAATCTCTCTTTCTCTACAAGATAAGTTTGCTTTGTATTTCTACTAAAACTCGAAAGCTAAACACTAATTCCTGTGTTTAGCTTTTTTATTTTGCATATATTTATAAAACTACCTTATAATTCAACAACAAACTTCTTTTTGATATAGTTGTTTTTATAAAAGTCCATATACATTTAAGGTATTTATAATATAGTGATATTTAAATGCCTTTCTTTTATGTTCGTTATTATAAAAGGATTTCGTAACTTTAGATCATAAAAATAATAGCTGCTCTAGCAAAGTATTGATTGCAATAATATTTTTATGCTATTCTTCAAATAGTATACTTTTTTGAATAAATTAAGCCCTCCGTTATGAACTTTGAACTTAATGAAGAACAAGAGCTTATCAGAGATACAGCTCGGGATTTTGCCCAAAGAGAATTGATTCAAGATGTCTTAGAAAGAGATGCCACTGCTGAGTTCCCTGAGCATCATGTTCATAAGATGGCCGAACTTGGCTTTATGGGTATGATGGTTGATCCTAAATACGATGGTGGGGGAATGGATACTGTATCATATGTTTTAGCTGTTGAAGAGCTTTCAAAGATTGACTCTTCAGCTAGCGTAATCATGAGTGTAAATAATTCTCTTGTTTGTTATGGTCTGGAGGCTTTTGGGACAGAAGAACAAAAACAAACTTTCCTGAAGCCACTTGCGAGAGGTAAAAAGATTGGTGCGTTTCTATTGTCTGAACCTGAAGCCGGCTCTGATGCTACTTCTATTACTACTTTAGCAGAAGAAAGAAAAGATCACTTTTTACTTAACGGCATAAAGAACTGGATCACCAACGGAAATTCTGCTTCTACTTATATTGTTATCGTACAAACTGATCCTTCAAAAGGAACACATGGAATTGCTGCTCTTATCGTTGACAGACATTCTCCCGGAATTACTTTAGGCCCACATGAGGATAAGATGGGTATGCGAAGTTCTGATACTCATTCAGTTATGTTTAATGATGTTAAAGTCCCAAAAGAAAACTTAATTGGAGATATAGGTTTTGGGTTTCGCTTTGCGATGAAAACTCTTGAAGGTGGCCGAATTGGCATAGCTGCTCAGGCTTTGGGTATTGCTTCTGGTGCATATGAAAGAGCTTTGGACTACTCAAAAGAAAGAATCTCCTTCGGTAAGAGAATTTGTGAACATCAGATAATTGCGTTTAAGCTCGCTGAAATGGCTGTAAAAATAGAGAATGCCCAAAATTTATGTTTCAAGGCAGCATGGCTCAAGGATCAAGGAAAAAAATTTGGTCTTGCTTCTTCTATGGCAAAGCAATATTGTGCTGATATCGCTATGGAAGTAACTACCGAGGCTGTACAGATCTATGGTGGTTATGGATATGTAAAAGAATATCATGTCGAAAGATTAATGAGAGAAGCTAAACTTACCCAAATCTATGAGGGAACTTCAGAGATTCAGAAGATGATTATTTCTAGGAACATTCTAAAGTAATCGGAATGATAATAGTGTAATCCCATAAAATATTTTTTCTTGTTTAACCTAAAGTTGGCACATCTTCTGCCAACTTTTTTTATTGGACTAATTGTCTTTATAAATGATCAGTCATTTATGTCACATTACTAATCCAGAGAAGTCTTTATATAAAATGAGAATTGAATATGAAATTTAAAGACTTATACAATGAGCACTATAAGCTTATATACTCTATTGTATTTAGATTTATACATAACAAAGAAGAAACGGAGGACATATGTCAGGAAACCTTTTTGAAGCTTTATGAATATATATCTAATGGTAAAGAGATAAATAATGTCAAGTCGTGGTTGATTACTTTATCATTGAATAATTGTAAAGACAAATACAAAAAGCAAACAAAATACCGATTTATAAAAGATCATGTTCACAGCTCAAAACTGCAATATTCAGATCCTGATTCAATGTATGAGATCAATGAGAAAGCACAAATACTAAGCTCTGCAATTGATCAAATGCCTCAAAAGGAAAAAGAGATGCTTATACTTTATCAGGAGGGCATGAGTTATAAGGAAATTGGGGAAATATGTAATGTCAATTATACATCCGTAGGCAAGACTTTATCACGAGTAATTTTGAAGCTGAAGAAAAAATCAATATAAAATATCATGAAGTGTCCTGATATAGAAACCATACAAAAGCATATAGATAATGAACTCTCCTTCATGGAAAATGAAGAGTATCTGAAACATCTAAAAGAATGTAAGCATTGTAAAAGCATTAAAACCGATTATGAAAATGATCTGGAAGAGATAAAACATCTTATTGACCTAAGCAAACCCCCTGAAATCAATATTCCCGCATTTAATTATAACGCTTTGAATAAAAAGAAGATCAAAGTAGTGCGACTGTTGACCTCAGGTATAATTGCTGCAGCATCTATTATAATACTCTTTTTCATAGTTGATGCTTTAATATCCACTAGCAACAAAATACCAGAATCAGTATATGCTGATGACTTTACTATCAATTACAATCTGAATCAATACCTTACATATGATTATATCGTATCTGTAGAACCGAAAAAGAATCAATGAGATGAAGAAATATACTTTTCTGTTATTAATATTAATTGGAGCCATAGCAAACATCAAGGCACAAGATAATATATTGAATGTAAATGAAGATACCTGTTCTTTATTCAACACATACAAACAAGGATCTATCTCTATTCACAAGGATAATGCCTTTGGAAAGCAAAACAACTACTTAGATCTATTCCATAGCTTCTACTATAATAATAGCGAAAGCAAAAGTCTGGTTACAGGCTTGAAATATATGGCAATAAGTAAAGATGGAGAGATCTTTATTGCAAACTATGCTGATTTCACTATTCATAAGTTTGATCAGAATGGGAACTTCCTGTTCTCTTTTGGTAAGTTTGGATATGAAGAGGGTGACATATCGGGATATATAGAGGATATAGCCGTTCTAGATGACAAATATGTTCTTGTAAAGCAAGGAATAAATGGAAGAGTTAATATCTATAATTTAAACGGGAAGTTCATTAGGACGTTTGTATTAGATTATCAGATCTTCAAGTTTCTTGCTTTAGGAGACTCCAGAATTATAATATATGGTGATGATATCAAAGATACAGATAACTCTGGGTTTATATCTATAATCAATGTTGATACAGAAGAAGAGCATAGAGTAAAAGTTTTTAAGAGTAAAGAACATCAACAATCAGGATTCTCAAAGCTTATAAATAGAACACTCAAACTCAAAAATGATATCTTCCTGAAGCCACTAAGTAACCAAACTTTTATTGTCGGAGAGTCTTATTCTGATCTACTACAGGTTTATGATAAGAATGGCAGGAACATAAAAACCATCAACACAGAACTTGAAAGAAAGGTAATAGAACCAAAAACAAAGATTAGTGATTCTGATTACCTTTACAAGAAGTTAATGCAAAGGTTTTTTCCTAATAAAGAAACTGCTAAAGAACTAAAAAACAATTCAATTATAAAGCTCCCTTACTATTTAGATATGATGGTGGATGCTCAGGATAATATATTATTATCAACATTCACCAAAGATTATAAAAGGCTTGAGTTCTTCGTAATCAACCCAAGTAATAATGAAAGAACAAAGACTTCTGTCCATCATAATGAATCAATGCTAGGCACATTAAAGCTTGAGAAAAGGAATGCTTTCTTTAGGAATTACCTGATAACTCTTATTCATAATGAGTCAAATCACAAGATTATATTTGAACGATTTGTAATAAAATAGGATACAATACCAATGATGTTCAACAAACTCCTGTTGATCATTTATTATAAAGTGGTTTCATCGCCACTTTATAATTATTATGATAAAACTAAGTTTTCTCTTGTATAAAGACTAAGAATAGGAGTTAATAATAATAAGACATGAGTAGAAAGCTTAAGAATAACGAACTGGGAAGAATAGATATAGAAGAATACAAAACATCGGAAAAGATGCCTGTTATTCTTGTTCTTGACAATATAAGAAGTCTCAACAATATAGGTTCAATGTTTAGAACTTCTGATGGTTTTAGACTTGAAGCTGTTTATTTATGCGGCATCACTGCCAAACCTCCACATAGAGATATCCAAAAGACAGCATTAGGAGCAACAGACTCTGTAAACTGGAAGTATTTCGATTCTACTATGGATGCCATAAAGCAGTTAAAGGAAGATGAATTCATCATTGCATCTATCGAGCAGGTTGAAAACTCTGTGATGCTTCATGATTTTAAACCTGAAAAGGATAAGAAATATGCGCTTGTTGTGGGGAATGAAGTCAAGGGAGTAGAACAAGAAGTTGTAACTGCTTCTGATGTTTGCCTTGAAATTCCTCAGTTTGGGACAAAGCACTCATTCAATGTAACCATAAGTGCGGGGATAGTCCTATGGGATATTTGCTCAAAGCTTAACTTTTCTGATATAAAATGATATAAAATATAAAGGCTATCCAGATTATTCTGGATAGCCTTTGTTCAGTATATAATTATATCTAGCAAAAATTATTCTACATATAAAGCCAATCCTTTCAGGTATTCACCTTCAGGATGATATAAGTTGATGGGATGATCTTCCTGTTGACAGAAATGATGTACAATTGATATCTTACGATTTGTATCCAGAGCAGCATTAAATAATATTGACTTAAACAAGCTGGTCTCAATAATTGTAGAAGCACTAAAAGTGAATAACATTCCTCCCTTTTTTATCTTTTTAAGCGCAAGATTATTCAGCTTCTTATAGCTCTTTATTGCATTTCCCTTTAGAGAAGGTGTCTTTGCAAATTGTGGAGGATCAATAACAATCACATCATACATGTCTTCTGGCATTCCTACCATATACTTTCTTGAATCAGTGTTGAAAGATTCTTGAGCAGCATCTTGCAGGTCATTGAGCATAACATTTTTCTTTATCTGCTCAATTGAGATCTGAGAGCAATCAATAGAATGAACCAATTTGGCACCTGCTTTTAATGCATTTATAGTATAACTACCAGTATAAGCAAATGTATCCAGTACCCTTTTATTCTTGCAATACTGAGCAAAAATCTTCCTAAAGTTTCTGTGATCAAGGAAATAACCTGTATTCTGACCTAGTTTATAATCAACATAAAACTTTGCTCCATTTTCTGTGATTATATCAGGCCCATCTTCACCGTAAAGGAAAGAGTCTCTTGTTGAAATACCTGTATTTTTATAAAGGAATTCACCACTCTTATCATAAATAGCGAATAGTCGATCACCATAAAGCTCTTTGAGGATCTCTGTGAAATCATGTCTAAGATTGTACATCCCCAAAGAAGAAGCCTGAAAAACTATAGTTCCGTTAAAATAATCGATCTTAAGTCCTGGAAGTAAATCTGCTTCACCAGAAACCAGTCTGTATGCATTAGTTTGAAGGCTATTAGTAAGGCCAAGCCTTTCTCTCAATTGATAAGCAGAAAGAATTCTCTCTTTCCAAAATTCATAATCAGGAACAAAAGGCTCAAAAGCAAATATCTTAACAGCAACAGTATTATTCTGAAAATGACCTAGACCCATAAAGTCTCCAAAGGAATTATGCACTTCAACTACATCACCCTCTTGAGGTTCTCCCCCTTCAATATAATCAACAGCACCAGAATAAATCCAAGGGTGGAATCTTTTCAAAGGCGCATCCTTACCATCTCTCAAGATGAGTTTTGGAAAGCTTTTAATATTCATCATTATTTATATTTATCTTTCAATCTGTTCATTTGTTAGTGCTCAATACCAGCTGTATTAAGATTCCCAAGACTTATTGTAATGATACGTTTGTCGTCCTTTCTATGATCAGAAGATATGATCATAGTAGCTTGTAGATGTAGGTTAAAGATATCAAGTAGTCTTTCCTTAGATCTGATTTGTCCAATTTTCGATATGTCAGAGTTAATAATACCAGATTTTCTATTGTGAGTATCATCTTTATCAAGAATTAAATTGACCCCTTCATCGATAAACTTAAGATCATAATCTTGAAAGTCGTAGATATTTGCAAGGTCTCTTACACAATACACTTGAAGATTCTCTATACCATCAATATTAATAAGAAACCAATCATAAGAGTTTTGATCAATCAGACATCTGTTCAAGCTGTCTCTTTCAAGTATTCTGGAGTTATTAATGATGGAAGACCCATAATAATTATCATCAAAATGAAAAATAGTATCATAAGTAATCGCATATCGTAATGAGATACTTCCTATTATATTCCTAAGCTTAGGATATAGATGATAAGAGTTATAAGCTCTTATAACCATTTCAAAGTTTATAGCAAAGAATAAAGCATGTAAGGGAGTTTCAAATATCATAAACCCTCCATCCCCAGTACTGATAAACGACTTTAAAACTCTTTCCCTATCATATTTCTGGAATACAAATTGATTATTATCCAGACTCAACTTTATGGCTTTCTCCATAAGTATCTTGAAAAGAGCTGGTATTAAAGTTTGTTCCAGATGCTTATATAGTCCATAGCGGTAAATGTCAATTCCGAGTACAGAGCGTTTGTTTATATTCTGTATGTCAACATAATCCTCAATAGCACCATATAGATCGCTACTATCTGGAATTATATTCACTCTCTCATAAACTGAATCAGTATCATACTCATTAAGAATACTGAGAACTTCATTAAACTCTAATTCTTTTACCTTTTTGGACATCTGCTATTATGTTATAATATTCTATTAAAAGAAGTTGCAAATATAAAAACGCTTTTATTAATATTAATCTTAAGTGAAAATATACGACTTATCACTTAAGTTGAATTAAGGGATGATAATCATCTTTAAGGCCAATAGGTTTTATGTTTCTGATATCATGTACTAATTGTACACTTGGATAAGCATCTCTGATTCCATAACCATTACCCTTAAGTATTTGATCATAACTCTGAGTATGTAGATCAGTAAATCCATTTGAAAACTCAATTTCCTTATCTTCAACAGTTATAGAACGGAAAGTCCTTTGTTGATTATCTTTACAATGAAGAGGAAGATCATTTTCATCAATACTCAAAAACCACCTTACACGCGCTTTCTCTAGTTCTAAATATCCCGCAATCTTGCTGTTTTCACGAATGTGAACTATATTTTTCTTAACATCACCAAATATATACATCAACATATCAAAGAAATGGATACCTATATTAGTAGCAACGCCACCTGATTTGCTTTCGTCTCCTTTCCAACTTATACCATACCATTTACCTCTTGATGTAATATAAGATAAGTCAACATCGTAGATTTTATCTTCATTATTCTCAACTTGTTTTTTCAATTCAATAATTGCCGGATGTAATCTTAACTGTAATATAGTATAGATATTCTTATTGGTTTCTTTTTCTACTTCTTGTAATGCATCAAGATTCCAAGGGTTAAGGACAAGAGGTTTCTCACAAATAGCATGAGAATGGTTTCTAAGCGCAAGTCTTATATGTGCATCATGAAGGTAATTAGGTGAGCAGATACTAACATAATCAATAGATTCCTTTCCTTCTTTGTATAACTTATATAAATGTCTGTCAAAGCGTTCAGGTTCAAGAAAGAATGAAGCTTGAGGAAAATAAGAGTCAATAATGCCAACACTATCAAACTTATCCAATACAGCAGTAATATTATGACCTAAATCTTTTACTGCCTTCATATGTCTTACTGCAATATATCCTGCCGCACCTATCAATGCGAAGTTCTTCTTTCCTTGCTCCTTCATATCTCTAATCTTTTGATAAAAAGCAAATATAATAAATTGTAGAAGGTCAATCTAATGAAGAATAAATATTGAATATAAAAACGGTTCATAAATGGACATCAGTAATTTCCGTAGGCATTATAATCATACAGGCTTAATCTCTATATCTTTATATGGGTAAAAGAGCGTATTTTATAAAAATATACGTTTGGAAATATCTATAGATATCAAAAAGATTATACATTTGCCGGCCATATTGAAATTCAGGTTTATATGAGAATAAACTACATAATGAAAAAATTTTCTTCAATAGCCCTATTTATTTTAATAATATCACAGGCCTGTAGTAATGGAGAACCACAACAAATTGAAATTGAGGTATCGGAAATTGATCCTGATACTACTGATGTATTAAAAGAAATTCAAAAGCGTGGAAAGCTTATAGCTCTTACCGACTATAATACTACAAACTATTTTATTTATAGAGGTACTCCCATGGGCTACCATTATGATATCTTACAAAGATTTGCCGATCATCTTGGAATTCCCTTAGAGTTGAAGATAGAGAAAGACATAGATAAAGCTTTTCAGTCTTTAGAGAATGGCAAATGTGATATTATGGCTTGGGGATTGACAGTCACTAAAAACCGTAAGAATCATATCAACTTTGTGAAATCGCATATTCAGACCCGTCAGGTTCTGGTACAAGCATATCCCAAAAATTGGCGTAAAGCCAGAAGTTATGACGACCTTGAAGAGTTTCTGATCAGGAATGTGTTGACATTAGCAGGAAAGACAGTTGTTATTCAAAAAGGAAGTATATTCAAGGATAATCTTATTCGATTGTCGAATGACATAGGAGATTCAATAAATATTGTTGAGGATGATAGAGATGTTGAGGAACTTATCGCTGCTGTTGCCAGAGGAGAGATTGATTATACCATAAGTGATGAGCATGTTGCAAAGGTCAACAAGAAGTTTTATCCTAATATAGATGTTGAAACTCCTGTAAGTTTTCCACAAAAGATAGCTTGGGCAGTAAGAAGTTCTGCAAACACTTCTTTTCTGGATACTATAAATAATTGGATGGATACCTTTAATGATTCTAGAACTGCAAAGCTTGTATACAACAAGTACTTCAAGAATAGGAATACTATCAATATTGCGAAAAGTAGTTTCCATTCTGTTACTGATGGTAAATTATCCAATTATGATAAGATTATAAAGAAGATTGCTCTTGAGAATAATACAGATTGGAGACTGATTGCCTCTGTTATTTATCAGGAATCTCAGTTCAACCCTGAATCCAGATCATGGATGGGTGCTTATGGCCTTATGCAGTTAATGCCTATGGTTATGGAAGCATATAAGGTAGACACTAATTCTAGTGCTGAAGATCATATAAGAGCAGGGGTCGAATTTCTATTTGATCTTAAAGAACAACTCCCTAAAGATATAAAAGGAGACGAAGAAAGATTGCAATTTGCTCTGGCTGCTTACAATGCTGGTATTGCTCATGTCTATGATGCGCGCAGATTAGCCCAAAAGAACAACAAGAACCCTAACCTATGGGATGATAATGTTGACTTCTTCTTGCTGAATAAATCTAAGCCAAAGTATTATCGGGATCCTGTAGTGAAGTATGGATATTGTAGAGGACAGGAGACCTATAACTTTGTTAATGAAATACTGGAACGTTACAATCATTACAAAAATCTGATTGATTGAAAAAGGGGATGAATTCATCCCCTTTTCTTTTTATTCTTATCGTTAGTCTCTAATATGCTGAATTACTTTCAAGGCTTCTATAGTCAAAGAACTTAGTTTGTCCTTTACCTACATTGATAATAAAGCTGTCTTGAGTTGATCCCATATGACCATTAGCCTTAAAATCAATTTGATTCTCTCCGGCAGGAACTGGGATTCTGGTATAATATATACTATGTGGAAGTGTTTGCCAATTTCTTGTATCTGCTTGCTCAGTAATAGCATTTACAATTCCTAATGCAGCACCTATATTCTCATTTTCGTTTCTTGCAGTATACTCAATCGCCTTCTTGGCAGCGAGTCTCAACAAGCTATTAGCCAGAGTTCTTAGCATCTGATCATTTAGAGTTTTGAACTCTATAGCATTGATATCCTCGGCAAGTTCCAATGTATATTTCTTTCCATTGATTTCACAGTAAGCATCAGTAAGTACTGGTTTTCGTTCAACATATTTAGGGAAAGCCACACGTATAAACTCTAAATCCGAAAAGTCGTCGTTACCTGATCCTGTAGCAGGGAAAGGGAAACTTAAGCCTAGTTCTTCGTTTTCAAAAGTAACAATACCACCTGTACCTCTGATAATGCTAAAGTTGATGCTCCATTCATCTTTTATAGGTCCAAAACCATTCTCCCACAAGAAAACAATATAACCTCCATCATGATCTTTATGGTTATATTTCATATTGAATTCTTGCTCATAGCGTCTGACTTCATCTCTGAAGCCTGTAAGGTAAGCCGTTCTTAGGATGTCTTTCTTTAATTGCTCAGGGGCATCGATACCAAAATTATTGCTGTAAACTTCTTTATAAACCTTAAGAGCATTTCTATAGGCTATAAATGCATTATTATAATCATTATTAGCATCATAAAGTAGTCCTACCATAATATGAGCAAAGGCATCATCAGAATAATGGTTTTTATACTTCTTATACTTATCATTAATGGTGTATAACTTATTAGTGATTTGTTTAGCTTCAACCAAAGCTTCCTGATATCTGTTGGTAAGCATAAAGTCCAAAGCTTTATAGTAGTTGACCATTACATTCTCTACATCATTGGCCTGATAAGGAATCACTTTAGGGTTGATCAGATAACTCAATGCGCCCAAAGCGTAATTCTTCTGATAGTCAGCGATAAGATTATTGGCAGTTTCGAAGCTTTTAATACTACCATCATAGTCCTGGGTCATGTATTTTACCCAACCTTCATTTAAATAGTAAAGTATTTTGTTCTTCCCTTCTTTTGCTCGGGTATCTTTCTCCAAATGAGTTCTTGCTTTGTCAAATTTACCCTGAGAAACTAAACTTTGATATTTCTTATTCTTTTGATAGTAAGTAGCACATCCGGATAAAGAGAGGAAAAATAAGGAGAAAAGAACTAATGAAATGGAATAATATCTTTTTATCATAACAAGAGGTATTAAAAAAAGGAGGAGTAAAAACACCCTCCTTTTCAATAATAAGCTAGTTCGGTATCAACGATTAATTGTTAATATATTTCTTTATTTTCTTATCACCAATCCATACAACCTCATTAGTTTCAAGATTAGCTAAAGTAAGATCTATCTGATAATAGATAACTCTTTCGTTCTTATAGCTATCGGTAATAGAACCCATAGTGCCTTGAAGCATAAAGTCTGCACCTATTTCTTTACCCCATTTCTTCATGCTTTCTTCAGATGAGAAGTTTTGTTGATCAGCTCTTTCTCCTCTGATTTCTTCTCTTTGTTGGCCTCCCATAACTAATCTAACACGACCACTATTTATAAAAGCCTTTTCAAGATCTTTAATAAAAAGTTCTGAATCGATATGTTCACTAGTCTTATTCTTCACGAATCCTACAATAACAACAGGTTTTTTACCATTGTTTTGTTGTTGGAAATCAGCAATCCATCTTTCTCCTAGTGCTTGTGCTATCATAGCATCTGCAGTCTGTTGAGCGTCTGTAGAATTCCATCTTCCACTAAGATCTATCTGTTGTTCTGAAGATACTCTTGTTACTTTTCTGGTAGTACATGAAACAAATGAAAGTGTAAGTAGAGTGAATAATGCTATTTTCGCAGCTTGTTTAATCATGATTAAATAGTTTTAAATTTTATTTTAGGTAAGTATATCAATCAATATGCCATTATTTGCATTAAGATAGAAATATAAGACAAATCTATAGCAATAAAATACATAATTAATTAGAGCCTAAACTATTGCAAAAATAGAATAAAAAGAAATCCAGTCCCAATATTTGCAGAACTATATTTAGTAGATGCCCATTAATCTACTAAATATACTCAAAACAACACCGAAACTGGATGAATTAACTTTAATTATAATATGACAGACTAGCCTCTTATAAACAATGCTTTTATAATGTGGTTTGCCATCTTAGGATTTTCCTTAAGACGTCTGGTAGAATAAGCAAACCATTGAATACCATAAGGAACATATATCCTTATAGTATGGCCTCCTTCTGTAATCTTTTTCCTTAGATCAGGAGTTACACCATAAAGCATCTGAAACTCATACTTATCTTTAGGAACATTATATTTTTTGATTAGCTTCATTGCACCTTCAACAAGCTTTTTGTCGTGTGTTGCAATAGCTGGATACATATTGTTCTGGAACATGTATTCAAGGTCTTCAAGGAAATGCTCATTTATTTCCTGATATTGCTTATATGCTATCTCTTTTGGCTCTACATATATTCCCTTGCATAAACGGAAATTGTGGACGGATTCTTCTTTGTTGCTTTTTGCAAAAGCTTCTAGATCTTCTTTTGTTCTATGAAGATATGACTGCAACACAAGACCTACGTTGTTAGGAAATTCCTTCTTTATTCTGTTGTAAATATCTATTTCCATATCAACGCATTGAGAGTCTTCCATATCAATACGTACAAAATTATTGTATGATGCTGCTAACTTTACAATGTCTCTGATATGTTCGAAACAAGCCTCTTTATCGATTAGGAGGCCAAACATAGTAGGCTTTAAGGAGTAATTACCATTAATATCTGCTCCTTCTATAGTCTTTATTATTTCAAGATAGGTGTTTTTATTTTCTTCTGCTTCTTCAAGCTTTGTAATAAATTCTCCTAATAAATCTATTGTAACTTTTGCGTTACTGTCGTTAAGTTTCTTTGATACTTTGATTGCATCCTGGATGGATTTACCTGCAATATATCTCTTTGAAAACTGCCAAACCAGACCCTTGGGCATAAGTGGCAGCATTGAAGCAATAAGTTTATTGAACATAACCTAAAATCCTTCTGGTTTAACAATGGGAAAAGACGACTTTTCCTGTATTTCCTTGCCCTTTTTGAGCTAAGTTGTGCGAATATACAAAATTGACTCGTATTTTAGAATAAAGTTTAGACTTAATTAAAAAAAGCAAATAATATCTATTTATTTTGTTTCTAAGGTAAAAAGATTTAAAACTTCAATATATCAGACTTATAAATCCTAAAAAACTCTGAATATTCAGATCTACCTTCAAACTTATGTAATCCAATAATAGAGGCTGTTTTAAGTGGGTATCTATAGTCATGGATGTTGAGTATCTATAGTCATGGATGTTGAGTATCTATAGTCATGGATGTTGAGTATCTATAGTCATGGATGTTGAGTATCTATAGTCATGGATGTTGAGTATCTAGTCTCACTATTGTTTAGTATAGATACCCACCTGAGACACCTATAGATAGAAGAATACAGCTGTTCATATCATGCTTTGAGATTCGGTTAGACATAAATTTGATTATATTAGTATGATATTAGATTGGAAAATTAATAGTTTACTACTAGGTTTGCAGCTGCAAAATGATGGAGCAAGGTATAAGCTTAATGACAAAATCAGATTCACCAATGCATGAAATTAGTTTTTTAACTCAGGAGATTAAGAAGGCACTAAAGGAAATAGTGACTGTAAAAGAACCTCAAAGATTATATGAACCTATAGAATATACCTTGAATCAAGGGGGGAAAAGGTTGAGACCTTTATTGGCTTTAATATCTTGTGAGATGTTTAGTGGTGCTTATTCTGATGCTTTATATCCTGCTATTGCATTGGAGATGTTTCATAATTTCACTTTGATTCATGATGATATAATGGATGATGCCCCTGTTCGCAGAGGACAACCCACTGTATATAGAAAATGGAATCAAAACATTGCTATCCTTTCTGGAGATGCTTTATTTGCTTCAGCTTTCCAGACTTCCATGAGAACTAACACCCCAAATATCAAGGAGACTCTTGATTTATTATGTCAAACTGCTATAGAGGTTTGTGAGGGTCAACAATATGATATGGACTTTGAAACTCAGGAAGATGTAAGCATAAAAGAGTACATCAGAATGATAAAACTAAAGACTGCTGTGCTTGTTGCTGCATCTTTGAAGACGGGGGCAATTATAGCAGGAGCACCAAAAGAGCAAGCAGATCTATTATATAATTATGGCATCAATATAGGTTTGGCCTTTCAATTGAAAGACGATTGGTTAGATGTTTTCTCTGATGAGGTAAAGTTTGGCAAGGTGAATGGCAATGATATTGTCACAAATAAGAAGACTTTCTTATATTTGAAGGCTTTTGAGATTGCTAATGGTGGATACTTAGAAGAATTAAAAAAGTTTTTTAATCCACTTACGCAACATGATTCAGTAAATAAAGTTAAAGAGGTAACGAAAATTTATCGGGATTTAAATATCTCGGAAATAGTAGAAGCAGAAATCAACAATTATTATACTCAGGCCATAGCCTCCCTTGATGCTATAGATGTCCCTGAGGAACGAAAGATATTCCTGAGAGAATTTGCAGAAAAACTCAGGTCAAGAGATCACTAAGGAGATTCACGTTGTGAAGAGTGATTATTTCATTTAGAAATACTCTCCTTACTTATGAGCCAAATAGACTCAGGTTCCGGCAATTACGGATTCATAAGACAAAGCTTAGGGAGTGTAAGTATTCTATATTTACGCTCCCTAACCCGGGCCTGAAAAATTTTATATATTTTCTTTTTCTTCTATCTTTTCTTCCAGTTGAATACTAATACTTTCCCAAAGTTCCATTTCCTCATTCAGCTTTCCCTTTAAGTCATTGTATTCTTTATATAGTTCTCCGGACTGTATTTGTTCGGCATACTTTTCGGGTTCTGCCATCATTTTATTCTTTTCCGCTATAAGTAGCTCAAGATTTTCCATCGTTTTCTCAGACTGTTCGACTGAGGATTTCAGTTTTCTAATCTCCTTTTCTACTTCCTTACGCTTCTCATATTTGAGCTTATTATCAGATATATTTTCTTCCTTCTTTTGGCCTGAAGATTTCTTACCAGCATCTTCAAGCTGAGTAAGCTCACTCATTTTTTTTCTTTCAAGGAAGTCATATATATCACCAATATGTTCTTTGATCTTCTTATCCTTAAATTCAAATACCTTATTACTCAAGCCTTGAAGAAAATCTCTATCATGAGAAACAACAATAAGAGTTCCATCAAAAGCGATAAGTGCATTCTTCAGAATATCCTTAGATATCATATCAAGGTGGTTGGTAGGCTCATCAAGAATAAGCAGGTTGTATGGTTCAAGTAATAGTTTAGCAAGGGCAAGTCTGGCTTTCTCTCCTCCGGAAAGCACTTTTACTTTCTTTTCTATATCATCACTACCAAATAGGAAAGATCCAAGTATCCCCCTGATCTTAGTTCTTACATCACCAACAGCAATATCATCAATAGTTTGGAAAACTGTCTTTTCTACATCAAGAGTTTCGCCTTGATTCTGGGCATAGTAACCTATCTTTATATTATGTCCTAACTTTAGTTGACCTTCATAGTCAAGTTCACCAACAATAATCCTTGACAATGTTGATTTACCTTCACCATTCTTTCCTACAAAGGCAATCTTATCACCCCTTACCGTCATGAAATCAATCTCTTTCAATACCTGAAGATCTCCATAGCTTTTGCTGAGCATATCCGCTTCCAACGCAACTTTCCCTGAAGGAGGAGCGTCTTGAAACTTGAAGTTGATATGAGATTGATCGATGTTGTCAATTTCGATCTTGTCCATCTTTTCCAGATGCTTGATCCTTGATTGTACTTGCTTCGCCTTTGTAGATTTATACCTAAACCTTTCTACAAATTTTTCTATTTCTTGTATTTCCTTCTGCTGATTATCAAAGGCACTTTTCTGTTGTTCCAGTCTTTCCTCACGCATAGTCACATAAGCAGAGTAATTGGCCTTATAGTCGTATGCCTTATTGTTGGATATTTCTATAGTTCTTTTACAGATATTATCAAGGAAGGCTCTATCGTGACTTACCAACATCAGTGATCCTGGGTAATTATTCAGATATCCTTCCAGCCATTGAATAGATTCAATATCGAGGTGGTTGGTAGGCTCATCGAGGAGTAAAAAACCAGGTTGTTTCAATAAGATTTTGGCTAATTCTACTCTCATTTGCCAACCATTAGAAAACTCCATCATAGGTCTGCTGAAGTCAGTAGGTTTAAACCCTAATCCCATTAGTACTTTTTCCGTATTACCCTCCATGTTGCTACCTCCATGAAGACGGTATTGCTCATCTATAAGCGAAAGCTTATCTATAAGATTTAGGTATTCTTCGGATTCGTAATCTTCTCTATTCTGAATTTCTAAGGCAATCTTTTCTCCTTCTTTCTTAAGGTTAATAAGGTCGTCAAAAGCAGTTATAGCTTCTTCAAATACAGTCTTCTGACTTTTATATTTGATCTCTTGTTCTAAATACCCAACTTCTGTAGACGAATCTATTATGACTTCTCCTGAAGAAACTTCTTCTCTTCCTGCAAGAATTCTCATTAGAGTCGTTTTACCACAACCATTCTTGCCAACAAGACCAACTCTTTCCTTGTCAAAAAACTGAAGGCTTAAGGATGTAAACAGATCTTTACCTGTATAGTGCTTTGATAGATTATTGATTGATATCATGAATGTTCCAAGCTTTTATAACTGGCAAATATATGAAAGAGATTTTAATATCTTCCTATATGGTAGATATATCAGAATCTAGCATCTCCTTTTTTATCCATTTATAGAGTGTATTTCATCAGGTATGATTTGTATAAGTTTAAAATGGAACAAAATAAGTATTTAGTCTTAATACGCATATGTATTGAAAGTTTGTATCAATATAAAATTGATTTAGCTTTGTGAGTTGCTTCGACATTATATTTTTATATGGGCTGTCTTTACTGAGAAATACTCAGATAAATAAACTTTACAAGGAAAATTTAATACCATTTTTATGAAGAAGAATTATATACTATTATTAATGTTATTGCTATCTTTTGGCTTGCTTAATGCGCAGAATAGCAATAATAATCTAAGAGAAGATAACATCATTCATGAAGAGAACTTCAATAATTGGGAAGCGAAAACATGGAAAACAGTAAATGGCGATGATACTCATGGCTGGAAGAGTTCCTTTAAAGGAACTGACTTCACTGAATGTGCATTCCACTCTTCTTACATTGATATTACCAATGATTGGCTTATCTCTCCTAAGATAACGATTACTCCGGGCACTGTTATTAAGTTCAAGGAAAAGAACAAGAATATGGATGCAAATCCTAATTCTACTTATCATGGATTATGGATAAGCGAGGGTTCTGATAACACTCTGTCCAATGGAGACTTTAAAGAAAAAACCAAATTAATGGATTTTGCTGATGTTTGGACAGAAAGAACTATTGATCTATCCGAGTATGCAGGAAAGTCTATCCATATTGCATTTAAGTATTTTGGGTTAAATGCTTCAAGTTGGTATATTGACGATATTCAGGTTATAGGTACTGCAGCTAGTGATCTTTCTATTGATGGAAGATTAGTTTATCCTCCTTTTTCTGGTGGAAATAATAAAATTACTGTTGCTGTAAATAGTGCATACACAGAAGATCTTTCTGATGTTCCTGTTACTGTAACTCATGGTGAATTTACTGCTACAAAGAATGTTACTGTAACAGCAAATGCTCAGACAATCGTAGAGTTTGAAGGGTATACAGTTGCTGAGGAAGAAGGTGATATTACAGCTACTATCACTTATGAAGCTGACGAGAATCAAGATAACAATGAAGCGAAAATTAAAGTGCTTCCAATTAAAAACCCTGCTTTTGGATACATTTCATTTAGTAAAGCAGGATTAACAAAGGCTCCTATGGCTTTTGACCTTGATAATCCATCTACACTATATCCGTATGGTGAAGAGAATTACACAGAAAAGATTTATGCTTCTGTATTTGTAAATGATGAATGGGTTGTTGCTACTTGTGAAAAAGACGAGACCTTAGATATTACTGCACCAAAGAATATATGTAAAGTTGATAAGTATACAGGGGTATACACTGTAATAGCTTCTACAGATGTAAAATTCAGAGCTCTATCATTTAATCCTGCTGATAATACAATATATGGTTATGGATTTGAATATGATGGCAAAGAAGCAGGTCCTCAAACTCTTTATAAGCTTGACCCTCAAACTGGAGCTACTACAAAGATCAAAGATAATGTCGCTTTAAATCTATCTACTTTTGCTATCAATAATGAAGGTGTTGCTTTTGCTATCAATAATGAAGGTGCTACTGCTAAGCTATGTACTATTGATCTTACTGACTTCACCATAGAAGAAGAAATTGATTATGTGAAATATGTGCCTAGTGGTTATCAGTCAATGGCTTTCCACCCTGAAAATGGCACTTTATATTGGGCTGCTTACTATAAGTTCTTAGGAGAAAATCAAGGTATGCTAAGAAGAATTGACACTGAAACAGCAGATACTTACCTTGTTGCTGAGTATACAGGAGAAAGGGCAAGAATATATGGCTTGACATTTCCTATTATTGAGAAGCCTGTAGTTGTAGAGGAAGGCCTGAAAGAAGGTTTTGAAAACTGGGTGCCTAAAGGATGGAAAACTTATAATGCAGAAGGTAGTGCTGGATTCATACAAGGAAATATTGCTCCTCAAGAAGGTGCTTTCTTTACAATACATCAAAATGAAGAGAATGATTGTAATGATTGGTTAGTATCTCCTAAATTTAGAGTTCCTGAAAAAGGAGTATTAGAGTTCTATCAGAATAACAGATATATGACAGATAAGAACTTTGTAGCTCATGATGTTTTTGTGTCTGAAGGTAGCGGGAATCCTGCCGATAATGAATTTGTACTCTTAGAGAGCTTAGATGAAGAACAGAACTTCTGGACTAAAATCCAAATAAATCTTGATAAGTATGCAGGTAAGGAAGTATATATAGGTTTCAATTACAAAGGTACATTTGCTTCAGTATGGGAAATGGATAACCTAAGAGTATTTACATGGGCAGACAAAGATGTTGCTTTAATCAGTGATAATATTCCTAATTATGCTTTCTCTGGTAAGAAGTTTAAACCTTCTATTAAAGTAGAAAACAGTGGTAAAGATGATTATAGTGGTATAGAGGTTAAGTTTATTGCTAATGGTGAAGAACAATCAAAAACCATAGACCTAAAATCGGGCAAGAATACTAAGGTTGAGTTTGATGAAATGACTATCACAGAAAACCAAACAATAGAAGTTAAAGTAACT
The DNA here is from genome assembly GCA_041725915.1 of Hyphomicrobiales bacterium. Classification (GTDB taxonomy): domain Bacteria; phylum Bacteroidota; class Bacteroidia; order Bacteroidales; family JBGRPZ01; genus JBGRPZ01. Next base: position 33,109 of record JBGRPZ010000017.1, on the reverse strand, counting down.
GCTGAAGGAGATGAGGTAACAAGCAATAATAATCTTACGACCTTCATAAAGGTAACTGCTCCTACTAAAGCATTTGGTTATTGCACAAAGTCAGTAAATGATAAAGTTAAGAAGGGCTTGGTTTCTTTTATGTCTGATAAAACTTCAGAGGTAACAGCAGTTAACAAGTTTAGCGGTTCTATACAAGCAGGAACTATGATCAATGATCTTTTGTTTTCTGTAATGAAATCTGAATCTAATCTAAGAGAGAACAGGTTTGTTATTACAGACACTGAAACAGGGAAAATCTATAATATCAGTACAATCCCTACTAAACTTAATATTGTAGAACTTGCTTACGATGCTAAGGAAGATCTTGTATATGCTTTGTCAAATGAGAAAAAAGGACAGAAATTATATAGTATAGATTATCGTTCTGGTATTACTACCCTTGTTGCAGAAGCTGCAGAAGAGCAGAAAACTCTGGAAACTATTGCTATAAATAAGGATGGAAATGCTTTTGCTATTGGCTCTGACAGAATTCTATATTCTGTTAATCTGGAAGAATTCACAATAGAATTTATAGGTGCTATTAGTGCTATTGATGTTAAAGGCTTGCAATCTATGGCTTTTGATCGTGAGAATGATGTGCTTTATTGGGACTTAAACAATCCTATTCAAAGTGAATTAGTTGCTATTGATCCTGCTTCAGGACGCACTACAACTTTAGGTTCAATAAAAGACCAAGCTTATCTGACTTCTTTAGGATTTACTTCTTCTAATGATGAAGTTTATACTGTATTCAATATAAGAGATGATAGTGATAGTAATCTTTATGGTATAAGTGTCACTGTTGGTGAATTGACAAAGAAGACTGATGAGAATGGTATTGTTGCTTTTATTGGCCTTGAAAAAGATAAATCATATGATTATACAATCAACTATAAAGGTAAAGAACTAGCAAAAAGTTCTTTTACTGCAACAAAAAATCAGACAATAGAAAAGGTTGTTGAAGGAGCTACTGAAATTGATATCGCTATAAATAAAATTATCCTTCCTGAATATGGATTTAAAGGAGTTATTTGTAATGTATCTGCTATACTTGAAAATAAAGGTAATGCACCTCTTAAACAGATAAAGCTTACTGTTTCTAGTGGAGATAACTCTGTTGAATTCAAAACTGACATCGCAATAAATGAAGCAAAGACTATTAGCTTCAGCTCTCTTGTGCTTGCAGAAGATGGAAAAGTAACTATAATAGCTGAAGCTGCTGATGATATTGATTCAAATAATGATAAGCTAGAAGCTTCTACAAAAGCTATTAATACTAATAAGGCGTATGGTTATAGAATCTTTAGCACCAAAGAGAATATAAAACGTGGACCTGTTACCTTCGAAGCTCATTCTGCAGACAAATTACGAAAACTTCCTGTCATTGGAGACGAAAGTATTATTGCATGGAGTGGTACAATGATCAATAATTATTGGTTTGTGAACTATATCAAAGAAACACCTGATGGAGAGGAAAATACAATTAAGACTCCTGAGAACTTTTCATTGATAGACACAGAAACAGGAAGAGCTCTATACATTGCTGATGCTGATATGAAGTTCAGAGAAATGGCTTATGATTATAAGAATAAAACTTTATATGGTATTGTTGCTAAAAGAGATAAACAAGAACTTTACACTATTAATTATTTAACAGGAGAAACTACATTCGTTAGTGATTATGTGGAAGATATACATATACTTACCTTTGCTATAAATAAAGAAGGTGAAGCTTTTGTAATTGGTCATGATGAGTGTTTATACAAAGTCAATTTGGAAACCTTCTCACTTACTAAAATTGGATCTACTAAAGTTAGTGAAGCCCTTTACAATCAAAGTATGGCCTTTGATCATGAAAACGGTATTCTATATTGGGCAAGATCTAATGCAGAAGCAGGAGATCTTCATATTGTAGATACAGAAACTGGTAAAGCAACTTTATTATCTCCTATAGGATATAATGCTGAAGTAACTGCTTTAGGATTTAAGTATGGTGAAGGGAAAAGATATATTGCTCTTCATACTATCAATGGCGATAATGAAAATGTTGCTAATGTAAAGGTCTCTCTAAATTCTATAGAAAAAGTAACCGATAAAGAAGGTATTGCTCTTTATTTAGATATTGATGAGGGTGATTATCCTTATACTTATGAATATAAAGATGTGACTTATAATCATTCAGTAAAGGCTGATAAGAATAAAGTTGTTGATATTGATATAACTACTGCTGTAGAAAATATTACTGCTAATGACATTTCAATTTATCCTAACCCTTCTAATGGTATTGTTAATATTAAAGGTGTAAAAGCTGAAAAATTAATGGTTGTTGATTTACTTGGGAATATGGTGAAATCTGTAAATCCAGAAAGTCATACTATTAATATGAATGACTTGAGTGAAGGTGTTTACACAATAAGAATATACACTGAATCTCAAATTCTGAATAAGAAGATTGTACTTAAGAAATAATTATATAATTATTTTTAGTCCATAAGAAATAAGAGCGGTATGCTAGCATACCGCTCTTATTATATAAAAGCAGATCTTGAACTGTTATAAAATAAAAAGAATCCTATCACTAGAGATTATAATATATAGTTTACTTTATGGGCTTAGTTTGCTTATGTCTTAGTTTGTATAACACAATCCTTAATCGTAAATAGATATTAGGCGATAATACAACAAGAAATCCCCAGACAACATCAATCAATATAAGTTTATTTGTTCCTAGAAAATCCAAAAGGAAAGAATAACAAATTCCTACTATATTCAATAACAATATAATTAAAGTAGCTTGAAAGTGGTTAACTCTGGTTTGTAATATGTAATGATGCAAATGTCTACGATCTGCATAGAATGGAGACTTCCCCCTGATTACCCTAAAAATAAATACTTTTATTATATCACATATTGGTATGATAAGTATGGCAAATAATACAGCAGGAGCAGATTTTAAAGAAGCTTGAAAATAGACAGAATGATTTAGCTCATTGAATTGTATTGCAAGTATAGAGATAATAAAGCCTATTGTTAAGGAGCCTGTATCTCCCATAAAGATCTTATTCTTTGTTCCAAACAGATTGTAATATAGGAAGCCTACAAGTCCACCAGCTAGTATCAATGAAAGAATTGCCCACTCATGAGCATGAATAAATATAAAGAAGATCCCCATCACAATAGATGTTTGTATACCTAGACCTGCTGCTAATCCATCAATCCCATCCATCAGATTGAAAGCATTAGTGATTATAAGAATAATCAATGCTGTAATAATATATGATATAACCTGAGGTAATTCATGTATTCCTAAGAATCCATAAAGACTCCTGAATTGTATGTCAGTAGTAAACAATACTATAACTATAGCAACTATTTGCCCAAACACTTTCTTTATTGGAGAGAGTGGAGCAATATCGTCCTGCATCCCTATAAGGGCAATTATAATTAAAGAGACAAGAAAAAACTTTGTTTTGAGAATGCTTGAGGGTTCCAGAAACAGAATCGTAGTAAGAAGAAAGCTTGTATATATAGCAAAACCGCCAAGATTAGGGATGCTTTTCTTATGAACTCTCCTTTTTGAGCCTCCTTCCAGTAAGTTTTTGGTTAAAGAAATACGGACTACAGGAGGAATAAGAAAGAAGGAAACCAGAAAAGCAGTTACAAATACTTCTATAAACTTTGCTATATGCAAAGCAAAATATGTTTCAGGAAATATTATAGATATAGGCATAATAATAGAAGTATTACTGAGAGTATGGGGTTTTATGATAGGATATTATCTGAAATAAAATAATAAGGGTATATATACAATGAAACTATAATTTCTATTTATTATTCTGTATTGTGGCTATTTGTATTTGATAGCTATGCTTAGCTATCTTCAAATTTATAAAGAATTTTAGAAACCTATTCAACTATTGACAAAGTTAAACCATAATCATTCAATGGTTTATTATAACAAAAGAGCTAAGGCTTATTGATAGCCTTACATATAGAATGTACATAAATATATATCTGTGGCACAGTATATTTTACATTTAATTAGTGATGACTTTTAAATCATTTCTAGATAATTACAACTCTAAATTTTATACTTTTGCAAGAAATATGGTTGGAATACTTTTAGTATTCATTAAATGGGAATCAGGTGAAAATCCTGAACAGTACCCGCTGCTGTAAGCTCCGATACCAATAAGCATAATGTCACTGTCAATAGATGGGAAGACGCTTATTTGAGGGAGTAAGTCAGAAGACCTGCCGTATTTATAATGGTTGTTCCAGACTTTCGGGATAAAAAGTCGAGGATCAGTATCTATCCTTGTGCCCGTTAGAACAATCTTAAATTTAGTTTAATAACAGATTGTTTTTAACTCAAATGAAAAGAAAAGACCTTTTTTACACAAAAAATCAAGCTTATATCCTGAATAGGAAGTTCTACTTTGCTTGTTTATTATTAGCTATTTTCCCTTTTATATCATTTAGCCAGAAAGTAACAGACCTTAAGTTAATTGAGTATAAGCCTGCTCCTGGGCAGTTTATAAATAGTCCTCTTGGAACTCCTGCTCAGGCAGAGGAGGTTGTTACTAATGGTAATTCTGTTGTCTCGCTTGGCAGCTTTGGTGGATATATTACCTTCAAAGTCAACGGAGGCATAACCAATGATGCTGATCATCCTTATGGAATTGACTTTATCATCTTTGGTAATGCTTTTGAAAACAACTCTGAACCGGGAATAATACAAGTTCAGAAAGATGAAAATGGTAATGGAGAACCTGATGGTACATGGTATGAAATAGCAGGAAGCGACCATTTCTTCAAGTCGACAATAAAGAACTATTCAATTACCTATACTAATCCGGGTGGGGAAAACGCTGAGGATGTTCTTTGGACTGATAACCAAGGTGCAAATGGTTCCGTTCCAACAAACGGATATCATGATCAACCGTATTATCCAACAAGCGAGCTATTCCCTAATTATCCTCAGGATAACGTAACCTTTACGGGTACTTTAGTTCCTTCCAGAACAATATTGGATCCTTCTGATAACATATGGAAAAGCAGACATTATAGATTTGGGTATGCTGATAATACAGCGATGAATGCTGGTGCAGACTTAAGCGTTCCAAGTAATCCTTATGGAGAAGATGCTGTTCAGGGTGCTGGTGGTGATGGCATAGACCTCAACTGGGCAGTTGATAAAAATGGTAATCATGTAGATCTCGATAGAGTAGATTTTATCAGAATATACACATCAAGTAATACGATAGCTGGTATAATTGGGGAGGTATCAACGGAATATTCTTATATCAGTCGGGTAAGTCCTAATTCAACAATTAGTGCAGAGACTAAAGCTGTAATTATGAGTCCTGCACCTAAGCAAGTGAATGTTGGTGATTCTTTTGATATTGAAGCTGTCGCTCTGAATAAGGGTATTCCTATTGACAGTTCTATTGAATGGATTATTGATAAGCCTAATATTGTAGAGAAAGAAGGAGACAAACTTACATTTATCAATGGTGGTGTTGTAAAGATAAAAGCAGCATTGGAAGATAATAATGAAATCTATGATTATATAGAAGTAAAATGTCTGGCTCCATCATATGTTGAGTTTAAGAATGCCTCTTCTCAATTAGTAGTAGGTGAAAAGGTTAAGCTGGAAGCTGAAGTAAAAGATGAAGATGGGCAAGTAATAGCAGATAAGACTATAGTTTATTCTGTATTACCAACAGATCTTGCAGAAATAACACAAGAAGGAGAAAACTATTACATAGATCCGAAAGCTTCAGGAACAGTGACTGTGAAGGCTGCTATAGCTAACGATGAAACTATTTATGCAACAAAAGAATTTAATATCATTGATGCTCCATCATTGACAAAGGTGTTTTTAACTATTAAATCTCCTGCTGGATATATTCTTACATGTAAAGAGATAGAGCTAACAGCCTTAAATATTGATGATAACATTGTCAATGGAACATATAATTTTGAACATTTTACTCCTCTTCATGCGGCAGCTGCTGCTATTAGGAGTACAGGACACTCTGATGACTTAGCTCTTAAGTTAAGTGATAACGGTAACTCTATTTATATCTCCAAGCTAAAGTATAGAACTGGTAGCACCCAAGTAGAATTCAATGGCTATGGAGGAGAAACAACAGCTCCTTATAATAAGTCATGGATAATAAGAACCAATGATAATTCAGTATTCCAAATAGATGATAATAGTACACTGGAGAATGGTGATGAAGTAATGTTATATTATGTTGACAATATCAATAATCCATGGGCTTATCAATATATCGTTGAGTCATCAGAAGCCAGAACCACTGATAATGTCAGAGCATTTCAAGCATTCAATCTAAACGAAAGTCTGGAAAATGGTAATATAAGTTCAACCAAAACAACATCAGGTAATCAACAAGTATTTGTAAATGGCACAGCTTATCAGGAGAATGGGGAGAATGTGCATACTGATGCTAATGGTAAGGTTACTATCACTTTTGATACAAAAGGTGTGAATGTTGTAAAGATTGGTGAGGCAGAGATTAAAGTAGACATAAAGAATGTGGGTATAGATAATATACTCGCAGAAGATATGTATAAGGTATACCCAATCCCATGTAAGAACCATCTTACAATCAGGTTAAGTTCAGGAATAAACATAGAACAAGTTACTATCTATGATCTACAAGGAAAGACTGTAAAGAAAGAAAACCAGACATCAACGACTATAAGTACTGAAGGGTTATCTAATGGTTTGTATATGCTTTCAGTTCAAACCAATAAAGGCACTGCATACAAGAAGATAATAATTAGGAAATAGTGATGCACTAATTATAGTGCATTATAAGTTTACTCTCTTTTCAAGATATTGAGTATGTTAAGAACAATATTGACATGTTTGCTAGTTCTTTTCTCTTCTATTGTATTTGGGCAGTTTAAGGACACAATCCAGTTAAAGACTGTAAATGTAGTAGCAAAGAAAGAACTTAAAGAGACAGCGGTTAACAAGACAAAGGTTAACCGCTTGGCTCTTCTTCGTACTATTGACGTTTCTTTATCTGAACTGTTGACAGAAGCCACTCCTGTATTTGTAAAGACATATGGTAGAGGTTCTACGGCAACAGTATCCTTTCGGGGTGCTGGGGCTTCTCATACCAATGTATTATGGAATGGCATCAACTTGAATTCACCTATGCTTGGAGTTACTGACGTCTCTTTGATACCTGTATATTTTATTGATGATCTGGATTTACTTCATGGTTCTTCTTCATTGACTGAAGGCAGTGGAGGCTTTGGAGGAAGTATACTTGTAAGCAATAAAGCAGACTGGTCAAAAGGAAATCAACTCTCTTTTATACAAGGTATAGGTAGCTATAATACATATGATGAATTTCTGTCATTCAAGACTGGCTCAGGAAGGTTGAGGTCTTCAACCCGATTATTCTATTCAGATTCAAAGAACAATTTTGAGTATGAAGCCTATGGCTCTGCTGATCCTTCTATGAATGGAAAGAAGATACAGGATAATGCAGCATATAAAAAGTATGGTGGACTTCAGGAATTATACTGGATGGCCAGCGAAAAAGACTTGCTTTCACTGAAACTATGGAGTCAATACAATCGAAGAGAGATACCATCAATTATAGGAACTGAGGACATCGATCAGGATAATTACCAGATTGACAAGAACACATATCTTACTTTTGATTGGAAGCACTTCTTTTCTGATCAGTCTTATATCAAGTCTCAGGCTGGATATTTATATAATGAGATGCTTTACTATCTGGCGATTTCCAATTTCAGCAAGAAGAAGATATTGATATTTGACTCAAGAAGCTATACTAATTCTGCAATTGCCAATCTGGAATATGGCTTTCAACTTAATGATAAGTTCCAGCTTAACACTAAACTGGATTATCGTTTTGATGATGTAAGTATTACTAATATCAAGGACAATACAGGCTATAAAGCTTCTCGTTCTGCACTTTCATTGAGGGGGCAAGCCTTAAAGAAGTTTGGTGATAGATGGGCTGTCAATCTTTTGGTAAGAATAGAATATGTAAAGAATAATGATAATATCGATCAGCTTCCTGTTTATTATGTAGATGCAGAGAAGGCAAAAGACTTATCATTAGAGTTTATTCCTTCTCTGGGTATAGAGTATCTTCTTCATGAAGACCTGAGTTGGTATCTTACCTCCAATATTTCAAAGAACTACCACTTCCCTACATTGAATGAATTGTACTTTATCCCTGGTGGTAATCCTACTTTACGACCTGAGAAAGGGTGGACATATGAAATAGGTACTAAGCTCAAGCCATTGTCCAGAGATAATACATCTATTGATTTAAGCTTCAATGGATACTATTCTTTGATTGATGACTGGATTGTATGGATACAGAAGAATCAGTATTCGGAAGCAAAGAACCTGAAAGAAGTCCTGATATCAGGAATTGAAAGTATCGCCAGCTGGAAGTTAGAATTGGATAAATGGAAGTTCAAAGTTCATGCTAATTATGCTTTGACCTTATCCACAAACAAGACTGACTCAAATATTCCGGGAGACTTATCCAAGAATAAACAGCTGCCCTATATCCCTAAGCATTCTATAAGTACGCTGTCTGTTGTCGACTATCTGGGATATTCTGTATCATATAATATGTCTTACTTCAGCCAAAGGTTTACGACTTCCGCGAACCTCGATAGTAAAAGGAATCAGCTTCCGGGAGTATATCAGCATGATTTGGCTTTCAAGAAAGACTTTGTAGTAAATAAGAAAATGTTGTTAGGTCTGCAATTCAAAGTAAATAACTTATTGGATCAGCAACAAGAGACTATTCTCCGTAGGCCAATGCCCGGAAGGTATTACACAGTATTATTAAAATTAAAGCTTAACAGTAATAATGATTAGCACAATGAAGAAAAACTATATAATATATATAAGTCTGTTTATAGTGCTCCTTTCTTTCTATGGATGTAAGGATGACAAAAACAACCCTGCCCCTGAAAAGAAATCCATCTATAACTTTACAGGAAAGAAGGTTGTATATATAATGAATGAAGGGAACTTCACAAATGGAAATGCTTCTCTTACCGCATATCTACCAGAAACAGGCGATGTTATTAATGAGATCTACTATAAAGTCAATAAAGCAAACCTTGGTGATGTTGCTCAAAGCATGACTATACATAATAATGATGCATATCTGGTAGTGAATAACTCCAAAAGAGTAACTGTTATTAATCCCAATAATGTAGAGTATAAGAATAAAGTTGCTCCTCTGGTTTCGCCTAGATATGTGGAAATTATCAACCCTGACAAAGGTTATATCACTGACCTTTATGCAAAGGAAATAGCTGTATTCAATCCTAAAGACTACAAACAAACAAAAGCTATTGATATCAGTGATCCTGATGATCAATCCCAGAAGAACCACAATAGTGAACAAATGGTCAGGTATCAGAACTATATATTTACTTGTAGCTGGTCATTTGATAACAAGGTATTAGTTATAAATACTGATAACGACAAGTGGGAATCTACAATCACAGTCAGAAAACAACCCAATAGCATGGTGATTGATAAGAATAACTTCATCTGGGTGCTTACTGATGGCGGTTTTAAGAATTCACCATATGGACAGGAAAAGGCAGTATTACAAAAGATAGATCCTGAAATCAAAGAAGTTGTAATGACTTTAGAGTTCAATAGTATTGACGATAGCCCTTCCGAACTTCAGATTAATGACAAAGGAGATATGTTATACTTTCTGAATAAAGGTGTACACAAGATGTCTGTTGACTCTTATGCCTTGCCTTCTCAACCTTACATAAGAGAAAGCAATGGAAGTCTGTTTTACGGTTTAGGTCTTGACCCTGTCACTGAAGATATTTATGTTGCTGATGCTATTGATTATGTACAGAAAGGTGTAATTTATCATTACAATTCAAGCGGGACTCTTGTTAAATCATTTAAGGCTGGTATAACTCCCGGAGCTTTCTGCTTTAAAGAGAACTAAGGATATTATAAGTACATGTCCTGTATATTTCATGAAAATGTCGGACTTTTTCACGAACATCTCAGACTTTTCCGCAAAAAAGTCTGAGATGTTTGCTTAAATCTCTTTTGTTAGTTCTTTGACTTCATCTTTTTTACTCTTTTTCTTCTTTATTAGGCTTAATTCTGAAGATAGGGAATAATGAAGAAAGAGTGCCTATAACAATTACAGTTATCAGAATGATGATAAAGTCACTCAGCTTGAATGCTACCGGATAAGCTTCAGAGAGAAAAGAAACACCAGAGCCACCCATCGTTACAAGTGAGAATTGTTGTTGAGCAAAGACAACCAAACTGCCGATAATCAGACCTACTATAGTACCAGTTCCTGCAATAAGGAAACCTTCATACATAAATATCTTTTTTATCAAACCTTGATTAGCTCCCATACTCCTCAGCACATTAATATCTTTTTTCTTTTCAAGAATAAGCATCATTATTGCTCCTGTCATATTGAAGGAAGCTACAAGAAGTATAAAGGTAAGAATCAAGAATGTTACTATCTTCTCTGTTCTTATTACTTTGTATTCAAGTTCATGCTGCATCAGTCTGTTCTTGACGTAATATCTATCGCCAAGCAATGACTGTATCTTATTCCTTATATGATCTACATCAGCTTTATTATCTGTGAATATCTCTATCTGTGTGACCTCACGTTTATAATTGAGTAGCTTTTGAGCTGCCTCAAAAGGAATGAAAACAAACTTTGCATCATATTCAGAATTGGAGTTAAACACTCCTGAAGGGAAGGCATTTCTATAGTTAAATGCATTGTTGAGAGAAGTAAAGTTTTTTGCTTCTCTCTTTGGTAAGTATATACTCAGGGTTTTGTCTATCGTCCTTAGGTTGATATCCATAAGAACAGCAACACCGGCACCAATTACAGAACGAGGGTTGTTATAGCTTCCTACGTTGAATTGGCCATCAATAATAAGGGTGTCGATCCCTGATTCTTTGGAGTAAGTAGAAGAAACTCCTTTTATCTTTCCAAGTTGTTGCTTGTCTCCATACTTAAACAGAGCTTCTTCTTGTATAACATTCTGAACAGATCTTATTCCTTCAATAGCATTTATCTTATCTTCAGGAATACTATCTAGGCTGACAGTCTTTCCATATTTGGCTTCAATAAGTATGTTGGGATCAAAGACACTGTATTGCTTGCTCAGGATGCTCTCCAGTCCGTTCATGGCAGAAAGGATAATGATCATCGCAGCAGTTACACCTGCGATCCCCAATAATGCAATCCCCGAAATGATGTTGATTACATTATGTGACTTTTTAGAGATAAGATATCGTTTTGCTACAAAGAAAGAAAATCTCAAGATGATATGTATTTAGTTGTTATATTATTTCCATGCTTTTGCTATCAAGCCTGTACCTGTTTTATGCTTCTTTCGTACGTCCATACAATTCAGTAATGGGAATATTGGCAATACCACCAAATACCATAGAGGTAAGATAACAAAAAACAGCTTGCTCTTATTGAGCATAAGTATTGGGTACTTCATAGAAAGTTTCCATGATATTTTACCCGGCTTTCCATATTGATAGTAAACTTCAGCTTTCTTGAAACCCGCTGATAGTAGCTTTTCTTTAAGCTCATCGATTCCATATCCATCTCTTACATGTTCATCAATAAATGATAATGAGCCATCATTATTGTACTCTTCATCATGATGGTGGTCATGAACATCAGAGCCACCCTGATCAGAAGGCGTAGATATCAATACCATTCCATTATCTTTCAATGATGCATGAAAGTTCTTCATTACCTGCACATCTTCTTCTATATGTTCCATAACATCTACACATAAGATCATATCATATGAAGAAGGAGAAACATATTTAGTAAGATCAGCTTTCTTGAAGCCTACATTTTTACGACCCAATTTACCAAAGAAAGTATTACAATCTTCGATTTGTTCTTCTTTAATGTCAAGTCCTGTTATCTTCCAATCCGGATGCTTTGATGATACATTGAACACATATTGTCCAAAGCCACTACCTGCATCAAGGAAATCGAGGTTCTTTTGTTTAGATCTGCCCCAGCCTTTAAGTTCCTTTCTAATGTGCCAGCTTCTGAGTAATAGTATGTCCAGCAGCTTGTAGAACGATTTTCTTAGGAATAAGCTACTGTTAAAGACCTTTCCAAGACTTCTTTTTATTGGGTCGTATTGCATGTATTGTGTGTGTTTATTCGTTTAATAGATTTTCTATGTTCTCGATATAATCAAGAGAGTCATCAATATAGAACAATAAGTTTGGAACAATTCGCATTTGGTGTCTTATCCTTCTGCCTAATTCATGTCTTATATCTTTTGAATTGTCACGAATAAGTTTCAACAATGCTTCATTGTCTTCAAAACCAAACAGACTTAAGTTGACTTTCGCAGATGCAAGATCTCGGGTTACATTAACCTTTGTTACGGTTATCAATGCACCTTTGAATTTATTCTTTGCCTCTAACTGAAAAATCTCACCCAGATCCTTTTGTATTTGTTTGGCTACTTTCTGTTGTCTTTTTGATTCCATGTTGCAAAAATATAATTTAAGATCTTATATTAACAATTAACAGTTAACAATTAACTATGATTATTATTGTTAATTATTCATCATTGAATATATATAACAGTTTGTTCCTTATATTTGGTTGCAATATTTATGCAAATAAACATTCATGAATAGGGGGAAATATTCTAATCAACTTATAAAACAATGATGACAGAAGTAGCGAATAAAGTGACTGACATTAGCTTCTTTCCACTTGAAGAGGGAGTTTCTGAACCATTAAAGTTTGTTGTGCTTTTTGCAAGACATAAAGATGGTTGGGTGATGGTAAGACATAAAGACAGAGCTACATGGGAATTCCCTGGTGGGCATATCGAAAAAGGGGAAACAACTGATGAGGCTGCCAGAAGAGAACTCTATGAAGAAACAGGAGCAAAGGAATATTCAATGAAGCCAATATGCTATTATTCCGTTTGCATCAACGACACAGCAACAAGCTATGGTTGTTTATATCTTATAGATGTAGAGTCATTTGATGAGCTTCCGGGCTTTGAAATCAAAGAGAGAATAGTTGTTGATGACCTTCCTGAGGAACTTACATACCCACAAATCCAACCAATGTTGATGATGAAGGTAATGCAATACGCTTAAGGAAACAATCAGTACACATTATGTCGTGTACTGATTATCTACAATCTCTTTTATTTATTGAAGTCTTGCAAAATACAAACGCTTGACTGGCTTGTTGTCTATAGTCAATTCCTCTCCTGTTTTATAAAGTAGAATGTTATTAGCATCACCAATTAGTGCCACTTGATAAGGCTTAGGCACTAGCAAATCATCTGATACCTTCTTCTTATTCACATAAATATCAAGGTAATATTTTACAAATGAATTATAGAAGTTATCGTACTTTGAAGGGTCAGCAATTTCTTCTGAATGTTTATCCAATAGCTCATCTGAAAAGGATGCCCTATATTTTGTAATTAGAGTATCTGCATTATAGTAAAACCCTCCATAAGCTGCTTGTTTTAACCCTAACATTCGATACCCTAAATCACTCTCAGGTCTTTTCTCTGGTACTGTGATATTAAAGAAACTAGGACTTAGTTTAAAGCTGGATACTTCTTTTGTTGTATCTAAAGGAATAGAAAAGAACTCTTTTGATGATCCATATAATATACCTACATCTTTTGTCTGGCTATTATAAGACATTTCAGGAAAAATCATTGAATATACATTGATTTCCTTTTGCAAAAGATTTTCCTCCATCCCTTGGCCATAAAGGTGTATACTATTATCTTTTACGTTAAAAGAGAAGAAACTTGGGGAGTCAGAATAAACATTAGGATCGGGGTCTTCTTTTCTTAAATAAGCCGGGCCTTTACCCCTAAAGTAGAAGATATTGTCATCTGAATCATCTCTACCTAACAGTATTCTGCCAGCATAATATACATCATCATCTATTTTCTTTGAACTTAGAAGCTCCCCTTTAGAATCAAAAGATTTCAAGTAATTATCAGAATTGATATACACTGAACCTTCATTTGTTTCCCTTGGGCATGTCACATAAGAGCTAGAGAAATTATATTCATCAGGGCCTTTACCGAATTTATTGAATGAGAATACCTTTCCTTCTTTGTTAAATCCTACAATACTTTTATCTCGAATAAGTGTGTAAAGTCCTGTTTTGGGATTATATGATTTAACTTGAAACTCTGAGCCGTCCTTTAAATCTATGGAATCATATACCACCAATTCCATTTTCTTTTCAGCTAGATTAACAGTTTCGCCCATTCCTTTAATAAGAGATTGTAAGAACAGCAATACTACTGCTATTAGGCAAATTGCTATTATAGAAATATACTTTATCTTCATATGCTTATATATATATGTTATTCGTTCACTTTGGTTATTTTACAGAAATAATACCTTACAACAGGTACATTATCTTCATTTAATATTTCCTGTCCCCAATCGTAATATAGGATATTCTGTGAGTCTCCTATATATGCAATCTTTAGATCTCTTGGCGGCTCTATATCTAAGCTCTGTTTCTCTCCCTTTATGTAATAATCAAAGATGTGTTTCTTGTATTTGAGATTGAAGTAACTATAATCCTTCATATTGAATTTATCTTCAATTATGCCTTTATCTATACTTGGCCTGTAAACAGTAATCATCGTATCACCACTTGAATACAGAAACCTGTAGTATGAACTATTTAGGGAGTTCTTTATATAATCTGTTTCGTGCTCCTTGACATACACAATATCATTATGGAAGATCATTTCACTGTAGTTTGAAGGCTTCAGTGGTATTGTTTCATATTTCTGTGGGTGCTCAAGCGAATATCTATATATCTTAGGTTGTGCCGAGTATAACACATCTACACAATTCAACTCTTTATTGAAAGCAATTTGAGGGCTAAGGTATTCATACACTTTTTTGTGTTGAGCTATCAGGTTATCTTTCTCGAATGGAGCGTAATTTCTACATATATTTGAATCTATGGACAGAGTGAAAAGTGTCCCTTATTCAAGTAATCAAAGCGGGGTAACCCTGCTGGAATTTGCTTTTCTTCATTACAGCCTCTAAATACATATAAATTGCTATCTGCCTGACTTCTTCCAAGTTCAATAGCTTTGTTTAAGATAAGGTCTTGTTTATTTTTTATACTATTATAAGTTGGTTCAACAACATGGTCAATTTTCACACCAACCCCTTGAGTAGGTGTCATATCAGGATAATAAACACCTATACCAGTGTAAAGTGTTCTTACACCTCCAGGAAAAGTATACATAGAAACATTTCCATCAGATCCAGAACTAGATCTTCCTATAGTAATTGTTCTAGGATTTGCTTGTAATAACATGCAAACATACTCTGAATAGCTTCCAGTTTCTTCATTAACTAATACAATAACCTGACCTTTGTAATAATCCTTATGACCTATCGCTTTTGATGAAGGATGGTATTTTAACATTCCCGGGAAATCTGTATTTGCATAAGTGATGTAAGCAAACAGCTTTGATGGGGGGACAAAAGCATCAGATAAATGAGCGATTAGAGAAGTTTCTGGATAACATCTTAAGTCAAGAATAATAGTCTTAGCCTTTTTAATGGGATCATAATTGTCATAGAAATTGTCATAAGTAGCTGATGTCAGGTCGAAGTAAACAATATCATTACTAATCCACTTGTAAAGTTGATTTTCTTCATTTCCTTTTTCAACTTTTAACCGATCTCTAAATAAGTCTTCTGCTTTTCTATTAGAAGAAAATAGTTCTAATGTGTCTTTTCCTCTAAGGATGGTAAATTTAGTTTTAGTCTCATATCTTGAAAGAACAGCATTACAAGCAAAGGCATTATTTTGCCAATAGGTACTTCCACAAACATAGGTTTGTAAACTATCATATAAGAATAAGGCATCTTTATCATTAACTTTAAGAATAATATCTCCAATTTTAAAAGAGCTATCACCTTTACCCCTAAAACTACTTATAACTAAAGTATCGTTGATATTCATCATGCGAAACTTTGGCCTATACTCACCAAAAACGATAGAATCTATTGTAGGAGGATAAGAAGCATGGGTATCCCTAAGTCTATTGGTTAGTTGGTAAATTGCCTGATGATAGGATTTATTATTGGTTACATTCCTAAAAATAGGAATAGATTCATATAGTACTTTATCCCAATTCTTATCCATTACATGTTTATAAGGATAGAAGTAGTTGAGAAGATTCCAATATCTGAAAAGACCAAGTAAGCGTATGTTTTCATCCTTATAATCATCATATTCTTTCTCATGATTTCTACGAACAGTACCCACATTTGATCGATTATAAGCAAACCTTAGTTCATCCAATCTTTTCCAACCATTATAATGATTAAAAATATAATTAAGTTTATCTTCTGTTTTCTTGTCCAGAAATAAACTGTCATTGAACCAATCATTGTTAATAAGACTGTATTGATTGATGTCTTTATATAAATTTTTTTCTGTTATCGTTGATTGTTGGATTTGTTGAATGACCTCATCATAAAATAATTGATTGAGATTGTTTTTATCTTTTATAGAGATCACTTTAGGGATGGTTTGTAAAAGAATAGAGTCAACATTAATAACTTTTCTGAAACGATTAAAGTGATAATACTTTAAAAACCCCCAGACCTTACATAGGTAGTATAATCGAGTAGTTTCATTGTTTTCAGTAGGAGTAAAAGAAGTATTAGAAGAAGGTTCAATAAAGATGCTATCTTTTTTCTTGTCCAATGTAGATCCAAATTTAGATTGAAGATCCATCATTCTTATAAAATCACACGAAGAGAAAAGTAGGGTAATAAGAATAATTAGTATCGTTTTTTTCATTTTTTGATATTGCCTTATAAATCATTTATAGTTTAATATTGACAAAATGCTTTGAGCATCAAAAGTCTTCAATTATGCATCTCCTGATACAAAATACTCTGTTAGTAAATAGTTTTTCAAATCCCCACGGGCAATAAAATCAATGAATAAAATCTATATGCAAACAACTGCTTAGGCCTTCAAACAGCCGTAGAATATAGTTTTATACAAAAGTTTTTATTCGTTTAGTAATACGTATAACAACACAAATATAGCTATCATCTATTCATAAAGCAAAATAAGGAAAATATTTTTCCTATTGCCAATACTTATATGTAATACTTGTTATAGAGAGTCATGCAAAGATGAGCGCGTATAACTCGCTGAGAAACATAACTATACTTAATATGGATTTTCATATAACTGCCTAGACGAATTCTTTTCATGAAATACAAGATTGTTAGGCTTTTGGAGGCTTTATTAACTCGAATTAGGAATGAAATGACATTCTTAGCAATGAATTTTATGAGTTTTCAGGCTATTCATATTTAAAACCTGATGAAAAAATCATGATTTTTTCCAACATTGAAACACACAAAAAACACAACAATTCTCTTCTCTTCATTGACAGTTATACATGCATCTTCTCTATGATCTTATATGATCTTTAGAGAAATATCAGTTCTAGGCAGGACAAATATCAAATCTCCCCTTGATGGAAGTTGGTCTTCCTCTTGAAGACGATCTATCCTCCCCCTGAAGATCACCCATATGTAAGGGGAAAGATGTTAATCTGCAAGCTGAAGATTTCAATTTCAGGCAAATAGACGTTTTTATGAATTCCGGTAAGGATTTTGTGTTGATTTACTGTAATTATTTTGATGAAGCAGGTGTAACGTTTAGCACTATACGGGGTTTTTGCATGAAACTTCCTCTTGAAAATCGATTGTAAGAGCCAAAAAGCAGGTCTCTAATACCAAAACATAGGTTGTAAAGTGTCGATTTCACTTGTTTTCTCATATAAAATCTTCTGTTTTCAGAGGATAAGCAATTGCATTAGTAAGTCATGAAATCACGGTTATGTGATAATGACAAGATGATTCTTGGCATTTTGTGGTAAAACCACATTTATTACATAAATCTCTATCAAAGAGAAATTATGCTATTCTTGTAGAAAGATTTTGTTTTTATGGAAATCAAATTGATGAAAAGGTTGTAAAGACAATAAAAGGGCTTTACTTTTGTAGATAATTGTTACTGTTCTGGAAAATGAGAGAAGCTTAATGCGGAAAGAATTTATAAGTATCTTTATAATGATATTTATAACTAACTCTAATTAAGTTTACAAGCTTCTGTTAAGTTCATAAAAACAATAAAAACCCTAAAAATCACAAGAAGAATTCCGATTATTTAGATAAAAACAGAGCGTATTAATAGAAGCGATCTTAAACCGATTGTCGTCAATCTGTAACACTTTGCAAATTAGATATAGATTATAGCTTGTAAAGAAGGTCAGAAGCAACAAGCATATAAATGCTTATTGAACAGATGCCCTGAACTACAAACTGTAATGATCCAAATCTTTTATAGATTTCAGATTCGTTCATTATAATGCTAAACAATATTGTATCTGTGAGTCAGACCGCGGATACTATTGGGTTCAATTTAAAGTAGAGATTATGCAAGGTAATTTTTATGTAATGAATTTGTCCACTACACATTCAGATAACTGTAATATATGTGGAAGTTGGATAGAACATCTAAAGCGACTAAGTGGCAAAGAACAGCACAAATGTCTTCACTGTGGTGGAGATATGATCGAAGGTGCTCATGTAAATGTATATGGATATCAGGGAACATACGTGGTGCCTTTATGTAAGGACTGTATGGAAAAATCTGGTTGGTTTCTGGTAAACGGAGAGCTTACAGATTTTGTAACTGCCAATCCATGCAAGAACTAAGCACAATCACTGTTTTTTTAAGTTAGTCACAAAAAGATGTTAGAGGATTTAAGATAAGCTATCCCAAAAAATTTTAAATCTAATCTTCTTTTGTTTTACTGTCAGCCTATAATAATGAGTAGGCTGACAGTTCTTTTATATATATCACCCCTTTTTAAACGTTTACCTTTGATATATGTGATACTATATTTCTTGCTATTTGATAGTTGCCTTTATCCTTAATGGGGCAAATTATTATAACTTTTTAGATTCTATAGATCTACGCAAAAAAAGTTCTGCTAAGTAGTCTTATTGCCAGATAGATTTAAGGAAAAGGGGAGGTTATGGAAACTAATTTTAAGCAGGGAAACAAGGAGTATTCATATATAATTATTTATGTAGAATAGTGTTTCTTAGATAAACTTCGCATATTTTTACATGCTGTTTTAAGTGTATAATTTATCTTTGTCTGACAAGAAGAGCACTAAGCATGTATTTCAAGAATAAGTTATAGAGACAGTATTCTATGAATAACCTGTAATTAAGTCTTTATAATTGACCAAACGTAGAGGCGAATTTTCAAAATTAGAAAGATGTTAAATCAGAAATTACAGCAGAAATTATTACAAAAGCTTTCTCCTCAACAAATCCTGTTGATGAAGCTTTTACAGATTCCTTCGGTGGCGATAGAGCAGAGGATAAAGCAAGAGATAGAAGAGAATCCTGCATTGGAGGATATTTCTGACCCTGATATTCCTACAGAAAACGATTCTATAGAAGATAGAGAGCATCAAGATAATAATGAAAATAATGAAGATAATTATGATAGCAAGGATGATGAGTTTAACTTCGAGGACTATTTAGATGAAGAAGATGTCCCTTCCTATAAGTTAAGCTCTAATAACTATTCTGCTGAAGATGATAAAAAAGAAGTTCCCTTTGTATCAGGAGTGAGCTTTCATGAGTTTTTGGCTCAGCAGCTAGGTGAAAATATTCTGGATGATCAGGACTATTTGCTTGCTACATACATGATTGGGAATATTGATGATTCAGGATACCTACAGCGTGACCTTGAGTCTATGGTTAATGATCTTGCTTTCTCTCAGAATATCACCACTGATGAAGATAAACTGAAAGAAATACTAGCTGTAATTCAGACTTTTGACCCTTCTGGTGTTGGGGCTAGAAGCCTACAGGAATGTCTGCTTATACAGCTAAAGCGTAAGTTTGAAGAGGAATCTACACAAAGCCTTGAACATGCTATTGTCGTTATTGATAGATATTTCAATGAGTTTACAAAAAAGCATTACCAAAAGATAATGCGCCGTTCTGGTATTAGCTCTGAAGATCTGAAAGAAGCAATAAACGAAGTCCTTAGGCTTAATCCCAAACCCGGTAATTCCCTGAGTGAAACATCGAAGACTAACCATTATATCATTCCTGATTTTATCGTTACTAATCATAATGGGGAACTGGAACTTTCTTTAAGCTCAAAGAATTCTCCTGAGTTAAGGCTGAGTAAGTCTTATCTTGATATGCTACAATCTTATGCCGATAACAAGAAGAGTAGACAGCAAAAAGATGCTCTTACTTTTGTCAAACAGAAGATTGATGCGGCTAAGTGGTTTATTGATGCGATCAAGCAAAGACAAAATACACTTCTTGTTACAATGAATGCTATTCTCACCTATCAACAGGAATATTTCCTTACCGGCGACGAAACAAAGATTCGCCCAATGATATTGAAAGACATTGCGGAGATTGTAAATCTTGACATCTCTACAATCTCAAGGGTAGCAAACTCAAAATATGTGCAAACTCCTTTTGGAACATTCCTGCTTAAGAGCTTCTTCTCTGAATCCATGGAAAAATCATCAGGTGAAGAAGTGTCTACAAGAGAAATCAAGAAAATACTCGAAGATTGTGTTGACTCTGAAAATAAAAGCAAACCATTGACAGACGAGCAACTTACAAACATTCTTGTTGATAAGGGGTACAAGATTGCCAGACGTACAGTCGCCAAATATAGGGAACAACTGAATATCTCTGTTGCCAGATTACGTAAAGAACTTTAATTGCTGATACTAATTTAAATCCACCTTTATATAATGATCGATAAGATAGCCAAAGTGATATCAATGGTATTTCACCCATTGCTAGTGCCTACATATGCATTAATATTAATTCTCAACCTCAACATCTATTATTTATATGCTCTGACTCCTGCATCAAAATGGATATTCGGGATATTTATTTTTGGCTTAACATTTCTGATTCCTTTAGTGTTAATGGTCTTTCTAAAGCTTATAGGCTTTGTGTCTTCATTCAGGATGGCAACAAAAGAAGATAGGATATTTCCATTTATGCTAACATCTATCATCTATTGCCTAGCCTACTTCTTCGTGAAGAAATTCGAGTTCTTTGCGATCTTCAACTATTTATTGTTCGGTCTTACAGTTACTGTAGTAATTTCAATGATTGTAAATATCTGGTGGAAAATAAGTATACATATGATTGGGGCGGGGGGCTTCTGTGGTGCAATGATAGGGCTATCATTGACTCTATATCTGAACAATCCTCTTGTCTGTATTATACCAATTTTGATTTCTGGCTTTATAGCTTCAGCGAGGTTAAAGCTAAAAGCCCACACTCCTTCTCAGGTATATGTGGGCTTTGGGCTTGGTTTTATAGTAATGCTTTCAATATTTGGCTATATCGCCTAATATCTATACGGTGTCAATGAAATACCTATTGAAATTGGAGCTATCTGAGGTCCTTTTTCTTGTTGGATGACGCTTGATACTTGATAGTAACCTACAAGATCAACCCACTTATATCCTATTCTGAAAGTAGGACCAAATCGCCATGCTTCCAGATTAGCTACAGAAGATTGCTTTTGTGTAATTGTTGCGCCTCCTTTTACAAGAGAACCCTTGAACTTAGTGTGAGAGTTAAGTAGGTAACCTACTTTCACACCTGCAGAGATCTTGAATCCTCCTTTAGACTTATATCTGAGTTCCAATGGCACATCAAGATAAGTGAAACTTACCTTACTACGTTTGTAATCTCTATCATCAGGAATCTTTGTAAAGACAACAGTAGGGGCTTTAATGTTTGTGATCTCGCTGTTTGTATACATATTGTGTACGGTAATACCAGCACCAATACCTACACTAAAGTCAGATTTCCCGATTTGAGTATTGTGCATTCCAAAAACAGAAACACCTTGATTTATAGTTCTTGCATCTATTCCTGAAGGTAGTTCACGCCAAATATCAGTGAATAGGTCAATGCCAATACCAAACTTCTTTATAGTATTTTCTGCAATTTCTTCTTTCTGGGCATATGTTATACTTACCAAGAATAATCCTATGATGAGGGAAAGAATTTTTTTCATGAATTAAAAAGTTGTTTGAGATTAATTGTCAAATATACAAATATTTAAAATGAATTCTTGAGAGTTTACTCCTCTGAACCAATTAAAAGCCACTTATGTAATGTGTGGTAACTAGTAAACTTGTACAGGAATATTAAGCCCTTTGACTTTAAAGGCAATCTTTTCAAGTTCTTCTTTTGGTACTTTTATAAGATCCTTAGCCGGGGTTGCTCTGTCAATAGGGTAAATCATTACAGACTTAGGTTGAAGCTCCCTGATAATATTAAGCCAGGCATCAACTTCCTCACTTGTGGTATTATCTACTTCTATTCCATTATACATTCCTCTGAGGAATAATGTTTGAATAATCAGATCGCCATTAAATTTCTTTAATGAGCCAACAAGTTGCTTCAGGTCGAAAGAGCTCTTAGGTAGATTGATCTTCTTAATAGTTTCTGATGTACCTCCGTCAATTTTAAGGATATTATCATCCACTTTATTCAAAGCTTCAAAGATTTCTTCTTTGTGAATCATTGTAGCATTTGATAATACAGCAACTTTAGCATTAGGAAGATATTTATCTCTGAGGGCTATTGTATCATCGATGATACCACAGAATTCAGGATGTATCGTAGGTTCTCCGTTTCCGGCAAAGGTGATAGCATCAGGGACAAGCTCTTGACTGTCTTTAGCAACAATCTTCTTGAAACTATATTCCATAGCTTCTCTTACTTCCTCCCTTGTTGGTAGCTGTAGATTCGTCTTTTCTTTTGGATTCCATCCACACTCACAATAAATACAATTGAAAGAACAATGTTTTGAATGAGTTGGAAGCAGGTTTATACCCAATGATACACCAAGACGTCTACTTTTAATAGGCCCAAAGATGATCTCGTTAAATAAAATACCTCCCATTATTTTTTTATTTGAAGTTAATTTACTTATTTGTACACTTATTTCAGTGAATTTATTTTCTTCACAAAGTAAACTCTTTATTTGAACTTTTGTTATTCATCAATTATTTTACCGATAATCTCATATATAAATATGCCAACACTTAAAGATTTACGCTCACATCTTCAAAATCATTTTCTGGAGTTTGATAAGATATTCAATAATTCTTTTCAAAGTAAAGTCCCTTTGCTAAATAAGATCACAAAGTATCTTGTCAAAAGAAAAGGAAAGCAAATGCGTCCAATGTTTGTATTCTTTATTGCTGATATTTGTGGAGAAATCAACGAATCAACTTATAGATCTGCATCCCTTATAGAATTGCTTCACACTGCTACCCTTGTTCATGATGATGTTGTTGATGATTCAAACTTCCGTAGAGGGCTGTTCTCTATAAACGCAATATGGAAAAACAAAATAGCTGTTCTTTTAGGAGACTATCTTCTTTCTCGAGGCTTATTGCTTTCCATAGAAAATGATGAAGCTCACCTCTTGAAGATCGTATCTAAGGCAGTCAGAGAAATGAGCGAAGGCGAGCTATTACAAATAGAAAAAGCCCGAAAACTTGATATCGAAGAGTCTGTATACTATAAAATTATCACTCAAAAAACAGCATCTCTTATTGCTGCTTGTTGTGCTGTGGGGGCTGCGTCTGTAGGTGCATCAACAGAGACTATAGAGAAAATGAGACAGTTCGGGGAATATGTAGGTATTGCTTTCCAAATCAAAGATGACTTATTCGACTTCCAAGTCAATAATAAAACTGGTAAGCCTTCAGGAGTTGACATAAAAGAACAAAAGATGACATTACCGTTAATCTACCTACTTAATAATGTCTCTTCAAAAGAAAAGCGTAAGATCATTAATATTGTAAAGAATAATAATAATGATGATGAGAAAGTGAAGTACGTTATAAATATGGTGAATAATAGTGGTGGTATCAACTATGCTACTGAGGCTATGTATAAATATCTGGATAAAGCAATGGAAATCATAAAGTCATTCCCAGATTCTAAATCTAAAGAATCCTTGATTACTCTTGTGAAATATACTGCTGAAAGATCTAAATAATGTATGGTATCTACTGAATACAATATCTTGTATTGATGTTAACTGTCTATGTATTATTATAATAGTATGTTAAAGTAATTGCACTTTTTCTTTCTTCTATTCATACTTTTTGCTATTAGTTTTGTTTCTATATTATAGGGTCGTGAAAGCATTCTTGTTCTTCACTTCTATATATATATTATTATGGTGTATAATATTCTGATCACAATGTTATAGCACCTTATCCTTCCCTTCAATTCTGATTATTACTGAACTCTCCTCGAGTTTAATTGTTCTTCATTAACACTTATTATACTAATAACTATTTATCATGGATCAACTGCTAAAGAGAGATGCACTAAACTATCATGCATCCGGAAGGCCTGGAAAAATTGAAGTCATACCAACGAAACCCCACAGTACACAAAGAGATCTGTCTTTAGCATACTCTCCTGGTGTTGCTGAACCTTGCCTTGAAATACAGAAGCATCCCGAAGATGCATATAAATTTACAGGAAAAGGTAATCTGGTAGCCGTAATATCTAATGGTACGGCTGTACTTGGTCTTGGTAATATTGGAGCTCAGGCCAGTAAGCCTGTAATGGAAGGAAAAGGATTGCTGTTTAAGATCTATTCTGACATTGATGTGTTTGATATTGAAGTCAACGAGCCAAACGTTGATAAATTCGTTGAGATTGTAAAGGCTATCGCTCCTACATTCGGAGGGATAAACCTTGAAGACATAAAAGCTCCTGAGTGTTTCGAAATAGAAAGAAGGCTGAAAGAAGAACTAAACATCCCTATTATGCATGATGATCAGCATGGTACTGCTATTATTTCCTCTGCAGGTCTGATCAATGCTTTACTTATCAATGGGAAGAATATTGAAGATGTTAAGATTGTTGTAAATGGGGCGGGGGCTGCCTCTGTATCTTGTACAAGACTATACATAAAGCTAGGTGCAAGACCTGAAAATATTATAATGCTTGATTCTCGTGGTGTGCTCAGAAGAGATAGAACAGACCTGAATCCTATAAAGCAAGAGTTTATTACAGATCAAAACTTTCATCAACTTGAAGATGCTATTGTTGGTGCTGATGTGTTTTTAGGGCTTTCGAAAGGGGATGTGCTTACTCCTGAGATGCTAAAGTCTATGGCCAACGACCCTATTGTCTTTGCTCTGGCTAACCCAACACCCGAGATCGACTATAACCTGGCTATTGAAACCCGTAAAGATATAATTATTGGTACTGGTAGGTCTGACTTCCCCAACCAAGTGAACAATGTACTTGGATTCCCTTATATCTTTAGAGGTGCACTAGATGTTCGCGCTACAGAAATCAATGAAGAAATGAAACTTGCAGCGTCTAAAGCATTAGCGAAGCTGGCAAGAAAACCTGTACCTACTGAAGTAAACATGACTTATAAGGATAATACTATAAGCTTTGGTAAAGACTACCTTATCCCTAAACCTACAGATCCAAGACTTCTTGAAACCGTTGCTCCTGCTGTTGCTCAGGCAGCCATTGAATCTAATGTAGCGGGGGTATGTATCGTGAATATGGATGAATACAAGGAAAGCCTACGTCATCGTATAGGTTTGGCTAATCCATTGATTGAGCAATTAAAAGCAAGAGCCCAGAGAGATCCAAAGAAGGTTATCTTCTCTGAAGCACAACGCTTCGAAATACTAAAAGCTGCTGAAGTTGTTGCCAATGAAGGTATTGCTGCTCCTATATTACTTGGGAATAGAAAAAGAATTCTTGAGCTGATAAAAGTCAATGAGATTGCTCTTGATAATGTTGAGATCATTGATCCCCGAGAAGATAAAGAGCTTGAAAGAAAGCATAAGTTTGCAGACATCCTATTCAATAAAAGACAACGTAAAGGAATGTCTCTGACTGCTGCCCGTGACCTTGTGCAGCATAGAAACTACTTTGCTCCTATGTTAGTAGAAACAGGATATGCAGATGCTGTGATAGGTGGTCTTACTCGTAGCTACCCAGACACTATAAGGCCTGCTCTTGAGTCTGTAGGAAGAGCTGAAAACTCTAATGTAGTATCTGGTATGTACATCTTCAATACCAAGAAAGGCCCTGTTTTCTTCTCTGATTGCACAGTGAATATACAGCCTACAGCTGAAGAACTGGTTGAGATCACCCTTCAGACTGCCGACAAAATAAAAGAACTTAATTTCACTCCTAGGATTGCTCTGGTCTCTTATTCCAACTTTGGATCTAATCGAGGAGAAGGAACTCAAGCAATCAGAGATGCCATTAAGATCCTTCATCGTGATTATCCTGATTTAATTGTAGAAGGAGAAATGCAAGCCAACATTGCATTGAATAAAGAGCTTTTGATGCAGAATTTCCCGTTTTCAAAGCTTGGTGATGTTCCTGCAAACACCTTAATCTTTCCAAACTTATCTTCTGCAAACATTGCATATAAACTGATGATAGAGCTTGGAAACTTTGATGTTATTGGTCCTGTACTCAATGGATTGAATAAGTCTGTTCATGTTTTACAGATGGGTAGTACAGTAAAGGAAATTGTAAATATGGTATTGATTTCTGTGATTGATGCCCAATGTAAGAAAGACTGTGTTTTTATAGATGACACCACTGAACCCAGGGTTTCTGTAAAAGGCATATAGAGCTCGGGGGGTATACCCCCCGATTTCTTAACAATTTCTTAGCATTAAACTATATCAAAATTGTCGTTTTTATTACTCTGATTTTTTATTTTTATGTCATAATGAATTGTTGAACTAAATGAATCACTATTGTTCTAACTTCTACTCATAATTAGGTTGAAAGCCTTAAGTTGCAGGAAGATTTATGTCTTTTATATAATATTTAGGCTTTTTTATGATTATTGATAGTGCATAACCCAATTATAACACTATAATACTATGAACAAAATAACAGTAATCGGAGCAGGTAATGTTGGTGCAACTTGTGCCAATGTTATTGCTAATAAGGAAATATGTAATGAGGTAGTTCTTGTTGATATAAAGGAGAACTTTGCTGAAGGTAAGGCTCTGGATATATGGGAAACTGCTCCTGTTAACTATTACGATACCAGGGTTGTTGGTGTAACTAATAATTATGAGAGAACTAAAGACTCTGACATCATTGTAATTACCTCTGGGCTTCCTCGTAAACCGGGAATGTCTCGTGATGATTTGATTAAGACAAATGCTAATATTGTAAAGACTGTTACTGAAGAAGCAGTAAAACATTCTCCAAATGCTATTCTTATAATTGTATCCAATCCATTGGATGTAATGACCTATGCTGCTTATCAGGCATCAGGATTCCCTTCAAACAGGGTGTTTGGTATGGCTGGAGTTTTGGACACAGCAAGATACAGAGCCTTTCTTGCAGAGGAACTTAATGTTTCTCCAAAAGATATTCAGGCATTGTTGCTAGGTGGCCATGGTGATACGATGGTACCTTTACCACGATATACTACTGTAGCTGGTATCCCTATCTCACAATTAATAAGTGAAGAAAAGTTAAATGCTATTGTTGAACGTACTAAAAAAGGCGGAGGAGAAATTGTAAACCTGCTTGGTACTTCTGCTTGGTATGCTCCAGGTGCTGCTGCTGCACAAATGTGCGAAGCAATAATCAGAGATCAGAAGAGAATATTCCCATGTTGTGCTTTTCTTCAAGGAGAATATGATCAGAAAGATGTGTACTTAGGAGTACCTGTTAAACTTGGTGCTAATGGCATCGAACAGATATTAGAGGTTGATTTAAATGATAAGGAAAAAGACCTTATGGAAACCTCTTCAAATTCTGTGAAGAATGTAATGAAGGTTTTAGATGACCTAAACATATTCTAATACAAAAGAACAAAACGAAGAACACTAAAAGGAGCTGTCCCCAAAAAGGGCAGCTCCTTTTGTTTGTCCTGTTATATATAATAATTACATATTGCCTCGTTATACGAACTTATGAGTTATAATATTACTAAAACTTTTACTCCATTAACAACTTATTAAAATGAATAAAATCTATTATTTAGGACTAATGTTCCTAATCTCTATTGTCTCTTTAGGGGCTAAAGCTGATAATAAAATTTACATTGATGATGATTTCACAAACGGCCTTCAAGGTTGGACAACAGAAAAACTAGAAGGCAGTGACAATGATGGGTGGGAGATTTCTTCTAACTCTAATAATGAAGGATATGCTATCCATAGAAACTACTCACAAAATAGTAATGACAGGCTAATCTCATCTTCCTTTCTTGTTGAAGAAGATGTCTTTAGAGTTGAATTCGATGATTATAATTATCAGGATCAATATTCAGGTGAGCATGGTTTGTATGTTGCAGAGTTGGTCAATAATGAACTTACAAACTTTACAAAGGTCAAGGAGTTCAATGAGATAACCAATGGACAGTGGATACGTAGAGAAGTCAATATAGAAGGCTATAAAGACAAAAGAGTTTCTATTGTTTTCTACAACTCAGGATCTCCGGGTATGGGCTGGTCTGTTGATAATGTGAAGGTTTATGAACCAGATGAAAGGAAGTTAGAAATCGTTTCTTGCAAAAGAGAAGGCGTCTATCTAAGGGACAAACAACAACAGTTTCTTGTTGAAGTAAAGAATCTGGGCAGTAAGACTGAACAAGAAGTTGATGTTAACATCAAAATAGGCGAAGCTTATACAAAGACAAGACAGATCTCCTTAAATCCTCTAGAAACTAAGGTCGTTAAATTTGACGACTATATTCTGAATGGAGCATTCAATGGTGAGGCTTATGCTAGCATTGAGGATGCTCAAACTTATCAAACAGAAAAGAAGGCTATAGTAGGTGGTGAATTGCCTTCTTCTAATGTTGCTTATGCCATAAAATCTACAAAGAAGGATGGTATTATTGATAAGATACAATTGTCTTTGATTGACCTAGGAAACTATCCTAACTTATGGGTGGTAAAGACAATGAATGATTTATTTGGAGAGAAAAATCTGATTAACTATGTTCCTTTGAATGATCAACAGCTATTTTTATATTGTATTGATCCTGATGCCATAGAATCCAGAACAGACTTTAATAGCTTTTATAAGCTAAATCTCGAGAATGGAGTAATTACTAAGGTCTGTGATTTTGGTAGACATATGATCTATTCCATGAATTACGATCCTGTGGAAGATAAAATATACGCAATTAGCTTTGTGGGTTCTGATGCTATATTGCTATCTATTGATTATAAGAATGGGGAGATAACAGAGCACGCCTCTGTCTCTACAACTTCTGGGGATAATAAGTACCCTTTCCATTTAGCAATTGATAGAAATGGAGAGAAGTATGTTCTGGCAAATGACAAGAATATCTATCATTTACAAGATGTGGATAACTTATCTTGGAATGATTGTATAACTTCAGAGGTATTGAATGTCAATTTGGAATTTGCTAATATGACATTTAATGCTGATGATAATGCCCTTTATGTTATAAATACCAGAAATGAAGATAACAACAATACTATCACTAAGCTTAATTTAGAGACAAAAGAAACTAGCATAATCGCATCATACAATAGAAGAGACTCTTTTTCTGCAATCAAGTTTCCATATAACCTGACAGGAAATACTTTGAGTCTTCGTGTTCTTTATAATGGAACTCCTGTTTCTAATGCTACCTTATATCTAAACAACTTGAAGCTTGTGACAGATGATAATGGTCGATGTTCTTATCACTTCCTCAATGAAGGTGCTTATAAAGTTAAAGTAGTTACTGAAGATGTTGAGAAGTCTATTGATATTACAATGACCGATGAAGATCATAGTATGGATTTAGAGATAGGAAATGTTGGCATTGAAGATGACAGCAAACCTGTATCTATAAAAATAGCTCCTAATCCTGCAAAGAATTATATCCAGATTAAAGGTTTGAAAAGCCCTAAAGCAGTAGTAACTATTTATAACTTAATGGGAAATAAAGTTGTGAAACTAGGTTATACTGATGTGAAAGGAAAACAAATAAGTGTCGAAGATTTAGATGAAGGTACTTATATTGTAGAGTTAAAACAATCAGGAAAGTTTTATATCTCTAAGCTTGTAATTGAATAGGCTATAATATCATAATAAAAGAAAAAGGAGCTAATTAGCTCCTTTTTCTTTTAAATCTTATTTGTATACATAGTTCTCTATATATACATGACCATTTTCAGTTGTTTTTTTTCTTTGTGTTGGATAGCCTTCATTATTGTATTCATAATCATCAAATGTGCTTATCACATTGTTCTTTGAGCATATCTCTACTATATTTTGATTAAAAGAGAAGATACAATTTTTGCTAAAGATCTTTTTGTATGGACTTTTCTTATTATCGAAAGCATAATGAACTACATATTTACCATCTCTACATATTTCAACAATATTGTCATTCTCCCAGACGAATTCTAAAAGATATTCTTCGTTTCCTCTCTCTACTTGTATCTTTTCTAAGAAGGATTCTGATGAATTAATATAATAATATATAGATCCTTCATAGGTATCATCTTTTATCTCTTCTACTACTCTAACTTTAATAACATCAGCATAATATTCATAATGACGTACTTCTTTAACATCATCATAATCACGATTTATTGGTTTTATAACAACTTCTTGAACTCTTCCGTTTCCGTCATAAGAGAAGGTTGCCTTAACAGGGCCATAATTACCTTGAAGATAATCATTCGGATAATTTCCATTATAAGAGAAGATATAATTCATTGTAGTAAATATGCTCTTTAATTTCCCTGAATTATATTCGTATCTGGTAATAGTTTCTCCAGACACTTCTCTTAATATATTATTATCTTCTCTTTCAGGTGTTTCTTTATCTTTTTTGCAGGAGGTAAGTACTGATAAAATAATAAATAAAGAAAAAATTGTAAATCTTTTCATGGTAATAATTTTGTATAACAAGTTGGTTAATAACTATCGCTATACCAAATTACATACCAAAAATTGATAACAACATCTTTTATTTAAAGACATAAAGGTTCACAAACTTAGATGGATATAACAAAGATGACTCTTTTGGGAAAAGGATCATCTGTTAATTGGCTCAAATTCAAGAGTTTTTGCATTAAGATTATGGTTAGGATTTCCCCATTTAGATACAGCTATATCAGGATAATCTGTTCCTATCCCATCAACATTCAATGAATCTAGTTGATAAATCATCTGATCTAAAGTATCAGGAGTCCATGTAAAAACCTTGATTCCCAGTTTATGTAGAGTATCAATATCCGGTTTTGTTGCTTGATGGAATAAAGGGCCATATACTTTTGGCGAAAACCTCAAAGAATCCAAATTTCGCATTGCGTCAGGCCAACGCCTCAAATATTCTGTTGTGTATTCGGGGTAATTTCTCCTTAAATATTTTAATGCTCTGGTATCATAAGTATGAAGAATAATTCTTTCAGGGCCATAATATCTTTTTACTGTAAACATTACGGAATCTATGTATTGATTATATGGAGGAGTATATACATTGTCCCAGGTATGCCATGATCGTATTTCTAAGATGAAAACTACTTCCTTTTGGATTTCTGGATGTTCTTTATAATATCTCTTTACAGAATCAAACATATGTGTCAGCAAAGGTATTTTCTGAGGTATTGACTTTTGACGAGGGAAATCAGGATTAACACGTTTCCCTACATCATATTTCAGTATTTCATCATAATTCATCTTATGAATAATCAATGAATCAGATTGAGCTTTGGTAACAGGACTTCCATCTGGATTAGAAGCAAATACACTGGATATAGTGGGTCCATGCGATATAATAATCTGATCATCATGCGATATAAATACATCACACTCTATGGCATCTACACCTAATTCTATTCCTTTAATAAAACCTGGAATTGTATTTTCTGGGAGCAAACCTCTAGCTCCTCTATGTCCAATAATGACTTTCTTATCTTGAAAAACAGTATCCTTAAGTTTTTTTGTGCCAGATTCACAAGATACTATCATAAGAAAAAAAGCCAAAAGATAGTAGATAGGCTTCATGCTATTACTGTTTATAAGGTGGGTTAATAAAGGTGTATCTCTAAGAAAAGGAACTAATAAAAATTTGAGATCTCATTGTGTCTAACAAAGATAATATAAAATTATTACTGCTTAGCATCTTTGATAGTTTGTATGAATAGCATAGATTTTTAACGAAAAAATCCGGAAAATTACCGGATTTATAAATTGTAACCAAAATTAATGTTTGAACTCAACAACTTATTATCATGTATAAATCCTGACAAATATCAAAATCTAAACAATTTAATAATCAAGTATATATTCAAACTAGATAACTAACACAGTAAAATTATTCAATATATATGGTATTTGTTTATGTATTGCATTTTTGACAAACATAGCGAAAAAACAAATATCCAAAAGTTAATAAATGTTAAAATAAGATGCGGGTTTTTTTCCTTTCTCATTAATAGAAACTTAATCTTATTCTTTTTGGTAATATTTATCTAATCAATAATGAATATGACATGCAAAAATGATTTATTGACTAGCCCATAATGTATTCTTAGGTTTTTTATTCTCAATCATAAAAACATATGTAGAAGTAATTTAAAAAGAGGTTCTTTAACTCTTTTGTATTTATAATCGCTTGAAATCTACTATTAGGGTTAACTCATCTTAATAATCCAGTTATTATTGAAGATTTAGGCTAAGAGTGAGTTTACTATAGATCTTTGCATTTTCTTATTTATAAGCTTTATCGCTTATTTTTAACTGCTGTATAGTGCGATAATTCGGCTTTCAATTTTAAAATTGTAGATTATCGCACATATAAGCCCAATGTTATGTTAA
>JBGRPZ010000016.1:0-53790 GCA_041725915.1 Hyphomicrobiales bacterium | reverse complement strand
CTTATATGTGCGATAATCTACAATTTTAAAATTGAAAGCCGAATTATCGCACTATACAGCAGTTAAAAATAAGTGATAAAGCTTATAAATAAGGAAATGTAAGGATCTGGAGTAAAAGCATTCCCAGCCCAAATTTTCAATAATAATTAGATTATTAAGATGAATTAATTGTAAAAGTATACTATATCTGCATGAGTTGATTTAAAGAATCAGTTGTCTTCTGTCAAAATCTATTTATTACTTATTTAGCTTATTGATATTTCGCAGTGAATGGAGTGTACATGAAAGAAAAAAAGGAGTCTGATTTTATCTTTTTTTACCCATATCATGGAATTAAATATCAGGTATTTATGTCAGGATAAGTGAAGTAGTTTTTAAATCACTTCATTTAATAATATGAAAAAATCCCGAAGAGCATAAAAGTACTTTTCGGGATTCTAATTGAAGATCAGATTAAGATCTGTTAGGTTATAAATCTTTATATCGTTAATAGTTCTAGACTATTTTTTACATAAAAAATACTCGTTCTAGGTAATATACTCCAGCTCCGACAAGATAGCCTACAACTGCTAGCCAACTTATCTTTTTTAGATACCAAATGAAATCTATCTTTTCCATTCCCATAGCGGCAACCCCTGCTGCTGATCCGATAATAAGGATACTTCCTCCTGTTCCGGATGTGTATGCAAGAAATTCCCAGAAAGTTCCATTTTGAACAAAATTGGATAGATATGCTGCATTGTGAGCTGTCGCAAGCGCGCTTTCAGGGACAACTCCATACGTACCTATAGCAGCAGCAACAAGCAATACATTGTCAATTAGAGATGATAATACTCCAATTATTAGGTTGATGATATATACATTTCCAAATTCATTATTCAGAAATACTGATAATATCTTTAAATGACCTGCTGATTGAAGTGCTGACACCCCCATAAGTATACCCAAAAAGAAAAATACTGTAGGTATATCTATTCTCTTTAAAGCTGTATATACAGAGAATTCTTTTCTGACCTTTATTGGCATCCTTTGATGAATGATTTCTGTCATCAACCATATTATAGATAAGCCAAGTAATCTTCCCATAAATGGAGGTAAATGTACAAATGCCTTGAAAAAAGGAACAAATAACAAACTACACAAGCCTGTCCAAAAGACTAATTTTTGTTCAAATGGACTTATATTGTGATGATGCTCTCTTTTTGGATTAGGCCTTACAACTTCACCTTTTATGAAAGGAGAGATTAATAAAACAGGAACAACAAAACTGACCAAACCAGGAAGCGCAACATTTGTTACAATATTTGCTGCTGTTATTTGCCCACCTATCCAAAGTAATATAGTAGTTACATCTCCAATTGGAGACCAAACTCCTCCTGCATTTGATGATAAAACTATCATACTGGCAAATAGCCACCGATCTTTTTTCTCAGAGACAAGCTTTCTTACAAGCGCAATTAATACAATTGTTGTAGTTAGATTATCTAGCCCTGCCGACATTAAGAAAGTCAAGATACAAAGTATCCACAGTAATTTCCTTTTACTTGTTGTTTTTATCCTATCAGTTATCAAAGCAAACCCATTATATTGATCGATAAGCTCAACAATAATCATTGCAGCAAGCAAGAAGAAGATGATCTCGCTAATTTCCCCTAGATGCTTTATTATTTCATATTCACCTATAAAGTAATTTGCTGTCGTATCAAATGTCGGATTTGGATGACTTTTTAGAAAAGTTGCGAAAGTAGTGCTTTGTTGAAAAGAATTCCATGCGTCACTTAGCCCCATTGGTAATATTTCTCTTGCACCTAGAATGAATATGATCCAAAGCATTACTCCCATAAACATTGCACTTGCAGCTTTGTCTATCTTTAAAGGATGTTCAAGAGCTATAACAGTGTAGCCTATTAGGAATATGATCACCATTGTAATAAACATAGTAAATCTGGTATTGAGGTTTTTCTTAGAGTTATTTATAATTTTTTAGATCAAGAACATATAAGGCTTCTCTTTATAATTATAAAGATACGGCAAAACTATGAGTATTTTTATTAGTTCTTAGAGCTTTAGCTAAATATTATAGCATATCTAACTTAACTATATTTATTTGAGTGATATTATTTTTGAGGGATAAATGACGCCTTCCTACTTATAAGAAATCTTATGTGCTATTAAGGTAATATGTTGTAGTTTAAGATATTATTGAAAGAAAGTTGCTGCTACTTAAATAAGCTATAAATAATAAAAGAGGTTCTTTTTTAAGAAAAACAGGCTGCTTAAATTATAGCAGCCCTTTGGTTTAATAGTGGAATTAAGCCTAGAATATGCTTAATATAATTTTATTCAATAGCATGAGAAGCTATTATTGCATTTAGGTTTGCAGTACAAGTATAAATAACAAATATTTTATGCGCAGCACTATAGTTATATCTATTTATTATGAAAAGGTGACAGTATAATTAATATTTGCAGGTTATAATAAATAAGTTCAAATTAAGATATGGATAGTTGAGTTTGGGATGTATAAAAAAAACTCCCTTTGGGGAAGGGAGTTTTTTATAGTAATAAATTAAACCAGTCCAGCAAAGCCCATAAAGGCAAGTGCTAGTATTCCGGCAGTAACAAGTGCAATTGGGACACCTTTCATTCCTTTTGGTACATTCATTAGATCTAAATGCTCACGCAAACCAGCGAAGAGTAACATCGCCAATCCGAAACCTATCGCATTGGAAATAGCAAAGACAACACCTTCAAGAAGGTCATACTCACGTGATATAGTTAATAATGCAACTCCGAGTACAGCACAGTTAGTAGTAATCAAAGGAAGGAAAATTCCTAAAGCCTGATAAAGGGAAGGACTTACTTTCTTTAATATGATTTCTACCATCTGAACCAGAGCTGCAATAACCAAAATAAAACTAATGGTCTGTAGGTATTGGATATTGAAAGGATCCAATATATAATTCTGGATCAACCAGGTAACAATGGTTGCTATTGTCATAACAAAGAGTACTGCACCACTCATACCTGTTGCAGTAGATACTTTGCCTGAAACTCCAAGGAATGGGCAAATGCCCAAGAATTGTGCTAGAACGATGTTGCTAACAAAAATGGAGCCTATGATAATTATAATATATTCCATGTTAATATCTTTTTGTCAGTCAGTGATTGATTATGCTTTTCTCAACTTTTTAATGATAGCAATTAGATATCCTAATACGAGGAATGCTCCCGGTGCAAGAATAAATACAAGTACTCCATCTCCTTCGAATACTTCTGCTCCAAAGATCTTACCTGCTCCCAGTACTTCTCTGATTGCTCCCAGTAATGTTAATGCAAAAGCAAATCCTAATCCCATTCCTAGTCCATCAATAATTGAAGAGAATATATTATTCTTTGAAGCAAATCCTTCTGCTCTTCCTAAAACAAGGCAGTTTACAACTATCAAAGGAATAAATATCCCTAGGCTTTCTGCTAATGCTGGTACAAAGCCTTGCATTGCTAAGTCTACTATAGATACAAAAGAAGCTATAATAACAATAAATGCAGGAATACGTACTTTGTCAGGAATAAGACTCTTGACAAGAGAAACAACAATGTTTGAACAAACAAGTACAAAGGTGGTTGCTAATCCCATACCTAGCCCATTACCAGCTGA
The DNA here is from genome assembly GCA_041725915.1 of Hyphomicrobiales bacterium. Taxonomy (GTDB): domain Bacteria; phylum Bacteroidota; class Bacteroidia; order Bacteroidales; family JBGRPZ01; genus JBGRPZ01. The sequence goes on along the minus strand of JBGRPZ010000016.1, from coordinate 50,132 downwards.
TGATGTAACAGCCAATGTTGGACATAAACCGAGTAATAGAGTAAATACTGCATTCTCTCGGATAAATCCTTTTGTGAAATTGTTGAGTTGATTCATTATTTGATTTCTCCTTCTTTTATAAGTACGTTATAAGCTCTGTCAACAGCATCACAAAATGCTCTTGAACTTATAGTGGCAGCTGTAATAGCATCAACATCTCCACCATCCTTCTTCACCTTAATGTTGAATGATGAAGGGTTTTTACTGTTGAACTGATCTTTAAAGAAAGGCTCTACCATTTTTGTTCCCAATCCTGGAGTTTCTTTCTGTTGTACAACTGCTGTATTTATTATTTCACCATTAGGTTTAAATCCTACCATAACAATAATTAGAGTTGGATCGTAACCTTTCTTTGAGTATGATTCTACGGCATATCCTACAAGCTGCCCATCTTTTAGACCTTTGTTGATGGTAATTGTTTCTCCTTCCGAAGTCGTTACCTTCTTTATTTCCAAATTGTCAAAATCCGGAATTACTTCTTTTATTGCTTTTTCTTGTTTGTTCTTCTGAGCAATAGCAATAGGGTCTTTTGTAGCAAGATATATAGCTGTAACAGCTAGAGCAGATATGATGGTAATGATAGCAAGAGTCACTACCATATTTAAAAATGATGATTTTGTCTTAGCCATTAGTCTGGTTTTTTTATTGTCCGAGATTATTTTACGTTTAATACACCAAATCTTTTTGGCTTGAATGCTTTATTTAATAAAGGAGTAAAAGCATTCATAATAAGAATAGCAAAAGAAACTCCTTCTGGGTATGCTCCCCATAAACGTATGATAATGGTTAATACTCCTGCACCAATACCAAAGATCAACTGACCTTTACTCGACATAGGAGAAGAAACCATATCTGTAGCCATATAGAATACACCTAGTATCAGACCTCCTGTGATAAGGTGGAATAATGGATTGATGTATTGGTTTGGATCAATAAGCCATAAAATGCCAGTAAATACAATTACACTACCTAAGTATGCTGTAGGAATCTCCCAGGTAATAATTTTTCTGATAAGCATATATGCTGCTCCGATAATCAAAGCAATTGCAGATATCTCACCTAAAGATCCACCCATATTACCAACTAATTGTTGTAGATAAGTAGGTAGTTCTTTCATAAGCTCAGGAACTGTTTGACCATTCTTTAAACCCTCCTTAAGGATACCTAAAGCAGTAGCACCAGATGTAGCATCAACAGTAGCATCAGTGAATAAAGGTTTTGGTAAAGGCCAATGTGTCATCTGAACAGGGAAGGAAATCAAAAGAAATACACGTCCTACAAGTGCAGGATTGAAAGGGTTTTTCCCTAATCCTCCAAAAGACATCTTACCTACTCCTATTGCAACAAGAGCTCCTATTACAATAATCCACCATGGTAAACTTGCCGGAACATTAAATGCTAGCAATATACCTGTGACAACAGCTGAGCCATCACTTATAGTCTTGGCTCCTTTGATTAAAAACTTTTGTATTAACCACTCGAAAAGAAGACACGCAATTACAGAAATTACAGTAACTCGAATAGCTTCAAACCCAAAGTAGTAAATAGATACAAGTAAGGCAGGTAGCATAGCCAAGACTACCCCATACATGATCTTGCTTGTTGAATTATCCGCATGAACGTGCGGAGAACCTGATATAGTTAATTTCATCTTGAATACTTATGTTTTATTTCTTAGCTCTGGATCTCATTATTTGTCCTACTTGATTCTTTCCTAGGCGTACATAATCAAGTAGTGGACGGCCTGCAGGGCATGTGTATTGACAAGAGCCACACTCTATACAGTCCATAATATGGTTGTTCTCTGCTTCTTCCCACATCTTTACATCTGAATATTGAGAAAGTAGAACAGGTTCTAATCCCATTGGACATACATGTACACATTTTGCACAACGTATACAATTACTCATAGGGACACGCTTAGCTTCTTTTTCATTGAAGAAAAGAATACCAGAAGTTCCTTTTACAACAGGAGCATCAAGACTTGTGATTGCTTTTCCCATCATTGGGCCTCCATTTACAACCTTAGATGTATCTTCAGGAACACCACCAGCTTGTTCAACAAGATGTGAAATAGGAGTTCCAATACGAGCCATATAGTTGGATGGTTTCGTCAATGATTTACCTGTAACAGTAACAATTCTGTCAATTAGAGGCTTGTTGAATTGAACAGCTTCATATACAGCAAAAGCAGTACCTACATTATTTACAACACATCCAACTTCAATTGGAAGTTTGCCTGAAGGAACTTCTTTATTGATACAAGCTTTTATAAGTTGCTTTTCACCTCCTTGAGGGTACATTACTTTTAATGGCTGGACACTGATGCCTTTAAAGTCTTTTGCAAGATTCTTAAGATGCTGTATAGCATCCTTTTTATTGTTTTCTATTCCTATGATTGCTTTATCAACTTCCAAAGCTTTCATAAGTATAGATATTCCAATAAGTGTTTCTTTTCCTTTTTCTAGCATCAGACGGTGATCTGATGTAAGGTAAGGTTCACATTCAACACCATTTATAATAAGATACTCTGCTTTCTTTCCTTCAGGAACCATTAGTTTGACATGAGAAGGGAATGTAGCTCCACCAAGACCTACTATACCCATTTCATGAACTCTATCAATGATTTCTTGTTTTGAAAGCTGAACATCTGTTTTTATGTCAGTAGATTTATCAATGGATTCCTCCCATTCATCACCATCAACATTGATGATAACGGCAGGTCTTTTGTATCCACTTGAGTCTAGAATGCTATCAATTTTGAATACAATACCAGAAACAGAAGAGTGTACGTTTGCAGCAATAAAGCCTTCGCCCTTGCCAATAAGTGTACCTACTTTTACTTTGTCTCCTTTTTTTACTACAGCTTTTGATGGAGCTCCCAGATTTTGACCTAGAGGTATCATTACTTGCTTTGGTAATGATAATACTTCCACTGCTGCCTTGTCAGAGAACTTGTTTTCTGGCGGATGTACACCCCCAATTTTGAAGGTTTTCAATAAACTGTTCATTTTGTTTTCCCTGATTTAATGATTCAAGAACAATTATGATTATTACTAAGCCTCAGTAGAGGTTTTTGTTGGTTCTGTAGTAGGTGTCTCAGCCTTCTCTACTTTTTTCTCTGCAGGTTTTTCTACTTTAGGCTTTCTTGCAGGGAAGTTAAGTTCGTGGATGGCTCCTGTTGGACATTCTATTACACACTTACGACAAAGTTTACACTTTTCATAATCAATATAGGCAAGGTTGTTCTTGATGGTAATAGCATCAAATTTACATGCCTTTAAACATTTACTACAGCCAATACATGCTACAGCACAATTCTTTTTAGCAGGTGCACCTTTTTCCTGATTGATACAAGAAACATAGATTCTTCTTTCTTTCTTGCCTCTGTTGCGTAACTCAATAATGCCACGAGGACAAGCGTCTACACAAGCACCACATGCTACACAATTATCCTTTACAACAGGTAGTCCTGTTTCTGGATTCATTTCTATAGCATCGAATGTACATGCTGTGACACAATCACCACAACCTAAACAACCATTTGGGCATCCGCTTTCACCAGAAAACAGACTATGAGCAAAGCTACACGACATAGGGCCGTCATATTCGGCTTTTTGTGGCGCATTTGCTTTTGAACCTGAGCACCTGATAACGGCGATTTGAGGTTCTTTAGCTTCGGCTTCTAATCCTAGAATACCAGCTACTTGATTCATTACATCATTTCCTCCTACAGGGCAATTAAGACCTTCCAGAGATTGCTTTTCGTTTGCGGCATTAACGGTTGCTTCTGCGAACCCACGACATCCAGGGAATCCACAACCTCCACAATTTGCTGCTGGTAGTGCTTCTTCGACTTCATCAATTTTAGGATCTTCTATTACCTTAAATTTCTGAGCAACAAAATAAAGAACAACAGCAGCTACAATCCCAATTGCTCCAAGGGAAATTACTGCATACAACATTACTTCGTTCAAAACTATCCTCCTTTATTATTAGTTTTGCAGCCCTTTTGGGCTATTCATCCATCCGGACAAAAGTATAAACAAAACATTATAAAAGTACCCATCTGGCAACATCAAAACGCCTGCTCAAAAAGCTGTATTACAGCCCCTTGTATAGTTAATTTATTAACAATAGAAATAGATGTAGTAAAAGTATTTGTATATCAACTCTTTTTGTATTGTCCATAGAAGTTTTCTAAATAAACTACAAAAGACTTATTTAGAAGGGATATAAACGTTATCAGGACTTTATTGAGAATACAAACTTCTTCTTCAACCTTTCTCTTAGTGAATATATTAAGCCATAATAGGGAACTAGCAAAGCTAATGAGAGCAAACCAGCCAATCCTTCAGACGGGAAGATGTTTACAAAGACAATTAATCCAATCAAGACAAGTAGGAAAGGGTAGAAGTATCCAATTAAAACTGCTTTAGGACCCATGGACTTCTTCATTATTACCTCCACACTTTGCCCTTTTTCATATGTTGTATCACTGAAATTATAAACGTCAATGGTTTTTTCTTCCATATCAGCCATTGTACATGCTCCTTTGGCATGACAAGAAGCGCACATAGATTTGGATAGAATCTTTACTGTGATTTTTTCTGCCTCTATAGCTTCAATAACACCGGGATGAGTGATTGATTTAACTTTCTTTTTATCCATCTTTTTATTTCTAACCTGCCAAAAATAATGATTTACATTATTATAACGAAGTAACTTTTTAAAAAGTGATAATTGTTGTAGAGGGGTGACTTTTATAAGTGGTTGTAAATGTGAGCTTAACTTACAATAGAGTTTTTATGTAGTGATAGAAAATCAAAATGATTATAATTAACAGATACTCAATATACGTAGAGCTATAGAATATAAAAGGCTGCTCTTAGGCAGCCTTTTTATAAGTAAGAATAATATTGTAGATATCTTATTTTGTTGCAACATATATAGAAGCAATTCCCATTGATAGCCTATGTTCTTTTGCATCTTTAAACCCAAGCTTTGTAAGGTGATTCAAGAAATCCTTACCATAAGGAAAAGCTTCAACGCTACTAGGTAAGTATGAATATGCTGAACTGCTCTTTGAAAAGAGTTTACCTATAAAAGGCAGTACAGCCTTAAAGTAGAGTATATATAAAGGTTTGAAGAATATAGATGTAGGCATACCAAACTCTAGTATCACAACCTTAGCTCCTTTTTTGAGTACTCTGTGCATTTCGGCAAGACCTTTATCAAGGCATTCAAAGTTTCTTACACCAAAGCTAGCAGTAATAAAATCAAAAGAATGATCATCATACTTTAGCTCTTCACTATCTCCAGATTCAAGAGTAATGACATGACCTAATTTAGCTTTGGCAACTTTTTCTTTTCCTATTTCAAGCATCTTTTCGCTTATGTCGACACCTGTAATATGGATAGGCTTTGTATCGAACTTTGCTATTTCTATGGCAAGATCACCAGTACCTGTAGCAATATCAAGTAGCTTATTCCCTTCAGTAGATTGGATGATCTTACAAACCTTCTTTCTCCATGACTTATCTATCCCTAGAGAAAGAAAGTGATTTAAGAAGTCATATTTAAAAGCAATGTTATCAAACATCTCTTTTACTTGTTCTTTTTTACCTTTATCACTATTAATATTGGGCTTAACTTCCATCTACTTGCAAATTAAATTTTAGAATAATAACTACATTAATATATAGAACTAATGATTGTGCTTACTTCAGTTCCTTATCAATAATCTCCTGAATCAACTTTTCTTTAGATATAGGAACGACCCCTACTTCTTCACATACAAGACCACCAGCCAAATTAGAAAAAGCAGCCAAATCTCTATGAGAAGTTTTTGTTGCCAAACATAAAGTAGCAACACTTACTACAGTATCGCCTGCACCAGATACATCAGCAATATTACGGATATGTGCAGGAATAGAATGACTTTCATATCTATTGTCTACCTTTCCTCTGATATATACACCATATTCGGATAAAGTATTAAGTACGATGTCTGCATTCAATGCTTCCTGAAGCTGTGATACTGCTCCTTCAAGTTGGTCAGTTTGGGTAACATCGAAATTGATATCCATACCTTCCTTTATCTCTTTAAGGTTAGGTTTGAATAGAGTAACATTCTGGAAAAGCTTAAAGTTCTTTTTCTTTGGATCAACAACAGTAGGTATATTGTTGTTATTTGCCATCTTGATTACTTCAGTGATTATATTTTCAGTGAGTACACCTTTATTATAATCCTGAAAGATGATAGCCTTTATATCTTGAGTGTTGATAATGCTTTGGATTCTGTCGAGAAGTTCTCTTTCTTCTTCCTGATTGAGGTCATCAACAATCTCTTCATCAACTCTTAGTAACTGGGTATTATTTCCAATTACTCTAAACTTAGTTGTAGTAGGTCTGTGATTACTTTTTACAATACCTGTACATTGCATGCCTTGTTCTGCGACGATATCCATAAACTCATTGCCTTTGATATCGTTACCAATAACAGCACACATAATAGGATCAGCATCCAAAGCCTTTATATTTAAAGCTACGTTTGCGCTTCCACCTAGTCGGTTTGCTCTTCTATCAACAGAGACAACAGGAACGGGAGCTTCAGGAGAGATTCTGTCTACATTTCCCCATAGATATGAATCTACCATCACATCACCTATTATCATTATCTTTTGGTTCTTAAAGTTATCAAACAGTTGATATATATCCTCTTTTTTCATTGTTGATCTTTGTTTTACTATAATTTGGTTCTTAAACCACCTATTATAAAGTTATAATTGTCTTTATTATTGGATTATAAAGAACAACTTTATATGTGAGATTATTACTAGTAAGGTAATGTTACTAGTAAGGGCAAAAATAATTATTATTCCAAATCCTGAAATACTTATTCTATGATAATGTTGCTGAAGGCTAAAGGGCAGAGTAAATAAAAAAGAAAAGACTAGCATTGCTGCTAGCCTTTACACCACATTAGTATGGTTTAATTAGTTTAAAAGACTTAAAGCTTTTTTAAGCCTTAACATTGCCTCTTCAAGAACAGATTCTGAAGTAGCAAATGAAATTCTTATACCTGAAGGTTCTCCAAATGCTTCTCCCGGAACAAGTGCAACATGTGCTTTGTTCAGAATATACATACACAAATCATTAGAGTTGTTAATGGTTACATTACCATCAGTCTTGCCAAAATAATATGATACATCTGGGAAGATATAGAAAGCACCATCAGGGGAATACGCTTTTACTCCTGGGATATCTTGTAACATTTGTACTACAAGATCGCGTCTTCTCTTAAATGCTGCTACCATCTTTGGTAGATCATCAAACTCTTTTGGATCAGTTTCTATAGCCTTCTTACTTGCCATTTGTGATATCGTTCCTGGACCACTAGTATATTGTCCCTGAATTTTATTACATGCATTTGCAATCTCAAGTGGAGCACCTATATACCCTATTCTCCACCCAGTCATAGCAAATCCTTTAGAAACTCCATTGATAGTTACAACTCTATCTTTGATTTCTGGAAATTGAGCTAAACTAATATGAGATCCCTCATAGTTGATTAGTTCATAGATTTCGTCCGAGATGATAATAACATGAGGATGTTGCTTTAGGACATCTACTAAAGCTTTTGTCTCTTCATAGGTGTAAACAACTCCTGTAGGATTACTTGGCGAATTCAGAATGATTGCCTTTGTCCTATCAGTAATAGCCTCTTCAATCTGATGAGGTTGTACCTTGTACTTGTTCTCTATAGTTGTATTTATGTAGACAGGAGTACCTTGTCCTATCTTCACTAACTCAGGATATGATACCCAATAAGGGCAAGGGATAACTACTTCATCACCTGGGTTAATAATACTCAATAAAACATTAGCAAGGGATTGTTTAGCTCCGTTCGAAACAATAATCTGATTTAGATCGTAATCAATGTTATTATCACGTTTGAACTTTTTCTGGATAGCTTCTCTTAATAATGTGTAACCTGCCACCGGAGGGTAATGTGTAAAATTATCTTCGATAGCTTGATAAGCGGCTTTCTTGATAATCTCCGGAGTGTTAAAATCAGGTTCACCAATGCTTAGAGCAATAATATCTAAACCTTGCTTCTTCAATTCACGACTCTTTTGAGTCATTTGAATGGTCGCCGATTCAGATAAGTTATTTACTCTTTCTGAAATTAAATTATTATTCTCCACTACTTATTGTTTTAGAAACTTCTGCAAAAGTAAGCAAAATAAGGCTTAGACTTTATCGGAATAATGTATATTAATTCTAATAAAAAAAAATTCTATTTTAATTGTTCATTAGACTAAACAATTGGTTATCTTGTGTATTACTTTTTATACTACAATGTCTGGTCGCTATAATGCTTGCTTTTAACTTTTAAGATAAAACAGGAAAGTCTTAATATTGCAAAAAAAATAACTATGGAATATTTAACCCTTGCTGTACAAATCATCAAATACTTAATCATTGCTTTTGCTTTAATGTGGATAATTGTTCGCATGCTTAAGGTCTATAAAGAGAATGAAGAGAAGAAAAGAAATTTTAGAAACAAGCTCAAGTCTGATAAAGATCTTTTTCCATTAAAGGTTCAGGCTGTTGAAAGACTTGTGTTATTCCTTGAAAGGGTTCGTCCTGATAGCCTTGTGATTAGAAACAGTGCTATTGGAATTAAACCACAACAATTACAGCTTAAACTATTGAAAGCTATTCGCGAAGAGTTTGAGCATAATTTGACACAACAGGTTTATATATCTCCTATGAGCTGGAGTTTGGTAAAGGCTTCGAAGGAATATGTAACTAAGATCATCAATCAAAGTGCTGATATGGTCACCCCAAATACCACTTCTGAGGATTTCTCTAAGATTGTTCTTGAAAAGAATATCTCTTCTGGTAATAATGTTATCGATGAGGCTATCAAGCAACTTAAGAAAGAAGTTCTGAATTAAGTAGAATATTTAAAAGATATGATTATAGGCTGGTGTATTAACATCAGCCTTTTTTTGTTTGTTGACTGCTGCAATTAATAAATTTACCGGTGCAATTAATAAATTTTACTACTTGATGTTTGAAGTTTTGAAGGTGAGGTTTGGATTTTTCAGGCCGACTTTTGGACTAAATAGTTATAATCAGTTTTAACTTTGGTTATAATGAAGTTGAATTCTGCTTATGATAAGCTTGAACTTTTATTATAATGAGCATATAATCTTCATTATAATAAAGATGAAATATGAATATAATAAAGAACCGATATTATAATAATGATTTGCATACATAAGAAGTAGGAAGTCTTATGAAAAACAGAGGCGAGTATTGTTAAAGCAACATATATAACCGATAAGCATTACGCTTATCGGCTTAGAGCTTTTGAATAATTATTTTTCTACATTTCTTTCACATTTGCGAAATACAAACTTACAATTTTTTGGTCTTTAGATATCATTATCTCACAAGTTCCTTTATCTATATCCTTGGGCATTATAAACGATATTTGTTTGTTGGTATTTACATTAAGTTCCTTTACAACAAAATCATTTCCTTGGCTATCTGTAATCAATAGACTGATTACATCTTTATATTTCAGGAAATTATTACCTTCGATTACAGAGGCATTTCCACTATAGAGGCATTTTTCATCATTATGAAACATGTCATAAACTTTACGGATATAGATATTGGTGTTAGGCTTTTCAATGAGTTTTACATGAAGGCTCTTGTTTATAATCTTTTTTTGCATGTTTTTATTGAAGTTAGCTACAGCAAGCAAGCTGTGATTAGGATTCTGAATAGGGTTAAAATAAGGCTTATCAGCTTCTAAAGTTCCCTTTGCCACTAATTGAGCATTGATAAATGGTGTTGTAACTGATGCACTGGATTGTAATTCTGTGGCTATGGCATCAAAATAAGCATGTACACATGCGTTAATCTCTTCACTTCTGTATCTGCTCTGCTTAGCGGCTAGCTTCAAGATGTCTTCATGTTTTACTTTTCGGGCTGACTTGATTACAGGCACTTTTGTTTCTTTATTTTTATCTAATTCATTGGGCTTAGCATAATAAAATATAGGCAATAGAAGCATTATTTTATGTTTTGGATTAATAAAATATAAATGGGCTTTCAACAAACTTAGAAATTAATGACAATTGTTGCAAATGGAGTGTGTGCTTTTGTTGGCTTATATTATTGAATAATGATATTGGGGAGATGGTTTATATTTTATATTACTTACTACTTTGTCTAAGGTAAAGTGATAAATTTAGTAGTTTTGTAATTCAAAAAATAATGTGATTATGCCTAATATTCCTTATACCTTAAATGAATTTACTATATATAATTATCAGGGAATTAAAGAGACAACACTTAAAGACTTACCCTCTGATGCTTCATGGATATTTATAACTGGTGAGAATGGAATAGGAAAGACTTCATTACTTAGAGCTATAGCTATTGGCCTTTATGGTGATTCATATGATGAGGATTCAGGAAAGCTGCAATTATTGAATAAGAATAGAGGTTCAAAGATTGAATTAAGGGTTAAGAGAAATAATAAAAGGTTTTGGGTTGCTCAGAATGACGAGTACCAAAAGATCAAAGTCCCTGTGATTGCTTACGGACCTATTCGTATACCTTCTGGAGCTCAGCGGAGCACGACACAGTCTAATATAAAGAGCTTATTCTCTTCTAATGGTGACTTATTCGATAACTTTGAGTTTGAAATTGAACGCTTGTCTTATACTTCAAAAGATATGTTTAAAGAAGTGACTAACTTCTTTCTACAACTAATGGATAACATTAAAGAAATTAATGTAAAGGACAAGAAAGTTGTATTTATTGAGAATGACGAGCCAAAAGTAGAGAAGACCAGCGATCAACTGGCTTCCGGGAACAGAATGTTATTGACATGGATAGGTGATATGCTTATCCGATTGGGTTATGATGAGTATGATGATTTATCACAGATAGAAGGCATAGTTATTATAGATGAATTTGACTTACATCTTCATCCTAAGTGGCAAAAAAGATTGCCAAAGCTATTGTCTCAACAGTTTCCAAAAGTTCAGTTTATAGCATCCACACATAGCCCGATACCTTTACTTGGAGCTGTTGAAAATACTGTTGTTATTAAAGTTGATAGGTCTAAGGAAGGTGGGATTGTTGTAAAAAGATGGGATGATAAAATACCTGTGAATAGATTACTGCCTAATGCAATCTTTGATTCACCAATCTTTAATCTGGAAGACTTGATTTCTTCGTCTATAAGTAGAGATGATTTGAGTAAGATATTGACTGAAGACAATTTTGCTGAAGCTTTATTCAACTTTATGCTTAAAGAAAAGGTAGATAAGCTAAAGAAGAAGGAGGATAATGAATAATGATTTGCTGGAAGAAGAAAGATTTTGATAACCCCCCTGAAGTTTTAAAAAGTACAGGCTGTGCAAGAAAAATTAAGAGTGCTGTTGATCAAAAATCAGGAAGTGTATATAATGGTTACTACTATAGCCATGATCAAGTTAAGGAAAAGTTAAAGGCATATTCAATAAATCAGGATTTTTTTTCAGAAGCTAATGGAGATCAGGCAAAGTGTTATTATTGTGAATCATTTACAGAGGCTTGTGCAGCTCTTCAGGTAGAGCACTATCGCCCAAAGAGCAAAGTTGATGGTGTCTCTGAGCATCATGGTTATTATTGGTTGGGTTGTGAATGGACAAATTTGCTCTTGGCATGCCCGAAGTGTAATCAACAAAATGCAAAGGGAAATAAGTTCCCTGTTGGGACTATGAGGGTATTTGATCATAACCCAATAGTTGATAATAGATATGTCCGGACTCAATGTTATGTCAATAGATCTCCATTGATTGAAGAGAGACCTTTGTTATTTCATCCTGAGGTTGACGGTGAAGAGATTGCCAGAAACTTGTCTTTTGATATAAACGGACAGATTTATGGTCACAGTGATAGAGCTAATGCAACTATAACTATTTGTAGATTGAATAGACGTAACTTGATAATCAGTCGTAAAGGGATACTAGATGAACTAATGAATAGGATAAACTTGGTGATTTTGAGTTGTGAGCAATCTTTAATACCTTTTGAGAATGTTGAGAAGGTGTTTTGTAACATATGTCTTAATATAAAGGAAAGCTTTGATTGTAGGAAAAAGTATACTCTGTTTGCCCGGTGTTTTAATGAGAACTTTAATGTGTTTTTTGTAGATCAAGTTCCTCAAAGATATAAAGACCCGTTGCGTGAAGCTTGGAGAAGAACATCAGCAGAATAGATTTTAATAAACCATTTCCTTTATCCACACTTACCACTAACTATATATTATACCGCTTGCCCTTCTTGCAAAAACTTATTATCTTTAGCTTTAATCAGTTAAACCCGCAAAATACTTCCTTTTATGCATCTGGTTACAGCTCTAATTCTGGCAAGTTCATTATTGAAAAAGAAAAATAATAAACCTTTTAAAGGGTTTTATAATATTATAGAACTAAAGCATTATCTGCCTGGCAGAATGCGTTTATATGTGCCAGACCTAAAATCTAATTCAGATAATAAGGAGTTGTTAGAGGCTCAACTTCCCAAAATAAAAGCCATAAAGTCATTTGATGTAAATATTATTACAGCTAGTATTCTCTTGAATTATGATGCTGATGCAGTTGAAGATACTGTAATATTCGGCTTAATTATTCAATTACTTGGATTAGAACAAAAGATTCAAGAGGATATCCCCGCGAAACTAACAAAAGGTTTACTACAATTTGAGTCTAACTTGAACAGATCTATCTATGAGCGTTCGAATGGTCTTGTTGATTTAAGATCTGGCTTGATAACTGGTTTTGTTTTGCTGGCTACTATAGGCTTCTTTGGTAAGAATATCAAAAAGCCAAGTCCATACAACTTATTGTACTGGGCTTATATCGGTATATCACGAGGAATAAGATAAACTTCCGTCATATGGTAAATAAGTTTCTTCTTAAGATGTGGATAAAATCCCATCGTATAAAAGTCTTGCATAGTGTCTCTGGTCGTATGAGAATAAAAGTGCCAGGAATGGACAAGCTCCCTGATAGATATAAGATTTATGAACCTAAACTTACCGAGTTGTTTCTATTACTTCGTGGTATTCTACGGGTAGAATATAGTTATATGACAGGTAAGATTCTTATTGAATATGATCATAAGAAAGTTGATGAACGTCAGGTTCTGGCTTGGTCTGAACATATATGGGATTCTCTGACCAAGAGAGCTGTAGAAAGAGACAAGCCTCCATCTAAAGAAGAACTTGAGGCAGAACTTGATGCTTTCATGAAGGTCATGCAGCAAGATGTACTAAAAATACAATAGGATGAAGTTGTTAAAGAAGAAGTCTACTCCTTTGCTTAAGTGTTTAGTTAAACATCATGTAAAAGGAAGAGTACGCTTACATTGTAGAGCCTTTAAATATCTATCAGAATTTACTCCTGTTATAGAAAGTAAACTTTCTGCTAATAGTCATATTAAGTCGGTGAGTATCTCTACTGTTACCTCTAACTTATTGATATATTATGATGATGGGTTCTTTCCCTTGAGTAGGCTTGTTGAGCATATAGAGACTATAATATCTAACTATTCAGTAGTTGCATTTCAAAGAGAACGTTCAGAGAAAAATCAGCTAACTGTAAATGAAAGAAGGCTTCAAGAGGAGCCTGTAGGTACTTTGGTGAGGAATGTTTTGCTTAGCACTTTCTCTTTAACTTTTTCTTTGATCCGAAAGTCTTTAATGCGAACTACTGTAGGGAGTATAAAGAACTTTTATTCTTTTCCTGCAATAGCAAGCATTGTTATTGGTAGATCTATATTTATAAGTGGCTTTAAGTCATTAAAAGATGCTCATCGACCTAATGCTGATACTCTAAGTGCAGCTTCTATTATAGCAAGCATTATATCAGGTAATCCCATTTCTGCATTGACTATTATCCTTCTTGCTGACACTGCTGAACTCCTTACTGCCTATACCATGAAGCATACCCGCAAGGCAATAACAAGCATGATGTCTGTGGGTGAAAAGACTGTATGGAAGCAACTTGATGATGGAAAGTTACAAAAGATAAACATTGAAGAAGTCAGAAAAGGAGATGTCCTTGTTGCTCATATGGGTGAAAAGATATCTGTTGATGGTATAATAGTTTCTGGTGAAGGTTTGATCGATCAGTCTTCAATTACTGGTGAGTTTATGCCTTCCTCCGTCACTAAGAGTAGTCAGGTGTTTGCTGGTAGTATTGTAAAGAATGGAACAATAAAGATAAAGACAGAGAAAACTCAAAACGAAACGGCAGCTGCTAAGATTATACATATGGTTGAGGAAGCTTCCCAGAATAAAGCTACTGTACAGACAATGGCTGATAGATTCTCTGCTCAATTGATTCCTCTGAACTTCCTGCTTGGTGCTATAGTCTTTGCTGTTACAAGGTCACCTGTTAGAGCTTTGAATATGCTGGTTATAGATTATAGTTGTGGCTTGAGGTTATCTACAGCTACTGCTCTTTCTGCTGCTATAAGTACAGGTGCTAGAAATGGTATACTATTTAAAGGTAGCAACTTCCTTGAAAGTATTGCTGATGCTGATTCTCTTATATTCGATAAGACGGGAACACTTACACAAGGAAACCCTGTTGTGGAGTCTGTAATTACTGCAAGTAACGATATTGATCCAAAGAGAATGATTCAATATGCAGCTGCTGCTGAAGAGACTTCTACTCATCCTATGGCTTCTGCTATTCTTGACAAGCTGTATGCTGAAGGCTTTGATATCCCAAGACATACAGATATCAATATTCATGTTGCAAGAGGTGTAGAGACTTCCGTTGAAGGACAGACGGTAAGGGTAGGCAATGAGAAGTTCATGAATGAGAATGGCATCTCTACTATTAATATCAGGGATAAGGTACATCATCTTGCTCTTAAAGGTGAGAATATTGTATATGTAGGTGTCGACGATAAGCTTCACGGTCTTATTGGTGTTCAGGATCCTTTGAGAGATAATATGAAGAAAGCCATAAACAGGCTGAGGTATATTGGTATAGATGATATTGTATTGCTTACAGGAGATCAGGAGTATCAAGCGGAGATTGTGGCCAACAGAATGACCTTAGATCGATTTGAATCTGAACTCTTGCCTGAAGATAAAGCAAAGTTTACTTTGAGCCTGCAATCCCGAGGCTCGAAAGTAGTGATGGTTGGTGATGGTATTAATGATGCTCCTGCTTTGGCTTATGCTGATGTAGGAATTGCTTTGGGTAGCAAGCGTACTGATATTGCTATGGAAGCGGCTGATGTTACTATCACTTCCGATGATCCTATTATGGTGCCTCAGGTGTTTACTTTGAGTCGCTCAACTATGCGTATAATCAAGCAGAACTTTGCAACATCTATAGGTATAAATAGCATAGGCCTTGTGTTGGGTGCTGCTGGTATACTTCCTCTGTTCTGGGGGGCTTTCCTGCACAACGTAACTACTATTGCTGTTGTGGGTAACTCCCTGAGACTTTTCTTTTATGATCTGGAAAAACGGAGACTCTAATTATGGAAAATGTATTATCTGTTATACATAAGATGCCTGGAAGGTTGAGGTGTAAGTTCTCTCATGCTCCCAGAGGTGTGGACAAGATTATCGCCCAAGTGATGGAGCATGAAGGAATGAAGGACTTTTCATTCAATTCAATACTCAATACTTCACTTATTGAATATGATCCTCAGGTAGTAACTCTTCATGAGATATTGATACGTACTGCTACTGCTTGGTCGGTAGAACATTCCTTTGAAGATATAAAGATAGTGGATAAGAATCCACACTCCTACATGACTCCTACGGGAATACTCTCTGCAATTGTTGTTGCTATTGCAGGTTTGTCAAGGTTCTTCCCCTCTCTAGCAAGTCAAAAGGCTGTTCTTAACTGGTCTGCTGTTGGCTCTGTGTCTACGGCAGTACTTGAACATGCTTCTATTGATATAAAGAAGAAGGGTAGTGTCGATCCTGAAATCATTTCTTTGTTATTCTTATTGAATTCTATATTCAAGAAGCATTTTCTGTGGCCTTCTGCTCTTGCTTGGATGGTTACTTTCGGTAGACATATAGTGCTTAGTAATAATGAGTCTATCCATCTGAAGGTTTCAGAGATTACCAATACTGAGACAAAGCAATGTTATTATGATGTTGAAATTAGTAAGTACAGATCAAAAAGAGCAAAAGGATATTCTGATGTCCTTCGCCTGTTGTTCGAAAGATTACTGTCTGCTCAGATGGGATATGCGAATAGTATATTTGAGAGCTCAAGGAATGTAGCACAAAACCATCATGAGTTATTGGAGAAGATGGGTAAGGCTACAGGTGGTATTATTCTAAAGACTAATGAGTAAAATTAATGAATTATTAACTTTAAATTAAAAGTGTTATGGCAATTAATAATAATCTTATAAGCGGTTTTATTGCTGGTGTGGGTCTTACTTTAGCTGGTATATATGTATATCAAAAGAATAAAGATAAAGTAGATGATTTTCTTAGAAGTCAGGGAATTAATATACCTGAGAATGAAAGTATAGACTTTAAAAACAGTTCTTTAGAGGACTTGGTAAGTAAGAAAGAGCATATAGAAGATCTGATCGCTGAATATGAAGCTAAGATGAATAAAGACGAATAGAGAGTTTGTCTAACCCAATTGTAAGTGATTAAATAATTGAAGAAATGAAAAAACTGTTAATCGTATTATTTATTAGCTCAGTGGCATTAGTCTCTTGTAAGAAAGATGATAAAGAATTGTCAAAAGCTAACAGTATACTTAAAGCTACTTTGAAGGATCTGCCTCAGGATTCTGGAATAAATTCAGAAGGAGATATCAACAATGATAATAATACTATTGTCTTTGGAGCAAACAAGCCTGTAACTTTTCCATTAGAAGTTGTAATTGATCTTACTCTTTCTGAAGGAGCAAAGTCCGAACCTGTATCGGGAACGAGAATAGAGTTCAAGAAAGATGAAGCTACCAGAATTAGTGTAAAAGCTGAAGATGGTACTGCAAGAGTCTGGGAAGTAAGCATTGTTGAGCAATTAGATCCTGAACCTCAGTTGGTGAACAATATGTTTCAAGATTGGTATAAAGTAACTGCTGAAAGTGGATTTGAATATTATCAACCAGGTAAAGATGCTAATTCTATATGGGCAACTCCCAATCTTGGTACCTCTTTTCTGCAAATGGTGCCTGTAAGCCCTATAGATGTTGATGGCAAGAAAGCTGCCCAAATCATGACTATTGGAGGCCCTGATATAGCTCCTATTATTGCAGGAGCAATGTATACAGGTAAGTTTGATTTAAGTATGTATGATCCTAAAGACCCAAGTAAAGCTGCCGTCTTTGGGACTCCTTTCTTTGGAATGCCTAAGGGAATTAAATTTACTTTCAAATATAAACCAGGACCTAAAAACTATAAAGGAAGTACTGAACTCCCTTATCCTGATAAATGTCATTTGTATGCTATTCTGGAGAATAGGAATGTAAGCCCGAAAGTTCAAATAGCAAAAGCTGAGTACTCAGGAAGTAAAGAGTATAGTGACTTTGTTACAATGGATCTGACATTCAATTATACATCTACAGACAGACCTACACATATAACTGTTGTACTTACATCAAGTATAAATGGTGATTTGTTTGAGGGTGCTATTGGAAGTGTGTTGGTAGCAAAAGAAGCTACAATGATATATGAATAATAATATTCTTACGTATGTTAAGCCCGAAGGAGACTTCGGGTTTTTATTTTGTAAACCTATCTAAAACTAACTCACGATGAAACATAACTACAAGCTACTATTGATTCTATTTATTCTACTTATCTCTTATATTAATACTAATGGACAGGAAAGACGATGGAAAAGATTTGAGCTAGGCCCTCGTATTGGAATAGCTATGTCAGCGGCAATTCCTTTTCCTTTATCTGATGTGCCTAAGGGTGCAAACGGAAGCCCTGAATTGAATACATCTTTAGGTGTCTTTTCTTTTGTCAATATAAATGATACATGGGCAATTGGATTGGGGTTTGATGTTGTAAAGAACTCCTTTAACTTCGATGCTAAGGTTGTATCCCAAAGATATACTAGCATCAATCCTATAACAGGAATTAAGATTGTTCAATACTATACAGGCCCGACAAAAGGTAGCTTTGAGTTTAACTTTATTGAATTTCCTTTGATAGCAAGATATAAATTTAGTGAGCTGTTTAATGCACACTTTGGCCTTTACTTCTCTTATATTTATCTGCATCAATTTGGTGTTACTGCAGTAGGTGGTAAAACTGGCCTTAACCCTGATCCTGATAAGCAAAGCCCTATACCTAGATTCCAGTATGATTTTGATGATGACTTACGTAATTTCGATTGGGGTTTGACTGGAGGTGTCAGCAAAACAATAATCAAACACCTTGAAATTGGTTTGATGCTTGACGCAGGACTGAATAATATCTTTCAAAAGAACTTTAAATCTCTTGACTATAAGATGTATCAAGTACATCTCAGACTAAACCTAACTTATAATTTATTATGATTAGGCTATATAATCAGTATAAGGGTTTTTGAGCCAACTTGATTTTTATATCTTTGTTCCTGTCTCATAATACAATATATCCACATGGAGAAAGAATGCATTTTTGAAGCTAAAGGTATAGATATATATCAATCAAAGAAGTTGATTCTATCAGATGTAACTGTAGATATCAAGAAAGGAGAGTTTGTTTATCTTATTGGTAAAACAGGAAGTGGTAAAAGTAGCTTGTTGAAGGTTATTTATGCTGAGCTGCCAGTAGATAAAGGAATTGCCAGAGTTGGGGAATATGACCTGATTAATCTTAAAACCAGAAAAGTACCATACCTCAGACGTAAACTTGGAATAGTCTTTCAAGACTTCCAGTTGTTGCAAGACAGATCAATAAGAGAGAATCTTATGTTTGTACTTAGAGCTACTGATTGGAAGAGTAAAGAAGATGCTACAAAGAGAATTATTGAAGTATTGAATCAGGTGGACTTGATGGATCATCAACATAAATTGCCTCATCAGTTATCAGGAGGAGAGCAGCAAAGAGTTGCTATTGCCAGAGCGTTGTTGAATAATCCGGAGTTGATTCTTGCAGATGAGCCAACCGGAAACCTTGATCCTGAAACTGCTAATGAAATTATGAAGCTTTTGATGAAGATCAGTGAGTCCGGTTGTGCTGTGTTGATGGCCACTCATAATTATAATCTAATTATGAAGTTTCCTGCAAGAGTTATTAATTGCGAGAATGGGAAGGTTTTAGTTTCAGGAAATCAAACGAACTAGTTGTTTAACTCCTTTTGACATACTAAAAGCCTTGCGAAGCTTTCGCTTCCTTCTTTGTATAGCATCTTCAGAAAATTCATAGCTGAAGATGTTTTCTATTTCCCTTCTCATGGTATAGCCATCATTAGCTATAATACACATATCGTCAATAGAAGTCCCTGTTAGCATCTTTTCATTTACCAAACAAAATCTTCCATTGTGTAATACATTAAGCAACTTGAGTTTTATACCTGTTGCTTGGTCTGTATATCCAACATTTACCTGTGCATTTTGTATAAGACTTGATAGCACTCTATCCGTTGGGTTTGGAATGAGTTCTACATTGTCCATTTCACTGATAGCTCTAATCACTCTTTTGTCAGGATTTCTACCAGCTACTTTAAGTTTATGTTTTGTATTGTTGAATACTTCATTCAACAGGAACATTACTGCATTGATATTTTCAGAGCATGAGAGATTACCATGATAAAGCACATAATCTCCTTTACCTTCTTTTATCATTATCCTTTTATAAGGATGGAAAGGCAAGCATAGATGAGAGTTGTTATACTTATAATTGAAGTATCTATCATCAGCCTTGCTTATAGAAAGTACAGCATCAGCTTTTTTCAGAACACTTTCATATGCTCTTAGCTTTCTGGCTTCACGTTTAAAGAATATCTTCTTGAAAGTATTTGATTCAGCCTTTGCCAAATGTTCATAATAATCATGCTCAACATTATGAGCACGAAGAACTCTTTTCCTGTCTTTTAATGCTTTGACTTCAAGTAGGTAGCCGTTATGTAAGCCTTCGATAAGGATAGGATAATTATCCTTTTGAAGTTCTTTAACCAGCTGTTTATTCATTCTTGAACTCACTATATAAGGTCGGGTTGTAAAGGCTTTAAGGAAAGAAGTGTTCCTACTATAGTATTGAACACTATGACAAATCTTCTCCAGTACAGCTGCTCTTTTTCTTCCATATTCATAGCAGTGTAGATGTACTTTTATTCCTGCTCTTGAAAGAGCTTTAACTTTGTAGAAGACATCTATTACTCCCCCATAATTAGTAGGGTAAGGTATGTCGAACGATACGACATGAAGATGTTGATCAGACATATTTATTATATATTTCTTTTAATACAGTCTCTTCATTTTCCCATATAAGTTCATTTGCGGCTTGATGAAGATTCTGTTTCCAATAGTTTAACTTGGCCTGATCGGAAAGTGTTTCTTGTATTCTTTGAGCAATATGTTTAGGGTCATGACTGTCTATAAATGACCCAATGTCGTAATGTTCTATGATTCTTTGTATTTCAGGTAAGCGAGTAGATAATATTGGTACTCCTGCCTGAATATAATCAAATAGCTTATTAGGTAGACTGAAGAGATAATTTGTATTATTCCCTTTATCTAGTGTTAATCCAAGGTCTGAATTAACAGTATAATCTACAAGCTCCTCAAAAGGTATACGACCAGTTAGAATTATTTTGTCTTTGACATTAAAATGATCCACCAGCTTATGAATATAATTAATAACATCACCAGAGCCAATTATATATAATATGGCGTTATCAATATATTGCATAGCTTCAACGAGCTCCTCAACACCTCTATGGACATTTATTCCTCCACTCTGGAGAATCAATACTTGTTTATCCAGAGGCATTCCTAAGTCTTGCTTGGATTTTGATGAGCTGAGAGCTCTTTTTCTAGGAACATTCCTTACAATATTGACCTTCTTTTTATATTTCTCAAAGAACAGGTTGGCAATACTTTCATTAACTGTAATAACATCTATAAGTTTTGGAAACATCCATTCTTCTAGTGTTTTCCAGATTTTCTGTATTCTTTTTCGATTGACAAGCTCTGGTGTTTCTGTATAATATTCATGACTATCATATACCAATGGCTTGTTTTTTAATTTCGATGTAATGAAGTTCGCCAATAATGTGTCTAAATCATTAGATACTAGCAGATCGAAACGATGAAATAACAGATACAAAAAGAGACGGATATTATACTCCATATAAAAGAATGGGCCTTTTTCCCATATCAACTTCATTCTATGAGTTGCATATTTTCTTTTCTTAAGTGGTAAGCTTTTCTTTTGCTTTCTCCCTACAAGAGTTACATCAAATCCGAAGCTGTTTAATGTATTACAAACTTTATCTACTCTTTGATCTGTTGCTAGATCATTAATAACACTAACTATAACTTTCCGTTTCAAGCTTTTTTCTTTTAGCCGCTAAATTAGTAATTTATTTTTGCCCCAAAAGGTTCATTTAAGGTTGTAATAAGTTTTGTTGTTCATTTCTTTGATTAACTGTGGCTTTTAGAGTCAGAGATTAACAATTTTTATGAAATAAATAATTAAGGCTGCCTTATGAAGCAGCCTTGTTAGTATTTAACACTGTAGAGTTTTACAATCTATTGGATTACATGAAAAGTAATCAGGCTTACTGTGTACGCAAACTATTCTTGTAATACCTATACCTCCATTAATGTTGCTTAGGTCTGAATTGTCAAGGCTTGCTATTGTCTCTTTAGTGAATTGTAATTTTTTCATAATCATTAATCTTTGTTTAAATAAATTATTATTGGCGTTTATAATGAATTATCTTCTACTTGAGATAGATAAATAGAATATAAAAGCCCTACAAGAGTAGAGCTTTATATTTATTGTGATTGCTTATTACCAGCAATAATCCTTGTGAGATACACAATCAAAATATGTTTGATCACAGGTATAACCTGCACAAGAATAGATGTCAGAATTACATGCAACATGTTTAGTGTTACAGAAGTCTGTTCTGGTCATAACACCACCATATACATCTTGCAATTCTTCTTGATTCAAATTAGCAATAGTCTGCTTATTGAAATTGAGTGTTAGATTTCTCTTTTTCATAATGTTTATTTTAAAGTTAATATTATGGATTAATGGCACTTGCCTAAGTGCCATTTACAAATGTATAGGTGAGTTGTGAAAGATTGTTGCAGTCAGAAAATAAACTTATAAACTAATAATTATGTAGTCATGCTGGAGGCCTGACCCAAATCCGGTCATCGCAAAGCCTATGCGTCGGTCGTCGCAAAGTCTATGCGTCAGTCGTCGCAAAGTCTATGCGTCGTCGTCGCAAAGTCTATGCGTCGTCGGCTACATGACTAGAATTCGATCATAAGGATAGATAAAGCCAATTCGATATCATTGGCCTCAAGGTAGGACTTTGCAAGAGTGTGAAGCTCTTTCTGTGGGTGTGGGCTGTTGATGGCTTCTTGTACTTTAGGGTATTGTTTTACTTTCTCGATATCTGTCTTACTGGGGAGTTCAGTAAGGTTTCCTATCTTGCCTAGGTCTGTGCCAGTGAGAAAACGACTATGTTTTATAGAAGGAGGGAGAGCATCAATACCAATTCCCGGGATTATGTTGGGTTTGGGTATAGTGAAATTACTGTTGTTGGAGGTTCTACAATAGTAGTTTTGTCCTAAACGTCCTACAAGGTCAATCTTGTTGATATCAATCATATCATTATTATCAAGGATATTTGTATGGATATGAATACGGGTAATTTCACAGATGACCAGATTCCCTGCACCTCCCTGATCTCCTGTTTCGATGATATCACGAACGATACATTCGAATTGTACAGGAGATTCTTTTACCCTGAACGGGCGTATAGTTTCTGATGGAATAGGAGTAAAGCCAGCCTTGACAAACTCATTGATGCTTTTATCATATT
Organism: Hyphomicrobiales bacterium; assembly: GCA_041725915.1. Lineage (GTDB taxonomy): Bacteria > Bacteroidota > Bacteroidia > Bacteroidales > JBGRPZ01 > JBGRPZ01. Next base: position 27,010 of record JBGRPZ010000016.1, on the reverse strand, counting down.
CACAAGAACTAAGGCTGGCTTGATGAGCGATATCGTATGACACAGTATTTATAACTACTTCGGGGATTACTTTTACATTCTCAAAAGTATCCTTTGTAGTGTTGTTTCTTCCCCTGCGGGCAGGAGAGAAGATAAGAGTAGTAGGATTTATCCCAAAAGCATTAAAGAAGCTGAAAGGTGAAAGATTGGGGATTCCGTCCTTATCGATAGTAGAAGCAAAAGCAATAGGACGGGGAGCTATAGAACTCAAGAGTATCTGATGCAAATAAGAAAGCTTAACTTCTTTTGGATTTATAGTTCTCATATCAATTTGATATTAATCAGATATAGCAGGCAGGATCTTAGTAGAACATCCACCAAACCCGATTCTAATTCCATTTTTCTCTGCAAATCCCTTTATTGTTATGGTGTCATTATCTTCAATAAATGTACGCTGACTACCATCGTCTAGTGTGATAGGCTCTGTACCATTCCAGCTTAATTCTAACAATGATCCATATGAATCTTTTGTAGAACCAGAGATAGTACCTGAAGCATAAAGGTCTCCTACATTGATATTACAACCATTTATAGTTTGATGAGCCAATTGCTGGTTGATTGACCAATACATATATTTGAAATTAGATTGGCAAATCTTACTAGCATCGTTACCGTCAGGCTGAAGGTAGACTTCAAGATTTATATCAAAGTTATGTTTACCATTTGATTGTAGATAAGGGAGAACAGGGTCTTGTTGAGGTTGTGATACACGGAAAGGCTCAAGAGCTTCAATAGTAACTATCCAAGGAGAGACAACAGAACCAAAGCTTTTACTTAGGAAAGGCCCTAGTGGTTGATATTCCCATTTCTGGATATCTCTTGCAGATAGATCATTGAACAATAGAAAACCAAAGATGTATTCTTCAGCATTATCAACAGAAACAGACTCTCCAAGCTCGGTATCTTTACCAACTATAAATGCCATTTCAAGTTCAAAATCAAGTCTTCTTGAAGCTCCAAATACTGGCATCTCTTCATTTGAGGGTAATATCTGACCTTTGGGTCGATAAATATTGGTATCAGAGACTACTATAGATGAGCTGCGCCCATGATAACCAACGGGTAGATGTTTCCAGTTGGGCATCAATGCATTTTCTTTGCTTCTAAACATTATACCAACATTAGTAGCATGTTCAATACTTGAATAGAAGTCTGTATAATCAGTTACATATACAGGCATATAGTTGGTTATATGGTCTATAGGTATGAATACTTCGTTTATAAGATTCTGGTTTGCCTGTAGATCCTCACATTGAATATCGCATAGTTCAGCTATTCGGTTTCTTATCTTTGAAGTTACATCTTTACCTAATTCGATCAAGGGGTTTAGATAAGGTTCAAAGAAGGGAGTAAGATCATCTAGTTGTAGGAAATCAAAGAACCCATGTTCAGCAAGAATGCTAATATCAATAGCATAATCACCAATCCTTGAAGCAGGGTGGGGATAATAATCACCATATTGGACGATGCCAAAAGGGATGTTTTGGATAGGGAAGTCAGAGTCATGAGGTATTTCAATCCATGATTGTCTGTCCTTTTGATTAGCGTTTGTCATGTTATTGTTAATTTGAAATGAATGTGGTTAATACTCATTCAGATTGCTTAATTTATAGAGTACCTCTCTTGGCTTGTTCAATTTCTATAGATTCAAATAGAGCTTGGAAATTACCCTTACCAAAGGACTTAGCACCTTCACGTTGAATAATCTCAAAGAACAAAGTAGGTCTGTCCTGTACGGGCTTTGTGAATATCTGTAGAAGATAACCTTCATCATCTCTGTCAACGAGGATGCCCAAATCTCTGATCTTTGTAATATCTTCATTGATATGTCCTACTCTTTTACTTAACATCTCATAGTAAGAATCAGGAACACGAAGGAATTCGATGCCTCTATCTCTCATAGTAGCAACTGTATCAATGATATTATCAGTAGCAAGAGCGATATGCTGAACACCTGCGCTCTGATAAAAGTCCAGATACTCTTCTATCTGAGATTTCTTCTTACCCTCAGCAGGCTCATTGATAGGGAATTTTATTTTCTCATTACCATTACTCATTACCTTACTCATAAGGGCTGTGTATTCAGTGCTGATATCTTTATCATCAAAAGAGACCAATTGATGGAATCCCATAACATCTCTATAGAAATCAGTCCACTTGTTCATCTGATTCCATCCTACATTACCTACAATATGATCTATATACTTTATTCCTGTGCTTTCTGTTTTGAAGTTTGATTTCAAAGGCGTAAAGCCTGGCATAAACGTGCCTTTGTAGTTTTTCCTTTCAACAAACAGATGTACAGTCTCACCATAGGTATAGATGCCAGATAATATGACTTCACCATTATTGTCTTTTAGAGTGGTTGGTTCCATATAAGAAGCAGCTCCTCTTTTTATGGTTTCAGTGTATGCGCTATTGGCATCATCGACATTTAGTGCAACGACTTTAACACCATCACCATGACGAGTATAATGATTGTTGATTTCGCTCTCTTTATGCAGAGCAGTAGAAAGAACCAGAATTACCTTACCTTGTCGGAGGGCATAACTGGTTTTGTCTTTAGAGCCGGTCTCTAGACCTTTGTACGCTAAAGATTCAAAGCCAAAAGCAGATTGATAGAAATAGGCGGCTTGTTTTGCGTTACCTACATAAAACTCGACGTAGTCAGTTCCATTTATAGGAAGGAAGTCTTCATTCTTTGTCTTTTTATTCATGGCAAAAGGTATTTTGAGTTATTGATCAATCCATGTATATAAATAATCTTTGACCTCTATATTCAAAGCTTCTTCGGTGAGGGAAACAGGATTGTATGTGTTTACGAGTATAGCTAGTTCTTGAGTGTCTTCTTTTCCGATACTCTTTTCTACTAATCCGGGATGAGGGCCATGAGGAATACCAAAAGGATGCAATGTGATATGTCCTTCTTTTATATTCTTTCTGCTCATAAAGTTGCCATCAACATAATATATCACTTCATCAGAATCAATATTCATATGATTATATGGGGCAGGTATTGAATCAGGGTGATAGTCAAAGAGCCTTGGAACAAAGGCACAAGTAAAGAAGTTTTTACCTTCGAAGGTTTGATGTATAGGTGATGGTTGGTGAATGCTACCTGTTATAGGTTCAAACTCATGTACTGAGAATGCAAAAGGATAATGGTATCCGTCCCAGCCAACTACATCAAAGGGATGATAGGCATAAAAGAAAGGATATAGTTGATCATGCTTTTTAATCTTGATGAGAAAGTTGCCTTCTTTATCTATAGGCTTTTGGAGTTCAGGGGTTCTTATATCTCGTTCACAATATGGGGAGTGCTCGTTTATTTGTCCTAATTGAGTAAGATACTTATCAGGAACTTTGATTGTAGAGAATGATTCAACAATATACAATCTGTTGTTACTATCATTGAAATGAATTTGGTATGTGGTGCTTTTAGGGATAATCAAGTGATCACCACTCTTGAATTTGATATCACCAAACATAGTCTTTAGTACTCCTGACCCATGATGAACGAATATAAGCTCATCAGCCATAGAATTCTTATAGAAGTAATCAGTCATCGACTTTCTGGGAGCGGCCAAACTGATATAAAGATCTTCATTTACAAGAATGATCTTTCTTGAATCCAGATAATCATCGATGGGCTTTACATTAAATCCAACAAAAGATCGATGTTGAAGGTTTTTATCTTCTGCAATAACAGGAGCTATAGGTATTGGCTTGTTTAGATCTGATACGATTGTAGGTGGATATAAATGATAAGTCAAAGATGCTGGGGTCAAAGGCTGGTCTGAAGCAATTAACTGCTCTGAGTATAGAGATCCATCATCTTTATTGAATACGGTATGTCTTTTCTGGGGAACATTTCCCATTTTCTTATAGAATGGCATAGATCATGTTTTTAGTGTTCAATCCAACTTTTATAATAATCTTTCACTTCAATCTCAAGAGCTTCATCAGTCATATGTAAAGGATGGAAAGTGTCAACCATAAGAGCAAGCTCTTCTGTGCCTTTCTTGCCTATACTCTTTTCTACTGCTCCCGGATGAGGGCCATGAGGAATCCCCAAAGGGTGTAATGTGATTTGTCCTTTGGTAATATTATTCCTGCTCATAAAATCACCATCTACATAATAAAGCAACTCATCAGAATCTACATTACTATGATTATAAGGTGCAGGAATAGATTGTGGATGATAATCGTAGAGTCTCGGTACAAAAGCGCAGGTAACAAAGTTCCTTCCTTCGAAAGTCTGATGTACGGGTGGGGGTTGGTGTACTCTACCAGTTATAGGCTCGAAGTCATGAATAGAGAATGCAAAAGGGAAATGGTGTCCATCCCAACCAACAACATCAAAAGGATGAGATATATAATGGTATGGATAGATAAAGTCCTCTTTCTTGATTTTTACGAGAAAGTCACCCTTTTCATCATGTGTTACTAATCTTTCAGGGCCTCTGATATCACGCTCACAATATGGAGAGTGCTCATTTAATTGACCATATAAAGACAAATACTTTTTGGGTATTCTTATGGGTGAGAAGGATTCAATTATAAACAACCTATTGTCTTCATCATTAAACTCTAATTGATATATAGTACCTCTGGGTATCACTAAATGATCTCCATACTTAAAGCTAATCTCTCCAAACATGGTCTTTAGAATTCCTGATCCTCTATGAATAAAGATGATTTCATCAGCCATAGAGTTCTTGAAGAAGTAATCTGTCATGGAAAGCTTAGGAGCAGCGAGACTTATATATAGGTCATTATTGACAAGTAATGTTTTTCTTGACTGTAGATAGTCGTCTTCACTTTTGATATTAAAGCCCAAGAACGACCTATGTTGCATATTTTGATGTATAATCTTTCTGGGTGCAACATTATAAGCCTCTCCGATTTCACCAACAAGAGTAGGGGGGTAAACATGATAGGTTAATGATGATAGGCTTGAGAATCCTTCAGTAGAAACAAGCTGTTCAGAATAAAGTGAGCCATCTTCTTTTCTGAATATAGTATGTCTTTTGTGTGGGATTTTTCCCATTTTGATGTAATAAGGCATAGAGGTGAGTTTATGAAATTATGGGAATTGGGTTTAAAAAAAAGAATAATGGGAACTATTAGTTTAAACAATGTGCCTTTATAAAAGGTTTAAATTGAATGCTGTATCCTAATAACTTAGCGTTTATAAATTTAGGTTTAGTATTTATTTAATGTTAAACATTATTATAATGAAAGATAATCTGTTGTTTGAAAGCATCAATATTGGAGAGCAGGAGTTGAAAAACAGAGTCGTAATGGCTCCACTGACAAGATGTAGAGCGGAAGAAGGTTTTGTGCCTTCCAGATATGCATCAGAATATTATACACAAAGGGCTTCTGTTGGCTTGATTATATCTGAAGCAACTCAAATTTCACAACAAGGGCAGGGCTATATTAATACTCCGGGAATATATACTCCGGAACAAGTTAATGGTTGGTGGAAAGTGACTGATGCTGTTCACAAGAATAATGGAAAGATCTTCTTACAACTTTGGCATGTTGGCCGGCAGTCTCATTCAGATTTTCAGAGAAACAATATGCTTCCTGTAGCCCCTTCTGCTGTTGGTTATGAAGGCTATATCAATACTCCTTACGGAAGAAAGAAAATAGAAACACCGAGAGAATTGACTTTAAGTGATATTAAATACATAATAGATGATTATGTCCATGCTAGTAAAATGGCACTTAAGGCGGGATTTGATGGAGTAGAAATTCATGGTGCTAATGGTTATCTTATAGATCAATTTTTACAGGATAGCACAAATAAGCGACTAGATCATTATGGTGGCAGTTTTGAAAATAGATCAAGGTTTCTTTTTGATGTTATAGAGGCAGTCTGTTCTGTTTGGCCAAAAGAGAAAGTGGGACTTAGATTATCCCCCGGAAGTTTAAGGTGTGGAATCTCTGACAGTAAAGCCTTGAAGATATTTGATTATGTCATCTATGAGCTGAATAAATATAATCTGGCATATTTGCATATTGTTGAACCTACATACAATGAGGCGCAATTTTATGATTTGAGTTATAGATCTGTTGTACCTTATTATCGTAGAGTTTATAGAGGTAAGATTATAGGTGCTGCCGGATATGACTATATTCGTGCTACAGAGGCCGTCAATAATCAGAAGATAGATATGATTGCTTTTGGTAGATTGATGATATCAAACCCTGATTTAGTGGAAAGATTTAAGATGGGTTATAGCCTTAGTTCTTATGATGAATCTACTTTTTATACACAAGGATCAAAGGGTTATATTGATTATCCATTTATGTAGTAAGCCTAAATATATTCCTATATTTCGGAAAGTAGACATGGTGCTTGTAAAGCACTGAAATACATGTGTTAATGAAGTGGTTTAATGGCTCGACTATAGTCGATATGGCAAACTGACTATAGTCGATATGATAAACTGACTATAGTCGACACGACGTAGATACGTAATCGGAATGATCAATTGACTATAGTCGGCACGGCAATCCGACTAGGTCAACACGGCAATCCGACTCTAGTCAACACGACAATCCGACTAGGTCAATACGACAATCCGACTCTAGTCGACACGACAATCCGATTATAGTCGGAACGATAAGCCGATTATAGTCGGAACGACAATCCGACTATAGTCGATATGACAAACTGACTATAGTCGACCTGTTTTAGTCCTTCTGAAAGTGCTGCTATCAGGCGATATCATATTTGCTCTTAAACTGAATTTTTTGATTCTTTCTATAAAATGACTCTACAATCTGAGCTTTTCATTGCCTTGGTGTATCTACAGAAACTTTTTGTACGTTGGTATCTTTGTACTATAATTATATGAATCTACTGTATTTTGTTATCTGAAATAATTAATTGAAGATGTTATTATTTTATACTCCAGATATTGACAATGGCATTTATGCATTGAATCAGGAAGAGTCCAAGCATTGTTATAAAGTATTACGCCTGAAAGAAGGTGATAGAATTCACCTGACAAATGGGGAAGGCAATTTGTATGAAGCCAAAATTATTGAAGCTCTTCCAAAGAAATGTACTGTTGAGGTCATAAAGATTCTGACAGATTATGAGAAAAGAGACTTCAAAGTTTCCATAGCTGTAGCACCAACGAAGAATATTGATCGTATTGAGTGGTTTCTTGAAAAGGCAACAGAGATTGGAATTGATGAAGTATTCCCTGTTTTATGTAAGCAATCAGAAAGGAAAGTTATAAAGCTTGAGCGACTAAATAGAGTCGTAACTTCTGCAATGAAACAGTCATTGAAGGCTTATCATCCTGTCGTTCATGATTTGCATAAGTTTGAAGAGATAGTGAAGTCTGATATAAAAGGTCAGAAATTTATCGCATATTGTAGCGATGAATATGAACGCAAATCATTGAAGAGCCTTATAAAGCCCAAAGAAGATGTGTTTGTTATGATTGGCCCTGAAGGTGACTTTAGATCTGAAGAAGTAAAGCTTGCTATCGAAAATGGTTTTATTCCTGTTACCTTAGGTAATTCACGATTGAGAACAGAAACAGCGGCTTTGGTTGCTGTGCATACTGTAAATATTATGAATGAAGAATAAATATGAAGAGAAAACTGTCTATAATTACCCTGTTTGTCGCTATTTTTAGCTTGATAGGAGCCACAGATAAAACAACTTATTCAATAGCCTTACTTAAATACAATGGAGGAGGAGATTGGTATGCTAATCCAACATCATTACCCAATCTTGTAAAATTCTGTAATAAGAATCTGAAGACAAACATTAATGAAGATGTATCAACTGTAGAGGTGGGTAGTACAGATTTATTTCAATATCCGTTTGTTCATATGACAGGTCATGGGAATGTTATATTCTCACCTCAGGAGGTAGAGAATCTGAGACGATATCTACTTGCTGGTGGATTCCTTCATATTGATGATAATTATGGGATGGATCAATTTGTAAGACCACAGATGAAGAAGGTATTTCCTGAATTGAATTTTGTTGAACTTCCTTTTCAACATGAGATATTCAATCAGAAGTATAAGTTCCCAAATGGATTACCCAAGATTCATGAGCATGATAATAAATCACCCCAAGCATTTGGGCTATTCAAAGATGGTAGATTGTTGTGTTTATATACATATGAAAGTGATTTGGGTGATGGTTGGGAAGATCCAGAAGTACATAAGGATTCAGAAAAGATAAGACAAGATGCCTTGAAGATGGGAGCGAATATAATTAGTTATGTTTTCTCCAATTAAGATAAAAGCTTATTAAATGATAAAAGGTTACCAGCAATTGAAGGTAACCTTTGTTCTATAATATAAAAGAAGTTCTTTGGCTTTAGCCATTATTCTTCTCATTATATTTCTTTAGATAATCTTCAAACTTTGTAGTCTTATATGCATCCTCCTTTATAAAGTGCATTATAGGCAAGAATCTTGTTTTAGGCATATACCCCGGAATAATAGTAATTCCAACCTGATTTTCATCAAATAATACATAAGAAGGATAAGATAGCTTATTATTAAGCAAGGCAGCAGCCAATTCATTTGTAGATCTTCTACCTGTAGGATTAGGGTTCTTGAATGTATATCCTTTCCAGCTGATTGTATCAATGCTTTCTGCATCAAACTTGATGGCTATATAATTCTCATTCATATACTCAACTACGTCCTTATCCATAAAAGTAGTTTTGTCCATCTTTACACAGTAGCCACACCAATCAGTGAATACATCGATAAAGACTTTCTTTTTCTGTTTTTCGGCAACCTTCATCCCCTCTTCGAACTTGTACCATTTTATTTTCTGAGCATTTACATTTAATGTAATAAAGCTTAGGATTGGTATTAGTACAGCAATTAATCTCTTCATGTTTATTGTTATTGGTTTCTGTATAATGAAGTGGTTTGTAAACCACTTATATTAATAAATACAATATGTTTTTGTTCAGCCAATTATTGTTGTTTCCCCGTGGATTAGACCCAATTAACACAATTTTAACTATTGACATAAATAATGAAGCTGAAAATATTACAGCTTCATTCTGTCAATTTCTCTTTTAGCATCTTTGGCTTTCAGACTTTGTCGTTTGTCGTAAGTATGTTTACCTCTGGCGAGAGCTATTTCAACTTTTGCTAGTCCACGTTCATTGATAAACAAGCAAACAGGAACAATAGTAAAACCCCTTTCTTTTACCTTGGTACTCCATTTCTTTAGTTCACGGCGATTTAACAATAGCTTACGATCTCTTTTAGGATCATGGTTATTGTATGTACCAAAGGAGTATTCAGAAATATGCATGTTTTTAAGGGTAAGCTCAATTCCTTCAAAATGGCAGTAAGCATCAGCAAGGTTGGCCTTTCCTAAGCGAATGGATTTTATTTCTGTTCCTGTTAATTGAATTCCTGCAACAATTCTGTCATCTAAGAAATATTCAAAAGATGCTCTTTTATTCTTTATTCTTATCTTATTTTGAGACATGTTTTCGTATTTAATTTGCAAAAATAAGAAAAAAGAAATGTTATACAGTTAAGCATTTAAGCATAGTGTCTTATATGATGTTTCTCTTTTCAATTATGTTGATTCTTGAAAAGTTCAAACGCCATAAATGATGCTTTGTTGAATTCGTTTTTATTGATTAAAGACCTGATTTCGTTTTTCTCTAAGTAGTCTAATAATAATGATGTATTAAGATTTCCAACTAATTTGCTTGCTGCTAGTGGGCAACCTCCCAAACCATTTATAACAGTATCGAAATGATCACATCCATTTCTATAAGCAGAATCTACTTTATCATACCAATTATTTGGAGAGGTATGTAGATGTAAATTGAAACTGACATCTGGGAAATGATTAGTTACAGCCTTAAATACATTTCCTATATCCTCAGCAGTTCCACTGCCAGTAGTATCAGCAAGGGAAATATGCTTTATACCTATAGACGAAAGTTTGTCGATTTCGGAAAGAACAATATCTGAGTTCCAATGTTCCCCGTAGATATTACCAAAACACATTGATATATATACAAGCACATCTTTATTATATTTTGATGAATATTCTACAATATCTCTGATGTTATTCCTTGATGTTTCGATATTTGAATTTATATTCCTTAGTAAGAATGTTTCTGATACAGAATGGGGGTAACCTAGAAATGAGATTTGTTTGTGCTTACATGCTCTTTTTGTTCCTTGTAAGTTGGGAACAATAGCTAATAATTGTGTATAAGTATCACCAAGATTTAGTTGTTCCAGTACCATCTCTGTATCCTGAAGTTGAGGAATTACTTTTGGAGATACGAAGCTGCCGAAATCCAGAATATCATAGCCGACTTTAAGAAGAGTGTTGATCCATTGGATCTTTTTGTCAGTGGGTATAAACTTTTTCATGCCTTGAAGGGCATCTCTCGGGCATTCTGTTATTTTTATCATAGTTTTAACTCCTTGAGCTTTTAAGGTTAAGTGAGAATATTAGGTTGGTTAGTTATGATAATAAAACGTATTTAAGAGGATAAAATATTATCACAGATGAATCACTCAATGATATTTAAAAGCTCAGTTATGATTTTTGGGTTGACCAATGTGCTAATATCACCAAAGTTTTCTTTTTCTCCTTTTACAATTAATTTTAATATTCGCCTTACAATTTTACCAGATCTTGTTTTCGGTAGTTCATTTACTACATATACTTTATCAGGTTTTGCTATTGGACCAATGATATTAGATACACTCACTATGATGTTTTGTATCAGGTCATCTTTGTTGATGTTATATCCTTGCTGCACAACAACAAAGGCACAAATACCTTCACCTTTTATTTCGTGAGGATACCCGATAACAGCTGATTCACTGATAATATGATTTTCATTAATTGCATTTTCTATTTCTGCTGTTCCTAACCTGTGTCCGGAAACATTGATTACATCATCAATTCTACCAATTATTCTATAATATCCCTCTTCATCTCTTTTGGCACCATCTCCAGTAAAATATAGATTCTTGAACTTAAAGTAGGTTTCCTTGTATCTTTCATGATCCTTCCAGATAGTCCGTGCTATCCCTGGCCATGGATATTTGATACAAAGCAGACCTTTCTTGGATTTGCCTACAATCTCTTTTCCATCACTGTCAATAAGTGTAGGTTGTATGCCGGGTATAGGTAAAGTTGCGTATGAGGGTTTTGTGGGTGTTATGCTGGCCAAAGGACTTATCGAGACTCCTCCTGTTTCTGTTTGCCACCATGTATCGACAATAGGGCATTTGTTCTTTCCTACATTGGTATGATACCAATGCCATGCAGACTCATTTATAGGCTCTCCAACTGTCCCTAGAACCTTTAATGTACTTATATCTTTTCCATCCAGATGCTTTAATCCTAAACTCATTAATGCTCTTATCGCAGTTGGTGCAGTATAAAACTGATTGACTTTATGCTTTTCTATAATCTCCCAGAATCTTGAAGGAGTTGGATATGTTGGAATACCTTCATACATAAGTACTGTAGCTCCATTGAGCAGAGGACCATATACTATATATGAATGTCCTGTAATCCATCCTATATCTGCTGTACAAAAGAAGGTGTCTCCTTCCGAATACTGAAACACATTGCTGAATGTATAAGCAGTATAGACCATATATCCACCACAAGTATGTAGGATGCCTTTAGGTTTTCCTGTAGAACCTGATGTATATAGTATAAATAATGGATCTTCAGAATCCATTTCTTCAGCATGATTCTCTCCCGGAATATTTTGTCTCAGATTAGAATATAGATAATCTCTTCCTTTTTTGAGATTTACTTTTTCTCCTGTTCTTTCAATAAGTATAAGCTTTTCGACTGAAGGGCAAGTTTCAAGAGCATTATCAACATATTCTTTCAATGGAATAGTTTTAGTTCCTCGGTATCCTCCATCCGCAGTAATAACAAGCTTTGCCTCTGCATCCTGAATTCTATCAGATATAGAGCGAGAAGAGAAACCTGCAAATATCACTGAATGTATAGCTCCAATTCTTGCACACGCAAGCATAGATATAACAAGTTCAGGAATCATAGGTAAGTAAATAGCCACTCTATCACCTTTCCTTATACCCATCTGCCTAAGTATATTGGCGAACTTGCATGTTTCTTTGTATAGTTTTTTATATGTAAAGCTTTTATTGGGTTCTTCAGGGTTGTTAGACTCCCATATGATAGCTGGTTGATCTTTTCGTGTAAATAACTGTCTTTCGAAAATATTTTCTGTAATATTCAATTTTCCGTCAACGAACCATTTTATCCTTGCTTGTTCTATATCCCAATCCAGAGTTTGTTTCCATTTCTTTCTCCAATAGAAACTTTCTGCATTGTCATTCCAAAACATAGATGGGTTTGAGATACTCTTTTCATATTCATGAAAGTATCCTCCTAGGGTGGTGATCTTCCTAGTCATGATTCTAAGATTTAAGTCAACAATTTTATTTAGCTAAAGCTTGTTCTTGTTGCGTTGCCCATGACGACATTTCGCTTCTCTGATCATCAGTGAGTCTGGCTTTAGGATGCATCCATGTATAGCTTTTTAAAGGCATCCGTTTTGTTTCAACTACTTCTATGATTTCTCCGTAGGCTGCAAGCTTCTGTCCTTTATTATATGATGTCCAAATCGAAAAATTTAAGTTTTCCCTACCTGTTGTTATGTGTTTCTTTAACCACCAGGATACTGGAGCTACTTTGCTGTACCATGGGAAATCAGTCTCAAAGGAATGACAATCATAACAAGCATCATGGAATAAAGTACTTACCTCTTTGGGAGCATCCACTGCAACAAATAAATCATCATTTTTATCAAAGTCTGCAGGATGGAAATCAACAGGAATAAATTGAATAATGACTAATATGATAATTATGATGACAATGATTGTAGATATATTATTTTTCATTAGGAACGAATTTAGGAATAGTTTGAGTCTAGATTGTTATTATAAAAATACGAAAAAAATAATGTTATTAGCATTAATTATTTGATTTAAAGATGATAAGGTGGTCTTATTTCGCTTCTTCTTACTAAATATTAAGGCATAATATGGATAAGTTGATAATGAAAAAAAGAAGAGTGGAATACTAGATAATTATATGGTTTGATGTGTGACACAAAAGAATATAGAAGGGGAAATGTGTATAAACAAAAAAAGCTGTCAAATTTGACAGCTTTCTGTGCGGATGAAGGGACTCGAACCCCCACGCCTCGCGGCACTAGATCCTAAGTCTAGCGCGTCTACCAATTTCGCCACATCCGCGCGACTTATTGATTACGGGTGCAAATATATATCATTTTTCTTTTGCTCCAAGTGTTTTCATGTGTTTTTTGCATTAATTTCTTATTCGAATTCTATATTAAATTGGGAATAAACTATCTAGCTTAGTTTTTTATATTTGATAAAAATAATCAGAGAGATGAATACATCTCTTGTATCATCTTAGATGTTGTTATTAGCGATTATGGAAGTTTGGTATGTATATAGGAATGAAATTACTGGATACAAAAAAAGCTGTCAATTAATGACAGCTTTGAGGGTGAAAGACGGGGCTTGAACCCGCGACCCCTGGAACCACAATCCAGTGCTCTGCCAACTGAGCTACAATCACCATTTTGCTTAAATGCGATGCAAATATACGTTGATTTCTTTATTGTGCAAGTGTTTTTTCATCTTTTTTCATCTTTTTTTTTGAGTATTTTCATAAATAGCTATTTCTATAGAAGTTACAATTATTTAATTTTTGCCTCTATCTAAAGGTCTTTCGAAAGAATGGCAATTTTCAATAGAATTATTAACACATTTCCCTTTTTGTATATAAAACTTCAAAGAAAAATAGATATCTGTTCCTTTTAAATTTCCAATACCTAACAAACTGGATAGACTTTCTGATCCAATAGTGAAATATCCTATCCTTACATATGCACCCAAGTCAGGATATTCATAATTATAAAGACTTACAGGTATGCCAACTTCAAGAATAGGTGTTTCATATCTCGGTGTAATAGCAAGGAGTGCACCTCTGTACATGCTGTTTTTGAATAGTTTGATTCCTTGAACCCATACTCCTGAAGCATAGAAATCCTTATAAAAGTTGTAATCTGCCTGAATAGAGATAGCTGTTGGTAAGCCCATTGAAAAAGCTGTAGACTTTAAACTTCTTCCGGGTGCTCCATAAAATAAAGTATCAAGAGTATAGAATAGACTATCTAAACTATTGAAATTGATTTTTGCATCATTCCATCTGGCACTAACATTATCATATAGATGTACTCTTGTTCTTTCATCATATCTGATTTGGCCAACATCTATTATAGAAACTCCAATCTTATATATATATTCATCAAATTCTACTGCACATGGCTGCATTCGATATGTGTTTTGATGAATCTTCTTTCCATTTATGTATGTAAATCCTAAATCAAAACCAACCCCTTCTCCTATAAATAAAGGAGAGGTTTCTATTCTATTTGTTGAAAGATTTACAGGAGAAGCATATCCAAATTCCGAATTTAGATTGTTGATTTCTATGTTATAATCTGAAGGAATATCGAATTTGATATTATCAAATTTCATATATGCAGCAGAATATCCCTTTAAATACTTTAATGATATACCTGCCGATAATTGGCTAAATAAGTTTTTATATATCTTTTTTGAATATAAAAGAGAAAACTCTGCCCATGATTGGGCATTGATATCAAACTTATGATTATCAAAGTTTATGTTTTGAATAGGCATATAATTCAATCCCTTATATGCAATAACAGGAAACTCATATGGTATATTTATTCCAGATGCATAAGCTCTTGCCTGAGCCATAAAACCAAAAGAATGGTCTTTATAATTATACATTATTGATGGTAGTATAATCCTTTGACTAATAAAGATGTTCTTTGCATCTTTATTACTGAATAGTAACAATGAGTTATCATTATTATACTTTGGTAGTTCCCCATCTGCAAATAAAACACCCCGATTATCTCTCCTTGGTATATAAAGAGAGTTGTTTTTCCCGAAAGTATGGCTACTGATTATATTTACTTCAATATAATTTCTGGAGAAACTCATCGAAGAAGGATTCAATATGCTTCCATTGATTCCTGCATAATTACTGCTGCTTAGACCTATCATCTCTTGTCCATAAAGAGACGAATTAGTGTAACCATAAAGGAATAATATAAATAAAGTGATAAAGAAAGACTTTTTTACTTTCATCATATAGTTAGTTTAGCTTTAATTAGTATTGAAGAGTATATATTGTAGTCTATAGAAGAATATGGACGATAATTGGATTGTTAGTCATAAATATACATATAATATTTATGTGTATTAAGTCAGAATTATAGAATATAATAAACTGATTTTAAAACTATCATCCTAAATGCTAATTAAGGCTCAAGATAGTAATAATCCTTAATAACATGATGAAATTCAAAATAATTTTGAAACGGTTTGAGTCGTAGTTTGATTTATATAATACACTTCACTTAATGTCTAATGAGTCAAATTTTAATCAACCATTATAAAATAGTGAAGTATATTTATTCTCTTGTGCTCTTTTGTGGTATCTACTCTTAGCACTAAGTATTTATAGTGAGATTTATATAAATAAGAACTTGGTGGTCTTTTTAGTTAGTTGTAACTTTTGTTTATCAGTTGTTTATAAGCTTTGTAGCTAATATTAAACGCTCTGAGAGTTGTATAAATAGACTTTTGTTTTTGAATTTTGATTTTATCACACATATAAACTCAATGTTATGTTAAATTATAAAAGCTCTTTGTGAACTGAAGTTTTTAGAAATGATAGAAAATAATTTATATGTGTAGATGTCAGACTTTCGATGTTTATAAAATCCTGGACTTTAAAACTATATAGTGATAAATAGAATTTCAGATAGCAAGAATAAAAATTCTTGCATGCAAAAAACTTTTTTCTAGGTAGCTAAAATTTTCTTTTTAGGTAGCAAGAATAAAAATTCTTAGGTAAGTAAAAATTTATTTTAGGTAGCTAAATTTTATTTTTTTAGGTAGCAAGAATAAAAAATTCTTAGGTAAGTAAAAATTTATTTTAGGTAGCAAGAAAAATAATTATTATAGAGATAGCTTAATTATAAATGGTAAAGGGAGCTTACTTTATATTATAAGTTTTTTTTTAAAGTATAATCCATACTTGACAAGTTTACTTAAAAAACTTTTGGGGCTTTTAAATGAAGTATAAAAGGTTTTGTGGGTTTATTATATTGATTATTAGTGTTGTATAAAGCTTGCGAAAAAGGAGTATAAATACATTTTTTGTTCAGGATTTTTATGCTAATGCTTGCAAGGAAAGTAGCTATAAAAGCTGTTTTTATTCTGTATTTTGTATAGTTGATACTTCTTATTGGATATATTAGTCATAATTGTGTCAGTTTTTTAATTCCTCAAATAATAATTTATAAAAAAGTACATTTGTCTGTAATGTTTTGTCGTATCATTCGTCATTAAAGTTAAAAACAAACAATTAAAAGATGACTCTTGATGAGTTTAAAATAATAGTATTTCCTGTAAACAATATATTATACAGGGTGGCTTTACGCCTTTTAGGAAGGCGAGAAGAAGCCGAAGATATTGTGCAGGAAGCCTTTTTAAGGTTATGGTCTAAACGGAAGCGACTTCATGAATATCGAAGCATAGAAGGTTTAGCAATAACGATAACTAAGAATCTATGTTTAGATAAACTTAAGTCGAAAGGATTTCAAGCAACAGTAACGCTTACGGGCCAGAATCTTCATATAAATGAACAGACTCCTCACAGCTCTTTAGAGGCTACAGATCAAATGGAAATAATTCATCAATTGATTGATGAGTTACCAGATCAACAGAAACTGATAGTTCATTTAAGAGATATTGAAGGTCTGGGATATGAAGAGATAGCAGATATTACAGGTGTAACAGTCAATGCATTAAGAGTCAGTTTGTCACGAGCAAGAAGAAAGGTACGAGATCAACTTTTAAAAATATATCATTATGAATGTCAGGGAAGTTGAACGTTTAGTTGAGAAGTATTATAATGGTAATACTAATCTCGAAGAAGAGAAAGACTTAAAAGAGTATTTTTTGAGTGACAAAGTTGCTCCACATTTAAAGTCTTTGAGAGCTCATTTTATCTATCTTAATGAATCTAAAAAGGATGGATTAAGTGCAAATTTCTTCAGTAAAAGATTTGAAGAAGCTATTGATGATGAGAAATTCATTTCACTTAAAAAGATAAAAAGGCTTAAGTGGTATTTTGCCTCAGGTATAGCAGCCAGTGTGATAGCTGTTGTTGGATTATTTTTACCTACAAATAGTTCCCAACAGATGTCTGAAAAGGAGTATTTGAATAATATGAAGATAATACAGAAATGGCTGTATTTTACCTCTTCTAAGGTAGATAAAGGTCTTTCTAAAGTTGAGGATTTGAAAGGACTAGATGAGGACAAACTAGATAAATATGATAGAATTCAAAAGAAATTCACAAAGTATATAAATCTGGATAAGGATAAGTAATAGTTATTTAACTTAAAATTCATATACATGAAAACACTACTAAGATCTCTAATATTCGCCCTGATTCTTGTACCAACTTTATTAATTGGTCAAGATAAGAATCCAATAGATAAATTGTATGAAAAATATGGTAGTGAAGATGGTGTTACTGCTGTGAACTTTTCTAGTGAGATTTTGAAGTTAATGGCTCAGACACAACTTGATTCATTGACGATGGCGTCAGAAGGAGTTGATATCAATTCAGATATTTTAGATAATCTGAAAGGTATTACTATATTGTCAGTTCCTGAAACAAGTTCTACATCAAAAGAATTTGCAGAAGATATTAGATCAACATATGGTAAAGGTTATATTGATTTGATGACTGTTAAAGAGCCTGATGCATCATTCCGCATTGCATATGCAGGTAATGGAAAAGGCAAGATTAATGACCTTGTTGTTATAGCATTAGAAAAGGGAGAAACAACGTTAATTAGTATTGTTGGTAGCATTGATCTGAAAACTGTTATGAAAATTGCAAACAAATATGATCTAAAACAATTTGCAAAAAGCAGGAATAAAAACAAGAATAAATAAATTTATACACTTATATTTCAAAGCACCCTTCAGAAAAGGGTGCTTTTTTTTATCCTATAAAACTGTATTCTGACTAGAAATACGGCATATTTTAAAATACGTATGAGCACTTTTAGTTCAACTATATTTAGATATTTTGTTAATTTATACTATGATTACTTAAAAAAATATAGAAATATTTATTGTGATTCAAAAAAAGATTTACATTTGCCTGTTTAAATTCAGTTTATGTAAATACAGTAATCATGAAAAACATTACTATAACTTTATTAACTTTTTTACTTACCATATCTATGGTAAAAGCTCAAAGAGTTCAAGATCCAAAGATTATTTTCTCAGATAATTTTGAATCTTATGAGGATGGTGCTTATTTAGCAGGCTCTTCTTCTAACTGGACAACTTGGGGTAATGAGCCTTCAGGCTTAGAGGATCCTTTAATTTCTACAGAGCAATTTATAGATACTAAATCAGTAAAAATCATAAAGAATAATGATTTAGTTTATAAGTTAGGAAATAAGACTTCAGGTGAATATGAAATTGATTTTAGTCTTTTTATAAAAGAGGGTTGTGGTGGATATTATAATATTCAGCATTATGAGAAAACAGGTATTGAATGGGCCTTTAACATGTATTTCTCTGAAACAGGAAGTGGATATATAGAAAGAAAAGGAGAGAAAGTTTCTTTTGATCATGCAAATGGGGAATGGTTTTCTATAAAAAATAAAATCTTTTTAGATAAAGATTCTGTTTATGTTTATTTAAATGATAAAAAAATTGATGGATGGAAATTTTCTTCTCAAACAAATAGTAAAGAGGGAGAAAAGCAATTGGGAAGTATTAATTTCTTTGGCGGTGGAATCGCTGGTGAAACTATAGAATTCTTTATTGATAATTTTGAATATAAAGAAAATGAAAAGGGGAATCTTTTTCCTAAAATAAAACTAAGTACTGATAATATTGACTATTCAGTTAAGAATAATTCATCAAAAGAGCAGAAATTTACTATCACAAACGAAGGTACTGCAGATATGAATTATCATATCTATGCTTCCTACTTAAGGAAATCTAGTAATGAGCTTGAGGAGGAAGAAGAAGAATTGACATATAATAGAGGAGTTAATCATACTCTTTCTTTTGGAAAAGAAGATGATTTGTATCCGAAAGAAGTAAAAATTGGAGCTTATTATCCTGTTGAAATGATTGAAGATTATATTGGGATGGAAATATGTGAAATATCAGTTTTTACTCACATTATACCTAATCAATCCAAGGTCTGTATATGGGAAATGGGTGAAGGAAATACTCCTGGGCCAGGAAAATTAATTGTAGAACAAGAATTTGAAGCAAGAACAGAAGCATGGAATAGCGTCAAGCTTGATAAGCCTGTTTTACTTAAAGGAGAAGGAGTTTGGGTTGGTTTCTTTTATAGTCAAGATACTTATAATACAAAATATCCTGGAATTGATGATGGTCCAGTAAATGAAAATGGTGATTGGTTCTCAAGTGGAGGAACAGGTTGGACAAGGTTAAAACATGCATCTCCACATAGAGGTAACTGGTGTATTAAAGCAAAAGTAAAAGGTGATGCCTTTAATGGTTGGTTATCCATAGATACCAGAGAAGGAAATTTAGAGCCAGATAATTCTAAAGAAATAGCGATGACTGCAGCTCCTGTAGGATTGTCTATTGAAGATGACTATACAGCAGAAGTAAAAGTTATATCTAATGACAGAAATGCACCTTTAAAAGTTATAAATGTTAAATTGGATGTTCTTGATTTCTTAGCTGAGGATGGAAGACAAGCTTTTGTTAAGATTTATCCTACTTTAGCTAAAGATTTTGTTAAAGTCGAGTCAAATATTGACATCTATAAGATTCAACTAATAGATAATAGAGGAAAAGTTGTTTCTCACGCTGATGTAAATGGGAGAACTCATGCATTAAATGTAAAAGGACTTCCTTCAGGAATGTACTTCATTAAATATGCTACAGAAGCAGGTGAAGATGTTAGCAAGATTATTATCAAGTAATAAATAATCATAAAATATTATTACAAGAGATGTCATTATTGGCATCTCTTTTTTTGTATAAGATAGTTTAAGAATTACTTTTATGATATGATTACTTTGAAATAATATAAACATCAAACTGATTTGAAATGGGATATGCTATAGAGTTACTATTTGATTCTGAAGGAGAGAATAAAATACTCGACTTGATACAGGTACTTGATCATTATAAAATTGATAATAAATTCCTACTGGAAAATAATAAACCTCATATCACTCTTTCCGTTTTTGAGAATATAGTAATTGAGGATATTGTTGAAGTAATTGACAAAATGAAAGTAACGCCATTTAATATCTTGTTTAATGGACTTGGTAACTTTAATGTATCAGATAATGTTATCTTCTTAATACCAAAGGTTACTCATCACTTATTAGATTTGCATCAAGATTTCTATAGTAGGCTATCTCCGAACTATGAGTATTGGGAATATTATAAGCCCAAAGTATGGACACCTCATTGTACCCTTACAATGGGTATTAATAATAGCAAATTTTTACAAGCATTCCATTTATTGCAGGCTAAGCATTCTTCATTTTATGCTAAAGTCAATAGAATAGGACTCGTTGAATTCTCTCCTGCTACTGTAATATATGAGAAACACTTACATTAATATGAAAATATCTTTATTCAAAACCCTAGCACTTGCTATTCTTTTTTCAATATCTTCTTGTAATACAATCAATGTCTCAAAAGAGAATATGGATGAAAAAGCTACAAGTAAAGAGCAAGTAACTTCACATTATGCCCCAAACACATTTAAAGTAGTGAAGATTGAATATGGCAAAGATGGCTATATGGCTTCTTTAGAAAATGGGAGCAGTAGAAAATATATAATGCTTGTAAGTATTGTAAATTTAAAAGATGACTATGTCTCTCTAAAAGTAGGTGATAAAATACAAGTAGAGGGACAATATGAAGACGAAACACCTGTTCGAATTATACCTAAAAAGATAATTATTATTGAATAGTATTTTACCAGTATTTGATAAATGGACAATAATATAAAAAACAAATACATTCCAAGTAATCAGCTTTTTGATACTTCAGATTTATCAGAGATAAGTAATAGAATAGATAGTAATCCTCCTATTGTATTTGCTGATAACCTTAAAACACCTGAAAATATGGGTGCAATTATAAGGCTGTTAGCAAATGTGGGTTGTGGAGATATTTATTTTATATATACTGATGATTTACAAATCCGAGAAAGTAAAATAAAGAAAGCGGCAGGTAGTAGTTATGGAAAAGTTAAACACCATTTTATTAAACCTTCTGAAGTTAGTGACTACATTCCTCAGAATTATACAAAAGTTGCAATAGAAACTACTGAATCATCGGAAATGATATATAATGTCAATTTACCTGAGAAAGTGGCATTCTTTCTTGGAAGTGAGAAATTCGGTATGAGTCAGGATCTACTAGATATAATGGATCTTTCGGTACATATCCCTGTTACAGGAATAACCAAGAGCTTGAATGTGTCTCATTGCTTTGGTATTTGTATCTTTGAATGGATGAGACAGAGTTTCTTTAATAAAACCAGAAAAACAATATAATGAAGCGATATAAACACCTGTTCTTTGATTTAGATAGAACATTATGGGATTTCGAACAGAATGCTTTAGACACACTTGAAGGTATATATACAAAAAATGAACTTAAAGGAAAGGGAGTAAGCTGTTTTAATGATTTTTTTGAGGTATATAGGAAGCATAATACTATTCTCTGGAAGCTATATAGAGAGGAAAAGATAAAAAAAGAACATTTGAAGAATCAAAGGTTTTATCTTACACTTAAAGAATTTGGTGTTGATGATCCCATTCTAGCCAATGAAATAGGTGATGATTATATTACGATAAGTCCTACAAAAACTAAACTGTTTCCAAATGCTATTGAAATATTGGAATATCTATATCCAAAATATCAAATGCATATCATCACAAATGGATTTAAAGAAGTACAATTGAAAAAGCTAGTTAATAGTAAGCTATATAAGTACTTTGATAAAATTATTACAAGTGAAGAAGCAGGTTGTAAGAAACCAGATAGGAGAATATTTGAATACTCAATGAATGCTACTAAGGCTGAGAATACAGATTCATTGATGATAGGAGATGACTTTGAGATAGATATCTTAGGAGCTGCAAGCGTCAATATGGATCAAGCTTTCTTCAATCCAAACAATGAAGAAATAGATTTCAGACCAACATTTGAAGTAAAAGACCTTATTCAGCTTAAAGAGATATTAAGCTAATATAAAGATATCCAGTTATAATATTGCATTCAAACCGATAAGTATAAAAGTACTTATCGGTTTTTTTGTATCAACTAGTAGATGAACATATAAAGATATGCTGTTATAAATGGAATAGAAAATAATGCCGCATCAAAACGATCAAGTACACCTCCGTGACCAGGTAGAATAGCTCCTGAATCTTTTACGTTTGCATTTCTCTTAAGCATAGACTCTACTAAGTCTCCTAATGAACCTAAAATAACTGTCAGCAATCCAATAATCAACCATGATTGTATTGTCAGTGTGTTGGTAGTGAAATATATGCCAACTGCAAATAACAATCCAAATACAGCTCCTCCAATGCTTCCTTCCCATGTTTTCTTTGGACTGATACGAGGAAATAACTTATGTTTACCTATAAGACTTCCTGTAAGATATGCAAATGTATCATTCATCCATAAGATGATAAAGAAACCTAAAAGTGTGTAAAAGTTCATTGAACCTGAAGAAGGATGAAAGTCAATAGCCCAGATCATCATGGAGAATGGAATAGGGACATATAGAAAACCAAAAATAGCACTTCCTATTTCTTCGAAAGGCCTGGCATGAGGATTAAACAAGCTAATTAGGACATATAAAAAGGCTATAATAGGAATAATAAATAGATATGAGCTGCTTAAAAGGTTTAAACCAACAAAAGCTGAAATGATATATATAATAAGTGATGAACAGATAAAAGGAGTAAGCTTATGATAAATTTGCTTGTTTTTTAATAGCATAACATATTCCTTACTACCAATAAATGTAAAGATAGCCATTAATAAGGCCAGAATAAATGGATTCCATATTATAGCACCTATTACTAATATGGCGAATACAATCCCTGTTATTGTTCTTGTAACTAAATTATTCAATGTATTGTTGGTTTAAAAATTCACGCAAAACTAATCATTTTTTTCATCCTTCAAAGGCTCATCAATAGGAAGAGTTTTAGGAGGAAGAAGAAACAAAAATAAGTTTTTTGTTCCATGTGCTCCCATAACAAGAGTTTTTTCAATATCAGCAGTTTTACTTGGACCTGTAATAAAGGATAATAGAGAAGGAAAACCCTCTTTATATCTCTTGCCTAGTAATTCCATAGCGTCACTTAATTTACATACAATTTGAGAAGATTCTGATACTATAAGATGATTTTCAAAATAGGCATTTGATTTTCTATAACTATCAGTATTAGATACTCCCACAGTTCCATATTGAGCAATTAGGCATTCACATCTTGTCAAAATAGCCTTTTGCTCTTTTTTATTTGAAGTTGAATGTGGCAGACCATATTTATCAAGTAAGTTTTTCAGAGCATTGTCATCACAAGATAAAGAACCGAGCTTCTTCTTATAGATAAGAACAGCTAGATTTTCCATTAGCTCATCAATATTTTCACAATAGATAAACTTACCTTCGTTTTTTATAAAATTTTGGGCAAATAAAAGTTCTTTAGATTCTTCTTCAATATGAAAGATCTCCTTAGAGTTATCAATATTTCCATATGGACTCTCTATCTTCGTCACTAGTGCATGCCTTATCTGAGTAAGCACTTTTTCCTTTTTTGTTCTTACATCCATAATGAACTAAATTTAAAAACTCAATAGTAGTAGGATAGCTTGGGTTGGGATTATTGCAACAACCAAGTTATTAGATTGATTTAATGATTTTGGTTATACAACAAATATGTAGAGTAAAAGCATTTACTCAATCAAGATCAAGGATAATAGATTTTAAATAAAAAAATTAAGTCTCCCTGATACAGGGAGACTAGTATAAATAAAATTCTATAGAAGTTTATTTCGATATTGTATCATCCTCTTTATCTTCATCTTTATTTTCTGAGGATTGTTCATCTTTTTTATCAAGAGTTATAGAAGGCTTATCTTCTTTCTTTTCTGTTTTTTCATCAGAAGAACTCTTTCTTTTTCCAAAGATCTTTTCAAGATCTTCACTATAAATAACTTCTTTGTCTAACAGCTGATTAGCTAATTTAGCAAGGCCTTCTTTATTCTCAGTAAGAATATCTATAGCTTCCTTATACGCTTCTTCAATAATAGAATGGATTTCCTTATCGATAAGTTCTGCTGTCTTTTCACTGAAAGGCTTACTGAAAGAATATTCTGATTGACCTGTAGAATCATAATAACTCAAGTTTCCGATTTTGTCACTTAAGCCATAATAAGTTACCATTGCATATGCTTGTTTTGTAACTTTTTCTAAGTCGTTTAATGCTCCTGTTGATATTCTACCAAAAGTAACTTGCTCAGAAGCTCTACCACCTAATGTAGCAATCATTTCATGAAGCATTTGTTCTTTTGTGGTGATTTGTCTTTCTTCAGGAAGATACCAAGCAGCTCCAAGAGCTTTACCACGAGGGACAATAGTAACTTTTACAAGAGGGTGTGCATGTTCAAGCAACCAACTTATAGTAGCATGTCCTGCTTCATGGAACGCAATTACTTTCTTTTCTTCCTTAGAGATGATTTTATTTCTCTTTTCAAGACCTCCAATAATACGATCAATAGCATTTGCAAAATCCTGTTTATCTACATTTTGCTTGTTACCTCTGGCAGCAATTAAAGCAGCCTCATTACAAACATTTGCTATATCAGCACCTGAGAAGCCTGGTGTTTGCTTGGCAAGAAAAGCAGCATCAAGATCATCAGACAACTTTAAAGGTGACATATGTACTTTGAAGATTTCTTCTCTTTCTTTAATGTCAGGAAGCTCTACATTGATTTGTCTGTCAAATCTACCAGCACGCATTAAGGCTCTATCAAGAACATCAGCACGGTTAGTAGCAGCAAGAATGATAACACCTGCATTTGTTCCAAAACCATCCATTTCTGTCAACAGCTGGTTAAGTGTATTTTCTCTTTCATCATTGGCACCTGTAGCCTGATTCTTTCCCCTGGCACGTCCAATAGCATCAATCTCATCAATAAAGATAATACATGGTGCTTTTTCTTTTGCTTGTTTGAAAAGATCCCTAACTCTGGAAGCTCCTACACCAACAAACATTTCTACAAAATCCGATCCTGACATGCTGAAGAAAGGCACATTAGCTTCTCCTGCTACAGATTTTGCAAGTAAAGTTTTACCTGTTCCCGGAGGGCCTACAAGAAGAGCTCCTTTTGGAATTTTACCCCCTAGTTCAGTATATTTCTTTGGTTTCTTCAAGAAGTCTACGATCTCCATAATTTCAATCTTAGCTTCTTCAAGACCTGCCACATCTTTAAATGTGATATTCACATTGGTATTATTCTTATCGAATAGCTGAGCTTTTGATTTTCCTATGTTGAAAATCTGTCCTCCCGGGCCTCCTGAGCCTCTGCTCATCATTCGCATAAACAGTATCCATATTCCAATGATGATAATGAAAGGCAGAATATAACCGAAAATCTCTCCACCCCAGTTTTTCCTGATTTCATTTTCTACATATACAGGATTCTTAAGCCCTTCCTGAGCTTTTTCTACTTGACTTTCAAAATGGTCTGGTGAAGAAATTATATAGTAATATTGTGGATCTTTGGCGCTATTCCCTTTGTCTTTAACTTCTTTAAATTCAGCCTTCTTAAGACTAGCAGGCTTTATGAAGATTTCTGCACGTTCTTTATTTATAAGAAGTACTTTTTCTACATCTTGACTTTTTAGCATCTGCTGGAATTGCCCCCAGCCTATCTTTTCAGCTCCCCCACCTGTATCTATAAATTGAAGAGCAATAAACCCTATAGCGAGGATTGCATAAATCCAATAAAAATATTTACCCTTTTTCATTTTGGGCTTTTGGCCAGGGTTTTCTTGTGGTTTTGTGTTCTTATTATCTTCTGCCATTATGACTTAAAAAGTATAGTTATATATGTTTCTTTTGTCAATTAATTAATTGTTGTAAATTTTGCATCACCCCATAAATCCTCTAATTTATAGAATGTTCTAATGTCTTCAAGGAAGATATGTACAACAATATTAGAATAATCTAACAATATCCATTCCGCATTTTGATTTCCTTCTTTATGCCAAACAGAAATGTTTTGTTCTTTTTTTACTTCATCGATTACTGAATCTGCAAGAGCGCTTGTCTGTGTGGATGATGTGCCATGACAAATGACAAAAAAATCTGTTACTGCATTATCAAGATCACGAAGATCCATTACAGTGATTTTATATCCTTTTTTATCTTCTAATCCTTCTACAATGGTATTTAGCAAAGCATCATTTAGCTTTTTAGACTCCTTTTCTACTGTTCCTTCTGTATTTCTCATTCAGTATTCTAATTAAATACTTTAAATCTCTATTATTATTTCAAATTCTTTAATAAAAGTATAATCGGCTACTATATAGGTAATTATTGTAAATTATATTTTCGTTCAAATGATTAAATATGCATTATTATCTCTCATTAAAATAAGTGATTCAAAGTTACACTTATCTGATTTTAATGAGAGATAATAATGCATATTTAATCATTTGAACGAAAATATAATT
>JBGRPZ010000015.1:0-54199 GCA_041725915.1 Hyphomicrobiales bacterium | reverse complement strand
GTAGACCTACGAGATTCAGTAAGTAGACCTACAAGATTCAGTAAGTAGACCTACAAGATTCAGTAAGTAGACCTACGAGATTCAGTAAGTAGACCTACAAGATTTATTCGCTTAACTTTTGATCTTGATTATCAACAAAACATGCTGTAGTGACAAGATATATCTTGTTGTTATACACTTAAAAAGCATTGATTACAAGACGTTTATGTAGATTAGTGAAAATATACAAAAATACAGGGGAAAGTAGATTTTAGGCTTTTGATCTTTAGGTTAATGATTGTATGAAATGAAGAAAAAACGAGTGTTTTTATTTTAAAGTAGTTTGATATAAAAAGGTGAAGTATGATTTGTCAAAGAGCTTATTTATGATACTGTCTATTTGCTCATCTTTATGTTTTTTGTGTGGCAACTTAAGCATCGAGTACTTCAGGCATCTTTTGTTTGATTTTATCCGACTTTTTAAATCACTTCTAAATATAGAATAGCATTAACACATTAAACCTCAAAGTTGAGACTATAATCATATTCATAATATTCGATAAATTGTAAAATAAGAAAAGCTTATCTCTTCCAGCACCTAATTGCCTTAAAAGCTCTTTTATGTAATGTTATATTAGAAAGTGATAGTAGTTACAAAAAAAGCTGTCCAAATTGGACAGCTTTAAATTTCATTTCATATTATTTATACCTATAACTTAGGTAAAGTAGCTTTCTCTAAAACAAAATTTGTTTTATCTGACTGAGTAACCTGATCACTACGCACAACCTTTAATCCATTTAACCCAGTCCTCCCAAAATAATTAGATCTATCTTCTGGAGAAAAGATATTAAATGTATTGCCTCCATCAAAAGTAAACTCTAAACCAAATTTAGCCTTTTCTTCTTCTGAGTATTTTTCTAATGATACAAAATCATCCCTTTTATAAACAATAGCCATAGAAGGATCTACTGCAGAAAATGCATATATGATACCATTATCACTTCTTAAAATAAAGTATTGAGCTAAATTATTAGACCCATCTCTTGCATCTTCTATAAGCACATTATTAGTACTCCCTTCATCAGGACTTAATTGATATGTCACATACTGTCCTCCAACCTTTAATCTATAAACAGCATAATCTTCTATTCCGCTAACATTCTCCTGAGCATTCAAAAATGTTGAAGCAGAAATTAAAAACATTAACAATGTTATATATATCTTTTTCATCTTCATAATCATTTTTTCTAAAATAAAACTTCCATGATTTTAATGAATATTTCTCCTGAAATTCAAAAACATTTCAGCCTAGTCTATATCCTGAAGAAACTTCTCAGCCTCTTTTTCCAATTCCTTTAGCTGCTTATGTTGTTCTATTGAATGAAGCATCAATTCTTCAACCTTTTCCATTAGAATAATATTCATCTTTTCTGCATCCATGCCTGTCTCGAGCATTTTCTTTGCTGACGGAACATTAGGCAAATGCTTATTTTCCTTGATAAAATCTTCTGTATCTTCCAGAGATATCAGTTTATAATCGTCTTCAAAAACGTAATCAGGGAAAGTTCCAACATTTAAAGTGACCTGATTAGGGAGGAAATCTCCTTCCACCTTCATATCACCTACAACATGAAGCATCTCTTCAGGATTTGTAGTACCAACACCTAAGCGTCCATTATCCTTTACAATTGAGTTAGTTCCAAATGAAGAACTGTATACAACAAAATCATCACGGAATGTCGTCGCCCCCTCAAACTTAGCAACACCTGAAACAACAAAATCATAAGTACTACTATTGTAAGTCCCTATATTAACTGATCCATTTGCTCTGATAGTCATTATTGGAGCATTACCTGGTGATCTGAATATATATTGATCAGATTTTTGAGATCTATTAAAAACATATGAATAATCCTGAGCATTATTATTACCGATATCTCTTAACAAGAATCGCTTCCCTGGAGTATAATAAATATTACCCTGAAAATATGTCTCTGCATTAACATAAAATTTAAAATCAGAATCTTGTCCATCATCCAATATAGCTACTCGTCCACTATTCTTTGCTGAGAATATATAACCATGCCTAGGAGCATAAATAGCAAATATATCTTTACCGTCATTATCGAGGAATTTAAATTCAAATTTACCATTATTACCATGGAAATCACGCATTGTAACATTTACATTATTCTTCCATCTATGGTTACTACTTAAATTCTGAGCATGCGAAGACAAAGCTATTCCTATAAGGAATATTATATATAATATTCTTTTCATCATTATTTCTCCTCCATTTTACTTTGCAAATCTTTCAACTCTTTAAAAGCCTTTAGATATTTGTCTTTAATACAACCTATCTTTTTTTCATGTTCAATAGCATGTAATGTCAACTCTTCTACTTTTTCCATCAGTAGAATATTCATTTGAGCAACATCAATCCCTGTTTGAACTACCTCCTCTGCTTTTGGAAGCCCTGGCAAATGACCATTCTTGTTAATAAAATCACTTACCTCATTTAAAGGTTTCAACTTATATCCAGATTCAAAGACATAATCAGGAAATGAACTTATATCTAGCAATATTCGTTCTGCAACAACATTACCTCTTATCTTTGCATTTCCTACAACATGAATAGGTTTCTCAGGAGCTAAAGTCCCTAAACCAAGTTTATCATCAGAAGTAAATACAGATGATTCACCAAAGTTCATCGATTTAACTTCTGTCTCACCAAATACTAATACTGTTTTATTTATTATGGAACTTCCATTGACATGCCAGTTAGCTGAAGGATCAGAGGTCTTTACCCCAACATTTCCATTGCTATTAATAGTCAAAATATTATTATGTGCTTCAGATTTATAAACAATGGCATCCCCTTTATCATTTCTTCGAAAATCAAAGATAAATGTGGCTCCAATAGTTGGCTTATCACAAAACAAAGAGTAATCTACTCTGGGATCCCAAACAATATCTTGCCCAAATAAAGTTTCAGTCTTTACATGAAATCCTTTTGCAGGATCACTTGTTAGAATACCTACTCTACCATTGTTTCTAACAGTAAAGACATCTCCATTAGACCAGATACTCCATCTATCAAGACCACTATAATCCAAAAAATCAAATGTATAATCAACTACTTTACTACCATCTCCATTCAATCTTACATCTTCTCCTGATTTCCAATAAAAAGTCTTTTGCCAATCTTGAGAAAAAGCAACATTCGATAAGGCTAGTAGTATATATATAAACAAAAATCTTTTCATCACTATTCCTCCATATTTTTTCTTAATGATTTGATTTCTTCAAGAACTTTTTCATATGCTTTCTCCAATTTCTCCATTCTCTCTTGTCTTTCAATAGCATATAAAGTCAATTCTTCAATTTTCTCTGTAAGCAGAATATTCATCTGTGTCATATTCATACCCTTCTCTTGAACCTCTTTTGCTGAAGGAACATTAGGAAGATGCTTATTCATAAGAATAAAATCCTCAACTTCATCAAGAGACTGTAATGAATAATTATCCTTAAATACATAGTCAGGAAATACACTTGTCCCCAAAACCATTCTTTGAACAATTACAGATTTTGTAATCTTTGCATTACCATTTACATCAAATATTTCCGAAGGATTAGAAACGTTCACACCTAGTTTTCCATCATTTCTAAAATAAGTCTTACTACTAATACTCATTCTATCTATGCTAACCAATCTATCAATGCTCAAAGTCCCTAAAAACAGAGCATTCCCATTAAGATGAAAATCTGATTCTGGATTTAAGGTTTTTATACCAACTCTTCCTTCACTCTTTATCGTAAAAATAGAGTTTGATGCAGGAGATTTATATACAATGTGATCACCACGATCTGCTCTTTCAAATTCATAAGTAAAAATATCAGAGCCATCTGAAGTATTATTTATGAATTGAGAACTGTAATAATCCAATTGTATATTTTTTTTAAATAATGCTTCAGTAGCTATATGAAACCCTTTCAAAGGGTCTTCTGTATATATACCAACTCGTTTATTTGCTCTTACTGTAACCATCTTACCATAAGTTGGAGCACATATATTAAACCTATTCTTTGCTTCATACCCAGATTCATACCTATAAAAATCAAAGCTAAAGTCTCCATGACTAGCACCACCAGACATACTAATATTTACATTTGGGGTCCAGTTAACAGGATCATGCCACCACTCTTGAGAGAAACTATGTATCATCGAAACAAGAAATATACTTGTTAATATTATTTTCTTCATAATTCTAATATTAAATAATCTCTTAAAAAAGTTCACTTAATAATTAATAATAGATTGTAACTAAAGAGAAGCCCCTCCCTTTAGTTACAATCCAATAAATTATTCTACTATCATCTTTTTCGTTATCCTTCCATTCTTTGTAGAAAGAGTATAGAAATAAATTCCTGGTTGTAGGTTATACTTAATTGAATTAAATTCTTTTGTATAGCAACCAGAATCCTGATATTCATTTACAAGACTTACAACCATTTGTCCCATTGCATCTGTTACAAAAAGCTGAACATCCATGTCTTCACCTATACAATACTTTATTGTAGTATTATGAGTGAATGGGTTAGGTATATTTTGCATTAGTTGATCTTCATTATTATCACTAATGATCTCATCTCCCATCTTAAACTCATACGGGAATACAGGATTACCTATAAATGGATTATCATTAAACTCCAAAGATTCTATTATCTCAAACTTTCTTCCTGTTTCAGGCTCTATAGCTACAAAATCAAGTGGCTTCCCATAATCATTAGAGAAAGTCGTAAGGAAGTACAACAAATTATTATCAACCATCTGAGGAACAGCAACACCAACAAGTTCATTCTCATCATAAGCTGTAATAATCATAGGCTCATTCTGAATATTCATGTCATCGACAACTACTCCTGTTATGTGCATAGAATATTCATATGCATGAGGATTTACATTGTACCCCATACTACTAGCTTTATCCTTCACTTCACTCAACAGTTGTCCAAATGTTGAAGTAACTTCAGGAGATTCCAAAAGATTAAGTGGTGTCACGCTGCTTCTGTTATTTCTCATGTCCAGAGTGACTCCAATGTAGTTTAATTTACCTCCAGTGGTTACATCAATCTTATATCCCTGTCCCGGTGAAAAATACTGCATATCACCAATCCAATCTCCATTATAATAATAAGAGCTAGCTGACTTAGCATATACTATATCATTATTCGATACATTGCCGTTCATAAATGAGCGTAATGCCTCTCTGACTCTCATCATATTATTTGGAGTATATCCTATCCAATTCTTTCCTTCAGAATCAAGCTCGATATCATAATCAACTACAGCAGGAATACCAACCATTTCAATAAGTCTTTGAGCTTTCAACTCAACAGAATATGAAGAATATGGGGAAAGTCTGGTTAATGATCCAGTCCAACCATTAGTTGTCCATGTTGCTGTATTGTTATCTTTATCTTTGATTATATCATCAACTCCAAAACCATTCAAGTTGCTTAATGATAAATAATCCTCATCGCTATCAGTAACATTAAAGCTTAACCAATGAAATCCCTGAACTGCAGAAAACCTTCTCGCTATTATTTCACCTACATTCCATATTTCAGGATCACTAATACTACCAATTGCATTATCATCACTAAATGTATAAGACTTGTCTATTCCGACATATTCAATACATTCACTATCATCCCAGACTCTAAACTCAATTGATTCTGCAGTAGAACTATTACTATAGATCACTATGTTAACCAAGTATTTACTTCCTGTTAGTCTAGGCGATGCAACTCCTCTAATTTCATTACCAACAAAAGCTACTACTTTATCAGCAGGATCACTTAACTTCTCACCATCAATAGACACCTCTGCAATTATATTCATCTGCTTTGAGAATGAATGAGGATCCAATTCATACTCAGGTTTTATACAATCAATCTTCACTTCCAAGAAGAAAGATTCAACACCTGTTTGGTAATATGTGCCTGTTACAGGGTCATAAGCTTGTGTTTTTGCTTTAATAGGAGCTTTATATGTACCTGAATTTAGCCATGAAGCAGTTTCAAAGGAAACTACATTTGAGTGGCCTGCAAGTAAATGCTCACGAACATTTTCTCTATGATCAGATGTTATCGTCAACCATGAAGGCATATCAACCAATTCATATGTAATTTTAACTCCTCCATTATTGGAAATTGTCATATCAAATTGATTCGAAGACCCCTGATTTTGATTTATCACCAAATTAGCTTTATTCCACTCAACTAGGTTCTTATTAAATCCAAAGCTCCATGATTTACCTGGAAGATAATTACCAAAAGGATCTTTTACTGAATTATCCTTAATCCTTGCTACTAATAGAGCTCCTTCTAACTTATCGTTTCCAAATGTAGGTGTAATGATAATTTCATTATCATTTGCTAAGCTGACAGTAGTACCTATAGTTTCAAAAGAGTTCTCAATATCAATTGGAGCTATCTCATCTGCTTCACTCGTTAAGCTTATACCAGTAGCTTGAACATCTCTTACTTTGCCTACTAGTTCTTGCAGAACATTATAATTCAAATGCGATAAATCATCGAGAGGCATATAGAATATCAAACCTCCCTCATCACCTCTCAGTGTTGTTGATCTGTCTATCTTTATTTCTGCTAGAACTCTTGCTCTATTCCAGATTCTAAAATCGTCAAGTCTTCCTTTAAAACTTTGACCATTTTGAATTCCACAGATTTCAAAAGAATCAGTATTATTCTCTGGTACAGAAGTTACATTTGATATGTTAACAACATCATTATCAAAGAATGTTCTTATATCACTTTCACCATCATAAACAACTGTTACATGAGTCCATCTTTGTAAGATGATCTTCTCTGACAAACCATAACCATTATTTATTTTTCCATCTGATGTCAATGTTATATTTATACCATTACCTTTCTTCAGGATAGGTATTTCTACTGAAGGATAAACCTCTGGATACATCCAAAACTCTACAGTATATGCTCCTCCTAATTCAATATCACTTGTATGACTAGCTGTAATCATATCTTCAGGTTCGAAAAACACAGCAGATGAAGGTCTGTATTCATTAGCTGGTAATATACCTCGCAATATGACATTTAGGTCATTAACTGTAGATTCTTTCAATGGTTGATCTGAGAATGCACGAATAACACTGTTTGCTACAGCTACCCCTGCATTTTGTGGTTCTGTATTTGTAACAACAGGTCGTGTAGTACGGATATTTCCTGTAACCCATTCTGTTGGAGTTTGTGTTCTCCAAACCTCATCTCCAGCTCCACATACAGGTACTAGCCTTAACTTATAAGTACCATTTGGACGATCAATTCTTACTCGTGTAGTTATATAACCTTCTCTATCTACTAATGAATTAGAAGGATTAGTATTTAAAGGATCTGTTGCTGGAAGAATTTCATCCATTGTAAATGCCTTTACAATAGATACATTATTTGCATTTGAAACAGGCACCATTTCAAGATGAACCTTTGTCATACTGGTCAACGGATTATTCAGTTTAAATTTCACATCTACTTCATGATCATCTAAGCTATTAATAACCCATCCTTCCTGAGGCTCCAACATCTGAATACTCTCTACACAGTTATTTTCAAAATATGCTGTCAAATACAAAGTATCCACAGGCCTAGCGTTTGTTTCCTCCCATTCATCCTGAGTATATATGTATGTATCATTAGCTTTCTCACATGCAGAAATAGCAATAATTGGGATATTCTCAAACACAGCTTTGCCTGGTTCACTCGCTCCTTGCTTTACAATAACTTCTATTTCTTCTGAAGTTGCCCCTGGTGCTAACCTATAAGTTTTTGGTCCATTAAATGCTGCCCCGTTTATCTTTAAACTAGCCCCTGCTGGTACATTTGCAAGATCAGGAAATAATACATATTCTTTTACTGTAGCATCTTGAGATTCCTGTATACTTCTCATTGTTAACCTGAATATTGCATTCTCTCCAGGCTCTGCCCATGCGACTTCATTTCCTCTGAGAGAAATACCTTCTCTAGGGTTTGTACCTCTTTCATATGGGCACATACTTCTACCCCCATAAGTTTTAAATATCGGTGAACCATAAACAGGATCCTGACGAACATAGAAATAAAACTGATCGCCGTCATCATCGTCATCTAAGGCTATTGTAAAACTTTCTGACTTATTATTTCCTCCAGCGTGCGAGTTAGAGTGACTTAAATTAATAGAGAGCTTTGTCTTTAATTGAACTCCAGCTCCAAACGCTTTAAATGAAGAAGTGAAATTTTTATCAAAACCAAGACCGGTATTGAAATGAGCACCATGTGTCTCACCTCCTTCTTTTCCTATTGTAAAGGTTATATTTGAATTTGCAGAAAAATTATATGCCCCTTCGATAGAAGCATTTGCTTCTCCGGCAGGACCACCTACCATTCTAAGATTATCATAAGTATCTGTACTCGATATTCTCGATACATTATCAGAGATATACTCTTTCCACCTATCTATCTTTTCTTGATAAGATGCTGCTTCTTCCGAATTATTATTCGTTAACGCATTTGCTTTAAACCTTTCAAGAGAAGGAATAAGTACATCTTTTATATGCTGAACTGTATGGAAAAACATTGATTTTGGCTGACGGGTAATCGTCATTTCTTCTCTTACACTAAAATCACAACCTTCTCTCAGCAGCTCTCTTCCATCTCCGTATGTTAATACTTCTGAAAAACCAATAAAGATGTCAGCATCGGCACCTACTGTAGTTCCTCCTCCTTCAGTTGATATCGCTTGATTTAATGTTGCTGAATATGTTTTACTACCACTATAGCCACCACCAATCTGAACATTAAAACTAAATCTATCTTTTACATCAACAGAAGTAACAGGTACCGTCATGACACTTCCACCGCCAATTCCTACCCAAACACCACTTTGCATCTCTGTTTCTGTTACAGTACCAATATCAAATGCTGTAGACACATTTGATGAAAAATCCCAAGTACTTGTAAAATTAAGTGTATGTCCTCTAGACCATGCAACACTACTTCCATCCCCTGGAGGATCATGTAATACCATTATAAGTTGATCAGGTGGAACAACTGTAAAATCTTGTTGGCTTTGCTGAACTCCTAATATTACAGCTGGAATATCTGCAAGATACCTGTATGATGGAACATCAATTGACATTTTTCGCAAATAATCTTCTTCTGGATCAAAATTAGGCTCTAATGCCAAGAATCTTACTGTATCTATTCCAGATACAGGCATCACAAACTCGCCAGCATTTTTATTTGCATACTTTTTCTCTACAACACCCAGATCACCTTTTTTTACTTTATAGTCAAAGTTACCTACATAGCATTTACCCTCAGAATATTGCTGATATGTCATTACTTTCATATCATAATAGTTATTCTTTTGAAGAATAGGATTATCATCACATACCTCAACATTTTCAAATGTCCAGTGTGCTTCAGCTGATGCATTTTCTTCTTGAAGAATTGCTTTTCTGAAAATATCCGTATCTACAATTAAAGGGTTTTCAAAATCAAAATTGTAGATATTCCATCCTTTAGTAATATCAATCTCTAATGGTAAACTCTCATCTGATGGGCTATCTTCTCTGTGTATTTCTACCAGATATTTTCCTGGCATCAATCCATCAATTGTAAAGCAAGTATAATTCTCATTGAAATTCTCAGATGTCAATTCATATATTTTTTGATTATCTTCACCTAAATCAACTCTCTTTACAACTCCAATCCATTTACCAACACCATATCCACATGGAATGCGAATATTTCCGACTATTCCAAATCTTGTCTTATTCTCAAAATCCACATCACTTAAAGGACGTAAAACATTAGGTCTATAAGCTATATTATCATCTTCTCTGGCATATCTTTCATTTACTGCTTGATATTCATATTTATATTCATATGAATATGGCTTGAAATCCTGAGAATCAAATGACAATCCATTTTTCAAAATCAAGGCCTTATCATGTCCACCTTCAGTCCAGCTTAAAGTGCGTATGCCCTTACCTTCCTCAAAAAGATATTTTGCATATGGCTCAATTTCTGAATCATCTATGATCTTACCTTGTTTTACTTTTTCAATATTAGCTTCAGATAAATACTGATCATAAATAATTAAATTATCAAGATTTGCTTTTAAAAACTTCTCAGCTGTACCATTATTCATAGCAGCTCCAAGAACTAGTTTACCATTAAGATCTAAAGTTATATCTCTTATACTTTTTTTAGTATTATTTATACGTAAAAACAATTTCTCGGCAGTTCTATCATAAGCGACAGTAAAAAACTGATATTGATTAGCTTCTAAAGAAATATCTGATTCTAATAGAATATCATCACCCTTTTTTACCTTTAATCTTGTATTATCAATAATTGATAACTTCATTTCTCCTTGTTCCAGTAAAATCTGCTCTGATTCTGTATTATCAAGCATTTTCACAAAACCAGTAATAGTAGCATCAGATAATTGTATTAGCTTCTCTGATTCCGCATAATTATCTTCTCCATTAAATACTAATGAATATGCTCCTATTGTGTTAACACGTACTGGATTTTGCACCTCTAATCTCGTTCTTCCTAACGGAGATTTTAGTGTATAAGAACCTGTAAGTGTTGTTGTAGGAGCTTCTCCGCTTCCGGTAATAGGGTTTCCATTAATTAAAAATCCTTGTCCAATAGGCACTGGATAAATTTTCTTTTCTCCATTCGCGTCTGTATCTCCTTCATCATAATAATAAACTCGTCCTACAACCTCCATATATGAGTTGTCCCCAAAGTTTACATCATCATGACGCATATTTGCAGCTGATAATGTCTCCTGCTTTGAATCTTCTGAAAATTCATGATACTGTTTATATGGTATAATCTTCATCTTCTTGCCCGATGAACCATAGTTTATCCCTGAAATTTCATAATCACCATATACATCTGTATATGCTCCATATGACATTGCTTGACAACATTCGCTTGCACTTAACCATTCTGGCTTTTGTGATGCTAAATCGTCCCACTTACCAATATAATACCCTCTCGTTTCTTGAGCCTGATTATATATGCTATTGAATTGGTTCATATCCATTTTATAATACAATGCCAATCCTTTTTCTTTTCCACTTATTATGTGATGATATCTGTTGACTACAGATGAAGAATCTCTAACAATATTCCAAACTCTTAATTCATCCAATGAATAAGAAGCCTGACAATCATCATTAATTTTAATATTTCTAATATTTGCTATTATACCATCAAATGCCGTTGTTGCAGATGCTATCTCTGTACTGTCTTGATAAACTTTATATCCTTCTGGAGACACTACAAATGAGAAATGCTTCCAATCTGAAAAAACAGGTATTGTTTGGTCAATTACAGCAACATCATGATTCTTTATTTGAAGCTTGTTATTACTTACATTTACCTCTAAATCCCCAAACTTTAAAACCTTATTTAATGATGAAGATGCTTCATTTGGTTTATACCAAAACTCTAATGTCAAACTATCTTCTCTTGGAAATCCCATTAGGTCTTCTATATAAATCGGCACATCTCCAGCTGTGAATTTTATCCCACTACCAGGTAATACACCCTCAGACGCTCTTACTGTTACATCAACGCTATCTATATTTATTGCTGGTCCTGTTCCACTTGTCTGAATATGTCCTGCAATAACTCCATTGTAGAATACAAAGCCATAATCACTTGCCACATTACTAGTACCATCTTCAAAAAAACCCTCTACTACAAACTTATACATCGTTCCGGGATCTATATTTTGATTTAAGTCAATATATATATCATCCGATACTTCTGTACTTGCTATATCTGAAGAATTCTTTGTGCCTATCAATAAGTTATTTGGAAGAACTTCTCTTACTTCATATCTCGTTGCTCCTGCTATATGATTCCATTTAACTCTGATCTTTCCATCATATTCTCCCTTAGAAGCATCTGCATATATTGTTGTATTGTTCAATATAGGATGAGCTTCCTCATCATCTAATGATTGTACAACAATATCATCTATTTCCTGAACAAATTTTGCTCCTTCGATTGTTGTACCTGTAACACCATTTATCCATTCTTTGTACACCAACCTTGGAAGTATTGCATTCGGCAACTCTCTGATTTGATCTTCTCCCGAACTTCCATAATAAGCTACTAAACCTTGACTTTTCAATGTTCGCATTCTTCCCATTGAAGCTTTAGCATAACTCTTTATGTACGCTTCTTGAATCTCTATTGGTGTTCTCTTTACACTCCATGCTCTAATCTCTGCCAAACACATCTTGCCTCCGGCACTTTTCACGAAGCATAACTCTCTCTTTTTTGACAAGTCAATATCAAAGCCTATAAACTCTGTTTTAACTCTACCATCCACATATACTGAGAGTGTATTTTCTGTCTCAGTTTTATTTAATACAAATGAATAATGTGCCCATTGATTGTTAACTACATCATCTGCTAAATCCAATGTTTTGGTTATACTTGTCCCCGCCTTTATTGTCATCACTCCTGTCGATGACATATCTATATAAAAACGATCAGAATCAGGCAGCATATCTGTTAATAGCCATTTCCTTGAGTTATTAGTTTTTAGCCAAAACTCAATTGTAGATTTTCCTGATTCATTTAGTTGTGTTATTCCTGAATAATCTATGCCTGTATTTATGTGACCTTCATAGTTACCCGACTTCATCTTAAACACACCATAATCTCTCTGTTGTTGTGCCATTAACGTGGTCGACCCTACAAAAAATGCATACACCCAAAATGCACTTATCAGGAACACTGTAAATTTTCTCATGAGTATAAATGTTTAGTTAAACAATTAAAAATCAGAGAAGAT
Organism: Hyphomicrobiales bacterium; assembly: GCA_041725915.1. Classification (GTDB taxonomy): domain Bacteria; phylum Bacteroidota; class Bacteroidia; order Bacteroidales; family JBGRPZ01; genus JBGRPZ01. The sequence continues at coordinate 41,309 of JBGRPZ010000015.1, read as the reverse complement.
CAAGCTCAAAAAAAACTGCATAATTATATTGAGAAGAAAAAAAACTCTTCTAAAATCCATACCCCAGTAGAAGATTTTTCTCTTATAAAAAACAAAATAATACAAAATATCACAAAAGATACGCCAACCTTTTGTTAGTTTTTTTATTGATTTATACTTAGATCTATCCCAGCTTTAGTTTAGAATTTATGAATGATTTAAATTTAAGAGACTTAAATCATTTCATATTGCAAATAAACATAAAGAGTTATAGATTTCAAAACACATTTTGTGAAATACCCTAACAAAAAAGATATACAAGCTATTTACCAGCTACTTACAGTTTAAAATATTTTCATATTTAATACATAAAACAAAGTAAATAATTAACAAAAAACATAATTTATTTACGGATAATAAAAATCAATATTTTACAAAAAGAAGAAAAACTTCCTCCCTTTAATATCACATTATACGATCAGCTCTTTTTATTTTAATATTAAAAAATAGATTACTTCCAACTGAAACAAACTACAATGCATACATTAAAATATACTTTAAAGCATAAATATATTTATCATATATTATATAAACTCTTTTATTATTAATACTCTTTAACCTCATGCATAACGACATTATAACAATGCTTATATTGTATACATATTGACTACCGAAACTTTGGATTAATTTATAAGAGCTACCACCTTTTTCTATATACTAAATTCAAAAACAAAAGAACTATTAAATACTTACAACTAGATATTGAATCTGTCAATACTCATGCATAATATAAAATATAAAGCTTGTCTAATCCATCAATAAAAATCAACATAGATGGATTAGACTATAAATAGACCATAAAAAGATTCATTTAGATGTTTATAATTCATCTTTTCAAATTCTGAATCAAACTGTAACTAATCTGTAATGCTAAATAATCATACTATATAAAAAAAGGCCACCTACAAAGTAGATGGCCTCTCTCTTATCCTAAATACTTAGGACAAGTTATATTTTCACACATAAAGTCTTATACAAAAGATAGTTCTTTAAGGCTATCGTGAATAAGATTGAACGTATTTTCAATATCATTATCAAGTCCCATACTGAAACGTACAAGGCCTTCAGACATTCCCATTTCTTTTTGAATTTCTTCTGGTACTTCTGAAGAAGTAGATTTACCTGAATTACTGAATAGAGTCTTGAAGTAACCTAAACTTACAGCTAAGTAACCAACACCTTTTTCCTGCATTCTTTCCATAAGAGCAGTTGCTCTTTCTGCAGTTTCAAGATCGATAGCAATCATTCCACCAAAACCAAACTCTTCATTCATCATCTCTTTCATTAAGTCGTAATGAGGATGATCTTCTCTTCCTGGATATACACACTTAAATCCTATTTCTTTGAATCTATCAGATAGATACATAGCATTCTTACTATGTTGTTTCATTCTGATATGAAGAGTATGAAGGTTCTTAAGAATACTTGAAGAACGTAATGGATCAAGAACAGGGCCTAAAAGCATTGCAGTACCATCATTAACATCAATCAATGAGTTGATATATTCTTGGCTACCACAAATTGCACCAGCAACACAGTCATTCTTACCATTGATATACTTTGTCATAGAGTAAACAACAACATCAGCACCTAATTTATAAGGAGCAAATATCATTGGTGTAAAAGTATTATCAACCATCAACTTAGCACCACCAGCATGAGCAATTTCCTTCAACTTAGGGACATCAGAAATATGAAGCATTGGGTTAGTCATAGTTTCTGTATAAATCACCTTTGTATTAGGTCTCATTGCAGCTTTTACAGCATCAAGATCACAAATATTAACAAAAGTTACATCGATATTAAACTTAGGAAGATAGTTCTTAAGGAAAGCAAAAGTACCACCATAACAAGTCATAGTTGCAATAATATGATCACCACTATTAACAAGTTGTAATAAAGCACAAGTAATTGCAGCCATACCAGAACCAGTAACCCAAGCAGCTTCTGTACCTTCCATTGCTGCTAAAGCTTCACTCAAAAAGAAGTTTGTTGGATTCCAATGTCTTGAATACAAGAAGCAACCTTCGGTTTCTCCATGAAATGTATCAATCATTGTCTTTGCTTCCATGAATGTAAAAGTAGACGAATCAGTAATTGAAGGGTTTACACCACCGAACTCTCCAAATTGCTCTAAATGCTGAATCGATCTTGCTGGATCAAATTTCTTTGTCATAACTATATTATCTTTCTATATTTCTAAATAAGTGTCACAAAAATTATAAATTATAAGCAATAAAACAATAGTTACTTACAGTTTTGTATTTTCAACTGTAAATTATTTAAAATTCATAACTTCATATTATAATTACAACCCATTTTCTAAAAGATTATAAGTATGGACACAAAATTCAAGCTTGACACATTGGATAAAAGAATCTTAGAGCACCTTATGAAGGATGCAAGAAAAGCATATCTTGAAATTGCACGAGATTGTGGAGTTAGTGGTGCTGCTATTCATCAGAGACTACAAAAGATGACTGAAGCCGGAGTAATAACCGGATCGGAACTAAGATTATCACCAAAAGATGTAGGATATACCACCTGTGCTTTTATTGGCCTTCAGGTAAATCTTTCGACAAGTCGAACCCATGAAGAAGTATACGAACGTATTATGAGAATAGATGAAATTGTAGAATGTCACCATACATCTGGCAAGTATTCTTTATTTATAAAGATATACGCCAAGGACAATGAACATCTAAAGAATATAATAATAGGGAAGATACAGGCTATTAATGAGATTACAAGTACAGAAACTTTTGTTTCTCTTCAGGAAGGATTCTCAAGACATATCCCAATTAAATAAATGTAGAATTATCTAAAACCACATTATTATATTATTTGGTATTAACTTTATAATAATACTTGTGATTCTAAATCACACCTATATAATATAATACCATTGTCTATAAATGGTATAAAACATTATGATTTTTCAATTGTTCTAAGGCTTTAGAAGAAAGTTAAATTTTTATTTAATTTCGCGCTTTAAGTAATCAGCCTGTTATATAAGCATAAGCATCTAATATTCAGATATACGCAGGCAAATAGTTTAAATAGATATTACGTCATAGAAAACCTGAAAGATATGAATTACGACTTAATTGTCATTGGAAGTGGACCTGGTGGATATGTTGCTGCTATTAGAGGTGCACAATTAGGACTAAAAACAGCAGTTGTTGAAAAAGCTGAAGTAGGTGGTATTTGTCTGAATTGGGGATGTATTCCTACAAAGGCTCTATTGAAAAGTGCTCAAGTATTTAAGTATACCCAACACGCTGCTGACTATGGTATTCAAATTGAAGGAGAGGCAAAACCTGATTTCAATGGCATCATCAATAGATCCAGAGATGTTGCTGCAAGCATGAGCAAAGGGGTTCAGTTCCTTCTAAATAAATATAAAGTTGATATAATTAATGGCTTTGGAAAACTTCTTCCTGCTAAGAAAGTTGAAGTAACTAACAACGGAGAAACTACCGTATATGATGCTCAACACATCATCCTCGCTACTGGTGCAAAATCCAAAGAACTTCCTGCATTAAAACAAGATGGTAAAAAGATTATAGGCTATCGTGAAGCTATGTCTCTACCTGAACAACCAAAATCTATGGTCGTTGTTGGTTCTGGTGCTATTGGTGCTGAGTTTGCGTACTTCTACCATACTATAGGAACTAAAGTAACTCTTGTAGAATTCCTTCCTGAAATCGTTCCTAATGAGGACAAAGAAGTTTCTAAAACATTGGCTCGCTCTTTCAAGAAAGCTAAGATGAAAGTGATGACCAATTCTGAGGTTCTTTCTGTTGACACTTCTGGTGAACAATGTAAAGTGACTATAAAAACTAAGAAAGGTGAAGAAGTTGTTGATGCTGATATCGTTCTTTCTGCTGTTGGTGTAGCTACTAACCTTGAAGGTTTAGGTCTTGAAGAAGCTGGTGTTAAGAATGAAAAAGGTAAAGTAATTGTTGATGATTACTATAAAACCAATGTTGATGGTGTTTATGCTATTGGCGATATCGTTCATGGTCCTGCTTTGGCACACGTTGCCTCAAGAGAAGGTATCATCTGTGTAGAAAAGATTACTGGCCATGATATTGAACCTATGGACTATAATAATATACCTGGATGTACTTATACTGTTCCTGAAGTAGCTTCTGTTGGCATGACAGAAGACCAAGCTAAAGAAGCTGGTTATGAACTGAAAGTTGGTAAATTCCCTTTCACTGCTTCTGGTAAAGCTACTGCCGCTGGTAGTAGAGAAGGCTTTGTAAAAGTAATCTTTGATGCTAAATATGGTGAGCTACTTGGTTGTCATATGATCGGTGATAATGTTACTGAAATGATTGCTGAAATCGTGGTTGCCAGAAAGCTAGAAACTACTGGTAAAGAAATGATAGAAGCTGTTCACCCTCACCCAACACTTTCTGAAGCTGTTATGGAAGCTGTTGCTGCTGCTTATGGTGAAGCTGTAAATATGTAATAATATTCCTGAAAGGCTCTAAACAGCCTTAATACATAAAAATACTTCTATAGAAGAGGCTTGGTCAATTGATCAAGCCTCTTCTTTTATTATTATCTAATCCTACCTTTATTACCTATATATTTCTGTTAAATATAACATTCTCAAAAATTATAGTTATTTTTAAATAAAAAAAGTCCCGTTTAGCTAATACACAACACTACAATTTAACTAAATTGCGATCTCTAAGCAGCATAAATAGGAGTCACATTTTTCACTAAATACAATCTATAAGGGAATCAGTATGAATAAAAAACATATCTGGATTATATTAGCTTTTATATCCTCTAGTTTATTAATTTATAATGTAATAGCATCTAAGGCTGAAAACAAAAAGTATAAAATGTCTCAGTTTTTAGATTTTGAAAATGATCTTCCAAGAGATTCTATAACTAAAACCATTGTCATCAGACATGACCCAGAAACTTTATTCATAAAGAAACATTCCTATGGCATAAAGCCTGCAAAAGTAATTGAGTCTATCACCTTTGCAGATATGAAAGTTCCTATTGGTAGACATGATGTATATGAATCCCTTGACAGAGAACTTAACGTTAACACTTATTGGCATTCCGCTACTCTCCTATTAATCAAGAGAGCTGGCAGATGGTTTCCCCTGATTGAATCAATACTAAAGAAGAATAATATACCTGAAGATTTCAAATATCTGGCACTTATCGAGAGTGGTTTGCAAAATATCAAAAGCCCTGCTGGTGCTGCCGGCTACTGGCAATTTCTATCAAAAACAGGTAAAGAATATGGTCTGGAAATTGATTCTGATGTAGATGAACGTTACCACGTAGAAAAGGCTACTGAAGCAGCTTGTAAATATTTAAATGATTCTTATGAAGACTTCAACGATTGGTTTTTAGTAGCTGCTTCTTATAATGCAGGAAAAAGAAGAATAAGAGAAAGCCTTGAAGATCAAAAAGTAAAAACTTATTTCGACCTTCTTCTTAATAGTGAAACTGCCAGATATATATACAGAATACTTGCTATCAAAACAATCTTTGAAAACCCTCACGATTACGGTTTTTATCTAAACAAATCAGATCTTTACCAACCTTTTAAGACTAAAACCGTAAAGGTTAATTATAAAATTAAAAATCTTGTAGACTTTGCTCAAAAACACGGCACCACCTACAAAATGCTTAAGATATATAACCCTTGGTTAAGGAAATCTTACCTTAAAAAAGAAAGGGGCAAAACATTTGAAATATTAATTCCAGAATAGAAAAAAGAGTCATTTGACTCTTTTTTTTATGGAAAACAATATCTGACATAGCTTACTTAATAGATCATTCCATAGATCAACTGACCTAATTTCAAAATCTAGAGACAAAATCAAATAAGCTTCAAGATAAATTCAATAGGTCTCAAGATAAATTCGGTAGGCTTTAAGGTAAATGGATTTAGCTTCAAACTAAATCAAATAGGCTTAAAACTAAATTCGGTAGGCTTCAAGGTAAATGGATTTAGTTTCAAGCTAAATCAAATAGGTTTCAAGCTAAATTCAGTAGGCTTCAAGGTAAATGGATTTAGTTTCAAGCTAAATTCAGTAGGTTTATTGACATCTTTAGTTTTGTTTAAAGCAGAAAGAAGATCCTCCTTTATTGACCAATCTTCTTCAAGTTCTTTTTGCTTGTATTTTAGTTTTACGGCCAGTAGCTTCTTATAATCATTCTTCTTTTTTTGAAGATTATTATTAAGATTAGAAAGAAAGATGTCTATGTTATTAAGAGAAATCTTAGATCTTACTATAGTATCCTTTCTAGTAGTTATTTCATTATAAGTTGGAGTAGTTGTATTAGTCTGCTTTGCACATAAAGTCACTTTTTCCTTAAGTTTAAGGATTACCTTCTTCAGAGAAGCAACAAGCGACTTATGGTTTAATTTTAATTTCATTATTAACAAAGCATATTTTCTTATTTGAATAAACCCAAAGTTAAGATAGCTTATAGATTTCGCCAAATAATTTAAACATAAATAATATCCTGAAACTAAAGAAAACTTGTAATGAACTATTATCCAATCAGATTGAAATTATCATTCCAAGTTTTCTTTTTGACTTCTCTTACAACCAGAAAGTTCTGAAATTTAGTTTTTTCCTTACGAAGTAAATAGATATTGCAGAGATATATAATATAGTAAACCCAAAAGAGATAGAAACGCCTACTAAATGTAATGGTGGTATCAATATAAAGTTAAGTATTGCATTTAAGATTAAACCTGAAAGAAATATCTTTGTCAACAAAGACTCATAGCCACCATATAAAAGTATTTTGTTAGCCATTCTATGAGTTAAAGACAAGAATAAAAAGAATGACACTATAATTAGCCCTGCTCTTCCTTCAACATATTCATCTCCAAACAAAGCTAATATACGATGTCCAAAGAAAAGTATAGCGAGCATAAAAACAGAAGTAATTGCAAGCCTTGTCCATAGCATTTTATTCAGTTTCTTTTTAAAAGATAAGTCTATAATCTTTCCATCCTTAAAAGATTTGGATATACTAGGTGTTACAATCTGATTAGTAGCTCCTTCTACAACCCAAAAGATTCCTGCAATAGCCAATATACTGCTAAACATTCCTACATCAGCCTCTTCAGGGCAAAGTATCTCTATAAATAGCAGATCAAAAGCCGATAAGAAATAACCAACCACTCCACTTAACAACATCTTAAAAGATGTATTTCTCCATTTTATAGTGTCATATTTAGGAGCAATACTCTTAAAGTTCCGAGGTAATTGCTTTGGAAGATATAATCCTTGGAAGAATGTAATTACCACCCCCCCTAAGACAATTGCTATTATGGAATAATAAAAAGAAAATTGATCTACAAATAATGCAATAAATACCATTGTTAACACTATTATTACATATAAAGTAATTTCATTATGGAAAAAAGCATACCTCAACTTGCCTATAGCCGTTAAAGTCTGCCTTTGGAAAAATACAACCATAAAGAAAGGAAGGATAAACAAAGCATATACACATGGATGTATTATTGAATCAAGCATACTTTTATCTTCAGCCAATAAATACATAGTTATAACTACTCCTATTCCCAAAGCAAAAGATATTATACTCGATATAACTATCAGCTTTATATTCCATTTATAAAAACCTTTTGCATGAGAATTATCTTTATCTATATATAAAGGAAATATCTTTATCATACTAAAATTTGTGCCCAACATAAAAAAAGGAAGGACAACCCATAAGACTTTAAACATTACAGAAAAGTCTCCGTATTCTTCTATAGGCATCAACCTTGCTACAACTACATTGAATACATATGTCACTGCAAAGGCTATTAATCCTAGCACAGTCATCTCTAATGCTTTGTTCGATGACGATTGTGCTTTTTCATTAATAAAATGTTCTCTAATCCACATAAAAAGTAAGTTGGTATATACAGGAAATAATTTTAAATATTGAGTTCAAGCTTTAACATAAAAATACTAATTAATTCTGATGCCTGATAATTCCTGATGAGTGCAAACATATTTATCATGTCAATTAAACCAAATAACCAATCAAGACGTTTAAAAATGTGTTTTCTTTATTATACCATTTCATAAGGACTTGTAAATTTGTCAAACAAATCAACAGAGAATAAGAACATGAATCAAAATGAAGATAAGCTAGTCATTATAGGTGCTAGAGAACATAACCTTAAAGATATTAATATAGACATTCCAAGAGATAAATTAGTCGTTATTACTGGTCTTAGTGGTAGTGGCAAATCTTCACTTGCTTTTGATACTATATATTCTGAGGGGCAAAGGAGATACATGGAGACATTCTCTGCATATGCCAGACAGTTTATAGGCAATTTGGAAAGACCTGATGTTGATCATATATCTGGTCTTAGTCCAGTGATTTCCATAGAACAAAAATCTGTAAGTAAAAACCCAAGATCTACAGTTGGTACTACTACAGAAATATATGATTTTATAAGATTGCTTTTTGCCAGAGTCGCTGATGCCTATTCCTATAAAAGCGGCAAGAAGATGATAAAATATACAGATAGGCAACTTAGCGAGCTTATCCTTAAAGAATACAAAGGCAAACGAATCTATATTCTTGCTCCCTTAATCAAAGGTAGAAAAGGGCACTACAGAGAGCTTTTTACTCAAATACAAAAGCAGGGATATATAAAAGTAAGAGTTGATGGAAAGATTCAGGAAATTGAATATGGCATGCAATTGGACAGATATAAAGTCCATGATATCGAAGCAGTCATAGATCAACTTATCCCTTCTGATTCAGAAAAAGACCTCAACAGGCTTCTCAAAACACTGGAAACAGCTTTTAAGCTAGGCAAAGGCTTAATTCTTGTGCAGGAATATGGCACAGAAAACAATAGGTTCTTCAGTAAAAAACTCATGTGCCCTGAAACGGGTCTAGCCTATGATGAACCAGAGCCAAACACCTTTTCTTTCAACTCTCCCTATGGAGCATGCCCTAAATGTAATGGTTTAGGTACTGTAGCAGAAATCGATCTCCTAAAGATATTTCCCGATCCTTCTTTATCTATAAGAAAAGGCGGTATTGCTCCTTTAGGTGAATACAAAAAAAGTTGGATCTTTAAGCAGATGGAAGCTATTGGTTATAGATATGATTTTACTTTAGATACTCCAATAAACGATATTTCAAAAGAAGCCAAGACCACTATATTATATGGCACAAAACAGCCTTTTGAAGTAAAAAAAGAATTTCAGGGAATTATAAACACTTATTCTGTTTCCTTCTCTGGTATCATGAATTTCATCAAAGAGCAATCTGTTGATAATAATAGTAAAGGTATCAAAAGGTGGGCTGAAAGTTTCATGAATCATATTCCATGTAATCAATGTAAAGGCGATAGACTCAAGAAAACATCTTTATGGTTTAAGATTGATGATAAAAATATCTCTGACCTTGCCAATATGGATCTTATTGAGCTTTATGATTGGATGAATAATATCAAGTCTGTTCTCAATGAAAGACAATATAAGATTGCTTATGAGATTGTAAGAGAAATAAAAGACCGACTTAGTTTTCTTCTGGATGTAGGTATTGATTACCTTACATTAAACAGGCCTGCAAAGAGCCTAAGCGGTGGAGAATCACAGCGTATACGCTTGGCTACTCAGATTGGTTCTCAACTTACTGGTGTAATGTACATACTCGATGAACCTAGTATCGGATTACACCAAAGAGACAATGATAGGCTTATTGAATCTATGCATAAGCTACGAGATATCGGGAACTCTCTTATCGTAGTTGAGCATGATAAAGATACTATACTCGCTGCCGATTATGTTCTCGATATTGGTCCTGAAGCAGGTATTAAGGGTGGACATGTTGTTGCTGCCGGAACCCCTGAAGAGCTGAAACTACAGAATAGTATAACTTCCCAATATCTGAATGGCACAAAAGAAATCTCCATCCCTGAAAAAAGAAGAGATGGCAATGGTTTGTTTATAGAAATAAAAGGAGCTTCAGGAAACAACCTGAGGAATGTTAATTTCAAGCTCCCTTTAGGTAAACTTATATGTGTGACTGGAGTTTCTGGCAGTGGTAAATCAACTTTGATCAATGAAACCTTATACCCTATCCTAAGTCAACACTTCTATAGGTCAGTAAAGAATCCTATGAAGTATAAGTCTATTGATGGAATTGAAAACATTGACAAAGTCATTGATATTGATCAGAACCCTATAGGTCGTACTCCTAGATCAAACCCTGCTACTTATACAAAGGTATTCGACGAAATCCGTAAGCTTTTCGGAAATATGCCTGAGTCAAAAATCAGAGGGTATAAATCTGGTCGTTTCTCTTTCAATGTAAAAGGAGGACGTTGTGAGGAATGTAAGGGTGCAGGAATCAAAGTTATCGAAATGAATTTCCTACCTGATGTAAATGTCCCTTGTGAGGTTTGTCATGGTAAAAGATACAATAGAGAAACTCTGGAAATACGATATAAAGGGAGATCTATCAATGACGTGCTAAATATGACCATCAATCAAGCTGTTGAATTCTTTGAGAATATACCATATATCATCAGGAAAATAAAAACACTTCAGGATGTAGGACTTGGATATTTGACTTTAGGCCAACCATCTACTACTATTTCCGGAGGTGAGGCCCAACGTGTTAAGTTAGCTACTGAACTATCGAAAAAGGATACCGGAAAAACTCTGTATATTCTGGATGAACCAACAACAGGTTTACACTTCGAAGATGTAAAGGTTTTACTTGATGTTCTCAATAAACTTGTCGACAAAGGAAACTCAGTATTGGTCATTGAACATAATATGGAGGTAATTAAAATAGCTGACTATATTGTTGATATGGGACCTGAAGGAGGAAAACGAGGAGGTAATATTATCGTGCAGGGAACTCCTGAAGAAATCATAAACAACGAAAAGAGTCATACTGCTGTCTATTTAAGAAAAGAACTATAATATCAAATAACAAAAATGAAAAGACTAGTTATAATTGTTTGTGCCTTTATATTCATTAGCTTGAACTCTTGCTTTAAAAAAGAACCTTTGGCTTTGTCAAATGTAATTGTAAAAGTAGAGCTAAAGAGTAATCCTGTAAGCAAAGCCAAGATACATCTTTATGATAGTTCTAATAATGAGATAGGCAGAGATGAAACTGATAAAGATGGAAAGCTATCTTTTTCTGAATTACTTCCTGGAAGTTATACAATCAAAGCAAGCAGAACCTTTGTTCTTGATGATGGTAAAGAGCATATTGGAAAAGCAGAGAAAACTACATCCATTTCTGAAGGTGAAAATAATATTACTCTTAATATTTCCTTCTAAATACAATGCCTGGAATGTTTTGAATTTCATTCCAGGTCATACTCTCCTCTATTTATTGAACATTTTCATTACTTTTCTTTTAAATGTTTAAGTAACATCTGAATTGGAACTTTTTAAACCTTACTTAAAATGTTAGATCTATCAACAAACTTCATGGGACTGGAACTTGACAATCCTATTATTGTAGGAAGCTCAGGACTGACTGACAGCACGGAAAAAATCATCCAACTTGAAAAAGATGGAGCTGGTGCTGTTGTCTTAAAGTCAATATTTGAAGAAGAAGTTACGATGGAATATGAACAGTTACTGCAAGAAGAACCCGAGGATTCAGGAAGAGAAGAGTTTCTGGACTATCTGGACTTGCGAATAAGAGAGAATAGAATAAGTAGTTATGTACAACTTATTAAAGAGAGTAAGAAAAGTACAAGTATTCCCATCATAGCTAGTATTAATTGTAGCAACCCTTATGAATGGTTAAGCTTTGCAAAAGAAGTTGAAAATGCAGGTGCTGACGCTTTAGAACTCAATATCTATAATCCTCCATCAAACCCAAAAAACAAATCTTCTATTACCGAGAAAAGATATATAGATATATTAAGCTCTGTAAAAAATAAAATAAGTATTCCTGTAGCATTGAAAATCAGTCCATACTTTACTGAATTCATGTATTCATTATGTCATATATCCAAAAGTGGTGCAGATGGAATCGTGATGTTCAATAAATACTACAGTCCTGATATTGATATTGATGCTCTTAAAATCACATCTTCAAATATCACCAATAACAATGATTATTCTCAGGCGTTAAGATGGACAGCAATTGCTTCTGGTATTATAAATACAGATATATGTGCTTCAAAAGGAATCAATGATAGTAAAACTATCATCAAGATGCTTCTTGCTGGTGCTTCAGCTGTACAGATTGTATCTGCTTTGTATAAAAATGAAAGCTCTACCTTTATCCCTAAGCTTATAGATGAAATCCAAACATGGATGAAATCTCATAATTTTACAAGCATCTCTGATTTTAAAGGTATCCTAAGTCAGAAGAATACAAGCAACCCTACTCTATACGAACGTGTTCAGTTCATGAAGTACTACAGCTCATAACTTACCAATACCTATAAACTCTATTCTTTTCCTGAAAAACCATCTAGAATCAACTATAATGAAGAAATATAGAAGTTGGAACGAAATAAAGGCTCATGACTCTTGGTCTATATTCAAATATATGAGTGAGTTTGTCTCAGGATTCGAAATGCTTGCAAAAATTGGTCCCTGTGTTTCATTCTTTGGTTCATCAAGAGTACAAACAGATTCACCAACATATAAAATTGCTGTCAAGACAGCAGCTTTATTATCTACAAAGGGATTTGGGATTATCACAGGTGGAGGTCCTGGCATTATGGAGGCTGCAAATAAAGGTGCAGCCAAAAGAAAGGGGAAGTCAGTAGGTTGTTGCATCAATCTACCTTTTGAAGAGGCTGTTAACAAATATGTTGATAAAGATAAGTATATAGGCTTTGATTATTTTTTCGTAAGGAAAGTAATGTTTATGAAATATTCCCAAGCTTATGTAGTTTTGCCTGGTGGATTTGGTACATTGGACGAGCTATTTGAGGCTTTAACATTAATTCAAACTCAAAAGCTCATAAACTTTCCTATAGTACTTATTGGTAAAGACTATTGGGATGGATTAATCCAATGGCTAAATGAAAAATTATTGAAAGAAAGAAATATATGTGAAGATGATTTGAATTTATTTCATTTAGTTGATACTCCTGAAGAAGCAGTAAACATCATCGATGATTTTTACAAGAATTATTCTCACAAGCCGAATTTTTAACACTTATATATATTATGAAAATCAAATTACCTCTGGAAAAGATCTCTATTCAAGAAGATGGTATTCACTTAATGGTAAAAGGTGAAATAAATGGAACTACGGCCACATTTTTGGTTGATACAGGAGCTTCTCGTACTGTGTTTGATGTTAATCGAATTTCCAAGTTTGTTTGTATAGAAGAAACGGAATTTGAAGACAATGAGAACCTAAGTGCTGGTCTTGGCACAAACAGTATGGTAAGTCAGATTACAACAGTAAAAGAACTCAAATTTGGAGATCTACACATTGAGGATTATGATGTTGTACTGCTTGATTTGAATCATGTAAATCAATCCTACGAGCAACTTGAGCTTGACGGTATAGATGGAGTGCTTGGTTCAGACTTGATGGATGATTATAATGCTGTAGTAAGTTATAGAGAATCATATATGGAGTTCTCGCTCTTTTAAACAGGATAAGAAAGTTTTATTTATACAAAAGCCTTGCAAATTGCAAGGCTTTTTTTGTTGTAGAAGATCTTCATTTGTCATCTTCGTTAATACGATATCAAAAATCAGTATAAGTTGATTGAGTTCTTTATCCTATAATCAATTCAGGATAAAATATCATAGATAATAGTTGTATTTTTCATAAAGAATCAAGTATTTTACGTAGCATTAAAAATAGAGTTATGAAAAATAAATTAGCAACTGCTTTACTTGCCTTCTTTTTAGGCACATTTGGGGTTCATCGTTTTTATTTAGGACAAACAAAATATGGATTCATTTATCTAATATTTTTCTGGACTGGTATTATTTCAATAATTGCATTTATTGACTTCATCTTGTTTTTAACCATGAGTGATGAAGAATTCGATGTAAAATATAATTCTGGGCTGATATAACAAACAGCTTTGCTCCTACAGGCTTTTTTGTAATGAAAAGGCCTGCTTATTTTTATCTAAGATTACATTCAAATATTATAGACCAATATTCATAGACAATCTTCTAAATATAATTTTCTTCAACATTAAGGTAGAATTTATTTTTGCTTTTATCACTCCATTTATAATATCAATGCTTGGAATTTCTTATAGTAATGAGGGTTATCAATCTAATTGGGTGGTTTTGATGTTATTTTTGGTTTTTCATATCAATTATCCCGAAAAATGCGATCAATGTAAGTGATAAAAACATTCTCAGTAAACTGGGAATACTTACTTATGGATTATATTTAACTCATACGATAATCATCAATTTAATGCTTCAGGTTGGAAAACATTTACCATTTGAAATGAATAATTTTATAATTGCAATAAGCTCTTTATTTCTTACAATTATTGCAAGTTACATATCATTTCATATTTTCGAGAAACAGTTCTTAAAGCTGAAGAAATATGTATAAAGATATGTGTACATAAGCTATGTACTTGGATTCATAGCCTAAATTATTTGAATCAATAAAAAAAAGTCCTGCTCAACAGATAAACTGTGTTGAGCAGGACTTTTTATGTTGACACAAGCCATTTTAGGTGTGACACACTATGTTTTAGGTGTAACACACTATGTTTTGGGTGTGACACAAGCTATTATGAGTATGACACAGTCTATTATTAATGTATAGCAGTAGGTTCTTCATTGATGATATAATCTTTCATTAATCTATAAGTCCAATTACCTCATAAGCATATCTTTCTTCAAGAATCTACCAATAATATAATTAATGATTAAAGATAGGATGAGAATTAGTGAATAACTAACTCCTCCCCAAGCAAAGAAAATGAAGCTACTAAATAGTAAAAATACGTTTCTATAATATGACTTTATCAGATAATTCCCTATTATGATTAAAGGCATAAATACAAATAAAACATTAATGAGATAAATGACATATGTAATAATAATAAAAGGCAAATATATCAAAATATCCACCTTTTAACACTAATCATTTTGTCATCTAATTTATAGATTATATAACTTATTTATTGAAAGCTAAATATAAAGTAATAGCACCATAAAGTCCTGAATTTATTCCTGGCAAGATTCCGGCTTCAGCTTTTGCGCCGTATTGCAATCCAGTTTTAAGCACATCTTTATCAAAATATTTACCAAATAGTGTTGGAGCATTTTGATAGAATTCATATCCAATTCTAAAACCAAACTTATTATCTTTAAGTCCATGGCCAATAATAGGTTTATAATCAACTATATTAGGCAAAAGCGTTGGGCCTGAATTATCAGAGCCAATCATATAGAATTTAAAGTCATCAAGTTTTGTAGATCCAATAATGACATCAGCATAATACCTTGTAGTGTATCTAAATTTCTTCAATCCTAATTCTTTGTTGCGTAAAATAATATTGAAAGAGCGATCAAATTCTATACCCAAGTAGAACATATTTGTAGACGAATTAGCAACCCAAGATTTAGAGACATCTATTTCTGAATCAGAAAAGGGGTTAAAAGGAGACGGAGACGGACTATGAAAGGCTATATAATTATTATAAAATCTCCCCCCTCGATTTGTCGTAAAATAGCTTTCAGAAAAGGGATCAAGTAAATATGAAAAACCTGAATATCTTTTATATCCAAATCTCAATTTTATTCTTTTTCTAATTTTAGCATTCTGATAATAATTTTCGTATACGCCATATCCATCATAAGTATGATATTTTTCTATGCTAAATGCATAATTCTTAGTACCTATAACTTCACTGAATACCAAAAGGCCACCAATTTCAAAATCAAAAGAAGAATTGACTTTATCTTCTATTTCAGGAAGGTGAGAATAAAATAATGGGGAAGAAGTACTTTCATTTATCTTGTTTATTTTAGCATATGGAAATGCAACCAAACCTTCTAATGCAAATTTATTGGAAAGCTCAGTATATCCTTTGACTTCAAAACCAATATCCAATATAAGAGGAAGTCTTAGCCGAGTACTTAGGGGTGAAATCATCAAAGTATGCTTAGATAGCTTGGATGGGTCATCTAAATATACCTCAGTAGGTATATCATTTTCTTGTGCAAATGATTTGAATGTAGTGATAAGAAATAGAAATAGTAAAAGTTTAAATTTCATAAGGCTATTGTTTTAGGATTATTCATTGTGATGAAATCATACATATACTATGCCATATAATAATGTGATTGTGATAGATAATTACTTTATTGTATCAAAAAAAAGCAGTATTCTTTTGGACATAACTGAGACCGTATTTTACAAAATGAAATAATTATTCAGTGTGGTTTTTTAATTTAGCAGCTAGATAAGGAGTGTATTATTTGTAATCATCAGATGGCATAGTTTATGCGTAGGGTAAGCAAAACGAAACGAAACGAAACGAAATTTTATAGGATATGAAAACATTGGCACCTTTGAATCACTATTATTTTAAATATGTGGGATTAATTGGTCTTGTAATAAGTATAGGATTGTATTTTTTTATTGGAAATCACTTTGATATTCTAGTTTATTTTTCTCTATTACTGATAATTATATCAAAGAGTAAGAATGAGACAAAGCAAATACAGAATATAAGAAATGATGCCTTTAAGTTGTCATTTATTTATTCAATAACAATAGCATTTGGAATATTTTATAGTAAGCGATTTATAGATAAGCCTATTGAGTATCCGGAATTCATTATTATAAAAACAATGATATTAACCCATTTCGTATATTTTTACGGATGCCGGATTATCAAATTCACACCTGACCCTAATGCTGGAGTAAAAGAAAATCATGAAAACATCAAGCATAGTGCATTTTTTGCTATAATTATATTAGCAATTTCAGCAGTAGCATTTTGTTCTGTATTATTCTTTCAGTCACATTGACAATAAAACAAAAAATTATGACAAAAAGTATTTTTTTATTACTGATGCATAGTGTATTAGTTTTGACATGGTTAATTATTCTTTTAAATAAGAAGAAGTATCAACGAGCAGAGAATAAGGAATTCAATTTATCACATTTAATCAAGGAGGTTTACACAGGACAATGGTATAATTTTCTTTATTACATAGGATCAGCAGGAGTTCTTAATTACTTTATTATAGAAGGTTCAGAATCATTTTATTTGTCAATAGCAATTAGTGTTGTTATAGCGATTGTAGCGAAGATGTTGATTGAATTATTGATATATAAGGTAATTAAGAAGGAAAATATTGCAAGAGTGGAAACCGAGTAATATAATTCGATATTATTTTGATCAAATAGCCAAATCATATTAAACTGATTTGGCTATTAAAAAGCTGACATATGTTAATTGATAATTTTCTAAACAAGACTAACCGGATTTTATTTATAGGATGCGGAGTTGCCCTAATGTATGTTATAAATATCACAATTGCCTCTCTACCTTTTAGTGAGAACATGAGTGATGTACCTGAAATCAATGAATTTAAAGAAAATGGTTTAGTAGCATTCTTTTTTATTGCAGTCTTAATTGTACCTGTGTATGAAACCTTAATTTTTCAATACATACCTATTAAAGCAACCAAATTTGTATTGAAGAACCAAAAACAACAATTACAAATCTTATCTGCAATAATATTATCTTCTTTACTTTTCAGTTTATCGCATTGGTATAATATAACCTATATAATAACTACGTTTTTAGGTGGGATAATTCTTGCATATTCTTTCATTTTGTCTTACAAAAGAAAAGAAAGTCCGATATTAAACGTGTTTATCATTCATTCAATTTATAACGCAATAGTCTTTGCTATTGATGTAAGTAATTAACAAAAAGCAACATCTCAGGAGGTGTTGCTTACAAGAAAAGTAAGCATACAATTTAATTTTTATTAATGATGTAGTTTAAAAACTACTTTAGGAAGTAATTTAAAAAGTCCTTTCAACATTGAATTTCTTTTGAAGAAATAGAATAAGAAAAGCTAGGTAATGGAATTGCAACCAATTCTTGGTTTTTCTTTCATGTATAGTGAGCAAAGTTCTATAATTATCTATCCAAGCATTGATTTTTTTCATAACAAATTTTCTGTAGTAAATATAAGAGGTATATAATGAACTATCATTATTTACTCTATTTCATTCATATATATAATGCCAAAAACATTTGATATGAGAATATTCTCATTATATTTGCAAAAAAATACTTGATATGCCAAGAAGAAGACGTATGCGAAAGGTTGTGGCACCTCCTCTTTTTAAGGGATATAAGCCATTTGGAAACAGGACTCAGAAATCAGAAGTTGTTGAGTTAAATTACGAAGAATATGAAGCAATAAAACTTTCTGATTACGACTTGATGAGCCATGCTGAAGCTTCAAAATTAATGGATGTATCTAGAGCCACATTTGCTCGTATTTATGAAACGGCTCGCAGAAAAATTGCTAAAGCTTTTGTTGAATGTAAAACTATTCATACTGTATTTGGAAATGCATGTTTAGACGATAGTTGGTTTGCATGTCTAGCTTGTCATGCACGATTCACAATCCTTCCAGATAAAACGGAACAAAAGTGTCCAATATGTAATAAGGAAGATATCAAGCCATTAGCAGATATGGCAGAAGATTAATAAATGATAAAAAAATAAACAAATGAAAATTTTAATAACATCGACAGGCAATTCTGTAGATTCAGTATTTGACTTACGTTTTGGTCGTGCAGAATGGTATTGCATTTATGATGTAGAGAATGCATCTACAGAATTTTTTAATAACGAAAGTAAAAATCAACAAGAAGGCGCAGGGATTAAAGCCGCAGAACAAGCCGCAGTTTTTAGTGTAGAAAAAGTAATATCAGGAGATTTTGGGCCTAAAGCTAAAGATCTTTTGAATAAATTTTCTATCCAGATGGTTGTTTTACAAGAACAAGGTATTACTATTAAGGAAATAATAAATAAGTTATAGTTATGCCTAGGTCAGATAGAAAAGGATCACAAAACCGAGGTCGTGGAATGGGACAAGGTTTGTGTCGTTGTAAAAGCAGTAGAAGGTTTAGCGAAGGATTTCTTGAAGAAGCACCTACAAAGGATCGAAGAGGATTAGGAAAAGGTTGTAAACAAGGCAAAATGCGTGGAATGCGCTAAATAAAGTATAATTAGTCGCGATTTTATTTCGTGGTTTTTTTTAAAGATTAACAAGATGAGAAAAATTGCAATTCCAATAGATGAGAATAGAATATTATCACAACACACTGGTCATAGTAAGTTGTTTGATATTTATCATATAGAAGAGAATAAGATAATTGATGTAATTCAATTGACACCACCTCCACATAAATATGGTTCATTGCCTAAATGGTTGATAGAAAATAAGGTGACAGACTTGATTGTTGGAGGGATAGGAGAAAAAGCAATTGAACTTTTAGCTAATGATGGGATTAAGGTACATTTAGGAGCTCCTTCATTGCCAAGTTCTAAATTGATTACTGATTTTCTGGATGGTACATTACAATTTTCAGCTAATAGCTGTAATCACTAATGTATGGAAGAATGTAAAAAATGCCAGATCAGGAGTGTTGACTTATTAGTCAAACGCTTTTCTCCAGATATTGAATTAGAAAAAACATTTAAAGATCAGGCAAATATAATCATTGAAAATAATAAGGATAATTCACCTTTATTAGCGACTAAAATAAATCGTTTGGCAAGCGATTTATTTCAATGTAATGATATCTATAAAAAAGAAAAAGCCTTTGCTAATAACTTATTATTGACTCACTTTGATTATTGGAAGAAGATTGTCGGAAGTGGGGAGTTGGCTTTTAATAAAGCTTTAAAATTAGCAGTAGTTGGTAATATTATTGATTATGGAGCTCATTCAGTTCCTGATGATATCTTGGCTCATGTAAAGGAGCTGTATAGAAGAGAATTTGCAGTAGATGATTCCGAAAGACTATATCAAGACATTCTTAATGCAAAATCAATTTTATACTTAGGGGATAATGCAGGAGAAATTGTTTTTGATCGACTATTAATTGAAAATATAAAGCATAAGAATATAACTTTTGCTGTTAGAGGAAATGCGGTTATCAACGATGTTACAGTTAATGATGCATCAGAAGTAAAGATGCATCAATTATGTAAAGTTATTGATAATGGTTTTGATGCTCCATCTACTATTTTAGATTATTGTAATGAGAGCTTTAAAGAAAAGTTCAATGAAGCAGATCTAATTATATCAAAGGGTCAAGGGAATTTTGAAGGTTTGATGAACTGTGGCAAGACTAATATATGCTTTCTATTAATGGCTAAATGTAATTATATAGCTGATAAGTTAGGCGTTACTAAAGGTGATCTGGTTGTAAAGTATCTAAATAATTAATAAAAATAGCATGAGTTTTAAGATAGCTATAGCCAGTGGAAAAGGGGGGACAGGTAAGACAACTATTTCTGTAAACTTAGCCCAGATGCTGAGTGAGAAAAAAGATGTATTACTAGCAGATTGTGATGTTGAAGAGCCAAATGCTTCTATTTTTTTTTCAAAAAAGCAATTAATAGACTCTTTAGAATGTAATAAACAAATTCCAGAAATTAATACTAAAAATTGTACTTTCTGTAGAAAGTGTGTAGAGTATTGTGTGTTTAATGCTTTATCAATTATTCCTGAATTAAAATTTCAGCAAGTTCATGCTGATTTATGTCATTCTTGTGGAGCATGTAGTATTGCTTGTAAATATGATGCAATTACAGAAGTAGAGCAACAAATTGGATTTATACAGTATTTTAAATTGAGTTCTAATTTAAAATTAGCTGAGGGACGATTAAAAATTGGATCTCCCATGCAAACAATGATGATTAGTCAATTAAAGGACTTTGTAGAAGATAAAGCTGATATTTTAATATATGATGCTCCTCCAGGTACTAGTTGTCCAATGGTAGAAACAGTTGCTGATGCTAACTTTGTTGTTCTTGTTACAGAGCCAACGCCATTTGGGCTTTATGACTTAAAGTTAGCAATAGAAGTTTTACGACAAATAAAAATACCTTTTGGTGTTTTTATAAATAAAGCTGGTTTAGGGAGTGAAGAAATATATAGTTATTTGAAATTAGAAAACATCAAATTATTGGGTGAAGTTCCTTTTGCTAAAGATTATGCATCAAGGTATGCAGAAGGAAATCTATTTAGCTCTGATCTGCGAAATATCAGCAAATGCTATAAACAACTCATATTCGAAATAGAAAGGAGGCTTGGCTGAAATGGTTGAAATAACAGTTTTGAGTGGAAAGGGTGGAACTGGTAAGACAAGTATCACAGCTGCTTTTGCTTCTGTCGCAAAAGATATAGTGTTGTGTGATAATGATGTAGATGCTGCTGACTTACATTTAATTCTTACTCCAGAAATAATTCAAGAAAATGTTTTTGCAGCAGGCTGGCAGGCTCATATCAATAATCAACTTTGTGTAGATTGTGGAAAATGTGCTGAACTCTGTCGGTTTGGTGCTATTGCTAAGGTAGATGAAACGTACCAAGTTAATTCTTTTAAATGTGAAGGCTGTCGTTTATGTGAACACGAATGTCCTGTAAAAGCCATTACATCAAAACAGAGTATCAATAATAAATGGTTTGTTTCTAATACTCGTTATGGAAAGATGGTACATGCTAAAATGGGGGCTGGGGAAGAGAATTCAGGAAAGTTAGTTTCTTTAATTCGTTCTAAAAGCAAAGCAATAGCCGAAAAAGAATTTGTTGATATCATTTTAAATGATGGACCTCCTGGGATAGGATGTACAGCCATATCTTCATTAACAGGAACAGATAAAGTTTTGATTGTAATTGAGCCTACACGATCAGGATGGCATGATGCTGCACGATTAATCCAACTGGTTCATAAATTTGGAATTAATTGCTATGCTATAATCAATAAGTTTGATTTAAATAAGAAAGTTTGTACACATATTATTGAAGCTCTAAATGAGTTGAAAATTGATCTCTTAGGAAAGATATCTTTTAATGAAGATTTTGTAAGAGCTGCTCTCAAACAACAATCCATTATAGAATATGCTCCCAAAAGTAAGAACTCTATACTTATTCAAAATATTTGGGCACAATTAGTAGCAAAATAAAAAGCAACGCCTCCTCAGGCGGTGCTTACAAGAAAAGTAAGCTAATTATACAATTTAACCTTTCTCATTTATAGTAGAGCTATATCTTTAATGGCTTAAATTATGGTCTCCCATGAATTATCATCCTCTCTAGCATATATTCTATATCATCATTAAATAAAAAGTCATGTTAGATACATTTTTTAAGTGATATTAATATTAAGCTTAATCTTCTAATTATTTCAGACAAATAATTTATTCAAACTGAACATATACTTCAGTAGGATAAAATATTTTTGATGTTCATCAATTAATAGGTCATAACTATAGATAGTTATTTTTTTTCACAAATTATAACGTATAAGTATACAGACCTATTTATGATTTAAAAGAATATCATTAATTGTTAAACAAAAACTTTAGAAATGTTATATTCAAAAAGGAAAAGCATCTATTTGTCTTTAATATTAATGTTTATCTGTGGAATATTTATGAGTTGCGAGAAAAAAGAAACCACAGTAAAGGAAACAGAAGTAACTGGAATTGCTGCAATAAAAAACATGTCTCATAAGGATATAACTAAAATAGGCAAGTTACATAATGAATTTGTACAGCGAGCATATGATAAATATATATCTGTAATAAAATCCAATCTTTCAAAATCAGATCCTATTACAATTGATATATTAGATTTAATTGATTTTATGGTAAAACAACCAGAATCAAAAGGAATAAAAAAGTCAGAAATAAAAGCTATAAAAGAGTTCTTTTATAATTTTAAAACAAATAAAAGCTCAAAAGCTAGTAATGTTGACCAATGGGTAAATTATTTGAAAAAAAATGTAGAGATAAAATATGGAATGCCATATGAACGTATTACAAGAGTTTCAGCAGAAAAAGAAGGATCAAATGATATTCTAGCAATAAATTTATCGGCAGTTGCATTTTCAGTAGGAAGTAATTCAGAAGAATATTGGAGAGCTTTTCACAATGACAATTCTCTTAGAAAAGAAGGTTCAGGAACAATTGCAGCAGATACAGCAGGAGCATTATGGGGTTTATTCTTTGGTGGTGTAGGATCTATAATAGTAGGAGGAGTAGCTTCAATTGTAGCAAATGAGTCTAATAATGGTGGGAAAACTGTTGTTTTTGATGGGAAAATACATACTCCAAAAGATATATAATAATAATTATATTTATGGCACCAATAGAACATAATTCTATTGGTGCTTTTAGTATTAAAAACCAATAAAACATAATCAATGAACCCTATTCTCAAAAAGATGATAAAAGCAACAATAGCATTGTTGATCACTTTTATCATAGTATCATTTGTTATTGGCAGGAATTTATATACAGAAAACACTACAGATATAATCATTGGAGTATTAATATATAATGCAGTATTGTGTGGAATTCTATATTTAGATAAGTTCATTACCAAAGGAAAAGAAATAGAAATATAAAAAAAGCAACGCCTCCTCAGGCGTTGCTTACAAGAAATTCAGACACGTTACAATCTAATCTTTCTTAACCTCATTATCTTTTGGAATATTCTCAGATGGAACTTTTGCAGTTTCTTTTGTTTCCGTATTATTCTCTTCTTCTTTAGATCTTCTTTTGCGGCTTCTATATGAGCTAAGGAAGCGTTTAACAACAGCGGGGTGCTCAGCGAAGACATATTTAGCGCAAGCTCTGGTTTCGTCAACAACATCCTTAAGGAATGTGAAAGCTCTATCACGAATATCCTTATGATCATGTTGAAGTTTACGTTCAGCTTTTGAATCAGCTAATAGGCGTGCAAATTCGCGGGATTTATTTGCGATTTTGTCCAATTCAGAGACATCAAACTTAACCGCTTCGAGGTAAGTAGGGTAATCAAGACCAAGAGTAACAAAATCATTTATATCTTGAATCATATCCTGATCATTTTGGCCTAAACCAATTTCACGGACTCTGGTCATAAGTCTTTCCTCGTTTCGGTATGCATAACGGAAAGTATTTTTCAGTCTTTCCTGTAGTTCCTGAGCTTCGGCGCGGGCATCTTTCCAATCTTTTACAGGATCTTGAAAAGAGTTATAGTTCATACGCCATCGTGATTGGGCAACACGCAGGACACCGGCTCTTGTCATTAGAGAATCAATCATTTCAGTAGTTAAACCAACTTCAGTAAGTTCATCTTCATACCTTTTAGCTATTGCATATAAATCTTCAGCTTCTTGAATAGCTATTTCAGTTGGCACACTAGGTCTTTTTACTTTATCATTTGCGATAGCAAGTAATTCACTTAACGTTTTGTTAAAATCTTCTAATTGAGTATTTATTACTTCTCCTTCATTCATAATTACAATTGGTTAGGTTAATAATGGAGGGTTAATTATAATTATTTAGATGGCGAATTTAAAAAGCCCCACTGAATCATTTGTGCAGGCGCAAAAAAAATTATAAAAATATAACCCTCATGCGATAAATAGGGTGTCGATATTTATCTTTTTATAGGCGCAAAACATATGGTTAGAGGTGTGTAATTTTATGAAAACGTGATGATTATAAACATCCACATAGAGACACAGGGCATTATATATCCACGTAGAGACACAGGGTATAATATTTCCGTAGAAACAGTAGAGACAAGGCATGCCTTGTCTCTACAGATTATAATACATATATAATATGTGTTTGATTATTGATGCGAACAGCGTATAAACCTGTTTGTAATGATGTGGTGTTGATGGTTGTTGAATTGGGTTGAAGATGGCCGGTTTTAATTTGAATTCCCAATGAATTATAGATGGTATATGATTTTGCTTTGGATGGATATGATGTAATGGTGATATGATCTTTTGCAGGGTTGGGATAGACTTTGAACTTGGGTTGTGGTTTGGTTTCTTGTATTTCATCGTATGCAATGCCTTTGTTGGCACTTCCGAACCATTGTAAGCCACCAGACCAGTTGCCAATGATAAGTTCGGGGAATAAATCATTGTCTATATCTGCTGCTGACACTGTACTATATACGCCTGCCTTGATAGTATCGGGAAGATATGAGAAAATAGAGGAAAGTTTATCCACCTCAACGAATTTAGATTCAAAGTCATTTGTATTTATACGAAATGCTCTGATCCTTCCCTTTTCGCAACCACAAATTGCATATTGTTGTCCGTCTTTTTCGATTATAGATATATCACTATTTCCGGTGTATGATTGTTGAAGATCAGTAAGGTTGATTTGTCCGAAAGATTGAGTTGATAGTTTGAAGTTGTTATCTGTAGTGTTTGTATACAAAGAGAACTGTCCATCAGCACGGCCAAGCAGTAAATCGAGATCGTTATCCATATCGATGTCATACAAGTATGGTTTGGTATGTTTATTTGTTTCTGATGGTGCAGCGATTTCATAAAGAGTTGAGAACTTAGGTTCTTCGATAGTAGCTGTATTTTGGTATAAAGTCAGCTTTCCGGATTCAGAGCCAAGGATCATTTCTGTTTTTTCATCCTTATTGACATCAGCAAAGCAGATAGTAATACCCTTTTCATTTAGTTGAGAGAGTTTAGCGAAGTCATCGGATACCATCTTGAATACAGGATTATCAGGAGTTCCAATATTCTGGTAATACAGGACTCTGGAGATATAAGAAGACTTTAGAGTCAGATAATAATACCATGATTTGTTATATATTCCCCAATTACAGATAAACAAATCTTTCAGGCCGTCATTATTCCAATCATATATTACTGGCTTAGATCCAGAGCCAACATCAATAGAAAGGTTCTGCAAGAATGACTTTGAATATAGTTTATAGTTAGGTTTTTCATTTGTGCCTATATTTCTGTAAGCCCATAGGCTGTATTTGTTTTGAGAAACGTGTAAAGAAGGATCAAACGGACTAACAACAAGATCAAGAATACCATCTAAATCAATATCAATCTCACTGACACATGGCATACTATATAAATTAATGCATTCATTTTCAGAAGGGAAATTACGCGTTTGCTTTACCATATTTGCATCAATAGAAGTGTTTCTATTTTCAAGATATACAAGTGAAGAGTAATCAACATCACCCAAAAGAAGGTCAATTTTATTATCATCATTAAGATCTTTGAGGAAAAAAGTGCTACCAGTATGCCGATAATCACTTCTATTTATAGGGGGATGCGTATTATAATTGATACAAGAATCAAGATACAAGTCATTTGATTCGTCGCTTTCGGCAAAGTTGCCCCAACAATGGTTGATCTTTTCAAAAGTAAGAGAATCAGCATGGCCATATGTTTCAACAGATAAGTTTTTGTGTAATTCGACAAAGCTACCCAATCCCCAGAAAGTAAGAATATCAAGGTCGCCATCCTGATCTAAGTCTATTATTCCGGGGTAATCGACATCAGTAACAAGAATATTTATCTGTCCCCCACCCTGAAGAGAACTTATATATGGAGTTTTTGCAATTTCAAAAGATAATTTATTTTCAGTAGAAGTATTTTTATACACTTTAATTCCAGCCCATCCTTTAGAATAAGTAAATATATCTTTCTTACCATCATTATTATAGTCATGCAGCTGAAGCCAAGAATAAATTTGGGGAAAGCATTCTATATATTCAGGATGATATTGATATAAGATACCATCATCAGATTTAAACCTTAAAACAGGAAGGATTCTATTACCATGTCTATCAAAAACAATAAGGTCTTGAGTATTATCATTATTTAAGTCTAATTCAAAGATCTGGCAAGAGTTAAGACCGCCAATCCAAGCCAGAGGTAAGACATCATCAGCTTTTTTTGATACCTTTGGATGCTGTATATCTTGAGCATAGATATATATATAAGTAGGGAAAAGTAAAAACGATAGGAGAAATAATAAAAATTTGTATCTATAATTCATAATAATAATTTTAGATATAAAAAGAGAGTTCAAATACAAAAGAAAATTTGAAGTAAAGAACTCATCTTCCAGTAATAGCTTATCGATACAATAATACAATATAAATACATTATAATATGGCCAATATACTTGTAATTGATGACGAAAAAAGTATCAGAAGTACATTAAAAGAAATACTAGAGTACGAGAATCATAATGTAGCAGCGGCAAGCAATGGACCTGAAGGCTTAGAGTTGCTAACAAAAGTAAAATTCGATGTAATTTTCTGTGATATTAAGATGCCAGAGATGGACGGGATAGAGGTTCTTGAGCGAATCAAGGCCAACTATAATATACCAGTAGTCATTATAAGTGGACATGGCAATATTGACACAGCAGTAGAAGCTATCAAGAAAGGCGCATTCGATTATATCGCCAAGCCATTAGATCTAAATCGACTTTTGATTACACTTAGGAATGCATTAGACAATTCATTTTTGGTGAATGAGACACAGAAGCTAAAAAGGAAAGTTAATAAGACCTATGATATGGTAGGCGAATCAGAGAAGATTACAGAGATAAAAGAAATCATCGAAAAAGTAGCACCTACAAGTGCCCGAGTACTAATCACAGGAGAAAACGGAACAGGTAAAGAGCTTGTAGCCCGTTGGATGCATGAAAAGAGTGAAAGAGCTAAAGGGCCATTTGTAGAAGTGAACTGCGCAGCAATACCGTCAGAACTTATCGAGAGTAAGTTATTTGGGCATGAGAAAGGTTCATTTACATCAGCTATAAAGCAGCGTAAAGGAGATTTTGAGCAAGCCAATGGAGGTACATTATTCCTTGATGAGATTGGAGATATGAGCCAATCAGCACAAGCGAAAGTATTAAGAGCTTTGCAGGAAAATAAGATCATGAGAGTTGGAGGCGAAAAAGACATATCAGTAGATGTAAGAGTAGTAGCAGCAACAAACAAGAATCTGAAAGAAGAAATCGAGAAGGGCAATTTCAGAGAAGATTTATATCATAGGTTGAGTGTTATAGTTGTAGAAGTTCCTGCATTGAGAGAACGTAAAGATGACATTCCATTGTTGGTAGATCATTTTGTAGATCAAATTTGTGCAACACAAGGAAAGCCAAACAAGAATGTAACAACAGAAGCACAAGAAGCACTGAAGGAATTCTATTGGTCAGGAAATATCAGGGAGCTACATAATGTTGTAGAACGCTTGGTTATACTATCCAATGAAGAAATTACACAAGAAGATGTAGAAAAATATGCAAAACCATTGCAGAGCTAGGCATCTAACTAAAAAAACAACCCCTGATCATAAAATATGATCAGGGGTCTCCTAGAAATTAAAAGAATATTTATCCTTAGTAAATAACAACAGGATATTGTTTACCATCACGATCACAATATACGTTCCCTTTTACATAAAGAGAGCCTTCAAGAGCTAATAAACCAGCAACGTGAGGAGAAGCCATAGAAGTACCATCAAGAGTGGCATATTTACCATCTTTATATGTACTTAGAATAGCAACACCAGGAGCTGCAACTTGAACGTAAGGACCATAATTAGAGAAATAAGCCCACTTATCATTCTTGTCAAAAGCAGCAACTTTGTATACACCTGCAGCACTTACTCTTTGAGGAGAGCTATTTCTTGCATCAGTATGTTCATTACCAGCAGCAATAGCAAAAAGAATACCTTTAGCAGCAGCATTTTTCACAGCTTGATCTAAAATAGTGTTAGGATTAGTACCAAGACTCATATTAACTGCTTCACCTTTTTTAGCTTTGAAAGAAACATAATCAACACCTTTAGCGATGTCAGATTCGTAACCAGCACCATCCTGATCAACAACTTTCACAGGAACAACAGTAGCACCAGCAGCAACACCAACAACACCAATACCATTATCTTTAGCAGCAATTGTACCAGCTACGTGAGAACCGTGACCATTATCATCGTTAGGTCCTGGATTGGATCTGTAAAGAGAGCAGAAGTTAGCACCATTGTTTTGGTCAACATTTAGATCAGGGTGATCAAGATCAATACCTGTATCAATAACCCATACGCGTTTACCAACACCAGAGTGAGAACCACCAATTCTAGTAATACCCCAAGGTACTACCTGACCAGCAGCTTCAGCTTTAGTAAATACAGTTGGTTTTTCAGGTTGAAGATTCATATTTCTATCAGGATCGATAGAAACAACAAGAGGAGAAGCTTTCAACTTGTTTAGTTGATCTTCAGAAAGTTTTGCAGCAAAACCAACAATTGCAGAAGAATAAACCTGAGAAACATTAGATTCAGGGATATTAGCAGAAGCTAAGATCTTATCAACAGTGGTTTTAACAGTAGATTCACTCTGCTTGTACGTTTTAACGGTTGCAAGAGCTGCTTTTGTGTCAGCAGAATTAATAGTAACAATATATTTTCCTTTTACAATAGAGTTATTAGGAGCCAGCGTGTTGTTATCTGGCTTTTTACAAGCACTAGCAAAAACTAATAATAAAGAAAAAAGTGCGATGCTAAAATAGCGACCTGAGGACCCCCTATTAGTCCAGTTGAAATACGTCTTCATAAAATTTTAGTTTTCGAATTTTAAGTTTTTCAGTTTAGATAAAGTGTAACGGGAATTTAACAATCGAAATTTTGTGTTAGCGAATAAATTATAAACATTTATATTGTAATAACATACATCTATAAAACAACACTAGCAGGTTATATATGATATGGTGCAGTTCAAAATAAATAATGATTACATTTACAATACAAAAGCCCAAACGCTTTCCATAAAGGCGTCAAACTTTCGATAAACTTTCCTTTCACTGTAATGAATCAAAGAAGAAAAGAAAACATAAAAATTATATCAGCAACAGGTATTGGGACAATGCTTGAGTGGTTTGATTTTACACTTTTCGGGATATTATCAAAGCTAGTATCAGATAAGTTTTTTCCTACAGCAGATCCACGTTTAAGTTTATTGGCAACATTTGGAGCATTTGCTGTTGGATTCTTCACACGTCCGATAGGAGCAATATTTATAGGGCATTTGGGAGATAAGTTAGGAAGGAAACGGGCATTTCTGCTTACCATATTATTGATGGTAATTCCAACAATGTTAATAGGATTACTACCAACATATCAAGATATAGGGATACTCTCCCCTATCATTCTTGTAGTATTAAGGATATTCCAAGGATTTTCAGTAAGCGGAGAACATGGGGGAGCAATAACATATTTATCAGAATATTCCAATTCAAGAAGAAGAGGACTGATATCAGCAATTCCAATGGCTTCAGCCAATGGAGGGATGTTATTAGCATCAATATCAGGATTCTTATTAGCAACAATATTCAATGAGCAGCAAATACATGCATGGGCATGGAGGATACCATTTTTACTGAGTGTAATATTGGGATTAATTGCATGGTATTTAAGGTCAAAGATGGAAGAGACAGAGATTTTCAAGAAGATACAAAAAGAAAAGAGGATACAACGTTTCCCTTTGAAAGAAGTATTGAAGAAGCACAGGAAATTACTTCTATTAAGTACATTTAGCTTTCTGATTAGTGCAGCATATCCTTATCTACTATTTTTTTATCTTCCCAATGCAACAGAAAAGTTTATACATGAAGATATATCTTCACATGTATTGATATTAAATAGTATATCCTTATTATTGGCTATGGTATCTTATTTGGTAGCAGCATGGATATCAGACTTTGTAGGCAGAAAGAAAGTTATGGTAATATCAGCAGGAGTATTGATAATAATAACTATTCCATTGTTCTATATTTTTCCAATGACAAATATCTGGAATATGTTTATTTTCCAGATCATAGGAACAATAGCATATTGTAGTTTTACAGGGCCATGGGCAGCAGCCACAGCAGAAAACTTTCCAGATAATATCAGATTTTCAGGGATATCAGTAAGTTTAAATCTAGCAGCAAGTATATTTGGAGGGACAGCACCAATAATACTAACTGCATTTGCATTTTTAAGTCATAGCACTTTATATTCAGGCTTATATTTCACTTTACTATCAATAGTATCATTTATAATGGTACTATTAAGTAAATACAAGAATACATTTGTCTCAAAGAACTAAAAACGCATACCAACACCGAACTTCAGAATGCCATCTCTCAAAGGATGCTCATCTACAAATACATTATAGCGTTTTCCCGTATCCGGAAGAGTAACATCATAGAAAGAAGCGATAGACTCATAACCAGAGAAGATTTTTAAGAATCGATTTATATTCAATGACAAATTCAAGCCTAGACCAAGAGCAAAACCTATATTGGTGCTCTGCTGATTACCAAAATTCTTCCATGTATTTTTATTTATAGAACATCCGAGTTTAATATTAGGGACAATATCTATTATGCTTACTAACTTGATTCGATATGCAGCCAAAGCATAGGGAAATAATTGATCTTTATCGTATGAATATACTGATTCAGGCTGTTTGATATTAGTCTTCATAGAAGAAATACCAGCACCAAGGATTATCATCTTCCTATCTATACGTTGATAATTCAATTCAAAGTAATTTCTATTATCAAAACCTGTCTTCTTAGCCTTTGTAGGAACTCCAAAACCAAAAGTAACTTCACTTTTTTGAGCAAAAGATGAAATAGATAATATTAGTAGTATGCCCGTGAAAATAATATAGAATTTTAACATCACAATATCCTTTTATATTAAATATAAAGGCCAAAAGTAATAATAGAATTAATATGTTATAGTGTTCAACTAAAATAAAATCAAAGCTTAATATCATTTAATTAATTTCACACTGAACCATTTTTGCATAAATTATAAATATATTTGCTGTAATCCTAATTAACAAAAATACAGAAATGAAAAAAACATTAACTTTTAAGAAAGCTACAATAGCAAAGCTTAATAATGATGATTTAAACAATGTTGGAGCAGGAATAACAACAAAATTTTGTCAAGAATCAGTAATTGTATGTATAACAACTACAATTACAACAAACAGTGCATATAATCTTGAATGCCAATCTGCAAAATACACATGTGGAGCATGTCCTAATACAATCACTGGTTAAATAATATCTTATAAAAAAACAAAAAAGACGAGAGCATTAAAATAGCTCTCGTCTTTTTTGTTTTAAACAACGACTTTCGTATCAACAAAAGAAAATTAAGCAAACATCTCATATATTTTTCAAAAAAATCTGACCTTTCTCATAAGAAATAAGAATTTAAAAAAATCTCGTGTAAATATTTCACTATAAACTAATTTAAAAACTGGTATTAATAACACTTTCAAAAAAATATTAACCATAAAATAAGAGAATGATAAACCATTATAGTATAATACTGTTTATTTAATTACACCCCTTAATTATTTAATAATGAAGAACTATTTAATTATTGGTGGCTCTTCAGGTATTGGACTTCAACTAACACATACTCTAGCAAAAAAGAATCATACAGTATACGCCACCTATTATCAAAAAGAAACCCATTCTGATACTGATAATATTCACTACCACCCACTAAACG
Organism: Hyphomicrobiales bacterium; assembly: GCA_041725915.1. Taxonomy (GTDB): domain Bacteria; phylum Bacteroidota; class Bacteroidia; order Bacteroidales; family JBGRPZ01; genus JBGRPZ01. Next base: position 8,666 of record JBGRPZ010000015.1, on the reverse strand, counting down.
TACTTAACGAAACTGATTTTTCATATCTACCAGATAAACTTCATGGATTGATTTATTGTGTAGGCAACATTTATCTGAAACAATTCAGTCAATTAAAAATAGAGGAATTTCAGCGAGACTATGATCTTCAGGTTATAGGAGCGATAAAATGTATACAAGCCTGCTTACCTAGATTAAAAGCCTGTAAACATTCATCAATAGTTTTATTTTCGACAATATCCGTACAAATGGGATTTGATTTTCATTCACTTGTATCTTCATCAAAAGGAGCAATTGAAGGATTATGCAGAGCCTTAGCAGCTGAGTTTGCTCCGGATATAAGAGTGAATTGTATTGCACCTTCGCTTACAGACACGCCAATGGCAGACAGACTATTGAGAACAGATAAGCAAAAGGAAACACAAGCACAATCCAATCCACTGAAAAGAATAGGACATGTACAGGATTCTGCTAATATGGCGAATTTCTTATTATCAGAAAAGTCAGACTGGATTACAGGCCAGATCATCCATGTAGATGGAGGAATGTCAGCTTTGAGATAAGATATAAATATGTTGTGATATAATAATAAGTACGTCTTTAAGTTATTCATAAAAAGACAATAATACAATTATGAAGATATCAATTAAAAATACATGGCGTTGGTGGAACATCAAATCTATTGGATGGTTCTAGTCATATGTCATTGTTTTTAATCAAAGATTTAAGGCCATCCGATTATGGGTGGCTTTTTTTATATTTTATTCCTACCTGTAATCTAATGGCTATAACAAACAAAATTTAATTCAAACAATTTTAATTATTTAGTCATGGAAATTATACTTCAAGAAGCCGATTATTCAAATGAAATAAAGAACGGACAATTTGGAAAATTCGGAGGCATGTTTGTTCCTCCAATATTAGAAGACAAACTAATCAATCTTGCTGCTAAATTCGAAGAATATAAAAATGATTTAGGATTTCAAGAAGAATACAAACATTTATTAAAGACTTATGTTGGTCGCCCCTCTCCATTATATTTAGCTAACAATCTATCTAAAATTGTTGGAAGTAAAATATACTTAAAGCGAGAAGATCTAAACCATACAGGAGCGCATAAAATCAATAATACAATTGGTCAGATTTTACTTGCAAAACGTATGGGAGCAAAAGAAATCATTGCAGAAACAGGCGCAGGACAACATGGAGTTGCAACAGCCACAGCTGCAGCGTTGATGGGTATTAAATGTAAGATCTTTATGGGTGCTCGAGATGCAAAACGCCAATCTATGAATGTATATAGGATAAAACTGTTGGGTGCAGAAATCATAACCACAGAGAATGGCAATGCTTCATTGGCGGATGCAGTAGATACTGCCTTAGGTTATTATATCGAACATCCAGATGCATTTTATTTGTTAGGTTCAGCAGTAGGACCACATCCATATCCTTCAATGGTAAGATTTTTCCAATCTGTAATAGGTCAGGAAGCAAGAAAACAGATTATAAAAACAGAAGGAAAAATGCCTGATGCTATCTTTGCTTGTATAGGAGGAGGATCAAATGCTATAGGTTTATTTTCAGGATTTATAGATCAAGACACTCTAATCTATGGAGCAGAAGGAGGAGGCAAAGGTGCAATACTTGGAAAAACTGCTTCTACTCTTGCTTTAGGTAAGCCTAATATGTTTCAAGGTACTTATTCATACTGTTTGAGTAATGAAAATAATGAAGTTATACCTTCTTATTCTATCGCATCAGGATTGGATTATCCAGGTGTAGGCCCTGAGCATTCATTTTTAAAAGATCAGGGAAGAGTAGAATATCATTGCGTTACAGACGAAGAAGCTATAGAAGCATTTAAAATACTCTCCCAAAGAGAAGGTATCATACCAGCCATAGAGTCATCACATGCAATAGCATTAGCTATGAAAATAATGAAGGACAAAGATAAAGTAGCTATAGTGAATCTTTCTGGTAGAGGAGATAAAGACGTTGAGAGAGATCTCGTATGAAGAAGTGAATAAGGGATACTCAGATAATTATAATTTGAGTATCCTTTATATTTCTATAGGTATCAATAATATTATTTTCTTACAAAGTTCATTATTTATAGTCAAAGCAGATGTGTTTTTTTGGAAAAACAGTTATTGACAAAGCAAAAAAATGTATATTTGCACCCGCAACCCGGGGCTGACCGGTTTTGACAGCAAGTAAGTGGGGTTGTAAGCATGTCGAGCCTTGCAGATAAGCTCGTTAATCTTAGCTGTAAAAATTTTAATTGGCAACAATAACTATGCACTCGCTGCCTAATATCGCTTAGCGAATTAGCTGCTTAATCCCGGCTCAAGGTTAGTTGGGACGAGTCACCTCGCGAATGGATCTACCTGATTCCGGTTCGAGTTCGAGGTGCCGCAATTTCAGGTTGGTATAAAGAGATGCTTTGATCTTTATACGAGATAAAGAAGATAAGATGTAATTTTGGGTGCTGGTTCCCGCGTTACATTCGAAAATTAATAATCAGATAAACATGTAGAAAGCTTCTTTACAGCTTGTTTGGACGAGGGTTCGAATCCCTCCAGCTCCACAGCAAAAGTCTCCCTGAATGATATTTCAAGGAGACTTTTTTTATATCCTCTGTACACTTATATTTATCTTTTTAAATTAGTTCTTTCTAAAAAGAGAACTTTCCTTCAAAAAAAATGAAAAAAACTGATCAGATACCTATAACTGCATTTTGGTATATTTAAAGAAATTTACAAAAATTTGAAAAAGCAAACTTAACAAGCAAAGCTATGAAATCGTTATGTATAAAGGATTTACAGCTATTAAACTACAATTACAAGCCCCTGTTTCCATCCATTTCAAAAGCTAAGGTATGCATAAGCATTTATACCACCCCCTAAAGAACTAATATGAGTTTGGGCATTTGAGGGGTTTCGCAGTGTTTGTTTTCGCCGTAATATTGCATTGTTATTTAAAGTTTTAGAGTTCGTTTTTTAATTTTAGTTTTAGAGTTAGGTTTTTAGAGTTTAGTGTATTTTTATTCCGGATTCCCTTCCACATTTTATATCCGGAAAAGGGCAAAAGGTCTGCGTAAAAGCAGACTTTTTTTTTGCCTAATTTTTCGTATGGGTAATTTCCCAATCGGAATTCTTCAGGGGTTTTTGGGTAATCCTCCGCCTTGATAGGCGTACTATTCAGACTTATATTTGTGACAGATTTATTCATAGCTTTAGAGTTAGTTTTTTTAGCTTTAGGTTTTAGAGTTTAGGTTTTTAGAGTTTTTTAATATCAGGTTCCTACCTATTGCCTGAAATTAAGGAACAAAAGGGTTACTTAGGTTTAAGTAACCCTTTTTTATTGTCTTATCAGCTGTGTTATGAGTCATCATATATTAAGTATATATCACATTAGATAGGAAAAACACACTCTCAAAATTGAATAGTGACACTACTTGTTATTATAATTAGTAAAAATACTAATGAAAATATCATTTAGATAAATTACCACGCTGAGTCAACTTGTGACAAGCCTATAATAGTTGATAAATACTAAAGGAAGAGCATCTATCTTTAGGAGTAGATGATAATTTCAGTAGTTTTCTTAAAAACATTAATGATAGATTAGTTTATATAAATAAGTAACCTAATAATGCTCTATTTATAAAAATACGATAAAGGCATAAAAAAAGCGGAGACCTTTTATAGATCTCCGCAAATAAACAGGAGTAATAACAATTAAATCCTACCCTTAAGAGTAGGTAACATTCTAATTAGAGCATCTTTTACAATTTGTCTATCTTCAATATCTTCATTTAAGACCAAAATAACAGTATCATCACCTGCCAGTGATCCTATAATAATATCATTCAGTTCAAACTGGTCAATTATAAGAGCCAAGCTATTTGCATAGGCGGGCTGGGTCTTAATTACAGCAATATTCTTCGAAAAAGAAATAGACTTAAAAGCATTAGCTAAATACCTGATTTTTTCTTCATCTGTGTCTATTCTTGTTTCGGATATTGCATATATATATCCTTTAATTGCATGAGGCACTTTAAGTACTTTAAGGGCTCTCAAATCACGAGATAAAGTTGCTTGAGTTGTTTTTATACCAGCCTCTAAAAGCATATTCAATAATTGCTCTTGACTAGTTATCTCATGTCTTTTTATTATCTCACCAATCTTGTTCAGTCTATATGCTTTATCTCTCATGAATTTATATTCAAATTATGCGGCAAAAATATGTATATTATTTCATAGTATCATATACTATATGCATATTTTTTCATTTTAAAATGCATATAAAACAAATATTATCATTAACAAGATTTAAATTAAGCCTTTTAGGTATTTCAGCCTTTCCTCGTTAGGAAGCCTTTCTATAGCGTATCGCAGCATAGTTCTAGGCATCGATTTATAATTTTCATTGAGATAGGTGCGTAATTCATCAATATTCTTTTTTCCCATTTCCCTGAGCATCCAACCAGCAGCTTTATGCATAAGATCATGCTTATGAGTAAGGAAAATACTGGCTAGAGCCTGAGCATCCTCAAACTTATTATTCTTTATAAACGCGTAAGTAGAAAGCATAGCAATGCGTTGTATCCAAAGATTATCAGATTTAGCATATTCATACAAAAGGCTTGTATCTTTATTCAGTAAATATTCACCTAGTATAACTCTTGCAGAAAGGTCAACAAGATCCCAGTTGTTTACATATTTTATATGCTTTTTATAGAACTCAACATGCTTAAGAGCATTATCAGTTTTATTAGCTTTTCGGAATTGTATAATTAGTATAAGCAGGGCTACAAATCTATATTCATGTATATCTGAAGTAATCAAGTCTTCAAGCTCAATAAATGAAAGATCTCTATATTCTTTTGAAACCAATCTCATCTGAGGGACTCTCAATCCTATAAATACATCACCTTCTCCGTATCCACCAGGGAAAGCCTGAAAGTATTGAGTATGGTGGATTGCATAATCTTTATTCACAAATTCCTGTAATCTAGCCTTTATACTATCTAAGTTAGAGTGTGTCATAATAAATCAAATTTGACACCCAAGTTAAATAATAAATTTAAAGGCTTCGATTTAAACAAAACCGTATTATCATATATATTACCCATATATTTATTCAAGGAAGGATTGGCATATATTTGCATATATTGGTTTATCCGAAAGGCAATTTTCATATCACAGACAACAGACAATATAGGTTTAGAGCTTAAATACTCACCCTGATCAGTCATCAGAAGTCCATCTGTATAAAAAAGAGCATTAATATCAGATTCTTGGGGGATCATAAGACTAACCCCTGCCCCTATACCAAGATCAATAATATCACCACGAAGCCAATAAGTATACTTTACAGGGAAAGATATAAACTTCAAAGTACTTTTAGAAATCACATTAGATTTAGGGCTTAAGTTTATTGAATCATAAAAAGCAGAATAATCATTATTATAATACATATTATAATAACCAACACCTATTTGTAACTCATGAGTAAAATTAGAGATGCCATATAAAATCTCAAACTTATCCCCTTTCATATCACTAAGTCCACCTTTAAAAACACGTGAATCTCTTTTATTTACAACTTGATCGACCTTAAGTTCATGAAAGCCGAAAGCTTTTCCTACTTCAAGAGAAATAGAGAAGTAAAAAGGATTCTCCTTAGGTAATTTATTTGTAATATTTCGATTCTTATCAAGAATACAAGTAATATGAGAATCTTGTGAGATAACTGATTTATTTGTACGAATCCTTTTCAACAATGCAGGTCTATAAACAGTATCATATTCATATATTGTATCATATATAACAAGCGTATCTGATAAAGGAGATAAGATTCTGAAAGAATGTTTAACACTTGGCTTTGCTAGAACACTGAATGTTAACAACACAAGAATAGAAATCAATAGGAAAATATAATTCTTATTCATCATCTAATGACTACAGTTTTCTTTTTAATAATAATTTTTTTATTGACAACTTTAGGCTTAACATTTGAATAATCAGAATTTAAAGTATCAACAGTTAATAGCTCACTTTCCAAGGATTTATTATCTATAGTATCATTATTTATCACCATTGGTATTTCAGTCTTTGAGCTATCATAAACCACAATCTCATGACTTGGGGATGGGTTCACTGAAGCTTTTTGGTTAAGCAAGAAATAAGAAGATACTCCTGAAATAAGAACCACACCATAAATTAATTTCGCCTTTACTCCTGTAAAAGAAAAAACAGATTTGAATTTGAAGAATAAAGAGCTTGTTGCCAAATTAGATGAAGATAGCAAAGAGAAATTGAAATCAGGAACTTCAGGAAGTCCTGAAACATCAACTTTATTAATGACAGCACTCATATCTTCAAAAGGAAGAGTAAATAATAAAAACAAATATTTACTATTATCGTCCTTCTTATTACTTATGTTAAGCAAATAGTCTTGTAAAGCGGCACGTGCTCTTAATAAATGTGACTTGCTAGTGTTTTCTGATATTTTCAGATGACTGGCAATCTCTTTATGCTTCCAACCTTCAAAAACAAAAAGATTGAATACAATTCTATAATTATCAGGAAGAAGATTCAGAAGATTCACTATATCCATATAGCTTATCTTTCCCACATCGATCATCTTATTAATCCTATCATAAGTAGTTTCAGGCTCTGCCTTTTGTTCTTCTTTCAAATTCAAAGAAGAGATATCAGAAAAACTCTGCCTTTTCCTCAGATAGTCCAGAGAAGTATTTATAAAAATACGACGCATCCATTGCACAACTAGTTTTTTGTTTTTTAACTGATCAATAGAAGAGAAAACCTTAATAAATCCATCTTGTAAAGCATCTTCTGCATCATTCTTATCTTTTAAATATCTAATACAGATACTATACATTTTTGCAGAATGCCTTCTATAAAGAAGATCATACTCATGAAAACTACTATTTGTTATGCTACGCCCTTTCATATTGTAAACTTATATTGCCCAATCTATAAAAAGCAAAAATAACAAGTCTATTATTAAGATCTAATTAAATACAAGAAAAGAATAATTGTTGCAGAATTAAGTATTCAGACCACTTGAATATATAAAAACGATATAGCAAGTTAAAACTATCTTATAGATGATATTAAGCAAGGAAGTGATTTAAAAAGTCGGATAAAGTCAAACAAAAAATACCTGGGGAGTATAAGATAAACTGTGTAAGTTTATTTTAGACTTTAGACTAAGAACATTAAATAAACGCAGAGTAATTTGATGTTTTTAGTCTAAAGTTACCCCCTGTAAGGGAACAAAGTTCTACAAACTGTGTTAATTTTTAATCTTACAACATAGTTTTATGAAAAAAGAAGATTATTTCACTGATGAGTTTTTAAAGCAATTTAAAACAGGTGAAGAATTAGAAAATTTCCTCGCAAAGCTACAAAAGCGTGGTATAGAGAAAATGCTTGAAGGAGAATTGGATGCTCATTTAGGTTATGATAAGCATCAAAAAAACCATTCAAATAATTCCCGTAATGGATATGGAAAAAAGACAATAAAGACATATTATGGTGAGGATATTATAGAAGTGCCTCGTGATCGTGATGGAAGCTTTAATCCTATGCTTATTCCCAAGAGACGTAATATGTCAGAAGGCTTAGAGAATGTGATTGTCTCATTATATGCTAAGGGTATGTCTAATCAGGATATTACACGTCAAATAGATGAAATATACGGCTTTGAAGTTTCTCCCACTACCATTTCCCGTATTACAGATAAGGTTACTGAGGACATTACTGCTTGGCAAAACAGAACTCTTGAGTCGATATACTATACCGTTTGGATGGATGGGATTTCCTTTAAAGTAAGGGATAATTCCAGAGTTATTAACAAGACTGTTTACATTGTCATAGGCCTGAAGTCTAATGGTAAAAAAGATGTGCTGGGCTTATGGATCGGGAAAGAAGAATCTGCCAGTTTTTGGTTGGGTGTTCTTTCTGACATAAAAGCCCGTGGAGTAAAGGATGTGTTAGTAACAGTAACAGATAACCTCAAAGGTTTTACCAATGCCATACAAAGCGTATTTCCTAACTCAACGACTCAAATCTGTATAGTTCATCAGGTAAGAAACTCCTGCAAATATGTCTCTTGGAAAGAAAGAAAAGAGTTTACCACAGATATGAAAGCCATATATAACGCCCCTAACATTGATGCTGCAAAAGCTGCTCTTAACGATCTTGATCAAAAGTGGGGAGATAAATATGGTTATGCTATAAAAAGCTGGGAGCAGAATTGGGATAATCTAATGGCATTCTTAGAGTTTCCTCTTGAGATTAGAAAGATAATTTACACAACAAACCTGATTGAAAACCTTAATGGAAAAATAAGAAAGTACACCAAAAATAAGCTGTCTTTCCCTACTGACGAGGCGGTTATCAAATCTGTATTCTTGGCTATTCGAGAAGCTACCAGAAAGTGGACAATGTCAGTCAGGAATTGGGGGTTAATATATGGACAGTTCTTAATTCTTTTTGAAGAAAGAATCCAGAATGCTTCTGGATCCTCCTAATTTTTTAACTTACACACTTTGTGGGACAGTGTCAAGGTAAATCTTATAATTCAGTTAGTTATGTATTGTAAATCAATTAGTTAATTCTTTTAGATCAATTAAGCTTTTCATTTTCTCAGGA
>JBGRPZ010000014.1:0-55094 GCA_041725915.1 Hyphomicrobiales bacterium | reverse complement strand
CAGATTTTAGGCTTTTGATCTTTAAGTTAATGATTGTATGAAATGAAGAAAAAACGAGTGTTTTTATTTTAAAGTAGGTTGATATAAAAAGGTGAAGAATGATTTGTCAAAGAGCTTATTTATGTCACTTTTGCCTAATACCTGTTTACTCATTCTGTATGTTTTTGTCGCAAATCAGATATAGAGTACTTCAGGCATTTTTTGTTTTATTTTATCAGACTTTTTAAATCATTTCATCTAAAACCAAAGCTAAGTCAGCTTATGGATTTTAGCAAATTTTTAGAATTAAAATCATTCCCCATGTTAGAATATTACGAGACAAAAGATAAGGCTATCCAATTATTTTGGACAGCCTCTACCATTAATTCATTCGAATAAAATTATAAGTAATTGTACCTTTTTGCAATTGGGATGCAGCTGAAGATTCACTAAACTTAGCCTTAAGTGCAGCCTTCTCAGCTACCCTTCTCAAAGAAGGATCAGAAACATTCGTTCCTTTTGCACCAGCCTGAGCACGAAGTACTCGCCCACTTTTATCAACATAAATAGTGACTACAACCCTACCTTGTTCAGTAGAATTATATCCGGGCTTTGGAATATTCTTTGCGCTTCTTCCATTCAAGCTAAAGCTAATACCATTACCAAGACCGCCTTCACCCTCATACTTTTGAGCTCCTAAAGTGCCATTAGGTTTCCCTTGATTTCCCGGTTGATTGGTTATTCCTTCGCTACCTCCATCAGAAGAAGATTTCGAAGGACCTTTATAAAGAGCTCGAGGATTCACTTTCGGCGTTTCTTCAACCTTTTCTTTAGGTTTACTAGTATTATCTGCCAATACCTTTGATGGAGTCTTTACCCGCGTAGAATCTATTTTAGCCTTCTCAGGTTTCTTTTCTTTTGGAAGAGCGGGAGCATCTTCAGTATTTTGAGTAATAGATTGGTCATTGGAAACTTTTTGTGGCTTCGGACTTGTAGTAGTCTTAGGCTTTACACTTTCTTGTTTCGGTTTTGGACTTGTCTTTGGAGCTTTTGCATACTGTTTCTTCCCTTGTCCTACATTACTATAACCCAGATTTACTTCGACACCTTCTTCTCCAGGCAAAGGCAAAGGAGTTCGAAAAGCGAGAGTTAAGAATAGAACAAGCAAGATAGCATGGAAAATAACAGTTCCAATTAAACCATATCTCTTTTCTTTAGTCCAATTCATAGACTTTATTTTTTTGGTTTTGTTGCCAATATTACTTTATGACTTGTCTGATACTCATTATTAATATTATTAACAGCATCAATAACATTCACTACATATTGAACTGGAACAGTTTTATCTGCTCTCAATACCACATTCCCATTTGGGTTATCTGCGAGCTTTGATTCTATTGTTGACTTTAATGATTGTTCTTTAACTTTGTTCTCTTCAACAAAAAACTGGTACTTGTCATCTATATACACTGTAACAGTCTGTTTTGCCATAGTCTTACTACTGCTTGAAGGCAATAATAACTTTATAGCATTTGGAGCAATAAGAGTTGAAGTAAGCATAAAGAAAATCAGCAAGAGAAAAACCAAGTCTGACATTGAAGCCATACTAAAACCAATATCTCTTTTATTTCTTGATTTGATTGCCATAAAAGGAGTTTTTATAATTATGCAGCTGGTTCGTGTAATAAGTCCATAAATTCTGTAGCTCTAGCTTCCAATAAGAAGACTAATTTCTCTACCCTGGCTACAAGAATATTATAACATATATATGCTAAAATTCCAACAATAAGGCCTGCTACTGTAGTTACCATTGCTTGATAAATACCAGAAGACAGAGTTACAATATCAATATTATTACCAGCCATTGACATATCATAAAAAGCCTTAATCATACCTATTACAGTTCCTAGGAAACCTAGCATAGGACCTGCCCCAGAGATTGTAGCAAGCATTGCAATATTCTTTTCTAGCCTACTTACTTCTAATTTACCTATATTTTCAATAGCTGCATTGATATCATTCAGTGGTTTTCCTATTCTGGAAATCCCTTTGTCAACCATTCTTGATATAGGGGAATTTTCATTTTTACATAAAGCTTTAGCTTCATCTAATCTTCCTCTCAATATATATTCACGTATATTTGACATGAAGTTCTTATTTTCTTTAGATGCTTGATTTAAAATAAGGAACCTCTCAATAAAAATATAAACCGCAATTACTGAAAAAACACCAAGTATAGCTATAATCCAGCCACCACTCTTTACTAAATCCCATATTGGCATTGTGATTTCTGTAGGTTCTTCACCAGTTACAGCCTCTCCTACATTCTTAGCTACTTCTGATACTTGTAATAATATCCCTGCTAAATTCATTAGAATGAAATGTTTAATTTATAATTGATTGTGTCTGTTGCAAAATTACTAGAATTATGATATGCTTACAATGCAAATAAGATACCATTATGTTAATAATTCATAAATGCTTTATAAACGTATTGATATATTAGCTTATTCCATCGAGTTTGGTTTTTCTTACTGAAGAAACACAAAGATCATAATTGGCACAAAAAAAGCTGCATAAAGCAGCTTTCTGTAAAAAAATATTAATAATAAGTGTGGTTTAATATTACTACCTTAAACAGAATAAGAATAATAATACTATTAATTTAAAACCTGATTTCTATGATTTTCTAATTTCTTCTTCAAGCAACTACGTGCTCTCGTAAGTTGAGACTTTGAGGTATTAACAGATATATTTAAACGTTTTCCAATTTCTTTATGACTATATCCTTCTATTGTGCTTAGTTTAAACACAGTCTGATATCCTCTTGGTAATTTTTCAATGATGCTATAAATTTCTTTTAAGCTCAATTGTTCAAACACACCATTTCTATCAGAAAGAAGGTAGTTAGAATGATCGATATCGATATCCTTAACGATAAGATTTTTTCTTTTATAGAAGTTCAATGCACTATTTACCATAATACGTCTGATCCAACCTTCAAAGGAACCTTCACTTCTAAAGTTTTTCAGGTAATTAAAAACCTTTATAAAACCTTCCTGTAAAAGATCTTCTACATCAGCATGGCTTTTAGCCAATTTTACACATACAGGATACATCTTGTAAGCATATGTTTTATATAGTTGCCTCTGAGCTATCGGATCGTTATTCAAACATCCTTCTATCAATCTTTTTTCATTAAGTTTATCCCCATCTATAATCATCGTGTCAGCAGATTGAAATTAGAATTTTAAATACTTAATTCGAAAGCAAATCTAATTTTATAAAACACTCTAACACTAAAACAAACTACTAAAACACTTCTACAACTATCATTATTTGTGATAAAATAATTCTACTTTTAACACTCGTTAAAAAAGCAATATACTGATTTTCAACTATTGAAAATACAACAGGCTTCTACAAATTAACACTAAGCTTATATGGAGATATTTTGAATAAAACAGGAGTTAGGCTAAGTTTTAACAAAGAACAAAGAAGCATTGTCAAGTAATAGTCTATATTTTTTGAAGAAATTCTGTTATCTTATCAGTCGTTTGCAGGCCTAATTTACTTCTTAAGCGGTAACGTCCCATCTCAACAGCCTTAACCGAAGAATTTCTAATTGATGCAATATCTTTAGTTGAAAGATTCAGTCTTAAAAGACCACATAACTGCTGTTCTTTTCTAGTTAGGTCTGGGAATTGCTTAGTTAACTTATCGAAAAAATCTTGTAGATGTTCATCAATGTTATGTTCCAATGCAGCTATCTCTTGATTTATCAAAATATTTCTATTCAGGAATAGTAAAATTGATTTTATCTCTGCTTCTTTTTCTTTATCGGGGCATTTCTCAAGCTTCTTCAAGCTCTTTTGTATCTTATTCATAAACTCATTCCTATGTGCAATATGGATAGCAAGATTGGTAAGTTCTTCCTGTTTGTTTTTCAATTCGGCTTCCATTATTTCTTTTTGCTCAAGATGCTTTTTTGTGTTTATAGTGAGTAATTCTCTATCCTTCTCTCTTCCCTTACTCAAAACTTTAACTATAATTACGCCCAATATAATCACAAAAGATAAAGCCCAAAAGACAATATATAGCTTCAGTTTGTTGATTTTCTGGTTTCTCTTTAAAATAAAGTTCTCCTGATCTTTTATTTGTAATTCTTTTTGTTGTTCTGTAAAATTAAACCTAGATCGCATCTCATTAAGTCGCATAGCATTCTCTTTACTCTTCAATGAATCAAGTAAAGTTGTATAGGATTTGAAATAGTTCAGTGCACTCACAAAGTCATCTTTCTTTTCATAAACTTCACTTAACAAACGGTTTACTCTTAATTCATTATCAAGACAACAGCTGCTTTTAGAAGCCATAAGAGATTGTTTTAGATAATCTAATGCTATATCAATCTCATTCAATAAAAAATGAACTTTACCCAGATAAAAAGTATTTTCAGAGATATGAAAGGTATTATGTTGCCCTTTATAAATGTTCAGGCTTTTCAAAAGTAATTCTTTTGAAATATTAAGGTCATTACAATCAAAATATACAAGCCCCATATTCTTATAATTCAAAGCTTCTCCATCTAAACACTTCAATAGCTTATGAATTTGTAAAGACTCTTTAAAATAGGAGATCGCCTTTTCATAGTTCTTTTGTCCTCTTTCAACTCTTCCAATAGTATTCAAGCTTAATGCTACGCCCACAGAGTCATTCATTCCTTTATATACAGAATAAGAACGTTTTGCAAATACAGAGGCCTTACTGTAGTCTTTAACAAAGAGATAAATTTGACTTAGGTTGTTGTATATTTCCCCTATGTTATCTTGGTTCTTAATATTTTTAGAATAGTTTAATGCTTCAAAAAAGAATTCTAAAGCTTGCCTTGAATCAAATTTATTATGTAAGTATATTCTCCCTAATAAGTTATTTATTTCTATAAGCTTATCTATTCTTTCCAGCTCTGTATTTAATTTTCTTGCAATAAGTAAATAATTAATAGCAGCTTGATAATTCTGATTTCGAACTAACAATTCAGCAAGATGATAACTATTATCAGCATATTCCAGTTTATTCTTTTCTTGACTAAAGTATTTTATTGCAATTTTTGCGCTATTTATCTTTTTTTCTGTAGCCAATGAATCACTTATACGCTTGGTTATATCAAACGATTCCATGTATAGCAAATGTAAGTTCATGTTTTTATAACATTGTCCTGCTTCTACAACAAAGTAAAAACACATGAATACTAAGAATATTGATATAGTTCTAACTCTCTTGCCCCTCATAAGAAATAAACCTAAAATATAAATATATCTGCTGTACTTGTAACTAAAAAAAGAGGCTACTCAAATATTGAGTAGCCGTCCTATATATTTTATATAAAATATTAATCTCGAATGATCAATGCTACTGCATAAGCAGAAACACCTTCTTTTCTACCTTCAAAGCCCAATTTCTCTGTAGTAGTAGCCTTTATCGAAATATCTTCAATATCAATCTTTAATACCTTAGCGAGAACCTCCTTCATCTTATCAATATAAGGAGATAGCTTTGGCAATTGCAATGCAACTGTGACATCAATATTAGAAATATTCCAGTCTTTTACTTCAATTAAAGAAACTACCTTTGATAGTAAATCCTTACTATCTATATCTTTATAAGTATCACTATTATCAGGAAAGTGATATCCTATATCACGCATATTCGCTGCTCCAAGTAAAGCATCACAAATAGCATGAATTAATACATCTCCATCTGAATGAGCCTTTAATCCAAAAGCATAAGGTATATTAACTCCTCCTAATACCAAATCTTTATCTTCACAGAATTTGTGAACATCATAGCCCATTCCTACTTTAATTTTCATAATTAGATCTTAGGAAAATCAAACTTAATAGAGAAACGTAGTGTTTTCTCTAGTGGATTATTCTGAGTAAATGGAATTAAGTATGAGAAATCTAATGTAAGTAGATTATATTTGACACCCGCTCCAAAAGTTGCATATTGACGACCACCTTTTTGCTTATCTTCATAGAAAACACCACCTCGTAAAGCAAAAGTGTTATCATACCAATACTCAGCACCAAAAGACCATGTTAATTCTCTTAATTTCTCTGAAAAACCATCAGGAGCTTTGTATAGAGACTCTAACATTCCCTCGAATGGAGAAGCATTAGATTGAACTAATCTGTAATAAACATCTCCACTTGAATTTTCTTGCCTATCAACTTCAGGTGTTGGAACAAGAAGCTTATTAACATCAACCATAAAAGATACTTTATTATAATCATCAATGTTTAAAGTCAATCTTGGCCCAAAACGAAGGTTTGTAGGGATAAAATATTTTGCAGTATCAGAATCAGTATAAGAAATCTTTGATCCTATGTTAGTAATTGCAACACCCCAAGCAAATTCAGCATCCATATTGTTAAACCAATCCACATCTTTTTGCCAATAAACACCAAGATCTGCAGCTATTGATCTTCCTGGTTTTGTATCTAAAGTACCTGTATTTTGACCTTGAGATAAGTTTGAATTTATATATTTAAATGCAAATGAACCAGAAAGATTATCAGTAAGCTTCCTTGCATATCCAGCTGAAACAGCAAACTCATTAGGTCTGTAAACACCCAAAGAATTCCCTGTATTATCTGTAAAATTAATATCTCCAAGAGAGAAATAAGTTAAAGAAGCAGATATTGCAGACATGTCATTCAACTTATAATATCCACTTAAATAAGCCAAGTTAATATCCTTTACTAATGCACGTAACCACGGACTATAAGAAATATTAAAACCAGCCTTATCCTTAATAAAAGCGTATTTAGCAGCATTCCAATGCATAGAAGAAGCATCAGGAGTTGTTGCCACACCAACATCGCCCATTGCTCCAGATCTGGCATCAGGAGCTATAGATAAGAAAGGTACAGCAGTGGAAATAGCTCTATTTCCAACTTGCCCAGTAATATCACTTTGAGCTCTAAGATTAGTAAATGTAATAACTGTAAATATGGCTGCTAGAGCGAACTTTATATTTTTCATAAAGGACCTATATTTGTTTATGAATATTAATTCGTATAACTTTAAATTTATCTATTATATATGATTAATTTCTAGAGATGACTAACTTGCTAATCCTTAATGACTGATTTCCTTTTTTATCAGTCAGGACAAATTTAAACAAATAAACACCATCATTTAGAATTGCACCTTCAGATTTATCAATGTCCCAATTTATAACATTTTCAGAAGAGCTATTCAGGTATTGGCACTTACTTATTTTATGTATTAATCCTCCCTGTAGATTATATATTCCTATATCTATTCTATAAGTATCAGGTATTTGATTATGCTCAAAAAAGAAAGATACACTCTTTTTTGCAGGATTTGGAAATGCATAAACTCTATTTAAATTAATATCACCTTTACTTCCTACATAAAATGGAATATCTACAACTGTCTTATTTCCTAATAAGTCATATGCTGTAAAAGTAATATTGTGCCTTCCTTTTTGCAAATTTTGTATTGGAAAAACAATCTCACCTTTACTATAATCATTACAAACAGGAACAAACCTATTCTTTAAAAATGCTTTTGTTCGGGAATTATTATCTATTATCAAATTTATTTGCTGTCCTATTTCTCCATCAAAAAAGTTAATCCCATCTTTATCTTCTAAAAACAAATATAATGTGGAATTAAAAGAAAGACAGTCTTCTTTTTTGTATAAAGGAGAATTAAAATAATATGATACCTTAGGCCCTTCTCCATCATTAATAACTTCTCTTGTTGTATTTATTTTAAAGTCATCATAAAACCCTGATGCATTAGACTTCTCATTATCATACCCAAATAAGAATAATTTAGGCTTTCCTTTTTGCTCACTAACTTTAGCAGGCAATTTAAACACACCATTAAACTCACCATCCTTTACATCAATCAATCCCTCATATAGAATCTTATTTTGTTGCATAAAATCATAAGTCTGGTCATTATCATGATTTGCCATTGTATTAAAAAGGTTGGGCTGATCATATAAAACATACTTTATTTTTCCATTAAAGTCATTGTTTCTAATTCCTTCCTTATTCGATACTATTCCTGAAAAAGATACCATATTCCCTACAAATATAGAGTCATTATCATTTTCAAGACCACCATCATTTATACTTGAAAAATGAGATATCTTAATCTTATTAGAAGGTCGTTTTAATGGTAAGGCAGGATCTCCTAATAAATAGTAATTTAAATTGTTTGAAGTAAAGAAGTCTTTACTACTTTTAAGTAAATCCCCAAATCGTAATGTTTTGTCATCAGAAACATCCTTTAGCTTCTTGAATATTTTGGTTGTTAAATTAAGGTTGTCATGAGCCATTGTCTTTCGGGATGTCGTCACTAAAGCAATAGCTCCACCATCCTCCTTAGCTAATAAGTTAAACCCGCAAGGATCTATCAAGGGGTCATCATATTGAGCGAATTCGCAAGTAGCAGTTATCATCAATGGCAGATTATATTTATTACTTAAGCTATTCACAAATGTATGATCTAACACCTTACTTGAAGAAAAGCCTTTGCTATCTCCATGTCCAAAATAAGATATAATAGAAGAGCCTTGTTCAAATGCCTCTTTTAATTTTTCTTGAGCTTTAGGAAACTTTCTTACACCCCCACTATACACTTCTTCAAAAGCATCTAAATATATTTTGTTTACATGGAAATCAGGAATATCTTTCTCTAAAAGAGTTGCTATCTTCTCTGAATATTTTATGTGCAAATTACCATCTCCGTGATCAGCCAATAGGCATAATTCACTCTGATATTCCTCAAAGTCAGTAATATCATAATATCTCTTTATTTTATTTATAATACTCTCTGCTTCATTTTGATTTTCAGCAACTATTCTCCCTATTCCCAAATCAATAAGACCATAGCAATTTAATCCTTCATCTATATCCATCAAAGCAAAATAATCATCAGAACAAAATGAGCCTAAATCTCTAAAGGATTCTATAGATTCATAAGTAGGAACCATTTTTCTTCTGTTATCTTTTTCATGCTCATAATCAAAACTAGCATTTCCAAACAGGCATACATATTTGAGTCTATTATCATCTGTCCCCTTTAAATAAATAGATCGTATAAAATTTCTAATCGCAGAAGGATCTAACCTTCCACCGCCATATTCATTATATATCTTTTCAACGTTAACAACCTGAATTGATAAATCATTATTCTGATTATGTATATCCTTTAACTTCTTAGCATACTCTATGAATTCTGGGGCAGAGATAATAAGATAATCACAAGATGGTATAGCACAAAGATTTTGATTTTCAATCTTATCAACAAACTGGGGTGATACAGCTTCTTCATATGAAAAAGCTATAAACTCTAAAAGACTATTTTCCTGCTCAACATTAAACTTAACTAAATTATCTTCTCTTATTAGTTCCAATTCATTAACATCAGTAAGATCTGTTACATTCCATATGTGAACTTCATCTGAAGCATTTGTTATTTGATATTCATGAATTCCTCCACTCTTCAGTGAAGCAGGATTTCTAAAACTAAATTTTTCACTATAATTTAAATTACAATAAGCACTTAGCTGAATATATGAAATATAAGCTTCTGCTGATTTACTACCTGAAAAATTCAATACTAATTCTTGTAAATCTCTATTTGGAAAATACGAACATTCCTTTTTCAACATTCTAGCATAAACAGAAGATCCCTGCTTAACTTTGGTAATAGAAACTGTATCATAGATATTTATATCTTGTTTACTTTCTCCAATTACCAGCTTACCTTCTACAAAGGTTCTTGCTACAAATTCATAATCAACAAATACTTTTTCTTTTTTTATAATGCCGGGGAAATCAAACTCATATATCCTTTCAGGAATCTCTTCATCAAGTCTTTTATCATCAACAAAGATGCGTCCAGTTCTCAGTAAAGAGATACTATCTTTATAATATATTTTATAATCTAAAAAGGTATCAAATTTAGTATCAACTGTATCATCTATCAACTCTCCATTTAAAATCTTTTTAGAAGGAATTTGACCTACATTAATAAACACATATGAATACTTTGAATAATAATTCTTTTCCAGATCAAACCGTTCTTTATAAAAATTATAGGCATATCTATCTGCCCCCCTTGCATAAAAAAGTAAAAAATCATCTTCAGAAAAAACATCTTTTTCCTTTTGTCTAATCCTAACAGGTAATTCTATAAGGTTTGGAATAGGCTGATCATCTATCTCTTCCTTTAAAGCACCTTCTGAGAAACCAAATATTCTTACATTATTAATGTCTATTGATTTTAAATCAATACCTATTGACTCTAAATCCTTACCACTAATTTTATATATATCAGTTTTAGGAATTCTATATTTATACCAATCGCCTTTTGATAATGGTGATTCTTTTTGTTGATATTGAATCATGTCTAATGAAGACATAACATTATCTTTCAAATCAACCTTTAACTTAAAATTCTTTAACCTAATGTATTTACTTCCATCAGCACTACATTTTATAGGAAGTAATGATACCTGTAATATTCTTTCTTGATTCTGTGTTAAAATAGAATATTCAATCCGAAAATCTTTTTGAATTAATGAGTTCTTAATAAGAACTTCTTCCTCTACAAGAATTAGAGTATCTATTGGAATTAAACGCACTTCTTGAACTAAGCTGTTCTTAGCCAATGGAAAAGTTTTTACAAAAAATGGCAAATCTTCTTTTCCAAATTCATGTATAGCTCCCTCAAATGTATAACCTGCTTTTTCATACTGACGGCTTGAGGTCTTCCATTCCAAACTATTTATATCTTCAATTTTATGCACCTGTCCTGAGACAGACAATATATACACTAGAAAAAAAACTATGATTAAAAATTGCCTCATGCTAATTATTTTATTGACTTATATCTAAGACTATAAATATAAAAACAGGAGAGATGCACTCCTGTTTTTATTACCTATTAATAATAAGTTTTGATTTATCTCTTATTACTGTACCAGTCTTTAAATTCTCTACATCTATTGTATATACATATATACCATTAGACAATGGTGATCCACTTGCTAAACACCCATTCCAACTCATAACAGTTGTAGAATAACTTGTTGATACAACATCTTCTTTCATCACTCTCATAAGCTTACCCATGATATCATAGATTCTGATTTCTACTCTTAACTTATCACCCACTTGGTTGTGATTAAAAGAAAAATGTGTTGTTGAACTCATTGGATTTGGATAATTCTTCAAATCTTTCAATACAAAGTCAGATTTGCTTGCTACAACAAACGATATCTCTTTGGTCGAAGAATTATTCATAGCATCCCATATCTTTAATGAAATAGTATGTCTCCCTGCCTCTAGCATTGTAAGTTGATATGCAACTTTTCCTCTTTGATAACTACCTATCTCTGCTTGATAATAATTATTAAGCACAATAGGATTATTCTTATCATTATCTAACACTGCTAGAATATCATGCCCTATACCTGCTCCTGTTGTGTTTATCCCACTTTCATCAAAAACATCAGCAATAAATACAGGATTTCTATCTGTATAATCTCCATCAAGAAAATTCGAATCATTCATATATAAAGTAATATCCGGGCCATTGTACTCAATCACAGCATCATCATTAAACCCTCCTACTGTAATATCCGAATTGCTTCCAGCAGCATCAGATTCTAAAGATTTAGCATATAAGGATATTCTTCCTTTATCATAACTATAGTTAATATCTTTAGGTACCATAAAAGAAAATGAATATTCCCCTTTATCTACATTTACTCTTCCTGAGTAGATCTTACTATTAAAAACCTTTATTAGCTCTGGAGAAGAATTACCATCCCCCTTTGTGGTAAAACCAGTCTTCTTATCATAAATGTCAACAGTGAGTTCTCCTGAAAAATCTTCATTCAGATTCCCAGAACTATTCTTTACTATTCCCTTAAGATCAACTTTTGATAATGCCTTAATTGTATCTAATTCTGTTGATTCTATTGATTTACCATTCATCTCGGTAATCTCTAAATCAAATTCAGGTTTAACAAGACATAATGCAGGGTCTCCTAATAGTATAAACTTACGTTTATTTTCTAAACCTGCTATATTATTCTTAGCTCTTCTAAGCACCTCTCCAAGTCCTAATTGCTTATCATCTTCACATGAAAACAATGTATCTAATACTGCTGTATTCAAGTTTAGATTTGAGGTTTTATAGGTGGCTCTGGAGGTTGAGAACAATGCTATTGCACCACCCTTGGGATTTAAAAACACATACTCCCCAGCTGAAGTTCTTTCTACATCATCATAACGACTAAACTCGCATGTTGCTGTAATAAATAATGGAAGTTGGTTAGTATTGTTCCAACTGTTGATATCTGATATTTCTAATATCTTCTCTTCAGCCCAGCCTACTTCTCCTCCGTGCCCATTATAATTAACAAGGAAAGTCCCTTTGTTTATGGCCTCATTTATTGCTTTATTCACAGAAGGAGCTCTCTTACCTGCAGATGTAGTTATTTGATCATATGCATCAAGATAAATCTTATTTACATTAATTCGAGGATGAGTCTTTTGAAGCCTCTTCGATAAATATTCTGCATCATGAAGATGTCCATTAGAATCTTCATCATCACAAATGAATGTTGCTAAGTTTCTCCAGTTTCCTTTCACTTGATCTCTATTGGATAAATACCTTTCTACTTTATCAACAGCTTGCTTTGCTTGTATAACTGTTTCTACAGGAAAACGACCAACTCCCACATCAAGAAGTCCTTGTAATGTATTATCACCTTCTTCAAAACTCAATAGTGCAAAATAATCATCTGTACTATAATTGCTTATCAGACTTTGTGTTGTGCTTGCACATTCCCATGTTGGAACAAAATTCTTTCCATGTTTATTTATATCTCTATAATCAAATGATGCATCTCCAAACATCAAAACATAACGCAATGGCTTAAACCAATTACTTCTCAGATACACCATTCTAATAAAATCTCTAATGGCACTAATATCCAATCGGCCAGCAGAAAATTCTTCATACACATCTTTAGGATCTACTACTTTTACATTTAATCCTTGGTCGTCTCTATGAATCCTTGCTAATCTCTCTGCTTGTTCTTTAAATTCTTCAGGAGCAAAAATAAGATATTCAACATTTTTATAGGAATGAAGATTCTTAATAGATCTCATCTTCTCTATTATCAATTGTCCTCTTAAGGCATCATCGTCAGAAAAAGCAATAAACTGTTCTATACGCTCTGACTTATTCTTAAATCGAATGATATTATTATTAAAAGAGTAGATAATGTTCTTAGGAGAAACACTATTTGTTACATTCCATACATTTATTCTCTTTGATGATGACAATTCATATCCAGTGACATTGCCTTCTCCTATATTTAAAGGAGCTCTAAAGTCTAATGTTGTATTTTGATAAGCTAGTTTATTCCATCCTGTCAATGCCAAATAACTCATATATCCAATTGATGATGATGATCCCGGATTAAACAAAACTCTAGCTCTAAGGTTTTTCTGATTACTAGAAAAGCTTATTGACTTCTCAAGAACCCCTGGCCTATCTGAATAACCTGAAATAGGTTCTGAAAGCACATTATCACCATTAACATTTATACTAAAAGATGAATTTACATTTGATTCCTGACCAAAAAAAGATTGAATATAACATGCTGAATCTACTATTCTATTAGGCATATCGAAATTATAATTATACGCCCGTGTAGCCACATCAAATCTATCACTAAACCAAATTCTTCCTGAATTTATCAAGTTATATTTTACATCTTCATATATCTTGTAGAACACATATCTATTTGTATTAACTTGAGCTGTGCTCTGCTCTTCTACACTTTCAATACGTTTACCTTTGCCTTTATCAAAATTCAGATAATAATATGTAATATCATTGCTATAATTAAAGATTGGACTAAAGTGTGTATTTTCATTATACACCCATTGTCTTGGCCCATCACCATAAAATATTATGTAATCGTTAGTGGAAAATTTACTCTTATTAGATACTACCACCTTAATTGGAATCTCTTGTATATCTGTATGTCTAAAATCACTATTCTTCTCTGGTAATAAACCTCCCGGCAATCCATAAAGTCGAATATTATCAGGTGCTATAGAGCTCACATTTATACCCATATCTTTTAAGTCCTGATATGTAATCTTATATGCTCCTGTATTCTTTACCCCGAATTTATAGAAGTTACCTCTTGCTAATACAGTTTCCTCAGGCCAAACAGATTCTTGTTTTATAATAAAGTCTTCTTTATCTGATTTAATAACTAAATTAAAATTCTCAAGTCTTTTTAATTTGTCATCAACTTTTAAAAACGGAAAGATATTTATTGCTAAAAATGCTTCACCTCTCAAAGATTGAAACCTATATTCTAACATAAATTCTGTAGTCGCCAAATCAGAAAGGTTCGAAGGATAATCAGATGCATTAATTTCACTTGTAGATAGTGGTTCTATAGTTAGTTCCCATCCTGATGCATCAGAGGAAACTGGAATCTTCTTATAAAAAATAGGAATATTAGGATATTTAGAATCAGTTACTGCGTCTTCAAAAATAATCTGACCAGGAAAGTCATTATTCTCTTCAACATCACCATTCTTATCGCTCCAAATTAATGTGTAGGATAGCGTCTCTGTGTACTTGTCTTCTTGTTGCGCTAATAAACTTTTACTTAAAATAAATAAGCAAACGAAACTTATTGCAAGAGAGCTTATAAAATATCTTTTCATGAATCTCTATTTTTGGTTACAATATATACCAAATAGGATGACATTTTCATGTCATTCATCTTTTTTTACTAAATTTTTCTAACCAAAAACAAAACTCAAGACCTCTACAATGTGAGAATACATTGATTTCACCAAAACTTAATTCAATTAACGATAATGAAATTTAATTATTGCTAATAATAACAGGAAAGACAAAAAAAAAGAGAGCTTAATGCTCTCTTTTATGTGGGCGATACTAGATTCGAACTAGTGACCCCCTGCTTGTAAGGCAGGTGCTCTGAACCAACTGAGCTAATCGCCCCCGATTTATAAGAACACTTTATTTTGTAAAGCGGTGCAAATATACAGCTATTTTTGAATTATCAAACTACTTAGCTGACTTTTTTTACTAAAAAATCCTTTATCAAAAGCATACTCATTGAGTATCTGAGATTAACAATATCTCAATATATATGTTAAAATTTAAAATTACAGTTAACAATTCTCTTTTAATTCAAAAAAAAATTATTCTTTAAATCTTAGAAATAAAAACAAGCCCGAGATAATTACTTTTAAGCTCGACAAAACTATTTTTAAGCCCGAGATAATTACTTTTAAGCCCGAGATAATTATTTCTAGTTTTTTTTAAATTAGTTTTTGTCATTATCAGACGTTACTACATCTATTTCAATATTCTATATTTTAGATAAGTGAAATAATTCAAAAACTATTTCACTTATAAAAAAGGCTGTTACTAATAATTAATAACAGCCTCTCTTATATCTTATTGGAATGATATTATTTCAAACCTAATTTCTTTCTGATACTCTTTGGAACAGCATCTTTATGAATCATAATGTTTGTAGTTTTATAAGCTACAAAAGGCTTTGAAGCATAGAAATAACCATCATACTTATGGTTTTCATTACCCCATGAATTCTTTACTTTATAGAATCTGTTACCTTCTTGATCCTTTGAAATTCCTGTAAGTAACATGCCATGATCATCAGTAGTTTCCCAATTATCATAAGCAGCTTGTCTCATTTCAGGAGTGATTTTCTTTTCTTTTACAGGTTTATCAAAGCTGTAAAGAGCACTTCTTTTTTCTTTAGAAGTAAGCTTTTCCCATTTTTCTTTTTCAGTACCTGCAAGGTCTTCTCTTTCAGCATCAGGAACAACAGCTACACCATTAGACCATGAAAAACCTTTTTCACTAACGTCAGAAGCCCAAGCAACAGTATAACCATTCTCAAGAGCGTTATCAATGATCTCCATCATATCATCAAGAGGTACATTATAAGTCTCTGCCCACATCCAGTTATCAGGTAATTCCATAATAAATGGTTTGTAATATGGTTTGTGAGTAAATGAACTGATTTCAATATAATCATCAGCATTTAAACCTAAAGACTTAAGATAAGATTCAGGAGTATACTCTTTTCCTTCTACTTTAAAGTTGCTTGGATACTCACCTAAATATGCATCTAAGATACCATCAAAACCTTTATGCCATGCTGGTGTCAGCTTACGGTTTTTATTCTTGATAACAGCATCAGCATAATCTTTAAGTACAACATCCATCTCACCATGAGTATGTTTCTTCTCACCATAGTTTAATCCTTCATAAGCATTCTCAGGAACCATACCATAGTTCTTCATCACATACAAGATGTCACTAAAACCACCACCAGCAGCTAAGTTTAAACTTCCATGAAGTCTTACATATTTCTCAGCTTTATCAGAATAGCAGTTTCTTACAACAAACATTTCTGATAGATCTGTTGGTTCTCCTCCTTTTCTGATTATCTCAGCTTCCATAAGTCCCAAGCCAGAAAAACTCCAGCATGTTCCTGATCTGTACTGATTCTTTACAGAAGTAACAGGTATATCTTTCACTTCTGTGAATTTATATCCTTTTTCTTCTTTCTCTTCTTTTTTGTCTTGTCCAAAAGCTACCCCACTAAATAACAAAGATCCTGCTAACATAAGAGTTGCTGCAGGCTTAAGATAAGAATTTAACATTATGTAATTTGTTTATATTAAACTTATAATGATTTGTTAACTAATTGCAAATTTAAAAATATAGGAATATGTATTAAAACATATCTTACTATTTAAAATAACTTAAATATTTAGGAATTATTTAAGGAATGTATTAATACTTTATTAGACAAAAAACACTTATATCCTACTCATCAAATAACAAAAAAGAGCCTCCCATAAGGGACAGCTCTTGACTTTTTAACACACAATGTATCTTTGATAAACTCTATAAATCGAATTTTATTCCTTGTGCTAACGGAAGTTCTTTGGAAAAATTGATAGTATTCGTTTGACGACGCATATAAACCTTCCAAGAATCAGAACCAGACTCTCTACCTCCGCCAGTTTCTTTTTCGCCTCCAAATGCTCCACCAATCTCAGCACCAGAAGTTCCAATATTTACGTTTGCTATTCCACAGTCAGATCCCATATGAGATAAGAATTTTTCTGTCTCAAGCATATTTGTAGAGAATATAGCTGAAGAAAGTCCTTGAGGAACTCCATTATGAAGTTCTACAGCTTCTTCTATGGTCTTATACTTGATCAAGTATAATATAGGAGCAAAAGTTTCTTCTTGAACGATATTGTAATGATTCTCTGCTTCAGCAATACAAGGCATTACATAACATCCAGACTCATATCCAGGACCTTCAAGGATTTCACCTCCATAAACAATCTTACCGCCTTCTCTTACAACCTCAGTTTGTGCATGAATAAAGTCTTTAGTAGCTCCCTGATCAATCATAGGGCCAATAAGAGAATTAGGATCCATAGGATTGCCAATTGTAACTTGCTTATATGCATTTACAAGCTTTTCCTTAAATCCATTATATATAGATTCATGAATTATAAGTCTACGAGTAGAAGTACATCTTTGTCCACAAGTACCCACTGCACCAAACAAAGTAGCTCTAAGTGCCATATCCTGATCAGCATCAGGAGTAATAATGATTGCATTGTTTCCCCCTAATTCAAGAAGAGAACGACCAAGACGCTCACCAACAATACGACCTACTTTCTTACCTATAGCTGTTGATCCAGTACAAGAAATTAAAGGAACTCTCTTATCTGCAAGGAAATCATCCCCTACATATTTTGAACCTGCTGCGATAAGGTTAATTATACCTTCAGGCATATTATTTCTCTTAAGTACATCTGTCATAATCTTTGATGCAGCAATTGCACAAAGCATAGTCTTTGATGAAGGCTTCCATATCACAACATCACCAGCAATAAGAGCTAACATAGTATTCCATGCCCATACAGCAACAGGGAAGTTAAACGCTGAAATTACCCCTACAATTCCAAGTGGATGATACTGATCGTACATACGATGTTGTTCTCTCTCAGAATGCATTGTAAATCCATAAAGTTGTCTTGATTGTCCAACAGCGAAGTCAGCAATATCGATCATCTCCTGAACTTCACCAAGACCTTCTTGATAGACCTTTCCCATTTCCCAACTAACTAGAGCTCCTAATGGTTCTTTATACTTACGAAGTTCATTGCCCATTTGTCTGACAATCTCACCTCTCTTCGGAGCAGGAACCATTCTCCATTCTTTAAATGCTTTCTGAGCAGTTTCTGTTATCTTCTCATAATCATCCCAAGTACCTTGGCGGATACTTGCAATAACTTTTCCATCAATGGGAGAAATAGATTCTTTAATATCACCTTTAGTATCAAACCATACAGTACCAGTACTTGCACCGCTATTTACCTCTTCAATGCCTAATTTATTTAAAACTTCTTGGAGATTATATTTTCCTCTAGCGTTTTCCATAAAATGAGAATTAGAATGTTAAATTAAATTATTTCAGCTTTTCTGATTTTTACTACACACACAAACCGTCAAGTCAAAAAAAATTAGCTCTCCTTATATATTACAGGAAATCTAAAACTCAATTTAAAATGCAATGTGGAAGCCTCGAAGATTATAAGAAATGATAAAAGTTAAATATTCTATTTATATCAAACATCCCTATTCCAATAAAAAAAGCACTTTCCCCATTACTCACATTAACGGTTTAATGCAAATATATGGAAAAAGTGCTTGTTATCACAAATCGATCTTAATATAAATTAAGATTATTCTTGATCAAGATATGGATATACAAAATCAGTTGGTGATACAAAAACTTCTTTTATCGTTCTTGGGTTAGTCCAACGGATAAGATTCATATAACTTCCAGCTTTATCATTAGTTCCTGAACCTCTGGAACCTCCAAATGGTTGCTGTCCAACAACAGCTCCAGTTGGCTTGTCATTAAAGTAGAAGTTTCCTGCAGCATATCTCAACTTATTATATGCCATTTGTAGTGCATAACGATCTTTTGCAAAGATAGCACCAGTAAGAGCATAAATAGATGTCTTATCACATAAGTCAAGAACCTCTTCATACTTATCATCTTCATAAATGTAGATAGTAATCACAGGGCCGAATAACTCTTCTTCCATTGTAACAAACTTAGGATCTTTAGCTACAATAACTGTAGGCTCAATGAAGTATCCTTTAGACTTGTCATAACCACCACCAAATAGAATTTCTGCATCTGCAGATTCTTTAGCTATATCAATATGCTTAGTAATATTGTCAAATGAAGATTCATCAATTACAGCACCCATAAAAGTAGAGTAATCACAAATATCTCCCATTTTCATTCTACCTAGCATCTCGCCCATATGCTCCTTAACGTCATTCCACATACCTTGAGGAATATAAGCTCTGGATGCAGCAGAACATTTCTGTCCTTGATATTCAAAAGCACCACGTACTAAACCTGTAGCAACTTCTCTTGCAGGAGCAGAATGGTGAGCAACAACAAAATCTTTACCACCTGTTTCTCCAACAAGTTTTGGATAAGATTTATATGTTTCAAGGTTTTCACCAATAGTTCTCCACATATGGTTAAATGTACCATTAGAACCTGTAAAGTGAATACCACCTAGATCTGGATGTGTCAAACATACTCCACCAATAACTCTACCTGTACCAGGAACAAAGTTAATTACTCCATCAGGAACTCCAGCTTCTTGGAATATCTTCATCAAGTAATAACTTGAAAGAATAGATGTAGTTGCAGGTTTCCATACAGTAGTGTTACCCATCAATACCGGAGAGGCATTAAGGTTAGCAGCAATTGCTGTAAAGTTAAATGGAGAAACTACAAATACAAATCCTTCAAGAGGACGATATTCAACACGGTTATAATGATCTTGTAACTGTAAAGGTTGATCACTATATATTTGAGATGCATATGTACAATTAAAACGAAGGAAATCTATAGTTTCACAAGCGGCTTCAATTTCTGCTTGATGAGGGGTTTTACTTTGCCCTAACATTGTAGCAGCGTTCATTACATAACGATACTTGGTAGCTATAAGCTCACCAACTTTCAGCATAACAGCAGCTCTCTCTTCATATGGTAGGTTAGCCCATTTTTCTTTAGCTTCCATTGCTGCTTGAACAGCCATTTGAACTTCCTTTGCACCTGCTTTGTGATAAGTACCTAATACATGACCATGATCATGAGGCATTACAACATTACCTGTGTCACCAGTTTTAATCTCTTTACCACCAATAATGATTGGTATTTCTACTTGTATATTCTTTTGACGTTCTAGTTCTTCATTAAGAAGACGACGTTCTTCACTACCTTTAGTATAAGGCTTTACTGGTTCATTCTTTGGAAGTTGAAAACGGTAATTAGCGTTGTTCATGGTAATACTGATTTAAAGTGTTTCTAATAAATTTTCGTATCAATCATTTACGCGAATTGCAAATGTATGATTTTTTAGATTGAATAAAAATTCAACAACATCTTTTTAAGCTCTTTTTACATTTTATAATAAACTAGCAACTGACCGTTAGAGAATTCCAATTCGGAATATTTACCTACTTTTTATTTTTCAATAATAAAGTATATCGAATCCAGATATAAAAGGCATTGAAAAATTGTCACTCTTCCAATAAGAAGTAGTTTAAAAACAGCCTCATAAAAAAACGCTCTTACCTAATTGATAAGAGCGTCTTTTAATTTTATACTTAGAATTAAATATCGCAGCGATAATTATTACTACAGCAATAACTAACACATGAAGAAACAAAAGTCATAAATGATTCTGTTTGATTCTTATTCCCTTTCATCAAAGCACAAACAATATCTTTAGTAAGGCTTAAATTATGTTTTTTATATGTATTGACTCTTTCGGATTTCATGATAAAATAATATTTAAATAAAAAATAAGGAGGGAATAGTTTTTTTATAAGAATGAAATAACTCAAATACATTGATTTAAGTTATCAAATTACAAACGAGAATAATCTATAATAAAATATATGGTTTTTAGATAATTGCAGCTTTTTAATAATTTTCAACTAAATCTGATATAATCTTTTTTATCTCAGCTTCATGTATTTCCAACTCTCGGACAAGCTTCAGTTGGTTTTTAGCTCTAACCAGATTATGCTCAGGATAAGAAATCTTAAAGTAATGATCATCCTCTAAATAATCTGTAAGGAACCTAACCCCCATAATAAAACACATATATTTTCCTGAAATATACAAGTTATCCAACTCACACCGATTAAGATCTTTTTCCAACTCCCAAATATATCCTTCGGCAAGAGATTGTAAATACCTTAAGTTAATCGTGACTTTTGAAAGATCTGCTTCATCTTCTTCTGCTGTAGAACAAAATGTTCTCATCATATCACCAAAATCGAAAATAACTGTCCCCTTCATTACAGTATCAAGATCAACAACAGATTTCACTTTATTCAAATCATTATCAAAAATGAGATTATTGATCTTTGTATCATTATGTGTGATCCTCCATGGTAAACCTTCTTTCATAAGATCCTCAATCAAGAACCTCAACTCTTTTCTTTCGCTTACAAAAGCAATCTCATCTAAGGCATTTGCTTTTCTTTCCCCTGAATTTTCTACTGCTTTCTCAAAATGATTAAGCCTAAGATTCATATCATGAAAGTGAGAAATAGTTGTATGCATCTCATCAATGGGAATTTCATTTAGCATCCTTTGAAATATACCAAAAGCCTTTCCACCTTCATAGGCCATATATTCACTATCGACAGTATTCTTGGAATATCCATTGGGAATAAAGTTAAATAACCGCCAATGCTGTGATTTACGATCAATATGCTCGTATTCATTCTTCTTTGTCAGAATCAACTCTAATGGATACATACAATGCATGTCCTTATAGAACTCCTTCATTCTACAAGTCAGCCTATAAATGTTTTCAGATAACTCAGTGGTATTAGGAAATACAAGATTGTTTATTTTTTGCAGGAAGTAATTTCTCTTGAATATACCTTTTCGTGTAGTAATAACATATGACTCGTTAATATGCCCAAGACTTAAAACACTATAATCATAGAATTCACCCTCAACACGAAATCTACTAATAATCGATTCAAAATAATTATCTGAAGTCATAACGCCCAATGTTTAGAGAATACAAATTTAGGCTTTGATATCTTCAGGATAAACACCTTTATGTATAAGATTATAAATACTCTCCTTTGTATTTATCTTATCTTGAAGATATGTTATCCCAAACCATTTCGAGTTAGTCTTAAGAACTCTTACTCTGACTTTTGATGATTCAATCATATTATTAATCGTCTCTGGTAAATAAAATTCTGAAGATGGAGAATTAATATTATGATTTAGAAAATCAATAAAATCATCATGCAAATGTTTGAATAAGACCGAACTCATTGCCCACATATTCATAGAAACGATTTTATCCATATTTATAATATCAGATCTTCCATTAATATCATCACCTGTTATATTATTTGTATTAGAATTAAATAAGATATTCACATATTCATTAATCCCTTTCAGGTAATTATTACTATCTATATTACAGACCCCTCGAGAAACGCTTCCATTCTCTGACAAGGTGTTTTTGAGTGCAAAACCTACTAAGCCAAACTCATCTTTTGCAGCTTCATCACCCAAAAACTGACAAGCTATAGAGAAAGATTCCCTCCCATAGAAATCATCAGCATTGATCACAATAAAAGAACCCTTTATATATTCTCTCGCACAGTATAGAGCATGACCCGTTCCCCATGGTTTTATACGCCCTTTTGGACAGTCAAACATCTCGGGAAGCATATCACAAGACTGGACAACATACTTGATACTCACTCTGTCTTTAAACTTCGACTGAAGGTGTTGGGATAAAATTGGTCGTATATCTTCATTTACAATGATGACAACTTCCTTTATACCGCAATATAAAGCATCGTAAATAGAATAATCCATCAATATCTCACCATTAGGGCCTATAGGATCTATCTGCTTACTACCACCATAACGGCTGCCCATTCCGGCAGCCATTATGACTAAAGTAGTATATGCTCTTGAAGCACACATATTAGTTCATTTTTAATTTCTTCATGTATTTAAACAAGAATATGCCACTAATTGCAGAAACTACAAAGTATCCAATAGCAAATGGCCATTTTGCATAGAAGATGTATCCAATACCAAACAAGCATGAATAAATAGAGATACAACCCAAGATCATACATAAAATACCTGTAGGTACATCATATGCAAGATCTTTCTCTTTTACAAGTTCTATACCTTCACTTGAAGCTTCATCAACAACTTTCTTCCAACCTGGTCCACCAGGACGTATCTTCTTATAGAAACTTCTTAGTCTTTCCTTATCTGTCGGAGGAGTAACGAAAGTCACAATTAACCACCCTATAGTAGTAATTCCAACTCCAAGTAGAATCTCATAATAAGGCTTAAGCTCAAGGATGCCATAATTCTTCAGAATAGCAAGTACAATAGCTATAACGAAAGAAATTACCATACCCGCAATTTCTGTATATGCATTTATTCGCCACCAGAACCATCTGACTATATAAATCAGTCCTGTACCTGCTCCTATCTGAAGCAAAATCTGGAATGCCTGTAATGCACTCGTCAGAACTAAGGCTATCAATATAGAAACCACTACAAGTAACAAGGTTGCTATACGACCTACCAACACTTTCTTCTTTTCTGATGCTTTTCTGTTCACAAATCTGGCATACCAGTCATTTACAATATATGAAGCTCCCCAGTTGATCTGAGAAGAAACTGTCGACATATAAGCTGCTATCAAAGATGCAACAACAAGACCCAAAAATCCTACAGGAAGGAATTTACTCAACATCGCAGGATATGCAAAGTCATTTGCAATCACATTCTGATCTACACCCGGAAACGAGGCCTTCAATGATGCTATATCCGGAAATACCACTATAGACGCCAAAGCTACAAGAATCCATGCCCATGGACGAATTGCATAATGTAGAAAGTTGAATAATAAGGTAGCACCCATAGCATTCTTTTCGTTCTTCGCCGCAAGCATACGTTGTGCTATATATCCACCACCACCAGGCTCAGCTCCCGGATACCATACACTCCACCACTGAACAGCCAATGGAATCAGGAATATTGTCAGAAATACATCCAAGTTCGATACTTTAGGGACTATATCCAATATCGGCTTTACGCTTGGCGCATTCATCAATTTATGTAATCCACCTACTTCCGGAGAAGTTACCACAAAGTATGCTGCTCCTATAGCACCTATCATAGCAATGAAAAACTGTAGAAAGTCTGTAAGCAAAATACTCGTAAGACCTCCTGCCACACTATAGAACAACACTATCACAGAGACTATAATAAGTGTCTTCGCTGGTGACCAATCCATCATTACTGCCCCAATCTTTATCATTGCTAATGATACACTAGCAATAATTACTATATTGAAGAAAGCACCTAAATATAAAGCTCTAAAGCCCCTCAAAAAAGAAGCTGCTTTGCCACTATATCTAAGCTCATAGAATTCCAAATCCGTCAAAGACTTAGATCTGTTCCACAATTTCGCATAGATAAAAACAGTCATCATTCCTGTCAACAAGAATGCCCACCATTGCCAGTTTGCTGCAACTCCATCAACCCTTACCATGTTGGTCACAAGGTTAGGAGTATCACAACTGAAGGTTGTTGCGACCATAGAGATACCTAATAGCCACCAAGGCATACGTCTGCCCGATAAAAAGAAGTTTTCTGTCGATCCACCAGCTTTTTTCGTACCTAAATATCCTACCCACAGAGAAAGTAGAAAGTAGATAATGATTACGATCCAGTCTGTTAATTGTAAAGTCATTATTACGTAGTTTTATAATTAATTATAATTCTCCTAGCCAATTGCGCATGACTCTAACAATAGAGTCCCTTTTTGATTCAGGTAAATTCATAAGTCTTGAGTGATGATTGCCTTGTGGAATTACCACTCTGAAAGAGTTCGATCTTTTACTTGGATGAAAAGATGTTGCATTCCACGGATCATTTTCACCACACACGAATATCATATTATTGCCACTATCTTTCATCCACTGATAAACCTTATGATTGCAATTGCTATCAAAGGTAGCGGTTATTCCTTTAGGCGCGGTAAACCGAAAATCTGGATGTTTTATGTCTTTTATATGTGCTCCCAACCCGATAGTATCATATCCATACATCCCAAGTTCGGTAAGAGCTTGATAAAAGAATGGTTGCAATCTCTCAATCCCTTGATCAGAGAAAAAATCAATCCCACTAACTTTGGAAAGATGTTGATAAATTATCTTATTTGAATCATTATCAGTTGGTATGTCTTTTATGTCTGAATTGCCCCATTGCCAAAATGCAAACTCATATTCTAGTATAATAAACTCTAATGCCTGCTTCCATTCTAGTCTATTAAATGTGTACCCTTTTTCTTCTGCTTCTTTTTTCAGATAAGGCAATAGCTCTTTAGACCTTTTTAATGCCAGAACTCTAAATTCCTTGACCTTCTTTCTGGCTTCTCGATTTCCGACTCGAGAAAAAAACTTATCTATACGCTTATCCTCTCTCGCTAAATTCAATGGAGCAACATATGGAACACACACTCTCATATCTTTTGGAAAATAATAATTATAATATATGGTTGTCTGACCTCCCTTACTTATTCCTGTAGATAACCAATCTGAACCAAGAATAGGTGATAGAGCCTTATAAATATTATGATAATCACAAGAAGACTGGTATGTATCTAAATATCTCCATTCTGTCTCTTTTGGTGAGGAATCTCCGAAGAATCGATGTTCTACAATCACTTGATTTGCATCTAGCAAATGCGTTAGTTCATTTTTCTTTGCCATACCACTGGCATAACCGTCAGTTTGAAGAACTACTGCTGCCCTTGATGTATTGATACTTAAATAGACCTTCTGTAAAAAGCTCCCTTCCGAAGGATTCTGATGATCTATTGGCTGCTCAAACATCAACTTGTAGGACTCTTCAAAACCTTTTACTTGAACGAACTCTATCTCTTTAATTTTAGAATTACTCTCTAATTTTTTGTAGGTAACCGTATAAACATCCGGCTCTTGAAATGAACATGTAATAAATACTGTTGTAGAAAATATTATTACATAGATAAAACGGTTAATAACTGTATAAATATTTTTCATAAGCACGATTTAATATGTATATAGTCGTTTTCACTAATTCACGGAACACTTTATAGGACACATATATTCAAACAATTTATATAAGATCTAAACATGAGTAAACGCCCTTTACTTTCAATAAAATTAACTTCCACTGCTTTTAAACAATACTACTACTTAAAGGAAGAACTTGTAAATTTCTGTAGAAAGAATCATCTTAGAATTAGTGGAAATAAAGAGGACTTAACAAAAAGAATCATCTACTTCTTAGAAACAAGTAAACAAAGCCCTGAGAAAATCAATTACACCAAATACACAACCAAAGATATTCAAAATCTGAGTTTAAACTCTATCATCGAAGAAAACTTTGTCTGCTCAGAAAAACACAGATCTTTCTTTTCTTCTATCATAGGCAAAGCTTTTTCATTCAATGTCGCTTTTCAGAAGTACCTTAAATCTAATGCTGGCAAAACATATACTGATGCTGTAAATGAATGGTATGCGATTCAAGAAGACAAGAAAAAGAATAAAGGAAAGTCAAAAATTGATCCGCAATTTGAATATAATACCTACATCAGAGACTTTTTCAAGATGAATGATAAGGATAACAGCCTTCACGATGCTATAAAGTGTTGGAAATTCAAGAAAAGTATAGCTGGTCACAACAAATATGAAAAAACGGACTTATTAGCTTTGAAGAAATAATTATAAAAAATAATGATTTGCCATATGCAACACCAACTAAACAACTTGCTATAAAAAGGTGTTACTTTTGTGCATATTCATTTAAAACATATTGAAATGGCATCTAAATTACTTTTAGTAATTGTACTAGCTATCATAATTATTGGGCTAGCTGTTGCTGGAATAGCAATTAAAATGTTTGTGAAAAAAGGTGGGGAATTCAAGAAATCTTGCGGTAGCATAGATCCTGCTACTGGTAAAAAGGTTTCATGTACTTGTGGTAAGCCTGAAGAGGAACAATGCCACAACAAAAAGAAGAAAAAACAAGAATCTGTGAGTTAATAAGATTATATTCAAGCCATCTTACATGATGGCTTTTTTATTGTAACCCACACTAAACTATAAACAACCTCAACAACAAAGAATAGTATATACACACTCCTTTTTTACATATACACACCACTTATTTACATACACACATTACTTATCATCATATACACACTATCCATTTTTGTGCACACACCATCATTTTGTATACACACACGATTCTTTTCTATGTACACACGATCATTTTGCATATACACACCACTTTTTGTATACTCGAGATAGCTGTGTGCATATAAAAAACAGTTGTGTGTATAAATACAACAACCATGTGTATGTAAATAATGATTGCGTATATGCATGTAGATTGTATGTGTATACTATTTGGTGTAGTGTATATAAATATTACTGCTTATTATCCACTTTTGCCTTATTGTGATCGATTCAGATGTCGAAATAGTCGGAATAAGTTTCATTAAGGTCAAAGTATTTCTTTGGTGTGATTCCTGTATACTGTTTGAATTCGTTGATAAAATGCGATTGGTCGAAGTAGCCCGCTTCATATGCAAGCTGCGAAAGACTCATATCATTAACTTTCCCCTTTAGATACAAGGCATATTGAAATCGGATGATGCGTAAGTATTGTTTAGGGCTGACACCTATGTTTTCGATAAACTTTCGTTCGAATTGTTTTCTACTCAAGCAAGCTTCATATGCAAGATGGTCAATATCGACATTTCCGAACTTGTTTCTGATTAGTTGTACAGTGTGATTGAATCGGGAATAATCCTCAGTATGATCATTTGCTAAGCGTTTATAAAAGAATGCTTCAATTATATGAATCCTTTTATCGAAGTCTCTTTCATCATCCAATAGTTTATATAGCTCTTTTTCGATAATAGGGTCTAAAT
The DNA here is from genome assembly GCA_041725915.1 of Hyphomicrobiales bacterium. Taxonomy (GTDB): domain Bacteria; phylum Bacteroidota; class Bacteroidia; order Bacteroidales; family JBGRPZ01; genus JBGRPZ01. Next base: position 26,841 of record JBGRPZ010000014.1, on the reverse strand, counting down.
TCCGTAGTGATACATTCTGACCTGTGAATTCATTTAATGGAATGCGGAAAAATCTTTTCAATCCATCAGTATTAAATACAATAGAGAAGATATTTAGGTCTTCTTCAATGATGAGATCGTAATAATTCTTGTGATGAGACTGTATGATAGAGTTATCATTTATCGCCATCTTCTCATCAGAGACTTTTGGCTTTTGCCCAAAGTAAAAAGTAAATTCTATCAAGCCTGTAGGTATGATTCTGTGTATATAAGGATGAGTCATTGAGGCATTAGCATCTACAGCCCAGTATTGCTTAATGTATGGAGCCAAAACATTCGATGGGAAAGCGATATTAAATGACATAAACCCTTTTTGTAGAAAGAAAACAAGTTTGAAACCACAAATGTAAAATAAAAAAGACTCCTACTCAGGAGTCTTTATATATCATGGGCACTACTTGCCATACAAACCTATTTTATTTCCTTCGGAGTCTAAGCTTATTGCAAAGAAAGCTCTACCCTCAGCATCGATTTTAGTTTTTGGAACAAGGATTTTACCTCCATTCTTTTTGATTGCATCAATAGCAGTATCGAGAGTGTCAGGAACGTTGAAACTTACAATCGAACCATCTTGTGATGGCTTATAACCTTCTGCCTGAATCAAAGCACCTTCTTTTTTTGGGAAGAAAGCCATCTTTTCTGTGCCAAAATCTTGTTTTTCTAATTCAAGACCGAATACATTGTTATAAAAATCTACTGCACGATCAAAATTTTCTGTTGGGATCTCTACCCATGCTAATAACTTTTCCATTTTCTTTCTTTTTTAAATTTGTTGACAATGCAAAAGTAGGCTGGGCAGAACTGTAAAAATTGGAAAAAAGAGACATTCTATATCAAGGAAGCATTAAAGCTATTAACTATTCTGTTATCATATCAGGCCACAAAAACAATCAGCCGGATAAATACATAAATCAAGCTTACCACAAAGACCACAAACAATACAATAAGATAGTGCTTCAAGAAATAGATTGATGATATCATATTCTTCTCATTTTTCCTATTGAAATACTTTACGACGTTCCTACCATAGAAGTACATCATTAAGCTAGGGATAAAGTATATAATACCAAATATCATATAATTAAAACCCACATATCCTGCTGTCTCATAAGGGACTTCACTCACAACAGCAGAAGGCCCTCTTACAAGCATAAATACTAATCCACCTAAGAATACAACCGCGAATACAATCATTAACATTCTACTCAATGTTACTGCCCATAAACCAGACCTTACAAAATGTTTGTAGCCTTTATCTGTAAATTCAAAATTATAGTCTTTCATAGTATTGAGGGTTTAAAATGCAAGAAGAATCCATCTTATCAAAATCAGGATGATCAATAATAGAATGAAGTATGATAAGTAGGAAAAGTATCTACTCAAGTTTCTAAAGCTCTTATTTATCATCAGGTTATCATCATTCAGGAAGCCTGTGTATACTCTTCGTCCAAACCTGAAAAGATTATATAGAGGGATGAAAAAGACTATACCTACGATAATATAAATAATTCCCATTGTTCTGATGGCTACATGGGATTCATTCCCTCCTATAGTCGTTGCAAGAATTACAATTCCTCCAACAAACAATACGACACAACATATCATGCCTATTATCCCTAGAAACCATGACCATTTGGAGGCTTTCAACATATGTTTCAATGAAATGGAAGGGATTTTCTTGTTATCTTGATTTTCGTTCATATGAAAATAGATTTGGAAAGAGAGTTTGTATTATTCCTTAGAAACAATAAACTCGTTCAAGTAGTTCATTTACTATACTTTACTGCAATAAAGATAATACTTTAATATGACAAATAGTGGATAACAAAAAAACCTACCCCAGCTAAGGGATAGGTTTTGTGTTTATCATATAATATGGTCTATTCTTATTTATCAAAGACAGCTTTCATACCTTGAGTATAATAAGTATGCAATGTGCTATCAGAAGTATAATAGATGAAATAACCTTCAAGGTCGTCACGATCTTCGACAAACTCTTTCGATTTGTCTAAGCCCATCACCATACATGCAGTTGCATATCCATCAGCAGTCATAGCATCCTTTGCAAGGATTGTAGCACTCAACAGTGAGTCATATACAGGATATCCTGTTATTGGGCTGATCGTATGAACTACTTTGAAACCGTTTTGCTCATGGAATTTTCTGTAGTTTCCTGAAGTTACGAGTCCTTTATCATAAAGTTTGATCTTTATATAAGAACTGAACTCGTTCGGGTCAGTAGGATCTTGTATACCAACAATCCAAGGAGAACCGTCAGGCTTTGCGCCATTGGCCACAACCTCGCCGCCAACATCGATAACATAATCATTGATTCCTTTTGATCTAAACCAGTCACCCAGATAATCACAAGTATAGCCCTGAGCAATAGCATTAAAGTCAAACATAACATCTGGATTATCCTTTATCACTTTACCCTTTTCGATCTTTACTTTTTGGTATCCTACATACTGTAATAAAGAATCTACACGTGTAGAGTCCATGTTCAAACGCCTTTTCGCGCCGAATCCCCATGCAGCGGTCAATGGTGCGACAGTAAAATCAAAAGCACCATTTGTAGCTTCAGAGATTTCTTTAGAAGCTTTAAAGACCTCTATAAATATATCATCGAGTTGAACAGTAGTATCATTGTCATTAACTTTATTCAGGATGCTATTGTCAACCCAAAGACTCATCGACTGATCAAAAACACCTAATAAGCTATCTATTTCCTTTTGAAAATTCCTTCCTTCATCGTCATAATATGTCACAACATAATATGAACCTTGAGTCTCACCTGAGAACTTTATCTTCTTACTTACCGGAGTCTCTGTACATGAAACCACCGAAATAGTAAGAATGAATAAAAGATATACTAATCGCTTCATAATTTTTCTTTTAGGAATACGCTACAAAAGTACGATCTCTTTTTAAATATATTTTAAACTTATAGTCAAGTTATAAAGTATCATCTTATAGCTTTGTTTATTTTTGCATTTGGAACCATCGTATAAAAGCAAAATCATGAAGACTAAATATTATAAATTAAAGGAAGAAGATCTTAAAGATCTTTGTAACTCACCCAAATGGTGTATCGCCACTGATAAGATTACTGTCGAAGGTATGAAAGTGGGCTTTATGTATCGTGAAGAGCCAAGCGAAGAAGGCGACAGCGGTTGGAGGTTTTTCTCAGGAACAGAAACTCAGGATTTTGTTGATGACCCAAAAAACGCAATGATGTTTAGTCTTAATACAATCGCTAATTATGATGAGGCTATCCTTCCTTTTCTTAAATATTCGGTAGGAACAGAATTAGAAAGAGTTGAAGGAGAAGATACATTCAGAAGATTGGAAGAATAAGACGATCTTTTTCAAATAAAACACAGAAGAAGTCAGAGTCAATAAGATTCTGGCTTTTTTTATGCACTAATCTTATGTGATTTTCTACTAGAAACATACATTTAGTTGGAAACATGAATAAATAATACTTTCTGTATTATAGCTTATAAAAGCTATTTGTTCTCAAACCGCATGTTTTTTTCAGTGACAGCCTGTACTATTGCCATGAATTAAATAAAATAATATTGAATTAGTTTTTAAACTATTTCATTTCATCAAAATCATGAGCTAAGATGAGTAACAATACTTTTAAAGTAGGAAGTAAAATAAATCATATGCTAAAAGGAGTAAATCAAACTCTTTTTTTAACAATTTCTTTTGGGGCGATATTAATCTTAAAGATTATTTTGGGTATTATATTCGGTGATTCATTTTCTCTCCCTGAAATTTTTATTGAATCAAAAACTGATATTTGGTTCTTATCTTATGCTGTAATACTAGGCCCTCTTTTAGAGACTTTAATATTTCAGTTTTTAATTATTAGATTGATTTTACATTTTTTCAAAAAAACAAATTATGTAGGATGGTATGCATGTTTTACTTCAGCAATTATATTTGGCAGCTTGCATTATTATAGTTTTGCATATATTATAGTTGCATTGTGTATTGGGCTGGTTTTGGGTTACATTTATTTATTGTCAATTGAAAGAAAGGAAAAGCCAATATTGAATACATGGCTAGTTCATTCCGCAAATAATCTTTTCGCATTTATTTTAATGCAATTCATATATTAAGATAATCGTAGTCAGAACTCTTTCTGACTACGATTATGAATCATTATTATAGCACAAATTTAAAGAGTCCATTGAATTTTATTTATCTAGGCATTACTATAAAATCTTTTCAACGTCAGCTATAAGCTGATAAGTAAGGGCAAAAAAATATTATCTCTTATAGCAAGATAAATCAATAACTTACATCAGACAGCAGGCAAAAGCCGAAAAAAAACATTTGGAGGTTAGAAAAAATCATTTACATTTGCATCTGCAAACGCGAAAGTAGCTCATCCGGTAGAGCGACAGCCTTCCAAGCTGTAGGTGGCGGGTTCGAGTCCCGTCTTTCGCTCAAAACTCTCTAAGGAAACTTGGAGAGTTTTTTTTGTGCTATACTTTTCTACAGAAAGACCCACCTCAACAACATTATGACAATATCTTTTTCCTGTTTCGAAATTTAATTTGAGCGATTATCACTCCTATCAACATCATTACACAGCCAAGGATTCCCATATTTGAAAGCTGTTCGTTGATGATCAGCCATCCACCGATTGCAGCAAAGACAGATTCAAAGCTCAGTATAATTGCAGCATGCGAAGGACGTGTATGTTTTTGTGCAAAGACCTGCAATGTATATGCTATTCCTACGCTTCCAATGCCTCCATATAAAATAGGAATTCCAGCAAGAAGAATAGAATTGTAATCAATAGTTTCACGAAATACTGCTACAATCATGCTAAGTATCCCACATATAAAGAACTGAATTATTGCCAGCCTGAGGTTGTCCAGCTTAGGCGAAAGCCATCCTATAATCAAAACATGACCCGCCCAGAAGATAGCACTCAACAACACCAACAAATCACCCCAAGCTAGTTTCATATCTGCATTTCCACTCAGCAGATACAGGCCTATTGTTGCCAGTATTGCCCCTGACCATACATGAATGCCGACGTTCTTTTTCCATAATATGTAGCTGAACAGAGGAACAAGAATTACATACAAAGAAGTGATAAAACCAGCGTTTCCTGCTGTTGTGTATATAATTCCTATCTGCTGTAAGCTTGCAGCAACAAATAAGAATACCCCTGCAATAACTCCCCCCTTCAATAAGGATATATTCGATTTGTTTTTCACATCCTTCCTATCTACTTTCAGGAAAAACAATAAAGGCAATAAAGAAACTCCTCCCAACAAAAACCTTATTCCATTAAACAAGAAAGGTCCTATATGTTGCATTCCTAGACGTTGGGCAACAAATGCCAGTCCCCATATCAATGCAGTTACAAACAATAATAAATCTGCTCTTACTAACTTCTCTTTCATAGTAGTCTATATATGTTCAAATTCATATGCTCTAATACTAAATTCCAAATATTTAGAAAAAATTAACATCTACAAAAGAAATAAATATTCTTTGAATAAGTTTCTCTTTTTAAATAGTATAATTACTATTTCTCTCAACCAAAACAAGACTTAAGACCTTTACAATTTCATCTATACCAATAGTTTTACCTCTATACCTAATTCACAAAGATATCTGAACGATACACTCAGATATTTGTTTAACTCATAGAAATACCTCCTCACTATATCTACATCACTAAGCCTTTATCAACATGGAAATTATAAGATATCCAAAAAGAGAAGAATGGCCTGATATTACTTCAAGACCAAACTTAAATTATGAATACTTACATGACATTGTAAAAGAAATATTTATAGAAGTCCAGAAGAAAGGAGATCGTGCAGTAAAGCGATATACGAAACATTTTGACAGAATAGACCTTGAAACACCAAGTATAAACAAAGAAGAGATTGAACAGGCAAAGAATGAGCTTTCCGAAGAACTGATATCTTCAATTGATACTGCTTATAATAACATCAAGTACTTTCACGAATCCCAAATTTCCTCTTCTCATAAAGTAGATATCCTTCCAGGTGTCCAATGTTGGCAAAAAGACATACCTATAGAAGAAATCGGGCTTTATATCCCCGGAGGGAACTTTCCTTTATTTTCGTCTGTACTTATGCTGGGAATTCCTGCAAAAATTGCTGGCTGTAAAAAGGTTGTTTTATGCACTCCTCCTAATGAAGAAGGCAAGATAAACCCTGCCCTTCTATATGCTGCTCAAAAAGCAAATATTGACAATATATATGCAGTTGGAGGTATTCAGGCTATTGCAAGTATGACATTCGGAACGGAAAGCATCCCGAAAGTAAACAAGATATTCGGCCCGGGAAATCAATATGTAGTGGCTGCTAAATTATACAGTACACAATTCGGTACTGCCATTGATATGCCGGCAGGCCCTTCAGAGCTTCTTATCATCGCTGATGATACTTGTAAAGCAGAGTTTATAGCTGCTGACTTGCTTTCTCAGGCAGAACATGGGATTGATAGTCAGGTGATGCTTGTAAGTTGGAGTGAGAAGATAATCAATGAAATCATTGAGTCAGTCAACAAGCAACTTAAGACTCTCGATAATAAAGAGGTTATAGAAAGATCTCTTCATCATGCAAAAATATTATTAACTTTAAATAAAGATGAGGCTATAGAAATAGCTAACTTCTACGCTCCTGAACATCTTATCATAGCAACAGAACATGATGATTATCTAGCAGATAAAGTCATAAATGCAGGATCTGTATTCTTAGGAGAATATTCCCCCGAAAGTGCAGGTGACTATGCTTCTGGCACAAATCATACTTTACCTACAAATGGTTATGCTAAATCATTCAGTGGACTTACTGTAAATTCTTTTTGTAAACAGGTAAGCTTCCAAAGAATTTCGAAACAAGGCTTAACATCTCTGGCATCTACAATTACAAACTTAGCCAAGGCAGAACATCTAAACGCTCATGTAAATTCAATTAGAATAAGACTGAAAGATTAACATATTATCTCACCCCAAACACTTATTCTATATAGATCATTCTTTCATATTTATAATTCGATTATAAAAAATCATACTCATATGGACTTATCCCTTGGTAGTAACAATTCGAGTATTTTACCTGTAATCATTCAGGATTATAGAACATCAAAAATTCTGGATCTGGATTATATAGACATTAAGGCTATTGAAAAGACCAAGTCTGAGAATATATTATATATATATAATAGAGCCTCTGATGCTATAGAAATGAAGAAGACTTCTTTTTATAGCTATTGTGATGTAGTAGATATTCTGGAATCAGAATCTAATGACTCTTATATAATAAAAGTAATTCCAAAAGAGGTGTTAAGTTCAAATACCCACAAAACACAATGGGGAGAAAAGAACAAAGTAAGAAAACTGGACTTTCTGATTGAACTGGAAGAGATCATCGAAGAAAGAAAAAGAAATCCTTCAAAAGAATCTCATACAACAAAGTTCTTGAATAAAGGAATTAATAAGATCGCTCAGAAAGTAGGAGAAGAAGCCGTAGAAACAATAATCGAAGCCAAAAATAACAACAACAAGCTTTTTATCGAAGAATGTGCTGATCTGATGTATTATTTATTGGTTCTTATATCAGCTCAAAACCTCAAGTTTGAACAAGTATGTAAGGCTCTGAAGAAACGACATATCAGAAAGAAGAAGGTATATTAGTTTTTATCACAAAATTTATCATCAAACTGAAAAAGCTATTCAACACAAAATAAGTTATAGCTATAATTTCATATTTTCATATTATAGGATCACATCTTAACTCTAAAAAACCATACTCTGAATTCTTTAGAATTTAATAAGTGCTTTTCCAGAAAATGCATAATTCCTATTTGCTCTTTACATAATCTTTGAGCGTAATAATTGTAAATCTAAAGCAATCATTTTATCGTATAGTTTGTGATAAGTATAAGGTCAATAGATATTATCTTATATAACTATCATTTTAAATCATCAATAATAGCCATAAGATACTTGACAACAAATGAATTAAGCACAAAAACCTTCCGTACAAAAATTAATATAAAATAAATGAAATTCAGTTGTAATTAGCTGAAAAACTTAAAGTGAAATGCGACTCTTGTTTTTATCTGAGAATATAGTTTAGATAAAAGCTTTTATTATGAAGTGATTTTAAAAAGCATTTTTGATCTTAGCATTTATCGAATATTATGATTATAATTTTTAAATAAGTTCATCTTAGAACCAGTGTCTTCAGTGGTTTTTTGTAAATTTAATTTATCATTAATTAAAACTACTAAGATGAAAAGATTTATATCTACATTACTTCTGTCATTAATTACAGTTTTATCATTTGGACAAACAACAACTTTCAGGTTTAATTTAGAGAAGTACCTCCCAATGTATGAGAGTTCAATTATTGAATCTAAAGGCGACTATAGGGATGGGAAAAAGCACGGAAACTGGGTTTATTATTTTACCAGTATGGATAATCAAAAATACAAATCAGGAAGTTATATTGATGGCAAAAAAGATGGTGTCTGGAAATACTATTATGAGGGCATTTCTGTAGCAGACCAAACAAATGATTATGCAATCAGATCTATCGAATCATACAAAGATGGTTTGTTATTAGAATACTTGGGAAGCACGCAGAATCTAAAGATAGAATTTCCTTTAGGGCTTGATAAAGAGAATGCCAAAGAATTCAATAGGATATGTGAAGGCCTTGAGTTTCTCTCTCTTGATTACTATCGAAAACATGGAGAAGATCAATTTAGAATCGAAAAAGCTGCAGTTGAATTAATCGGAGAAGTAATCAAATCTGCAAAAACTGATGCAAACATCTTCCATTATTATAACGACAGCATACAAGATGCAATATACTATAAGGATGGCATGCAAAAGAAAAGGATATATTACACTTATAAAGGAAGAACCTTATTGAATAAAAAAGTTTATAAAAATGAAAATCTTGAATATAAGATAGTCTTCGTTGAGGGCAACAGAGAAAATCAGAATATATATACATACTATGATAATGGTAACACCAAATCTTATAAAGAGATTAGAAAGAGTACTCAACCTAATGGAATATGGACAAGCTATTATGAAGATGGTAAGACAAAATCTTCTCAGAAATATTCAAATGGCCTAAAACATGGGTGGTATAAAGAATATGACTCTCAGGGAAAGCTAAAGAACAAAATAAAATATAAAAAAGGATTAGTCAAAAAATAATTGTCCATAATAAATTAGGTCATTTTATACTTTACTTCTTAATGGTTTCCCATTAAGAAGTTTTTTTGTGCTAATAAACAATTCACATAAATCATAAACTACAATAATAACTCCATCAGGATAATTTAGAGAGTAGTTATAACACTCCTACAACAACCAATATTCCAGTCGATCATAACTAACAGTTATTATATACATTAAGAATATATAGATTACTCTATTTTATTAACATTTTTTAACATTTTCACATAATAATTCATCTCGCTTTCTCTTTATCTATAAGCTCAATTACCAATATGTAATAAATCGTAGTATACTTATTAATTGTCACCTGCAAATTTAATGTGTAATAAATAGTGACATTATGAATAAGACTTAAACTCCACAAATAAACAATTAATGAAACCACACACTCAGGAAAGAATAAAGAGGTATTCTAATATCTTAAAGAATTTAAAAAGATTTAGATCCATAAACAATGAAGAAGAGGCTGTTATCATTTATGATTTAGATATTCTTGAGGAACGAATGAGTAGACTTGTAAGGCAGTTCCCTAACAACTCTATCCATACAACAGCTATAAAAGCAAACCCTTTACCTAAAGTTCTTGCCCATATCGCAAGTTGTGATTTTGGAGCAGAAGTTGCTTCAGAAGGCGAACTTTATATTGCTATGAAATCTGGGTTTGATCCTGAAAAGATCGTTTTTGATTCTCCAGTTAAAACAGAAAGAGAAATTCTTTTTGCATTGAAGAAAGGTATTAACATAAATATTGACAACTTCTCTGAACTGGAAAGAATAAAGAAATTTATCAGCAACAATACAGAAATCAAAAGTAGAATTGGCCTTCGTATCAATCCTCAGATAGGTGAAGGAGAAATTGCTATGACCTCAGTTGCTGGAGAGTATTCAAAGTTTGGAATAGCATTAAATGAAAATCAAGAAAAGATTATTCAAGTATTTCTTGAAAACCCTTGGCTCAATGGCTTACATGTTCATATAGGATCTCAGACCTGTACAGAATCAATGCTTGTCGATGGCATAGAAGCTGTAACAAAGTTAATGAGACTTATAAACAAAGCTTTTGACAAGAAAAACATTAAAAGAAAAATTGAATTCATTGACATAGGCGGTGGCCTTCCTGTACCTTATTACCCAGGCCCTGAACCTGTAGTTATTGAAAAGCTAATTAACAAATTAAAAACCAAGTGTCCCGAATTATGGAATGGACAAATTACTGTTATCACTGAGCTTGGTCGTTGGCTTCATGCGCCTGCGGCATTTGCTCTTAGTAAAATAGAATATATAAAAAACGACACCAACCTAAAAACAATAATCAACCATATTGGTGCTGATATGTTTATAAGAGAGTCTTATAGACCTGAAGATGATTGGCATCATGAAATTGATTGTTTTGACTCTGAGTTAAAACCTTTGACAGGATTGGATAAAACTCCATACAACATTGCAGGGCCTCTATGCTTTTCAGGGGATTTTCTGAGAAAAGAGATATACATCCCTGTAGTGAAAGAGGGTGATTATTTGCTTATACATGATGTGGGAGCTTATACTTTCAGCATGTGGTCAAGATATAATTCACGTCCAATGCCTAAAATCATAGGAATAAGAGATAATGGGAAGAAAACTATTACTCTAAAGCCAAGAGAAGAGGCTAGTAATGCAACTCTTTGGTGGAGTTAAAACTTCTTATGACATTAATAAAAAGCACTTCATAATATGTAGTGCTTTTTATTTAAAATCCAACCCTAACACCTATAGCTAAAGAAAAAACATCATTCACTTTCACTGTTCTATTTGTAAACAGATAATCTAAATAGACATTATTTGTAACAGTCTCAAAATACAAGTCAAGATCCTTTATATAATATCCTTCCTTTAAATCATGAGTCATATTTATACCTATACCTGGTGATATTCTTATACTTGTTGGTGAATAATATCCTTTAGGGAAATTATTTGGGTTCTTAATAAAAGTCTTGCTTCCATCCGAAATAGTCATATTTATAGAAGCTAATACATATGGTGATATTTTATTGAAAAAACCTTCTCTTTTCAAGCTTATTGGTAAGTAACTCGTCTTTATTCCTAAAGTATTTACCTCAGCTGTACTATAACGAACTGGTAAATATCCATAAAAAACTTCAGTCTTAATTTTCTTATCAAGGAAATTCCAGCCCGGCCCAACTGATATCATTCCTACTTGACCCGCAAATTGTATTCTTACATAATCAGGAATAAAAGCTTTGAGAAACTTATTTTCCTTTGAATCTTCTGACTGAGCACTTGTCTTCTGAACAAATGCAAGAAGAAGTAACATATCTAATAATAGTATAAATATCCTTATCGCCTTATTCTTTTTCATAGTTCAATGTGCTTCACATTTAATTCTAAATCTTCAACATCTATAATAACATAAGATTTTGATTTTGTTGCAGGAACCTGTATGAATCTTGTCCCAGTAACTGTATCCAGATTATTTTCATACCTATGCTCATGACCATGAACTGAAGCTACAACATCATATTCTTTCATTAAGTCATCATATTTCTTATCCATCTTATCAGTAAACTGATCTCCATTAGGTGGTATATGAGAAAACACAAACCTATTTCTTTTATCTTGTGTGTTCTTCAATTCTGACTCAAGCCATTCGAAATCGGGCTCTCTACCCTCTAGTTCCCATACAACAGAATTGAAGAATATAAATTTATCCTCCCCATAGGAAAAGCTATAATCTGTAAGTCCATAAAAGCTTTTAAATATATTATATCCATTTGCCAGACAATCATGATTCCCTATAACTACAAACCATGGTACTTGAAGATCTAATAAGACTTCTTTTCCTAATGTATACCCCAATGACAAGCCTTCATCAGTTATGTCGCCAAGATGAACAACAAAGTCTATTTTATCTTTCTTTGAATTTATATCATTAACTATAGACTTCATCTCATCCATATTCTTGTGATTATCTGCAATAAAAGCAATGCTTGTTATATCAGATTTTGGGGTGAGATCTTTAATCTTTTCTATATGTTGATCATTAAGGTAATCATTATGCTTACCATTATCGCTTTCTAATGGACTATATTCAAATAGCTTTTTACAACTCGACAAACTTAGAGTGCAAAGCATGCAAAAGCCTATTCCTTTTATAATAAAATCCCTTCTATTCATACTGCCTTTTTTAGTTCTGCTAAATTAGAACTAATTATATACGATATTATACTTAGAAATAAGTTTTATAAAAATCAAAGCTGATTTATAGAAAATAAATCTCTAATCAATAAACTTCTTACAATAGATTGTTTTCCTATCTTTAAATGAAGATACCTTTATACTACTCAATGGCTTTTAGCCACTTCAAACAAAAAATCTATTATATGAAAAAAAAACTTTACTTATTCCTAATTACGATTCTCCTTATCCCAGCAAAATCTATTCCACAAACAAATGTCATCAAACAAGATGAGCTAAAGGAAAGGATATGTAATGGATGGAATACATGGAATTCACAAAATGTGCTCGAACAAGTTCTTCTTCCTTATGGATTGTCTATAAAATTTCAATTTAAAAGAAAGCAAGCCTTTGATGAGCCATATTTAAAAGAAGCTCTTATTGGGGATAAACAAGCAAAAGATATCATAGTTAAACCAAGTATACATAGTTTAGATGGCACATATACAGAATTATTGCTTGAATGGGAAGAGGCAGAATTCAAACTTATATATGCATCTCATAAAAGTAGTTTGGTTGTTTCCATTAAGCCAATTAAGCTTCCAGAAGATTCTATAAAGTTAGTTGTTTCTACAGATTTTCTATGGAATAAAGAGGGTTGTACTATAAAAAAGAAAGGTTTTCTTCAGGCTAAGTTTTGTGATAAACAAGTTCCAATTTATTCAAACACAAAAGAAATTAGCGACCCCTATGTAGAAACAGAAGGCAAATATCTAGTTCTGCCTACACAAAATGAAGTCATCATCTCAACTGACAAAAGGTACTCATTGGAAGAGGCTCACAAATTCATTGAAAACCGCAAAAAAGAATTCAACCTTATTGTTGATTCATTTAATGATGAAAGAGAAACTATCCTTGCTATAATATCAGGAATAGGCTGGAATATAGTATATGATCCAAAACATGACCGAATAATCCCTACAGTAGGAAGATTATGGAATAGGGAATATGGTGGATACTGCTTATTTGGATGGGATAACTTCTTTCTTGCATACATGCTCGCTGCTGTCAATAAAGATTATAGTTATAATGGTATATACGAACACTTGAAGGGCATAACTGAAGAAGGCTTTATCCCAAATGATAATTCAGGAAATGGAAGAAAATCATGGGACAGGTCACAACCTCCTGTAGGGAGTATTATGGTAAAAGAAATTTACAAAAAGTTTAAAGAGAAACACTTTCTGGAGAAGACTTTTCAACCTCTCTTAAAGTGGAATAGATGGTGGTGGGCTAATCGAATGAATGATGGTTTATTATCCTACGGCTCATCAAAAGCAAAGAACCCTTTTCGTGAGAAAGCCAGAGAAAATATGATAGCAGCAAAATATGAATCTGGAATGGATGATAGCCCTATGTATAGTAATATAGTCTTCAATAAGAGCAAACAAACAATGGAGCTTCAGGATGTAGGCCTCAATAGTCTATATATAGCAGATTGCAAAGCATTAAGCGAAATTGCAATTGTTCTGGGCTATAAAGACGAAGCTAATGAACTTGCCCACAGAATAAGAATACTAAGCAAAAGGCTTGATAGATTATGGAATAAAAAGAAAGGTATATACCTGAATTATAATACTAAGGATAATAGCTTCAGCGAGAAGCTTTCGCCTACTCTATTCTATCCCATGCTAGCAGAAATAGCAAGTAATAAACAAATAGAGTCAATGATCAATAATCACCTCAACAATCCAGAAGAGTTTGGAGGAAAATATGCCATTCCAAGTATCGCAAAAAATGATCCTGACTATCCAAAACAAAAGTATTGGAAAGGAGCTATCTGGCCACCTTTAAACTTTTTGACCTATTTAAGCTTAAGAAAAGCGGGGAGATATGAAGAAGCCAGTACATTATCACAAAAATCAAAAGCATTATTTTTGAAAGAATGGAAAAGAATGGGGTATGTCTCTGAAAACTATTCAGCAATAACTGGTACAGGCGATGACCCAAGGCTAAGTAGTGACCGCTTTCATTCTTGGGGAGCACTTATGGGTATAATATCTATTATCGACAAAAAACTTATGCCAGCACCTGAAACAGATATAAAGTAAAAACAAAGAGAGGCTGTTCAAACAGCTTCTCTTCAAATATTATTATAATAAGGAAAATCTTTGTATTATCTAAATCTTACTCGTGTTATGCCTGATCCGCCAGCATCCAAAGGAGCATCTTTAAAACCTTTGACCTCTGGTGTTGCATTTAAATACTCTCTGATCAGATCACGAAGAATACCGTTACCCTTTCCATGTAGGATCTCTACTTCAGAAATAGATAATAGTATAGCCTCATCAACATACTTTCTTACATTAGCAACAGCTTCATCAGCCCTTTGACCTCTCACATCTATGCTCAAGCTAAAGTTTTCCATCTTCTTATTCAGCTCATGCATAATGCTATTATAATTCGAAGAACTTTTCCTTTGTTGCTTTCTGGCTTCAGTAGAACTCACTCTTTCAACTTCATTTACTTTAGCCCTAAAGTTGATACTATTATAAGAGATCAGAAGGTTTTTACCTTTGATTTCTGTTATCTCTCCAATAGTCTCCTGTCCTTTGATCTTAACACTATCACCAACCATCAATGGTCTATCTTCAGTAACAGGAATAAGCTTAGCCTTAGCAGGTTTAGCCTTTTTAACTTTACCCGGCTTTGGTTTTTCTATCCTCTCTTCAAGTAACTTATCCTTATTCTCTTCAAAACTCTGACGAATATCTTTTGTCAGCTCTTTTTCTGCATCAGCCTCTTTAATCTCTCGAATTGTCTTTTCGATAAGCTTGTTTGAATCAGCAAGAATGTTCTTTGCATCAGCTCGAGCCTCTTGAATGATTTCACGCTTTCTGCCATGAAGTTCATTATACAGAATCTCATATCGCTTGATAACATCTGATAATACATCATCTGCAGCCTTAAGTTCACTGTGCTTTTTAGTGATCTCTTCCTTTTCAACTTCTAACTGCTGCAATTGCTCTTCAAAACGAAGCTGCCCTTCACCAGTTTTCTCAGAAGCCTTATCAAGAACATCCTTAGGGAAACCTATCTTTTTAGCAATTTCAAAAGCAAAACTACTACCCGGATTACCTACCTTAAGTCTATAAAGAGGTTTCATCTCTTTAGTATCATAAAGCATAGCACCGTTAATAATACCCTCTACTCTATCAGCTAAAAGCTTAAGATTACTATAGTGAGTAGTGATTACACCAAAAGCCTTTTTGTCATTAATTTCTTCAAGAACAGCTTCAGCAATCGCACCTCCTAATTGAGGTTCAGTACCAGTACCAAACTCATCAATAAGTAATAAGGTTCTATCATTTGCATTCAAAACAAAATGCTTCATATTAAGCAAATGACTACTATAAGTACTCAAGTCATTCTCTAATGACTGCTCATCACCTATATCAATAAATATATCTTTGAATATTCCGAATTCTGAGTTTTCAAGAACAGGAACAAGCAAACCAGATTGAAGCATAAATTGAAGTAATCCCGTAGTCTTTAAACATACAGACTTACCTCCAGCATTAGGGCCTGAGATCACAAGAATACGCTTATCAGCATTTAATTCAAGATCCAGAGGTATGACATCTTTCTCTTGTTCCTTATGAGATAAATAAAGTAAAGGGTGAATAGCTTTTCTCCACTTCAATTGAGGTTTATTAACAAGAAGAGGCTTAATACCATTAATAGAAACTGCAAGACGCGCCTTTGCTCTGATAAAATCAAGTATACCTAAGTAATTATAGGCTCTCTTAAGGTCATCAAGATAAGGGCGAATCATATCAGTAAACTCTGTAAGGATCTTTATGATCTCGCGACGCTCAGCATTTTCAAGTTCACGAATTTCATTATTAGCCTCAAGGATCTCAGCAGGTTCAACAAAAACAGTTTGACCAGTAGCCGATTCGTCATGAACAAAACCTTTTATCTGCCTCTTATCAGCAGCCTTCATAGGTATTACCAAGCGACCATTACGAATGGTAAGTTCAGATCCATCAGGCACCCAACCAGACTTTTTAGCCTTTTGCATAATGTTTCCCATTCTACGATCAATAGTAGAATGTATAGAATGTAATTGCTTTCTAACTTTATGCAATTCCACAGAAGCAGAATCCCTGATACCCCCTTTATCATCTACAATTTCATCAAGACGATGAAGGATAAGTTCATCAATATAAATATCCTCAGACAATGCAACTAATCTGGGAAACTTCTCTTCATTATGAGCAAAGAACTTAAGAACATCAATTATTGTTTGTAAAGAAGACTTAAGATCTAACAATAATTCAGGTTCAATAAAAGTGCCCTCAAGCTTAAGTCTATAAAGTTCAGGAAGCATATTAATATAATTCTTCGAAGGAAATCCATCTTCAAAAAGAAGAATTTCTCTGAACTCATTTGTTTGCTCAAGTAGCTTTTCGACAGTATAGAAATTATTGGAGAATCTGATTTTATCCACCATGGATGCTCCAAGATCGCTAAAACAATATTCTTTTATAAGGCCTTTTATCTTATCAAAGCCCGTTTTTTCTTCAAAATTTTTAGGATAAATCATTCCTTTTTGAAACGTACATTTTAAAATTTAAACTCCCCCCTTCGGTTTATCTGAGTAGCTAAACCACCTTCAGAGGTCTCTTTATATAAATTGGGAAGATCATGCCCGGTTTCCTTCATAGTAGTGACAACTTTATCAAAAGAAACAGTGTGAACACCATCAGATAAAACTGCATACATATTAGAATCCAAAGCTCTTGAAGCTGCCATAGCATTACGCTCGATACAAGGAATCTGAACCAAACCACAAACAGGATCACAGGTTAGTCCTAAGTGGTGTTCTAATCCCATTTCTGCAGCATATTCAATTTGAGCAGTAGTACCACCAAATAATTGCAAAGCAGCAGCAGAAGCCATTGCACATGCAGTGCCTACTTCTCCTTGACATCCTACTTCTGCACCAGAAATAGAAGCATTCGTTTTCACTAAGTTACCAATTAATCCAGCAGTAGCTAAAGCCTTATATATTTTACTATCAGTGAAGCTGTGATTCTTTTGAGCAAGATACAAAACGGATGGTAAAACTCCGCAAGAACCACAAGTAGGAGCAGTAACAACAAGGCCACCAGCTGCATTTTCCTCAGATACTGCCAAAGCATAAGCAAAAACTAATGCTCTACTCCTCAATGATTTTTTATATGTACTGGATTTTACATAGTAAGAAGCTGCTTTACGTGCAAGATTCAAATCTCCGGGAAGTGTTCCTTCAGTATCAATGCCTCTCTTTATAGAGCTTTTCATTACTTTCCACACATCCTTGAGATAATCCCATATTTCTTCACCCTCATATTCAACTACATATTCCCATAGATGTTTACCTCTATGTCTACACCAACCTAGAATATCTTCCATTGTAGACAAAGGATAAATGGGTTTGACTTTCAGGTCTTCAAGTTCTGTAAATTCATCAACAACCTTACCACCACCAATGCTGTATAAAGTATTCTCTCCTAATAACTCATTATTATCATTATAGGCCTTAAACAGCATCGCATTAGGATGCCTTGGAAGGAAAACATCAGGCTTCCATATTATTTCTGTTTTTTCTGAACCCAGCACATCTAAGATCGCCTGATCTGTTAAGTGTCCTTTACCTGTTGCCGCAAGGCTTCCATATAAAGTTACTTCAAACTTGTCAGCTTTAGTATACTCACCTATAAAATCAGTAGCTGCCTTTCTTGGTCCCATAGTATGACTACTAGAAGGACCATTCCCTATTCTATAAATCTCTTTAATTGATTCCATGCCCAATGCCCTTTAATTCAGAAATTAAAAACATACAAAGATACTTTATTCCTAAAAAGGAAAAAGAAATAAAAGAATTATATCAACATAACCTCTATTTGTTATGAATATTTTTCGTACTTTTATTTAACTCCCTACAACACAAAAGATTACTCCCAGCAAGAAAGATTTATAATAAGCTAATGGAAGTTAATTTATTTAGCATCCATCATTAACATTTATTCTAAGGATTTTATCTTCTTATTCACCAAAAACATAAAGTCATGAAAACTCTATTCTCTATTCTGGCTTGTATATTATTTCCCTCTTTATTATTCGCTCAATGGCCTAAACAAGCTGACATGGTTAATATGATTACTGATGATCAGTATGACCAAACCGATCCTATACCATATTTTTTATCTGATGGTAGTATGCTGATAACATATTACTCACATGAAGTAGTAGATCAGGATGCCCGTAATTTCAATCTTAGAATTCAGAAGCTGGATCCTAATGGTAATAGATTATGGGGTGATGCTGGAATGCTTATCAGTAAATTTAAACAAGATGACTTTGTATATATCTATAATTTCAAGCTGGATTATGAAGAGAATGCAATTATTGCAGTATCGGATATAAGAGAAGGATCTGAAGATGTACATTTATATAAAATCTCTCCTGAAGGGGAATTCTTATGGGGTAAGAATGGAATTAGCTTTGTCGACACCCATAGGGACAATATAGGAACTACCATTGCCATTCTACAAGATAATAGTGTAATTATTAGTTATGCTTCTATTGCCTTTGAGAATGAATCCGATATTGTAAGTAACAGGATAAGCAAAGAAGGTGAGAAGCTTTGGGGTGAAGGAATAAAAATAAAAGACGAAGGCATTGATTATATTAACCCTAAAATTATCACAGCAACAGATAATACAGTTATTTTAACTTATCTCAAACAACAGGAATCAGCAATAGAAATTTATTCACAAAAATATGATACCGAAGGTGAAGAAGTCTGGGAAAATCCAGTTCTTATATCTGATTCCTTCGGAATACCTATTTACTTTTTCCTCAATGCTATTTCTGATCAGGATGGAGGTGTTTTTATAGCCTATACTGATGATAGAGATATGGACAATATACTTAATGTTAACTTTCATCATATCCTTTCTGATGGGACAAGCAAATGGCCCAAAAACGGAGCTATAATTGCAAATACCCCGACATTCTATCAATCAGACCCACAAATAGCAGGTATCACAAGTGATGGCAATTTAATTGGTACTTGTGTACAAAAGGATATCACTCAAAGTTCCGGTAATTTCATAGCTCAAAGTTTTGACGATGAAGGAAATCTGTTGTGGGGAGACGAAGGTTTTCAGCCATTAAATATAGATAAGCAATTTGGCACAATCATTAACAGCACTTCTGTTAATGATACAAACATTATTGTCTATACTATAGATAGCCCTAACAGTGTGCTCGAAAGTAATATAAAGGGTACTGCTTTTGGAAAGAATAAAGAAATTCTGTGGGATCAATTGGAGCAGGATATTGCATCTAATTATTCAAGAATAGTAGATCCTCACATCTCTCCTATATGGAAAAGTAAATTTGTTGTTGTTTGGGATAACGAAAACAATGTCTTTGGACAGTTGGTCAACTCAAATGGAAAGATTGGTCTTATAACTTCACTTCATGAGATCTATACTAATATATTGAATATATACCCTAATCCAGTTATAAGCACCCTGACCATAGAAGGAATTCAGGGAGAATGTAATTATTACATTCAATCCATGACCGGACAAGTTATACATGAAGGTATATGTAATAATGGTGAGCAAATTAATTTACCTGCACTTAGTTCAGGTGTCTATATAATTAAGATAAAACAGAATAATAATCAACACTTTAAAAAGAAAATAATTCTTTATTAATTTAATCATGAACCTTACTATTTTGATAATTAGGTTCATGATTAAATTAAGTTATAGTTTTAAGCCTTATGCATAAATCCATCCATTAGATATAAACATATTAAACAAATATGATGTCCATATCATATTGATGACAATTAAACTGTATAGAAATCTATTGTAAAATTTACTTTTACTATCTAATAAAAGCCAAAATAATATGACTACAGAAAAAAGGAAAAAACCTAAGTCTGAATAATTTATTCCTCCGGAATATTCTGTAAAAACAAGAACAAATAGACCTACTAAAAACAATAATACGTAAACAAATTTCCTGAAAGATAAGTCTACATTTTTAATATAAGAGAATGAATTAAAGACAAGAAAAAAGAAGAAAGGAGTACAAATTGTAAAACGAAACAAACAGTGTAAACTTCCTCCTCGAAATAAAAATATAAACAAAGAAGATCCTACAACAAAAGACAATGATAATAATTGAAGATAATTTATTGGAGTATTTTCAAAAATCATTTTATCCCCACCTCTTCGATGAAGCAAATATCTATACACCATTCGCATTAACATAACAACTAAAGGAATAAAGATTAAAAAGATCACCCCAATATTTATACCATAACCTTCATGAGACCAATCTTTAAACCCCTTCGGTTGTACCAATACATTATCCCAATATTTCTGTACTTCTATAAAAGTAAAAAAACTATTACTCCCACTTAATTTTTGGATTAGAGATACTGTTAATGTCCCTAATAAAAGAGGGAGTATTTTCAAAAAGCCAGAAATAAAAAATCTCTTAAAATTCCTATCTTGTATCAAATAGAATATTTCCACACAAATTATAGAAGCTAGTAATATCGTAAAAGAAGGCCTTGTTAATGCTGCTAGATAAAAACCAATAAAGAAAATCATCTTTTTACCTTTTACCAAGCCATAGAAGCCAATGGACATTACTAATAAAAATAAAGCTTCAGAATAAGGTATAAGAAATATAGCAGCAGAAGGCAATCCTAATAAAATCAAGATTATTTTCTTTTTTTGTTTTAGCTCAATATCAAATATTTTTTGAAGTATTAACAGAGAGATGACAAAGAAAATAAAATTTAAAAAAATAACTCCAATATTATTAAGCCCTGAGACCTTCCATACTAGAGGAAATAATGGAAAGAAAGCAAAGATATAGTCGCCTCCTGCTTTTTCTATATTATACCAATCTTTACTTATCAAATTATAATGAGCACCATCCCATTGAATGTAATTATCATTAGATAATTCCTTATAAGGTACTTTCTTCAAAGATCTATTGCCATCTTCATTAACCCAATTTTTTGAAACCAATCCTAATGTGTTATTATATATCTTAGCATTCTGAAATAAAAAAAACAGGCATATTGTTAAGCTAAAAAAAACTATTGAACTTAAAATTATAAATTTTCTCATATTATTTTCATTATTTAGATAACCTACAAGACTTTTGTAAATAACAGTAAATTAATTTAATAAGCAGACTCCTGTATTCGACTCCTATAATTTTAAAATTTTTATCTTTAAAACAATTAAGCAGACTCTCTTAACTATCAGAACCAACCCTATAAGATATATAATATTTAACAATTTCTTTTTTTGTAAGAATACACTTTTTTTTAACCTTTCCCAATTTTTATAATCAAGTAGTTTTAAAACAACTTATAATTTAACTACCGCAAAACTTACTCTAAGCAATTAAGTCAAAATTTATGATTTAAAAAAATTCTGAAAAGCATTAAAGTATTTTTCGAAATAAGTTGCTATTATATTAAGCTTCACCTTACATTGAAATGATGGGCATTAAATTAAGTCTACAATCAAACAAATAACCTTACTCAATAATGCACGATAAATATCGTGCATTTTTATTTTGCCATTGTTTGATAAAGTATACTGTCAACGATTATATATGCAAAAGCTCCTTTATTTGCATAAATATTCAGTTTTTAACATTTTTTCCTAATAAAACGAAAAGACCAAGCTCTGTATAGCTTATAAAACAATCGATCGTAAATTTTCTTAAAGCTTTTAACATTTATTAACATAAATAATTTGGTCAGATTTATAATCGATTATAATTTTGACTTCAGACAAACGCAGAGAGCGAGTCGACACCTCTCTAAAAATCACAATTCAATTTATATTATTAACCTTATTCTAATAACTGGAGACAAAGGAGCTGAAAAGCTTTTGGATTCCAACAGCTACCATTATGCCTTATTATTAGGATGATAAAACTTTAAACCAATGAAAATTCAATTAAGTCAACAGTCATTTGTATACTCATTAAGAAAAGCAACAATAAGTTCTAAGAATAAAGCTTCTTTTTATCCAAGACATCATGCCCCAATTACTCAAACTCATGAGGAAATCATTGATGAATGTGTTGAAAAAGCTAAATTAGATCGTACAAACTTCCTGAATTACTTAGATACTTTCTTTTCTGTTATCAGTAAAAATCTACATGACGGGAAAAGCATAACTACTCAATGGATTAACTGCACAAGCACAATGAAAGGAACTGTAGAAGATGAAACGGATACTTTCAACCCCAAAAACAATCCAAAACATAAAGTCCTGGAGCATATTTCTTTTGCTAAGAAACTTAGAAATAAAACTTATCCAATGGATTTGATGCATTTCGAAAAGATAGAATACCATGAAAAAGCTCCTGAGATCAGATCTATAGGACAGATTTTCCCTAAAAGTATTGATATTATTGAAAGGGGTATGTCGGGTATCATTAATGGATTTAATTTCTTCTGCGATAATGATTCTGATGCTATCGAATTATTCCTTATCAATGCTGCTGGTGAAAAGTCAAAAGTTACAGAAACAGAGATTACTAGCGAAAAGTCAATTATGTTTATTATTGACCCAACAGTAGAATCCGGAGATTATCAGGTACAAATAAATCTAATTCGCCCTTCTGGTAGAAAGTCCAGTGCGTATTATAAAACACTTTCTGTTGTGTAATTAAAGTAAATACAAAAAACACCCTGAAAAGGTCAGCCAATAAGGCTGGTCTTTTTTTTGCCTTAAGCAAAAAATTAAAAAAAGTAAGTATATCTAATTGATTTACCTTGAAGCCTACAACATTTAGTTTAAAACCTACGATATTTACCTTGAAGCCTACAACATTTAGTTTAAAACCTACGATATTTACCTTGAAACCTACAACATTTAGTTTAAAGCCTACGAGATTTACCTTGAAACCTACGAGATTTACCTTGAAACCTACAACATTTTGCTTATTGACTTAGAAGATTGGCTTTAAAATAAGTGATATTAAAATCTTTATGCCATTATACCTTTCCATACTCTTCCCTTCTAAAAAGGGGATACTCCAAATTATAATATGCTTAAGCTTTATCTACATTAGCTGATGCAGTCTTTCCTTTTCTTCTTTTTCCTTTCTATAAAAAAAAGAGAGATTACATTAATGGCATTTATAATTTGTAATACGTTAAAAAGAATATAATTCATTTTTATTTCTAAAAACAATTTTAGCCCTATCATAACAAGAACAGAAACCGCAATAACAAGAACAAATACTTTAAAAATATTGTACATCATTTTTTCAATGTTTATGGTTTACATTTTACTCAATAAAGAAACATTATACAATTTCCACGCCAGAATCATCAGTAACATCAATGAGAATAGCCTGTTAAAACAATATTACGATATAATGCTATAAAAAACAAAAAAGGCATCTATACTAGATAGATACAATTACAACAAATCGTATGATTTTTTCTTCCACATCCCTTATATATACTAACACACTACAATAGAGCCATTAACACCAAATATAACTTATAAATCAATACAGATAAGACTTCTATTTATATAGACAAACTATAAAAAACTTGATTATTTTCTTTGATTTTTAAATTGGGGGGGGGTATATTTGTTCTATCAACACTAAATTCTTTTTGTACAAAGGCTTATCAAACCGGCCGAATGATAAGCAGAATTTGTTTGATACACGTGAATTTTAAGGGTGACCCTATAACTAAGTCGTAAATATTTAAATTAAAAAACAGAATGAAAAAATTTATTTATAGTCTTGCTATTACAGCAGGTATAGGATTAGGATATTTTATGAATGTTCAGAACAGTAATGCATCTATTCCTATTAGTATGGGAGCCTTTTTCTCAAACAGTGTGAAGATAAGTAAAGATGCTTATCATTATCAAGTTGATGGAGAGAAAAATTGTGATTGTCCTAGCAAAACACATAATGGAAAATGTACTGTCACAATCCCAGGAAGTATTATTAGTATAGATCTTAGTAATTAAAATATACATAAAAAGCAGATATTAAATTTAATATCTGCTTTTCCTTTAGAATAGCTCTTATGAAAATTTATAACACTTTATTGATTCTACTCTCTTGTTTAATATTAGCATGTTCAAATCCTAAAAAAGAGATAGTTAAACATTCTAAATTAGTCTATTTTATTATTTATGACTCTATTGATATACCTGATTCCAAGTATATTAACATCACAGATTATAATCCTAAAAATGGATTGTTTTTAGGGATTTTCAATAAAGAACTTAGAGGGTTTACAAAAGAAGGCCAGCAATTTAGTTTTGATCAATTTGGAATGGGGGTTAAAGAATATTCTTATGATATAGCATACAATGCAAATGCAATATTTACTGATGATTCTAATATCATGATTAATTCTTATAATGATTTAATGTTTTTTGATTTTAAAGGAAACTATATAAAACATATTAGAATTGATACTTGCCCTTATTACTATGGTAGAAAGATACTTAGTAGGTATAAAGATCAATTTCTTTTTGATGGTGATAATACATTCGACTGGAGAGATACCTTAAAAGATAGTACTCATGAAAATGTATCAACTCCAGAAAAAAAGAATTTCTTCTTATTCAATCCTCAGAATAAAGAATCACATGCTTTTGCTGGAATAAAAAAAGATCATAGATTATATAAAGAGAATAATTCTCATTATTCATATAACCCACTGGTCGCTTTCAATAAAAGGAAAAATGAAATAAACATCCTTTACTCTGTTGATCATCAGATATATAAATATAATTTAGAACAGCCTCAGGATCACAAGATATTCTCATTAAATCCAGAAAATTATCATGAGGTGTTGCTCTTTGACAGGAACTACAGAGAAAATGAAGAAATTAAATCTTACTTAAGCTCTCAATACAAGTATTTATATGCTAATGGCGATACTACAATTACAATATTCAGACAAGGGGTGGATGAAGATATCATAGAAGAGTATGAAGGTCGATTAAATGATCCTCAGGGATTTTTTGAATTCGCATCAGAAAACTTCAATCATATTATTGAATATTACATAAATGAGAAGAAACAAACTGCTGATATTTCTATTCCTTATCCATATAAAGCCAAATTTATTGGAGATAAAAATCATATAATCTGTCAGATATGGAATCAAGAAATAACAAAAAACAATGTCGCCTATAAGCGATTGTACTTTGCAAGATTAGAATCGACCAAAAAGTAGGAATAATGAAAGCTGTATTGAGAATTGGAATAGTGATAATATAGCAGTTAAATTTCAAGAGACGGTCGATTATGATAAAGTGTTAGATGATAGAATCGCAGAAGGAGGATTTAATAATTTCATAAGAAGCCTTTCTTTTTCTAAAGAAAGAAAACTTACTTGTGGATTTATGAAAGGAACAACATCTGTAAATATAGATGGAACATTATTTCCATGTCAAAGATATGTTGGAATGTCAGGATTTGATTTTAAAAATATACAAATACAATAAGTGGTGTACATATGATTATTAAGTCTTTAGATAAAATTTACTCAAAGAAACTTCATGCTTTAGATGAAGTTTCTTTTGAATTAAGCACTGGAATCAATGGATTATTGGGAGCTAATGGAGCAGGAAAGACAACTTTACTTAAAATATTAAGTACCCAACTCTCTCCTACCTCTGGTGATGTATATATATACAACAAATCGATATTTAAGAACCAACAAACTTATCGTTCAATTCTAGGCTATATCCCTCAAGAATTTGACTTTCCTAGCACTTACAAAGTAGAAGAAGTTCTGTTTTTTCTTGCACAACTCAAATCGATTTCCTTTGCTCAAGCAAAAAAAGAAATTGCCTTTTTGTTAGATTTGGTTGGACTAGAAACTAAAAAAAGAAATCAAATAAAAGAATTATCTGGAGGAATGAAACAACGCTTAGGTATTGCACAAGCTTTTTTGGGAGATCCAAAAGTAATTCTATTGGATGAGCCTACACGAAGTATAGATATATATGAACAGAAAAAGATACTAGATTATATATCAAGCCTGAATGATCGTATCATTTTATTTTCTTCTCATATAACTCAAGATATTGAAGATGTTTGTGATCATCTTCATATACTGAATAAAGGTAAAATGACTTATACAGGAACAACAAAAGCAGTATTAGAACAATTAAATGAATGTATCTGGGAATATCGAGGCTTAAAGACTCCTAAAATTGAATCTGCTACAGCAAAAATCATTTAATTGTTCTAATACTGCTTTT
>JBGRPZ010000013.1:0-57200 GCA_041725915.1 Hyphomicrobiales bacterium | reverse complement strand
CTCACCTGCCTTGACTATAGAGTCTCACCTGCCTTGACTATAGAGTCTCACCTGCCTTGACTATAGAGTCTCACCTACCCTGACTATAGAGTCTCACCTACCCTGACTATAGAGTCTCACCTACCCTGACTATAGAGTCTCACCTGCCTTGACTATAGAGTCTCACCTACCCTGACTATAGAGTCTAAATGTCAATGAGACTATATATATAATTGCATTTAGTATAGATACCCACTTCAAACACCTATAAATACAGGGTATACGCAAATACAAAAAGAGACCACAAGAATCTTGCGGTCTCTTCTTTAGTGAAAGAATATAACTTAACCACCACAGCAAGTACATGTACAACTTGAGCAGCAACATCCTGCAGCTGCCTTAATAGATCCTATAGCATCGCCTCTATTGGCAATCTCTACAATAGTTAATCTTACTTTCTTTTTTGGAGTTTCAGTTTTCATAGTTAGAGTAAATTTAAATTAGCATTTTAGGTTGTTAGATTAGAGCTTTAATTTTATGGAACATAGAGTTACATTTATAATATATTATGAATCAAAGCTTAATATAAATTTAAGGCTTTTATTTCAAATCCTGATATTAAATGATCATATAAATGTAAATTATTAAGACCTATTCTAAATATAATAGACCAAAACAGCTGTATTCAGCGTTGTATTTTCAAAGAATACTACAACTATGAACAAAAAGTTAGAACTACCCACACTAAACATGGGAACCTTCCAATGCAAAGATGAAGACTTGATTGAGGTAATCCTTCATGGACTAGAAATAGGCTACCAAGGCATTGATACTGCACAGATATATAACAACGAAGGTATTATCGGAAAGGCAATTCAACAAACATCTATAAACAGAGATGATTTTTTTCTTACTACCAAAGTATGGAAAGATAATTTAACCAAAAATAATTTCATCCCTTCTGTTGAAGAAAGTCTGACAAAATTAAATACTGACTATGTTGATTTACTACTTATACATTGGCCT
This sequence comes from Hyphomicrobiales bacterium, assembly GCA_041725915.1. Classification (GTDB taxonomy): domain Bacteria; phylum Bacteroidota; class Bacteroidia; order Bacteroidales; family JBGRPZ01; genus JBGRPZ01. The sequence continues at coordinate 56,195 of JBGRPZ010000013.1, read as the reverse complement.
CCTCGCAAGAGTGATTTAAGTGGAATGTATGAATTATTGGCTAAGTGTAAGGAAGAAAATCTATGTAGATACATTGGCGTTTCTAACTTTAATATAGAACAAATGGAGCAAGCCCGAGAGATGGGCATTGAGCTATATGCCAATCAGGTAGAATTTCATCCATTAATAAGTCAGATTCTTCTAAAAGAGTATCTTGATAAATATGGTATTAAGCTTATGGCTTATGCACCATTTGCCAGTGGACAGATATTTGGTAATAAGACCATAAAAGAGATGGCATCGAGATATAGAAAAACGAAATCACAAGTCACTTTGCGCTGGCTCTTACAGAATCCTAATGTGTATCCTGTACCCAAAACCATGAGCCGTTTGAGGTTAGAAGAGAATATTAACATATTCGACTTTCAACTCAATGAATATGATTTCAGCACAATAGATGCGTTAAAGAGAGTAAATATCAGATTCTTTAACCCTCCAGCATTAGCACCTGAATGGGATTAAAGATGAATTTACTGCATTTTCTTGATATTTTCTAATTACTTACTAGAGAGCTAAGGTGAATAATGACCTTAGCTTTTTAGTATCTTACCATTTTTATAATAAGGTACAATATCTGTAATTGACAGACTTAAACAGTATTCCAAATCAGCAAGGTAACCTTTAGTTTTCAACAGTTTATAATGATAACAGTTCTGTAGTAAATCTGTAAGAGTTTTTCTATTTATAGACTGCTTTGCTAATATATATGCTAAGTCATCTAATTCAGTATCACAATATGCATCTACCTTCTGAATAATAGCACTTGCACATAATGAATCATCCATAGAAAACTTATTTTGAGTACCTGCACAAACAATTAAGACCTCCTCACAATCAGAATCGACTATAGTCTGTGCTACTGCTTTTACATTCAAGAATGAAGCTATTAACATTGTAGAAGCATCAATTGAAGCTTCAATAGCCCTTGTACCATTCGATGTTGACATTACCATTATCTTCCCACTTACTATATTCTCATCAAGACTTGTAGGAGAGTTCCCATAATCAAAACCTTCGGGTTTTTCTGCATTCCTCTCCCCTGCTATAATTCGTTCACTAGGGTTGAGGCGAGCATAGTACGCTCTAGCATCTTCTATTTCGCGAAAAGCTACAATCTCTTTTACACCTTTCATAAAAGCAGTAGTCATTACGGATGTTGCTCTTAGCACATCTATAATAACAACTAACTTACCTTTAGACTTGGAAATATCCATATCTCCTGCATGAGAAACTACTGAAATCCTCTTCATATGCTTATTTTATATCAAATAACAAACTTAAGTACAAGTACTTACAATAATCATACATAAAAATACGTATATAATACTCAACGGGGTAAATCAAACTAAATCATCGGGCTGTTATATTTTTGCTGACATAGATTGAATTCTAAAACGACACAAGACCGTAATATAACATGCTATGAGAAACGTACGCAAACTTACTTTTAGTTTAGCTGTAATATTATTGCCTGCTTTCGGCTTTTCACAGTTTTCTTCTACAGAAGAAGCAAACAGGAAAATGGGGGTAAAGCATTCAAATATTAAAAGTGATAGGCTAACTAAGGTTCGGATTACAGGACCTGAATATGGGCGATCAAACAGTATTGTATTTAGCCCTACTGAAGAAAACAAAGTTTATGTAGCCAATTATGCCAATGGCATTATGTCTACAGACATCTCTACAAATAAATGGAAAGTAGAGTTTTTAAGTCCAAATAGTGACAATGCATTTTTAAATAATCTTAAATTTGCAAATCCTGACAATCCTAATCATTTATTCTTTCTTAGTACATTTTATTATGAGCCTACAGATTATTCAAATGGCTTAGTTATCTATAATACAAAAGATCAATCACTCTATCAAATCATCAGTAATAGGATAATTGAAGATTATAAAGTATATCAGAATAATCCTAATATCATTATTGCACTAACAGAAGATAATGTAGTATTATTCTCTGATGACTATGGATCTAATTGGAAGGAGATATTCAATATTGATGGTGTAAATGTAAAGCAAATGGCTTTTCAATATGATGATCCTAATACAATATTACTAGCTACACGTGATGGGATATATAAAACCAATGATCAAGGATCTAACTGGGCTCTTATAGAAGAAACCTCAACATATGACCTTAAAACGATAGCGTCTTCTAATGTAGAAGATCTTATTGTTGCTGGAAATAATATAAATGCAAGAAGACAATTTCTTATTATCTCCAGAGACAAAGGTAATAGCTGGGAAGAAGTAGACCTTCCTTTTGAAAGTCATATTCTTGATACCTTCTTCGAGATATCATTCTTCAATGAATATCCTAACAAAATAATGATGGTAACTGAAAAACAGATATTCATCTCTAATGATAGTGGACACAATTGGTACACATATAACTATGACAAGGATGATAATACATTCTATGCAGGAGAATCCATTACCATTAATCCTAATGATGATAATAATATAATCATCAGCTCAAGTAACTTCCCTATCATCACTTATAATGGTGGTAAATCATGGGAAAAGTTTGATTCAAAAACACTACTCCTTACTGCTATAGATTATTATAAGAGTGAAGACAACCAAGACGAAAAGATATTTGTAACTTCTAACACTTCTTACTTTTCTTATGACCCTAAGAACAATACTTCTTCTGGTGATATTATCATAGATTCATACAACCTTGAATACACCTCTGCCATTATAAACTATGACAATCCTGATGAACTCATTTTCTCTGGACATTATGGTGGCTATCCTCCTTTCATTATGAGAAGTGATGATAATGGTCAGACTGCTGAACAAGTATGGACTGATCCTGCTGTTGGGATTATGGAAAAGATTGTTCACAGGCCTAATGCCAATACTGAATTCTGGGGTCTGCTATCAGCAGGCTATGATCCTAGCTCTCATGGTGGTCTTATCAAGACTACTGATGCCGGCAAATCATGGGAGAATGTTCTTTTTGATAGTACAGCTTATATAGTAAAAGATGTTGCTTTCTCTTATTCTAACAACTATACTATCTATAGAACAGAAGTTGATGAGATTCATTTATCTACAGATAATGGAGTAAATTGGAAATATCTTACATCTATAGATAAGGGCTCTGGAATCTGGAATATAGAAATCAATCCTTTCAATGATAATGAGATGATTGCTGCTGTTAGTCTTGATAAAGGAATATATAAAACTACTGATGCCGGTAAATCATGGACAAATATCTTTGATGAATTTGAATGTGAACAAATATGGTATAGTAAAGAAGAAGAGGGACTAATCATTGCAAAAGCATTCGGTCAACCTTATCTTGTTATCTCTCATAATAATGGTAATTCATGGGATGTGGTAGATCTTAATCTTGGATTTCCTAAAATATTCGATATCCAATTTTATGACAACACCAATGTAAGATCGAATGAAAATGCTGTTGATATTCTGATTGGTGGTAATGGTTTGGGACTTCTAAAGACTCGATACATCTATACACCTTCAAATAACAACAAGTCATCTCAGGCTTCTATTATAGACAATGTAGGAAATCCTGACGAAATCATCAATATATACCCAAATCCAGCAACCGAAAATATAAGCATTAATCTCAACGAAAAAGGCGAATCAGATATTCATATCTATTCTGCAGACGGCAAACTTCTCCATAAGCAAAGAACCAACAAATCAAACGTCAACATCAATGTTAAGTCTTATCCACAGGGGATATATATTGCAAAAGCCAGTATCAATGGAAATTCTTTCCATAAAAAGTTTATAATAAAATAGCCTAGCTTAAAGGGGACTCATTTCAGGGGTCCCCTTCCTTATACCTTTTATAATACTCATCCAAATTAAACTTACTTATATTACATTTGTATATCCTCAAGCATTTCTAAAAAAGGTTATAAATATTCACAAAAACAAAGGCCTCTCATCTCTACTGTTAACCAGACACTAATAACAGTGCTATACACACTAATTCAGCACGTAAATTATATACATTCTAAAAACTGTAATTGCATAAAATTAAGTATAACTGCATATTTACTCACACCGATATTTATATACTTTTGCATTGTATTACTATTACACACTAAAATATTACCATAAATGAAACAGTATTTATCTATTTATAGCTTATTGCTATTATTGATATTCGGGGGGATATCAAGCGCGCAGGCTCAGGAGTATTGTGAGTCTACATCAACTACTGATGATGTTAGTTCATTTGCAAGCTTCACAAATGTTAAGTTTTTAGATATTAACAATCCTTCTGAAGCTACAAAATATGGAGACTATACATCTTTAGTAGCAAACACTTCTGCAGGAGATTCTTTTGATGTTGAAGTAACATGGAATGCACTGGATGCAGCAGATCCTGTAGGAATTTATATTGACTGGAATCAAGACAAAACATTCTCTGAAGATGAGCTATTTAAACAAACTTCTCGTGATGAAGGGAGTGCTAAGTCTATATTTAAAATAGATGTTCCTAATGATGCTAAAGCTGGTAATACCAGACTTAGAATTGTATCTAATCAAACTGATGATTATGCTTTATCACAAGATGATATTACTCCTTGTGGTGAGTATTATGGGGGAGAAACTGAAGATTATACTATAAATGTAGTAGAAGCAGGAAGTTCTTATTGTGAATCAACAGTCTCTGAAAAGGATTGGACTTATTTCTCAAATGTAAAGTTTTTAGAAATTGACAATACTTCTGAAGACTTAAATTATAGTGACTATACAAGTCTAATTGCAAACACAACACAAGGAGGTTCTTTCGTTCTTGAAGCAACATGTTCTGGTCCTGAACAAGAAAATCATCCTGGAGGAGTATATATTGACTGGAATCAGGATAAAACTTTCTCTGAAAATGAATTAACAACAGCTCTTGTTGATCTAAGTAATGGCAAGTATCTTTTCAATATAAACGTACCTGAAAATGCAGCAATTGGTCAAACAAGGCTTAGAGTTATAACAATACAAAACAGCAATTTTGACTTAACATCTGCTGACCTTACTCCTTGTGGAAATCATCATGCAGGAGAAACTGAAGACTATACTATAAATGTCATTAACATTAATCCTAAATATAGTGTTGACAAGAACTTTGTTAGTCTTAATGAAGAGATCGTATTTACCAACGAAAGTACTGGTGATATTGATACATATGAATGGGACTTTGGAGCTGGTGCAACACCTGCTACTGCAACTGGGATAGGACCTCATAATGTAAGCTATTCAACTGCAGGAACAAAAACTCCTAAGTTAACAGTAAAAAAAGGAAGCATTGAGTATTCATATGTCATTGAAAACTTAAGTGTGACTACAGGTAGTGCCGGTTTTGACATACCAAATTATCCATACTTAAGAGTAGAAAACAATGATGTAAATATACATTGGTTTGCTCCTAATGAAGCTGCTTCATTTGATAAGATAGAAGGTTTTGAAGGAGATGTATTCCCTCCAGCAGGATGGCATACAATGTATTCAGAAACTGTAGAAGAAGATCCTCAAGAAGTAAGTCCAAGTAATACAGCATGGGCAAGATATGATGATCAACCATATTTGAAGGACGGTGAATATTCAGCATATATTGTAAATACATCTAAAGGATGTAACTGGTTGGCAACACCAAGATTTATGGTGAAAGAGAACGCCAAATTGACATTTGACCTATACTTCGCAAACTCTGGAATCAGTAAGTCAAAGTTTGATATCATTGCTATAACTGATGGTGAAAGAGAAAGCTTATTGTCTTTAGATGGAGATGCTGAAAACAACACATGGAAAAATCTGGTAGAGATTGATCTTAGCAAGTATGTAGGACAAGCAATAGAGGTTGCTTTTGTATATACATATACGGATGGTTTTAGTGTTGCTATTGACAATATACAGGTAAAAGGTACAGACACAGAAGTTGCTGATACAAGAACAGAAGATGCTATTACAGGATATAAGGTATACAGAGATTTTACACTTGTAGGAACTGTAGGTGCAGACAAGAGAACATATAAGGATACAGGACTAGAGATAGGAACATATAACTACACAGTAGCTGCATTGTATGGAGAGAATGAATCATATCCTTCATATGAATTAGAAGCAACAACAAAGAAAGTTGAAATCAATGTAGTATCATCTGTAGAGAAGACAGCTCCAAACACAGAAGTAACATTCACTATAAACACAGTTGGTACTGCAAAAGACATCACTTTAGACTTTGGAGATGATGCAACACCAAGAAACGTAACAGGTAAAGGTCCTCATAAGATCAAATATACAAACTTAGGTTTCAAGAATGTTTCTGTCACTGAAAGTGGTGAAGAATATGGAACAATAGAAAACATTGTAGAGATTCAGCCGGGAGTAGAAGGTAAAATATTACCAAAAAGATTAACTACAAAAGCAGAATTCAATAATGTAAAGTTAAGCTGGAGACCAGCTGATGTATTCTATAAGCTAGAAGAAGGATTTGAAATAACTAAAGGTGTTGATCCTGTATTCCCTCCTGAAAACTGGACATTAAAAACTAGTGGAACAATAAATGGATCGTTAAGAGACGTACCTTTTGGATCAATAAGCTGGATGCATAATAGCAAAAACGACTTCAATAATGGAGGTCAGAAGTTTATACATTGGGGAGAGCGTTCTGCAGCTATACATCATGAAGCACAAGGATGTCAGTGGTTAATCACTCCTAATATAAGTGTAGAAGAAGGCGATATACTGAACTTCTGGTTGTATTATAATAATGGAGAAATAGGATCAGAGTACTACTATTCTGACTTCAGAGTGATGATACATACAACAAAAGGTTGGGAAGAAGCACTACATTACACCAAGGATGACAAAGTAAATCATTATGATGAAGAAGTAGTCATAGATCTAAATAAATATAGTAACCAGACTATAAATGTAGCTTTTGTATATGAGCATTCATATGGATTTATTGCAGGAATTGATGATGTAGCAATATTCAATCCTGCAAGTACTTTAGGTAGAGTTGCTGGATATAATATATATAAAGATAACAACCTATTGACTACAATTGATGATGCAAAAGCTACATCATATTTAGATGAAGGAATAGAGACTGCAATATATGATTATATCATTACTACAATAGATAAAGATGGAGTAGAATCATTCCCATCAAATCACGAAAGTATTCAAGCATTCAAGTTATATCAACTTCCTTTTGAGCAGGACTTTGAAGAGTCGTATACAAACTTAGTATTATCAGGAGCAGAAAGATCATGGAGTATAGGAAATAAAGATGCTCATGATAATGATTCATATACATTCCCTGATAACGCAGGTACATATGCTGCAATAAATGCATCAGAATTCGGAAGTAAGATATGTTCAGATTATATGATATTATCTCCTGTACAATTAGATGCATATTGGGAGCCATATATTGAGTTTGATTATGTAAGTGGATTACATGCATTTCAATTAGAAGGACGTGAAGGTTTCGAAGGAAAGTGGACTGTTATCGAGAAGTTTGACAAAGTAGAAGACTGGACACATAAGAAAGTTTCTATTCCTGAGGATATGAAAGCAGAAGGGTATCAATTTGCATTCTTTGCAAGTAATGCAAGTTTACCAGGAACAGGAGTAGCTGTAGATAACATAAAGGTAGGTCATAAAGAAGGTAAGATAATCAGATTATCATACAAAGATAACTATATAGACCCTGCAGGTACATTAATGTTCGGAACTACAGAAAAGGAAATAAAGAAAGAGTACAGTTTATATATAAAGAATGTCAACTCTGAAGACGTTGAGATTTCAGACGTACAAATCAGTGGAGAAGGCTTCAAGCTTAAATCAGCAATAGAGAATACTACATTAAAGGCTGGTGAAGCAAAAGAGGTTGTAATAGAATTTGATCCACAAGAGGAGAACAGTTATTCAGGTAAAGTTACAGTGAATAATAATTCAGAGACAGCAAACTATGAAATTGATATCAATGCTATATGTGGAAAAGTCGATTGGACATATATGGTATATCTGTATGAAGATAAAACAGGATTGAATGGTATCAATGACATCAATGAACTAGAGGTAAACGGATCAGTAGCAGGAAAGATCAACTACATTGTACTGTATGATGCAGATGATGATAAAAAAGATGGTATCTATTATATAGAGAAAGATCCTTCAGGAATGAATCAAGACATCATTTCTCCAATTATCAACAGAGAGATGAATGAAGGGTTGAATATGAATAGTTATAAAACACTAGAAGAATTTATATTATGGTGTAAAGAAAACTATCCAGCAGATAGATATGGTCTGAATGTATGGGATCATGGTACAGGTATCTTCAGTGACTCTGATAGATCAGCAGTAGGTAGTATGGATATGTGGGAGATGTCATGGGCATTAAAAGCATTCAAGGAAAAGGATGATGTTGGCTTAGATATCTTAGGATTCGATGTATGTTTAGCTAGTCAGATAGAAACAGTACATCAATTCAGAGATTTTACAAAAGTAGTTATTGCATCAGAGAAGACAATCCCGGGAAATGGATGGGACTACACTAGTCAGTTCCAGAAATTGAATGAAGATTCAAGCATAGACACTTACGATTTATCAGATCATTTTGTGACAAGCTTTGTTGATTCATATAAAGAAGGAGGATCTCAAGCAGAAGGAGCAACAAGCAATGAAGTAACATTAGCAGCTGTAAGAACAGATAAGTTTGTATCAGAGTTTATTCCTGAATTCAATGATTATGCAGCATTATTGATTACAAAAATTGTTGATCACAAAGTAAAACTACAAGAAACTATAGACAATGCTTCATTCTATGGAGGAAATACATATAAAGAGCATAAAGATCTTGGACATTGGTTAACATTGATAGAAGAATCAGATCTTCCAGAAGAGTTAAAAACAGGAGCAACAAGCTTGAAAGAAAAATACAATGCAAGTATTGTAAACTTCAAGCAAAATTTATGTCCAAATGCAACAGGAATGAAGCTATGGATAGTTCCTTCAATATCAAAATCTCAAAACATAGGAACTTATTTATCTGTGACTACTCATTTAGATATGTCATTGACAAATTGGGATGAATTCTTATTTGCATATGATAAGCCTAAAGCACATGGAGACCCAGAACCAGACTTATATCTATTAAGTACAAACAAGATAAAAGCAGGAGGAGCTGTAAGGTTTATCAATGCATCAACAGGTAATCCAATTATAACAAGTAGAAAGATTGAGTTTGAACCATCAGAAGGTATAGAATTCTTGAATGGAACAAATGAAAACAGTGTTGAATGTGTTGTTAGATTTAACAACCCTGGGAAATATGATATTAAAACTACAGCTATCAACGCAGTACAAGGAATAATTGGAACAATAAAAGGTGGAGTTGTAGTAGAAGGATACTTATTCCCTTCGACAAAATTATATAAGAATATAAAAGAAGGTGAAAGAGAGCTTAAATTAGTATGGCAAAAGCCAACAGATCCGGGTGCTACACATTGTGGATATAGAATATTCAAAGATGGAGAGGTTATATTTACAGCAAATAATGTAGATTTATTACAATACGATGATTACTTAGAAGATAACAAGCTTCATAAGTATTATGTAACATGTTTATATACTAATCCAGATAAAGAATCTGAGCCATCAAATACTGTAGAAGTAATGTATACAGGATTAGAAGAAGGCAAAGAATTAAGCAGAAATGTATATCCTAATCCATCAAATGGAAACATTAATATCAAAGTAGATGAAGTGAGAAATTACACATGGCAACTATTCAGCATAGAAGGAAAAGTGGTTATGAGTGGTAGTTTCTATGGTAACTCTACATTTATTAGTGTTGTACAGAAAGGAGCTTATACATTAAAACTTCAATCAAAAGAAGAGACAAAGAATTATAAAGTTATAGTTCAGTAGTCTGAATAAAATAGAAGAATAGGTAAGCTGTCTCATTCGAGGCAGCTTATTTTTTTATGAAATGATTTAAAAAGTCTGTTTATTACTTATTTAGCTTATTGATATTTCGTAATAAATAAAGTGTTGCTTGAAAGAAAAAAAGATAAAATTGGTCTCCTTTTTCACCCATATCACAGGATTCGATACTAGATACTTAGGTTAAGATAAGTGAAGTAGTTTTTAAATCACTTTAACTTCTGTAAAACAAAACATCCAGACAAGACCTTTAATCTTATCTGGATGTAAATATCTTAATACTAACTATCAATAATATTAATTAGCAGGAGGTGTATTAGCATCATCAAGCATCTTATTGACATCAGCTTCAGTAGGAACATAGTTCATTTTAGAATCATCAATAGACTTAATGGCAGGAGTTAAGTCAGAAGGTATGATCTTACCATTTTCGACCTCAGGAACAGGAGGCGCACCTACAGCTCTAAGATAATTATCAGTAAAGTGATTATAACTATAATATTTTGTATAAGCACCTATAGAATTTACAGTCTTTGGCAGATCATATAATTTAGGATCAGTTACATTATCTAAATATATCTGAGAAATATTATCAGGAGTATTTACACTCATATAATGCTGACCAGATAATTTAAGTATGCCATTGAAACCAGCAACAAAAAGATTTACAGGAATTTTCATTAGGCCACTCCAAGGGAAAATAGTTTTAAGACCTTCCATTTTCATAGGCCATAAGTTAGGCACGACATCATTTCTGATCAAGTAGAATCTTTCAATAGTCATTATATGACGGCTTCTGCCCATAGTATTTCTGTAGTAGTTGACAAAATCTTCTTGGAATAAGTTTGGGCCGGCAAAGTTCCAAATACCCAAAGAGATTTTAGAATCAGGAATATTAGGGATAGCACTTAATTTCTGGAACATGTAAGTACCGATCATAACAGCATTAGCTCCCCCGAGACTATGGCCAGTTACATATACAGTAAACTTATCTTTTTTGTTCCAATTGTCAGTAATATTTTTGAATAACTCTTCAAGAGTAACATTTTTAAGCCCTAAAGATTCCGCATCACCACGCAAGTTAAATAATATATTAGCTAGTGACATTGCACCTTTAGCGATAGTAGGTTGAGGGCTACCAGGTATTACCCAAGGCCATTTAGAACCCCCAAAAACATATAAGCCATGATAAAGAGAATATACATTATCTTCTTTTTGACCTTTAGAAACGATAGCGTAGTAGTTAGGTATAGTTTTATTTTTAACTACCATCATTTGAGCAGACTTCTTTTCATCATAAGCATACCAAACAAGATCCCAATTATTGCCAGTAGACAAATTAGGATCAGCTAATAATTCTTTAGTAAGTTCTTCACGAGCTCCTTGATGAAATCTCATAGCAATAGCAGAGAGTGTCATCATTTCTCTAGGACCTTGTTTATAAAGGTAAGAATCTTCGATAGCATTTTTTGTGTGAGACTGAGCAACTGGCTCAGTTAAGTTTTCTTTTTTACATCCCCCCAATACAAATAAAAGTATAGCAAGGGCAAACACTCCACAATAAGTGTTAACCTTAGTTTTCATAGCTTTTAGTTTTTTAATTTTAGTTTCTAGAGTTATTTTGTTTAACGCAGATTATAAATCTGATATTTTAGAGTAAAAAGACAGAAGCTAAATAGTATATAACAATGTTATGTATTAAATATTCATAAACAAAGCGATCCGTTAGCTATTTAAAATTTATATAAACAAGTTTTTTCATAAAAATAAAGTCAATTTAAGGTATAGCACAAATAAAGCATAAAAAGCAGTATCTTTATAATTAAAGCATCTGATTATGAGACGACTTATAATTATATTACTACTATTAGCTTCTATTTCTACTACGGTAAAAAGTCAGCACACTCCTTATAAGTTTAGCGTAATTGCAAATGCAAATATTGCCTTCCCATTATATTCATATTCAGACATATTTGATTTAGGATATGGTTTAAACGCTGGAATAAACTATAGCTTACCTTATAATCTGGAGGCATTTATTGACTTTGGATATTATCAATGGAATTTCAGTTCTGAATACTTATCAAATCAGTCAGCTATAGGAGAAGATGGCGAGTTACCAAATACAGAAGCGAACACTTCATTTAATGCCTTCAAGATTTATCCAGGAATGAGATATTACTTCAGGGTAAAAGACATACGGCCTTATGTAGAAGCTACATTTGCTGTATTATTTGTAAAATTTGCAGAAAGAATTAATCTCCCCTATTACCCCCAATATCCAATGGGGGTGCCAATTTATCCAGATGTACAAAACACAAACAAAGTGAAAACGGGAGCATCAGCGGGGATAGGAGTTTTATATAATTTCACAAAAAGGATATCATCAGATGCATCATTGAGTTATTCAAGCATCTTTCAACGACTACATCAAGAGTATGTTTTTGGAACGCCTGATAATTCAACAAGAGAAGTAAATAATGCTACATTCATAAATAACATTGTGTTTTCGCTAGGAGTGAAGATAAGTTTGTGAATAGAATCAGATAAATAATCATAGCTTCTTCCTACAAACACTTAAGTTCTTTGTCATTTTTAATTAAACTACTCTACTATTATGAAAACTAAAAGACTACTCATACTAAAGAAAACTACTATAGCACAATTACAAATGATGAATATAAGAGGAATGGGGCCTATTTCAGGTGCTTGCGCTCCTACATATTATAATGATTGTACAGATACAAATGCTGATTGTGCTCCTGCAAGTAATAATTGTCATTCTAATAATTGTTTGCCAGAAACACTTATGTGTCATCCATCATATTATGGAGATACGTCTTGCTGTAGATAGGTTACTTGCTTCAATAAGCTTACTTCCGCTTACTTCGACAAGCTCAGTAAGCGGAAGAAGAGAAATAAGAGGAAGAGTTGACTAATCAACTCTTCTTTTTATTTTGGCGAAATAAAATCTTCGTATGGGATTGTTATTGATTGTGAGTTCTTGTTTATGATTGATCAGTATAATGTTATGTTTATTGCCTATGTATTTAACTGAACAGTACTTTGGTATTTTAATGTCAGCAGTTTGCTTTTTATTATCGATATAATATTCAAGATAAAGAGCGAAGTGATTAGCCAATACTTCAAGATAGCTTTTATCTGATTTTCTATCTTTCAATTCTTTATTGAGGATTTCTTCTTTAACTCCCGGGCGATAAACCGTAATAATTGTATCATTTGAACTATAAAATTCTGTGTAAAGTGAATTTAAAACCAAGTCGCTTATCATATTTAAGATGTAATCATCTGTAAAGTAATCTTCATCAATGAAATTAGGAGGAGTAAAATGATCAGGAGACAATTTGATTACTTCATAGTTTGGAAGATCATTTAAATCATATCTAAAAATCTGAGCACCAGGATGAGTTAATAAGTCAATTGTACTTTTGGATTTATTGAAATAAGATAATGGATCATATTCATGAAAGCTTTTCTTATTAACCATAACAAGACTTTCCTTTTCTGGATAACCATAAGCTTTAGACTGCTTAGTTTTGAGATCCAATAAAAAGAACTCCGGGTTATCAATAGTTTTCTCGAAATAAGTTTTATCATCAGGTTCAGTATATTCCTCTTCACCCCAAGTATTATCACCACTAAAGATAAGAACAGAATCAACAACAGGATGTCTACCCAAGATTTCTCTTTTTGCATAAATAGGAGCATCATCAATTTTTATGGATTGAATGAATTGACCTGATATGCTATATTCTTTCAGATAATTATAAGAGTTTAGTTCTATTGTTGTATCAGATTTAAACTTAATATTCATCTCAGGTTCCTTATTATAAAATTGATATTCTTCAGGACCTTGGCCATAACGATTGAACCTAAATAGTTCTCCTTCTCTAGAAAAAGCAACAACATCTTTATCCATTAGTGCCAAAAACACTTTTGATTTAGGGTTATAATCAGTTATTCTAAATTTTTGATGATCTTTTATATCAATAGAATCATAGATATAAAGATCCATTGTTTGGGATAATGTCGGTTTGTCATTAGAATTAGAACAGGATTGAAATATCATTAAGATTGAAAAGAAAAATATGTAAAATCTCATTATGTAAAGTTTTAATTAATTATAGGAATAGAATCAGGTCTATATCCAACAGTAAAAAGAACGAATATACAATAACTTTACAATAGCATTGCTTTGATTGGGCTTGCTTCGACAGGATCAGCAAGCGAATAAAATAGGATCGGTAAATAAATATCTTTGGAGGCATAAAAAAAGGGTCTGCATTTAACTGCAAACCCTATAATCTTGGCGGAGAGTGAGGGATTCGAACCCTCGATACCCTTGTGGGGTATACACACTTTCCAGGCGTGCGCCTTCGACCACTCGGCCAACTCTCCATATAAAGAAGCGGAGAAAGAGGGATTCGAACCCCCGGAGGCTTTCACCTCAACGGTTTTCAAGACCGCCGCATTCGACCACTCTGCCATTTCTCCGGGGGCAAAATTACAATAAAATACTTTTTATACAACAGAAAGGCACGATTTCTTATAGAAAAAGAAATACTAGGTGTATCTCCTATAGATTATACACTAGTAAACAATTATATAGCAATAAACTTTTAATGCTTCAAAACGTCTTATTAGAAAGAAAAAGAACGATTGTTTATGGAAACTACAAAGAAAAAGAGAATATTAATTGTAGGAGGGACTGGATTTATAGGTAAAAACTTCATCAATTCTTATCATAAGGAGTATGATATAATCATTGGGAGCAGAAGTAAAAATATAGCAAAAGAGTTAGAAGATAAAGTGAAATTTGTATATGATTGGAAACATGACTCAACTCAAGAATATAAAGTTTTACAAGATTTAGATGTAATATTAAATTTAAGTGGGCAAAACATTGCAAGCTTCAGATGGACAAAATCAAAGAAAAAAGAAGTCACATCTGGCAGAATCCATATTATAGAATTACTATATCGCTTGATAGAAGAGAAAAAGATAAAAACGAAATCATTTATACAAGGATCTGCAATAGGATATTATGGAGATCAAGGAAAGGAAGAACTTACAGAAGAATCTGGAAAAGGCAATGGTTTTCTTTCAGATTTGACAGAAGCAATGGAAACAGCATCAGAAAAGCTGAAGCAGTTAAACATAGAAGTTACTAATCTACGAACAGGGATAGTATTAGGAAAAGATGGCGGAGCTTATCCCAAAATTGCAAGATCATTTCAACTAGGTATAGGCTCTTGTATAGGTAATGGTGAGAATTATTTCCCATGGATACATATAGAGGATGAGATAAGAGCAATAGATTATATTATCAAAAAGAATATAAGAGGAATTGTCAACCTGACAGCAGCAGAACCTGTGAAGTCAAATGTATTTTATAATCAGCTTAGCAATAGCATGAATAAGTCAGGTTATAAAAAGATCCCTCCCCTCCTATTATATCCAGTATTAGGGAAACAAAAAGTACAAGAGATGTTTTTATATAGTCAGAAAGTCATCCCTAAGAAATTAAAAGAACATGAATTCGAATTTAGATATCCTTCTGTAGATATGGCTATAAAAGAGCTGGAAGGAAATAAGTCAATTTAAATTTATTTGGAGAGAGCATAACATTTTGTACTTTCGTAATGCTAAGACTAATTCTAGCTTTCAAAGCTTCTAAAACAAAATAAAATGCTAAAAACAAAACTCAGTCTTTCAATAATACTATTATTGTTAGTTTTCGTGAAAACATCTTATTCCCAAAATGGAATTATAAAAGGAACAGTTTATAATTCAAAAACTAATAAGACTATACCATTCGTCAGCATCGCAATATGGGGAACATCAAAAGGAACTATAAGTGACAGCCTAGGTAACTTTGTGCTTAAAGGACTACCACCGGGATATACAAGGCTTTCTGCTTCGGCAATAGGGTTCAAACCAGAAGTGACAGAAGATATACTCGTAACCAATGCAAGATCTTCGCATTTAGATATATTTATGACTGAACAAGCCGTTCAATTGGAAACAGTAGTGATTAAGACCTCTCCTTTTGAGAAATCAAAGGAAAGCCCTGTATCATTACAAACATTAGATATATCTGAAATAGAACGATCACCAGGGACAGCAAGAGATATATCAAGAGTAATACAAAACTTACCTGGAGTATCTTCAAGCCCAGGATATAGAAATGATATTATAGTAAGAGGTGGAGGAGCCAACGAGAATTCATTTTATTTGGAGGATATAGAGATCCCAAACATTAACCACTTTGCAACACAAGGATCAAGTGGAGGGCCAAATGGAATTATTAATACTGACTTTATACGAGAGGCAAAATTCTATTCAGGAGCCTTTCCTTCATCAAGAGGAAATGCATTAAGTTCAATATTAGAATTACAATTAATCGAACCTAATACTGATAAGTTTCAATATAGGATAACAGGAAGTGCAACAGAAGCAGCTATAAGTGCAAATGGTCCTATATCTAAAAAGTCAGGATTGATCGTATCAGTACGTAGGTCTTATTTGGATTTTCTTTTTGGGCTATTAAAGCTTCCTTTCATTCCAACTTATACAGATGCACAATTTAAGTATAAGATAAGATTTAATGACAAGAATACTTTAACCTTTATTGGATTAGGAGCTTTAGATAAGTTAAGATTAAATACAGACATAAAAGACCCTGATGATAACCAAAAGTACCTACTGAAGGTAATACCTAAAAGCAATCAGGAAACCTATACAATAGGAGGAGTATACAAACACTTTGATAATAGAGGAAAAACTACAATTGTATTGAGTAGGAATTACCTCAACAATGGATCTGTAAAGTATTATAATAATATAGAAGAGCCATCACAAAAGACTTTTGACTATAAATCAGATGAAGCAGAGACTAAGTTTAGAGCAGAACGAAGCATTCGAATGGAGAAATATGATATTAACTATGGTATAGGAGCACAATACTCTACTTTCTCTGTAAATCGATTTGCCAGAGCTTATAAGAATGATATGCCTACAACATATAGATATAGGACGAACTTAGATTTATTCGCTTGGAATCTATTTGGTCAGATAGGCAGAAGCTTTATTGATGACAGATTAGGTTTATCTGCAGGTTTCAGAATGGATGCCAATAACTATTCTGATCAGATGAACAACTTATTGGATCAATTTTCACCTAGATTCTCAGCATCATATGACCTATCAGAGAAATGGAGTATCAACTTCAATACAGGAACATATTATCAATTACCTCCATATACTACATTGGGTTACAAGCTGAATAGTGGAGAATTGATTAACAAGACGAATAAGATAAAATACATGAATGTAACTCATCTTATCACAGGTATATCATTCTACCCAGACGATAAGTCAAAGATCTCTGTAGAAGGTTTCTATAAATGGTATAAAGATTATCCTTTCTCAGTAGCAGATTCTGTTGCGATTTCAAGTAAAGGCGGAGATTACGGAATATTTGGAGATGAAGAAGTTATTTCAAATTCAAAAGGAAATGCATATGGATTTGAGCTTTCTGCAAGAGATAAAGATATATGGGGTTTTAATGTCAACTTATCATACACCTTTGTAAGAAGTCAGTTTAAGGATATAAATGAAAAACTAATACCATCAAAATGGGATAATAAACATATTATCAACTTAACGGTATTAAAACCATTGCCAAAAGATTGGGAAGTAGGAGTAAGATGGAGATATGTAGGTGGAGCACCATATACACCATATGACTTAGAGAAATCAAGTAGAGTCCTTGCATGGAATGCACAAAATGAACCTTATTTGAATTATGGTGCATTCAATACATTACGACTACCCTCTTTTCATCAATTAGATATCAGAATAGACAAACATTGGTTTATGAAAGACTGGTCAATGATATTATTTGTAGATATACAGAATCTGTATAACTTCAAGTATCTAAGTCCGGATTTATATACCAATACAAATACAGATGATATACCCGTAATTATAAATCCTCAAGATCCTATCGAAGAACAAAGATATCAGCTAAGGGCTATCAAAAATGAATCAGGTACAATTATTCCTACAGTAGGTGTGATTGTAGAGTTCTAAGCACAGCTAAATATAAAATATTATACATAGAGCCAAGGCATATCTTGGCTCTATGCATAAATAACCTAAAGCTATCCTATAGTTAAACTCAAGTGAAATATTTTTATCCCATTTTTTTACACTTCCTCATCATTATTAATGTAGAACTACTTTTTGACCATACCAATGCAAGTTGTTTCGCAATAGAGAAACTGATATTTTTTATATAAAATCATACTTTTCGGAGCTTTTCAGGGCATATATAAGGTTCATTTCACTAAAGATATGCTCTTAGAATCCATTCTAAGGCTCTTTTTTGTCTGAAAACAGACGCATTATTATCAATGGTTATTTCGTTTTCACTTCAATTTCTATTATATGCTGTTTCTGACTACTTATTTGTAGTCCTTAATTCATTTTTCATTTTATACAATTCTCCCAAAAGCTATTTATTGAAAAGATGACTTTATGGTAATCTTTACTTGAAATCATATTATATTGTTTATTAGCTCATTATATTTTTTCATAGCACTATAGCCACCATGCAACAAGTGATATGCAGTCTTGCATTCAGCTATGCGCAGTTTTGCATTCAGCTATGCGCAGTCTTGCATTCAGCTATGCGCAGTTTTGCATTCAGCTATGTGCAGTTTTGCATTCAGCTATGTGCAGTTTTGCATTCAGCTATGCGCAGTCTTGCATTCAGCTATGCGCAGTCTTGCATTTAGCTATGCGCAGTTTTGCATTCAGCTATGCGCAGTTTTGCATTCAGCTATGTGCAGTTTTGCATTCAGCTATGCGTAGTTTTGCATTCAGCTATGCGCAGTCTTGCATTCAGCGGAATATTGTTAATTACTTCGGGAAGCAATGATACATCTCATTAAATAAATTCAGTAAAATACAGCTAAGAAATCACAGAATAATAGGCTCATAATAAGGATTGCTTCGAACAACTTTAGTCCTCACACATATTATCAAATATTTTTTTTGTCACTTATTGTAATGAAAACTATTATTATTATTCATAAACACATATCTGCATTAGTACATTAAAGGTTATTATTTCATAATAGAATGGATTTAAGTCATTCTAAGGACATCATAATATCTTTTGGTATTTAAACCACTTCTACAAGAACATCTATTATACCAATAAAAAGCGACCATCACTAAACAATTTTTAATTCATTCTTAACTATGATTATTTTCATCCTGTAATAAAATATAACGTTTATAAATAATACGAGATTATATTAATACTAAGTAACAACAAGGATTTAACAAACAAGGCAGTATAAAATCCTAAATCTATAATTAAGAAAAAGTAAAATAATATATATCAGTATACAAACATCTTTATACATTCTAAATAATAGAAGAATCGACATATATTTAGTTACTTTGATACTCGACACGATTATTCGATTTTTAACTAATATTTACAAAAATGCTAAAACGTTTTACACTTTTATCTTGTCTCTTGTTTCTTTGGAATATAGGGTTTTCACAAACTAATTATGTAGAAACAAATTTCACTGGGGGATTACCAGAGGGATGGATCTTACAAAATGGAAGTTCCTATTATGGTACTGGATGGGAATATAGAGACGGTGACAATGAACACCTATTCATTGATTGTGACTGGGATATGTATGTAGAAAGCTATTTCATATCTCCGGCCTTAAGTATGACAGATGGGGCAAAAGTCAATTTTGATCTTAAAAAAGATGTTTCATCAGCAAATTTCTTTATTGATATATGTATTTCAAAGACAGATCAAGAGTTAAGTAGTTTTAACTTACTAAAGACTATAGACTATAATGAATCTAATGAAAATTGGATTTCTTCTGAAATAAATATAAAAGAGCTGACAGATGTAAATAATGATGATGTATACTACATCGCTTTTAAAATAAGAAAGCCTGATGTATACTATCAGACAAATGTATCTATAGATAACATATCTATTGGAAGCAGACCTGTAAATCCATTAGCCAAAATCAATACTGACAACATCAGTATGACATGTGAGGTAGGGATTGAAACAACTGCTTACAATTCATTAACTTTATCTAATGAAGGACAGAATCCACTTACAATATCTTCAGTAACAGACTTAAGTAGTACTGAATTCAGTACTACACTTCCTACTGACATTTCATCAATAACACTTAATGCAGGAGAAAAGCTCCCTTTCAGTGTATCATTTACAGGAACTGAAGCAGGAACAAAAGTTCAAACCTTAGAAATGGTAACTAATGGTGGCACTATAAATATCTCACTAAATGCTGAATTCATAGAAAAGGTAACTGCAACGCCTTCATTCTATCTAGATTTCGAGACAGCTATCCCTAACACATTTACTATTATTGATAATAATAATGATGGAGTAACATGGAAAAGTGGTGAAGAAAGAGCTTTTGAAGGCACTAAATCAGCAATCTCAAGCCGAACAAACACATCAGGTATCGCAAATGATGAATGGCTGATATCAAGCAAGGTCACTGTAAAAGCAGAATCACAATTAAAGTTTGTAGCTCTTAGATCTATAACAGCTTCTGGCTTTGATGAGAATTTGAATATCTATGTTTCAAAAGCAGGAAGGAACATAAAACACAACTTCAATATAATTGTAGATAAGGATATTGACTTAAAAAGCTCTTACAAAGAGTTTATTTATAATATAGATGAAATTGAGGGCATTAATGCAGGAGATGAAATATATATTGGTATTCAACACTTCACAAAAATCCCTGTTGAAGGCAATTATATTTCTATAGATAAATTACGATTCAAAGATCCTGAAGGTCTTAATGATGAAGCAGAGATATTAGGCTGTAGTTATCAGAATCAACATGGTACATTTAAAATAGATGGTTCTAACATTAAAGGAATGGTAAAATCTTCTGTAGACTTAAGTAATATTGATTTAGATTTTGAACTTTCCAGAAATGCTAAAATAACTTCTGAAAAACCAACAGATTTTTCATCAGAACCTAAGCCAGTCACAATTACATCAGAAGACAATACGCTTTCAAAACAATATACTATTGAAATCACAAAAGCTACTGAAGCGACAGAGTCTTTTGTTGAGAACATTGATGATTCAAATATTTTCCCTATTGGCTGGATTCAGGAATTTGGCAATAACAATAGTGAAAAATGGGGTATTGCCCATGATGGAAAAAGCACTTCATGTTTAAGAATAGAAAAGAACTCTAGTTTCGAGAATGACTCATATCTTATCTCTCCTCAATTGATAGTGGGAGAAGACTCAAAGATTGCACTTTGGTATAAATCTGACAATAATGATCCTTCAATAGAATTATTGATATCAAAAACAGATGTAAATATTGAAGACTTCAGCTACAGTGTTGACAACATAGATAACGAAGGAAACAATGGCAAGTGGATAAAAAGATATTACTCCGTAAATGGTATAGAAGGAATAAATTCAGGAGATAAGATCTATTTTGCAATAAGAGCAAAAGGGAAATATAAAAGCTCATTCAGTATCGATGAATTTGAATTTGGAGATCTTGATGTAGAAACAAAGATCACCTCTTTCACTTTCGATAAGATTAGTGGTAGTGCTATCATAAATGAAGAAAATAAAACAATAAGTGCTTCTGGAGAATATGATATAGACCTTACTAAAATAACCCCTAATATAGAAGTGTCTTCCGGGGCATCAGTCTCTCCTGAAGGAGAAATGAACTTCAAAGATACAGAAGTCACTTATACTGTTTCTTGTCTGGATCAGTCTTCACAATATACTGTTACTATAGACAGAATAAAAAACAGTGACGCTTTGATCTCTAAGTTTAAACTTGACAATGAGTTTAAAACTGCATACATCAAAAACAATGGTGATAATGAAGATGGGGAAATAAGTCTATACTTCCCTGAAAATACAAGCTTAATAGCTTTAACACCAGAAATAGAATTCTCTTTTGGGGCAACTGTTTCTCCTGCGAGTGGTGAAACCAGAGACTTTACGAACCCTGTAACATATACAGTAACATCTGAAGATGGTATTACTTCGAAAAAATATATTGTTACAGCTCATGTTGACGGTGATGTATATGAATCATTAACGGAAAGTTTTGATATCAATAGTGTCCCAGGATTCTGGTCTACATTAAATGCAAATAACGACGGAAAAGAATGGCAAAGCAACACTGACGGCTATAAAGGAAGAGCATTAAGTATATTTTTCACAGCTTCTAATCATGATGATTATATTATCTCTCCTAAGCTTAAAGTAGGAAGCAAATCATTATTATCATTCTGGACAAAAGCTACATGGCAAACAGAATCTTACAAGGCTCTTATTTCCAAAGCTGGTAAAAATCCTGAAGATTTCACTATTGAATTAGAGAATGTTCAGTTTTCTAATGAGGGTGAATTTGTAAAAGACAAATGGCACAGAAGAGTCTTTGATTTAAATAAAGTTGAAGGAATTAATGAGGGTGATGAGATCTATTTTGCATTTAAAGCAACAGGTGCAAACGGATATTTCTTATTCTTTGATGAGTTTGAATATGGCGCATTAGATCTGGACGCAAAGATATTATCATTTACATTTGATGGTATTTCAGGAAATGCAGTTATAGATCACGAAGCACTAACAGTAAAAGCAGATGCAAAGCCTTCTACAAATATTAGTGCTATTACTCCAACTATCGAAGTTTCTAATGGAGCAACATATTCACCAGAAGGGGCACAAGACTTTACTACTCCCGTAGAATATCAAGTTGAAAATCCAATTGCTTCTTCAACTTATACCGTTACCATCACAAGACTTAAAGGTGAAAATGCTTTAATAAAAGAGTTTACAGCAGAAAATCAAATATCATGTTATATCAAACATAATGACGATAATGATGGAGCAATAAAGTTATTATTACCCAGCAACATCAACTTATCATCTGTTGTACCTACTATAAAAACATCTGTAGGCGCTACTATTTCAAGCGCAAGTGGAGTAGCTATTGACCTAAGCAGTCCTTTTACATATACTGTAACTTCTGAAGATAAAGCAACAACAAAGAAATATATTGTTACAGCAATTGTTGAAGGCGAAGGAAAAGAAGAATTAACAGAAAACTTCGATTCATCAGAAATCCCAGAGTTTTGGACTGTAAACAATTTAAACAATGATGATCAGACTTGGCATACTACACCAGAATCTAATCATAATGAAGGAGGAAGTCGTGGTTTTTATATTAAGTCAAAATATCAAAAAACCAATGATGACTTATTGATTTCTCCTAAACTCAAGGTTCAAGAAGGATCAAATATTTCATTCTACATCAATGCTAACAACTTTAAGGACTCTTACAAAGTACTGTTATCTAAGACTGGCAGAAATCCTGAAGACTTTACTATTGAACTGGAGAATGTAACAAGTAACACCTATGCCGATAAGTGGAAGAAAAAGATCTATGAACTTGATAAAATTGCTGATGTAGGAATAGGAGATAAAATCTATCTTGCAATAAAAGCCACCTCAACAAGTGCTACAGGTATATATTTTGATGAGTTCAAATATGGAATATTCGATATAGAAACAAAAATAACTGATATCTCCTTTAATGAATTAATTAAAGAAACATTGGTTATAGATCAAGAAAACCATACAATTACTGGTAAAGTAACAAAAGAATGTGATCTGGTAAAGATTTATCCTAACTTTACTTTTAGTGAAGGAACCAGCATAAGTCCTGAAAACCTTTCAGGAATTGACTTCTCTCAAGGTCCTGTTGAATTCACTGTTTCTTTCAATGACCATAAGACTGTATACTCTGTTTCTCTTACAACTATTATTCTATCTGATGCAGAAATCACATCTTTCTCTTTTGATGGACAAGTTAACTCTACTGTTATTGAAACTGAAAAAGCTAAAGTGAAAGCTAAGGCTGAAGATAATTCCGATATCTCTGCTATTGTTCCTACAATAGAGGTATCAGAATATGCAACCATAGAACCTGCTTCAGGAGTTGTTCAAAACTTCGCTAATGGCCCTGTTATTTATACAGTGACTGCAGAAGATGGCACAAAGAAAATATGGGAGGTTTCAATAACAAATGGCGATATTGCTTTTGAAGGAATCACTGAAGATTTCGAAGGAGAAGACATTCCTGAATTCTGGACTATTATTGATAATGATGGAGATGGTAAAACATGGAAACTAAGTGAAACTGCAGAGCATACAGGTGAACAAGGTATCAAGAGTCAAGGTAGTGGAGATACAAAACAAGATAACTGGCTAATTTCTCCTAAGATTAAAGTAAGGGATAAAGACCAGCTTTCTTTCTTTGCACGATCTTCTACCAGCCTCAAACTTGAAGACTTCAACATAAAGGTTTCTACAACAGGAAAAGAAGTTAACAACTTTGATATCACTTTAGAAGAAATCAAGGATGCAACTTCAACATATCAGGAGTATGTTTACAGGCTAGATGAAATTGAGAATGTAAATGCTGGCGATGATATATATATAGGAATACAAGTTGTTTCTCAAAACAAACTTGAGTTATATCTTGATGACTTTTCTATTAGTATTGCTTCTGACGAACCTATGGTTGATTTAGTTCTTTCTTCAGATGTACCAGAGTATGTTCTTACTCCTGTTAATCAATCTAATTTCACTTTCTTCTCAAGAGTAGAAAACAATGGTAATAAAATACTTACTGATGAAACTTCTGTTACTTGGAAAGTTGAAAATACTGATTACTCTCATTCTTATAATCTGAACATTCCATTTAACTTCGGAGAATTTCAGACATTCGAAGCCAACACAAAACCATTTGTTGCTATTGAAAAAGGTGAGTATACTGTTAATATCTCTCTTTCAAACACTGTAGATGCAGACCTCACCAACAATACTGTTTCTTATAACTTTATTGTAAGTGATACTGTATTAGCCAGAGAAGATGGAGCACCTAACGGAATCTTCTCTCTTGATGATGGAGTTACAGGAATATTTGGGCAAGAATTCGAATTAGTTAATGACGATTATCTATCTTCAGTTTCTACATACATCGCAGAGCCAGTTATCGGAAATAAGATAAAAGCTCAGGTCAGAGAATTCTCTTTCATGAATGGTCCTGGAAAACTAATATTTGAATCTGATGAATATGAAATCAAAGCTACTGAGAGTGGGTTTGTTCATATTGAGGTTCCAAATGGTCTGAAACTAAAAGCAGGCTCTTATTTTATTGGTATTCAAAATTCAGATAGTAAAATAACAAAGATTGCTACTACAGATAAATATTATAAAGCAGCAACCGCATATATATCTGATGGGCAAAAGTGGGCAAAAGTTGAAACCACCCCCGGTAATACTAATGTTGCTTTCTTGATTCGTGCTAATCTTAATACTAAGGTCGGAATTAATAATATCACAAATATTGATTTCAACATTCTACCTAATCCTATAAAAGATTTTGCTGTAATCAAGTCTAATGAAAATGCAAAAGTTATTATCTATGATAACATTGGTAATGTCGTATATATATGTAAAGTATTTAAAGGCGATAACAAAATCAATTTAAGTCAACTTTCTAGTGGTTCATACATTATACAGTTGATCAATGAAAATAAACAATCTACCCAAAAGTTGATTGTCCAATAACATAAGTTTATCCATTAATAAAAAGGTGAGTGCGCTTAGTCGTATTCACCTTTTTTATTGAATATGTAGGAAAACATCAACGTATTCTTCAAGATAAAGAATTGTAATATTCAACTTTACTTTATCCTTTAAATATCTGTTTTTAAATTATATTATAAAATGTATGAATTAACTTATTTAGTCATATATTGATAAATATAATCTCTCAAACATATAATAAACAAACATTTAATAAGCAATGCTTCTCTTATTAAGACAAAAGAAAAACAACTTTTTTGAATAAAATCAAACTCTCTGTATTAACTTTTAGATTTTATTTACTTTCTTTGGTATACGATACGATAATTTAATTTACAACTAATTTTTACAAGATGTTAAAACGTTATACTATTTTAAGCTTATTAATATTATTTTGCCTTTTGGGGTATGGGCAAGTGACTAATATCAATGAATCATTCGATGAAATTGGCACTCCTACTGGATGGACAATAGTTGATGAAGATGGTGATTATAACAAATGGGGTTACAAAAGCACCATAGGAAACAGGAACAATGGTTCTATGGAACTTGAAGGAACTGAAAGTTATACTGATGACTATTTGATTACATCGCAAGTTACAATTACTGAAGGAGGTTTTATATCTTTTTATTTATCTAATATAAATGCAAGTGATAATGATAAATTAGATCTTGTTTTTTCTACCACTGACAAAGAAGTTTCTTCTTTTACAAAAGTTCAGGAATGTTCATTTGGTAATGAATGGACAAAGTTTAAAATTCCGTTTAGTGACATAGAAGGTATTAGTAATGGAGATAATGTATATTTTGCATGGAAATCTAATGCTTACTATCCCAACAATGTCTATCTTGATGATGTTACTATTGGCTCACCAAAACCAGAAGTTTCTCCTAAAGAGTTTTCTTTAACATGTGAAGAAGGAGTACCTTCAACTATAAAAGATGCTATAAGCATAAAAAACAATGCTGAAGAACCATTAACTATCAACTCTGTTTCTGCATTAAGTGATAATTTCTCAACGTCTTTACCAGAAGTTCTATCTTCAATATCAATTGCAAGTAATGAGATTTATTCTTTTGACATAACAATTTCTGGAAACACTATTGGGTCAATAACAGAAACCTTAATAATAGAAACTAGTGGAGGAACTATCTCTGTTGAGTTATCTGCAAATATCATTGAAAAAGCAACTGCATCAACAAACTTTGTTATAGATTTTGAAGGAGATACGCCTCCTGAAAATGTAGAGTTTATTGATTATAATGAAGATGCTAACACATGGAAAGTAGAGGCAAAAAAACCATATAAAGGAAGTAAAGCTGCTATTTCTAAAAGAAATGACTGGACTGCAACAGACGACTGGGTAATCTCTCCAAAAATACTTGTAGAAGAAGGTAATAAGATTTGTTTCTATTTGGCTTCCCCTGAAAACTCCAGTGAAAAAGTAGATATACTCATATCGAAATCAAATAAAAACATTCAGGACTTTACAATTACAGCAGGTAATATTGTTGATATTCCTAAAGATTACAAATATTATGAGTATTACTTTGATAAAATCGAAGGTCTAAATATTGGTGATGAAATCTATGTTGCTATTCGACATCATTCAATTAATGGATGGACAAACAAGTACCTAGCACTAGATAATATTGAGTTGAAAGATTCTTCTACTCCAAATGATCAGGCTAATATATTAAGTTGTACAACAGATGGATTAATGGAAGATTTCGTTATCAACAACAAAAATATATCTGGAAAGGTATATAATACAATTGATATATCTAATCTGTCACTTAATATTGAAGTATCAAGAGGTGCTACTATCAGCCCAACAACTCCTAAAGACTTTACAAATGGAGCTGTCCCTTTTACAGTAACTTCTGAAGATGGAAATACAACTAACACATATTATATTACTGTAAAGAAAGAAATAGAGTCTCAAACATCATTAATTGAAAACTTCAATAAGTTTACTCTTCCTAGTGATTGGTCAGCAGTAAATAACAATGAAGATTACTATAAATGGGGAGTCAGTAGTAGTGCAAACTATTCCGGAGAAAATAGTAAAGGAGCATATATCAATAGCAATGCTACCATGAATCATGATGATTATTTAATTTCTCCTCCATTAAAAGTAACAGAAAACAGTAGAATCGCTTTCTTTGTTATAAATAAATATAATGATTCTTTCGAAGTTCTTCTTTCAAAAACAGGAAAGAGCATAAGCGATTTTAATATATCATTAGAAGAATGTGAAGATGTAAATAATTCGTGGACTTTAAAATTATATGATCTTAGTAATTGTGAGGATATAAATACTGGTGATAAAATATATTTTGCAATTAAAGCCACTGGAAAGAATGGTCATTATGTCTATTTCGATCAATTTAAATTCGGAGAATTCGAATTAGAAAAAAAGATTGAAAGCTTTGAGTTTGAAAACTTAATGGTTGAAAATGCTATTATTAATCATGAAAACAATACTATAACTGCTACTGTAAAGCCTGAAGCAGATATCACAAACTTAGAACCAACAATAATATCGTCTCCTCTTACAACGGTTACTCCTACTGGAGCAAGAAACTTTACAGATCCTGTAGAATATACTGTTTCTGGTGATGATAAATCTACCATATATACTGTTACTGTAGAAAGACAAAAATATTCTGAAGCTAGAATAACTAGTTTTTCTTTAGAAGACGAAATAATGGACAGTAGGTTAGATTACCATATAGGCAATAAGGCTGGAACAATTAAAGCTTTTTTACCAAATAAATATGATGTCACAAATCTAATTCCAAGTATTACAGCTTCTCCAGGAGCTAGTATCTCTCCTGATATAACACAAGCTACTGATTTTACTGATCCAGTTACAATCACCGTTACATCAGAAGATGAGACAAACATCTCAACTTATACTGTTACTATAGAAACTGATCCAGATCCTTGTACTAGCTTAATTGAGAATTTTGATTCTTCAAATGCTCCGAATTTCTGGAAAACTACAAATGCCAATGACGATAACAGAGCTTGGGAAATAAGTACAGAAAATCATAACGAAGGAGGTTCTCACAGTTTTACGATTAGATATAGCAGCCAAAATGTAGCACATAATGACTTTATCATTTCACCTGCCTTACTAGTAGAAAACAACTCAACAATTTCTTTCTGGGTAAAAACAACTGATCCTGCAGAATCTTATGAAATTCTACTTTCAAAGACAGGGCAAGAAGTTGAAAACTTTTCTGTTGAATTAGAAAAAATAGGACCAGAGAAACACGACTGGGTTAAAAAGGAATATAATCTCAATAATTGTGAAGATATAGAAATAGGAGATAAGATATATTTCGCATTCCGAGCAACAGGAACTTATGGACTTGATGTATATTTTGATGAATTCAAATATGAAAATAAAACTCCTGAAACAAAAATACTTGATGTTGATTTTACAGGATTAAAAAAAGAAACTCTTGTTATCAATCATGAAAATAATACTGTTTTTGGTATGGTAGAGAATGATGTTAATCTTACTAGCTTAAAGCCAACATTTACTATATCTGAAGGAGCAACTATTTCTATTGATACGGAACAGGATTTCACTAATTCACCTATACAATACACTGTTTCTTCTGGTAACACCAATACAACATATGATGTCACCTTTACAAAAGAAGAAGTAGCTGCTGAAGGGCTGACAGAAGAATTTGAATCTGACAATCTACCTGTTTTCTGGACAGTAATTGATAATGACGCTGATGGTAAATCATGGGTTATTGCTAACTCTGATAGCCATAACGGGCAACATTGCATCAAAAGTGAAGGTAGTACAGGAAACACTCAAGACAACTGGTTAATTTCTCCAAAGATCAAAGTAAGAGAAAACGACAGACTATCATTCTATGCTAAGTCTTCTGATATAAGTAAACTTGAAGATTTTAATGTAAAAGTTTCTAAAGGTGGTAAAGCTGTCTCTGATTTTACAATAAGCCTTGGTGAGGTAAAGAGTGCTTCTTCTCTCTATACTGAATATACATATAGACTTGATGATAACTCAGGAATAGATATAGGTGACGAAATATATATTGCAATACAAAATGTATCTATAGATAAGCAAGATCTTCTTGTCGATTCTTTTGTTGTTGAAACAGTCATCCCTATTCCTGTGATCTCTATTAATTATGACATGGCTCTTCTATCTGCAGAAAACAACAAATCTATATCTACAGATAAAGTTTATTGTATCAAAAATAATGGAGAAGGAATTCTTACTATCACTGATATTGAAGGATTAAACAATACTGGTTTTTCTACAAGTATCGTAAATGGCGATGTAAGTCTTAATGCTGGAGAATCTTATCTTTTCAACATCACATTCAACCCAACTTCTTTAGGCAGTCACAATACTAATCTGATTATTAAATCAAATGGCGGTGATACTTCTATAAAACTTGAAGGATATAGCTATAACGAAAATAGTACTCTACAAAGTTTTGAAGAAACTGATCCTCTTAAAGATTGGACTCTTGTTGATCTGGATGAAGATGGTGCTAACTTTGAAATTCTGGAAAAACCTGAAGAAGAGCTTTATATTTTTGGAAAGAAGTGTATTGTTTCTAAAGTTAAATCTCAAGAGACAAACAGAGCTGGTATAAACAACCTTCTTATGACTCCACAGCTAAAAGTAAAAGAAAATGATAAGCTTGTTTTCTGGGCTGATGGTAACAATGGAGATAATGTTAATTTCTCTGTAAAACTAAGCACAGGTGGCAATAATGTAGAGGCCTTCACTGAGGTAATCGCAGAAAATATAACTGCTGTAAATACTCTTACAAAGTATGAGTATGACCTAACAGATTATGTAGGTAAGGATGTTTATATTTATATACAGCACCATAATGATCAGGAAGATTGTACTCTTATTATTGATAACATAATCATTCCAGGTAGAATTGTTAATGAAGTTGACCTTGTCCTTACTCCTTCAAAGCTTGAGTATGTACAAACTCCAACAAAGCAGTCAAACTTTATCTTCACTACAAAGGTTGAAAATAAAAGCGAAAAAGATCTTACTGATGCTACTTCTATTACATATAAAATAGAAAACTCTGATTATTCTTTCTCTGCTGACTTAAGTATTCCTTTCAAAGCTGGTGAAGCTCAAACATTCTCTGCTGACACAAAACCTTTCAAGACTACTGAAAAAGGTGAGTATACTGTTAATATCGAACTTTCAAATATTCTTGATGCAAATCTTGATGACAACAAGGCTTCGTACAAGTTTATTGTTAGTGATACTATTATGGCAAGAGAAGATGGTGTAAATACTACTTCTTTAGCTTTGGACAATACAGAAAAAATAATTGGACAAAAGTTTGAGATAAACACTGAAGATTATTTATCGTCTGTTTCTGTTTATCTGGTTAATCCTGTTGTTGGAAACAAAATTAAAGTCCAAATCAGAGAATACACTTCTGAAAATGGTCCTACTAAGATTATATATGAAATTAAAGAATACAAAATCAATACTGATAAGAGTAGCTTTGTTCATATAGAAATACCAAACGGCCTTAAGTTAACCAAAGGTGAATACTTTATAGGTATACAAAACCTAGATAGTAAAGTTACTAAGATTGCAGCTACAGATAAATTCTATACTCCTGCTACTGCATATGTATATAATGATCAGGTATGGAATAAGATCGAAGACATAGAAGGTGATAATAAACTTACATTCTTGATTCGTGCAAATCTTAACACTAAAGTAGGAATCAATAATCTTTCAAAGATAGATTTCAATTTAGCTCCAAATCCTGCCAAGGAGTTTGTAAACATTAATTCAAATGAGAATGCAAGCTTGGTGATATATAATTCAATTGGAGACATGGTTTATTCAAAGGAAATATTCAAAGGAATGAATAGAATTAACCTTAACCAACTTTCAAGTGGATCTTATATTATAAAACTTATTAATGATAATAAACAATCAGTTCAAAAGCTGGTTATTCAATAATATTTAGTCATTATCATAAAAAGGTTGCTGTGAGATTTACAGCAACCTTTTTTTATTTCTTCAGATCTAATTCATATAAATCCATATTAACTTCATAAAAATATTCAATCAAACGACTTCTTAATCTTGTAGATAGATTTAAAAATATTAAATCATTGTATAACAGTATATATACAAATAATTATGTAGGAATATTTATATCCATTATATAGATGTAAAACGTAATATGTAGAGATTAATTCAACTATAATATGCTTGTATATCCTTTCCTTTTTACTTTCTTTGATACTCAAGAAATTAAATTTACTAATAAAATATACACAGGATGCTAAGAAAATTTACAATTCTTGCTTCGCTCCTTATTATGTGGAGCATGGGGTTTAGCCAGTCATTTACTTTGACTGAAACTTTTGAAAATGGAATTCCTTCAGACTGGAAAGTTATTGATAATAATAATGATAATGCAAAATGGGCTCATTCTAATAGAATGGGACATGATGATTTATTCTCTGTTTTTATTAGTTATAATGACAATACAGGTCATGATGATTATTTATTTACTCCTGCAATAAAAGTTACTGGAGATCAAAAGCTAAGTTTTTATGCTATAAAAACTGAAGGCACTGAAACAATGGATATCCTGATATCTAAAGGAAATCAAACTATAGAAGATGCTACAATTACTGTAGCAAAAGTAGAAATCACTTCAGGAGATTATACTAAGTTTGAGTATGACCTATCTACTATAGAAGGAATAAATAAAGATGATATCATTTATATCGCTTTTAAAGCTACAACTCCTAAAGAGCAAGGTTTTATTGTAATGGATGATATAGAAGTATCTGCTAATCTACCATATGAAATCAATCAAGTTACAGCACAACTAGAAGCTATTATTGGCTCATCTGCTTCTACAGGAGATATCTATACTCTAACAAATAAAGGAGACGCTCCTCTCACTATTTCTTCTGTTACAGACCTTTCTGCAACAAACTTCAGCTCAACTATTCCTACAGACCTAAGCACAATATCTCTTGCTAAAGATGAAAGCTTAAATTTTGGTTTTAATTTTAATGCTACTGAAGTTGGTGTAAAGAATCAAGAATTTGTTATTACAACAAATGTGGGTGTAATAACAATTAGCCTTGAAGGAACTTGCCTAAATGATGCTGTTGCTTTTTATAAAACCTCTTTTGAATCAACAGACCCAAAAGATTATACTATCATTGATAATAATAAAGATAATAAGAAATGGAAAGCTTCATGGGGCTTCCCTGTTGAAGGTGATAAAGCATTATATATCACTTGTAATTCCGAAAAAAAACATGATGATTGGCTTGTGACTCCTCTATTAGAAGTAAAAGAAGGAAGCACATTTAGCTTTTATGTCAGATCAAAAGGAAGAGCTGGAGAAATCAGTGTATTCGCATCAAAAACAGGAAAAGAAGTAGAAAACTTCACGATTCCTATTCAGGAAAAAATCACAATTGATCATGGTTATGTAAGATATCGTTATGATGTTTCTTTAAACGATCAAATTAATGCAGGAGATAAAATACATCTTGCAATACAAACCACATCTCAAGGAATAGGTACTGACAAACTTTATATGGATGTTGTTAAGTTTTCTGACCCTGATCTTCCTGGAGATGAAGCTGATATTCTTGAGTTTAGTGCAGATTCTCAAATTGGTGATTTTGCTATTAATGGTACAACAATTACAGGTCTTGTTACAAACGAAACTGACCTATCTGCTTTTACTCCAACATATAAACTTTCAAGAGGAGCAACAGTTTCTCCTGAAGGAGTTTTGGATTTAAGCAATAATGGAACTGCTACAATAACTGTTACTTCTGAAGATACAAAAACAACAACAGAATATACTGTCATTGTAACTAAAGAGCCTGCTGCAGTAGAAAGTTTAGATGAAAACTTCAATGGTAGCCAACTTCCTGAAACATGGAGAGTCTTAAATCCAGATAATGATACAAGATGGGCATTAGAAACAAATTCAAATCATGGTACTGAAGAAGGTAACTGTGTGACAATCATGCCTGATAATTTTAGTAAAGATAATAATGATTATTTAATTTCTCCTAGACTTAAAGTAACTGGTGAGTCTACTATCTCTTTCTGGGTTAGAAGAACTAGTAAAGATGAAAATCTAGAAATCTTAGTTGGTAAAGAAGATTTTAGCATAGAAGCTCTTTCTCAAAACTTATTGAAAGCAGAAACTATTACTTCTATTGATTGGGAACAAAAAGTATATAAAATCAAGGATATCGAAGGTATTGTTGATGGTGATGAAGTATATATAGCTATTCACTCAACAACAAAAGATGGTGTTAAGACAGAATTAGATGATTTCCAGTATAATATCTTTGAATCTGAAGCAAAGATCCTTGATATGACTTTTACTGGTATTATAGATAAAGCAAAAATCTCTCATGAAAATCTTACCATAACTGCTGATGCAGATTCAGAAATCGATATCAAAAGCCTTGCTCCTACTTTCGCTATTAGTCCAGGAGCAACAATATCTCCAGAAGACCCTCAGGATTTCAGTAATGGTGCTGTTCCTTATACTGTCGAACAAGGTGAGTTAAAGTCTATTTATCAGGTGAGTATTAACCAACATATAAATACTGAATCTGATATTACATCATTCAAAGTTGAAGGTCAACTTAAAGATGAAAGAATTACAGATGTTATCAATACTGTTCAAGTTGTAGTACCTGAAGGAACTGATCTTACAAAAATCACTCCTACTATAGAAATATCTTCAAAAGCTACTATTTCTCCTGCTAGTGGTGCAGAAGTTAATTTTAGTAATGGCCCTGTTACTTACACTGTTACTTCTGAAAGCGGCATAGAAAAGGAATGGTCTGTTATTGTTAGTGATACTGATGCTTTTCTTGGTTTATATGAAGACTTTGAGAAAGGTGCTGTCCCTGAAGAATGGATTGCTATTGATAATGATGGTGATGGTGCAACATGGAAAGTATTAAAAAATAAAGGTCTTGATAAATCTCATGGTGCTTATAGTCAATTTAAGAAAAAGAACACTCAGGACAACTGGCTGATAACTCCAAAGATCAAAGTTAGAGAAAGAGATGAGTTTAGCTTCTGGGCTCGTTCCTCTGCTTCAAGTTTTCTTGAAGACTTTAATGTTAAAGTTTCAAAAAGTGGAACAGAACTTGAAAACTTTACAATAACTATAGCTGAAGTAAAGAAAGCTAGTGCTAATTACGGCTTCACTAAATATGAATATCTTCTTGAAAGTACTGAAGGTATAAATGCAGGTGATGAAATTCATATTGCAATACAAGTAGTGTCTGTAGATGCATCTCAATTACATTTAGATAATGTAAGAATATCTCCAAGGCCTAATACTCCTGTCCTTTCTGTTGATAAAGAAACCCACTTAATGATTGGTGAGCTTAACAATAAGACTACGGAACAAGATGTATTCACTATTACAAATGAAATAGGAGGAACTCTACAGATAACAGATATTCAAGGATTAGAAGATTCTCCATTCTCTGTAGACTTGAAAAAAGAAGATGTTGCTCTTACAAAAGGTCAAACTCATAAGTTTGGTGTTACATATCAAGCCAGCAAACTAGGTAAAGAGAACGGATATCTTACTCTTAAGTCTAATGGTGGTGATATCACTATAAAGCTTGAGGGATATGGATATAAAGAAGATTATTATCATGAAGGATTCGAGATTGAAGCTAATATAGAAAAATGGAGTACTATTGATGGTGATGGTGATGGTAATGAATTCTTCCGCATAAAAAATTATAGCCTTGCTCCTGACCTTGCTCATACTGGTGAACATTGTGTTGCTTCTGAATCAAGAGGTGCTGAAGATAAAATACTTCATCCTGACAACTATCTTATTTCTCCAAAAGTTTCTGTAAAAGATGGTGATAAGCTAACTTTCTGGATTGGAGCCGTTAGTAAGATGGCACCTAATGAAAACTTCTCAATAAAGATTTCTACAAAAGAAAATAAGCTTCAAGATTTCGAAGAAATTCTTTTAGGTAATCAATTAACAAAGCTAGGATATACTTTATATGAATTAGATCTTTCTAAATATGCAGAGAAAGATATATTCATCGCTTTTGAACATCATAATGTATCAAATGAATCTCAACTAATTTTAGATGATGTTATATTACCTCAACTCACAATTGGTATTGATGAAAAACAAAATGATATTCTTTTCACACTGGCTCCTAACCCAGCTAAAGAGTATGTAGAAATCAATACTCCTGAGAATGCTAATATGGCTATTTTAAATAGTTTAGGTGAAGTAGTTTCTTCAAAAGCTATTTCTAAAGGAATTAACAAGATTGATATAAACAATCTTCCTGCCGGTATTTATATTATCAAACTTCAAAATGATAATATACAATCATCACAAAAACTAATCATTCGTCACTAAGTTATATTTATTTTTCTCAATTTAGTTCTGGGATGCCTCTCTTCTGAGGCGTCCCTTTTTTCTGTAAAGCAGCTTACAAATGACTCTATAACGCAAGCTTAGTCTTCTCTTTACTATATTTAGACTTGCTACAATATCTATTTGTGTACTATTTTTTATAATTTGCGTTTTATTTCTTTACAAAAAGAAGCAATAAGGGCAATGAAACAATACTACTCAACACTATTTTTATTTATTATTACATTATTTTCAAAAGCAACTATTACTGGGCAAAATATTGATACTATAACAATAAATAAATTAAATAAAAGAGCTTACAACTTAATTAATAGAGATCCTGAAAAAGCTGATAGTATTGCTCTTTATATACTAGCTGAATCAAAAACAATAAATTACATAAAAGGAATTATAGAAGCTAACCATGCATTAAGTATTCTTGATTATTATGATGGGCGTTTCTTAGATGCCAAAGATCGAATTAAAAAAAATATTAATCTATGTATTCTTCATAATAGTAACCATATTGCATCTGCATATTTAGGCATGGGAAATATATACCAATCCCTCACTAAGTTTGACTCTTCATTATATTATTACAATCTGGCACAGAAAGCCAATCAAGTAAACTTTGACCAAAGAAAAGAAGCTGTAATTAACTTAAATATAGGTTTGGTACAACACCAAATGAATAATATCCCCATAAGTCTTGAACACCTATTCCGCTCCCTTAGACAATTTGAAAAGATAAATAATGATCTTGGTCAGGCTGATTGCTTTATTAATATTGCTACCCTTTATTTCTATCATAAAAAGAATACTAAGGCTATAAAATACTACAAACTTGCATTAGAAAAGTACAGGAAACTAAATAATCTCAGAAAATTAAGTTCCTGCTTAATGAATTTGGCAGAATTAAAGTCTGACACAAACCCTGAAGAAGCAATCATACAATTCAATGAAGCTGCTAACATATACAAACAACTAGATGACAATAGATCATTAGCTGCTTGTTATAGCCTTATCGGATCATTATATATAAATACAGATAGACCTGAAAAGGCTATTGATGCCTTAAATTCTGCTTACTCCATCAGATGCGTACTCAAGGATACTGTAGGCATGATCAATACACTTACAAGTATTGCTAAAATACACTATAAAAAAGGCTATAATAAGCGAGCTATAAACACTATAAGAACCAGTGCTAAGTTATTAAAACACAATTACCCTTTAGAAACCAAAGCTAATTTATATAAAAACATTGCTGAGATCTACAATAAATCAAAGATCTATGATTCTGCTTATCTATATTTGGCCTACTATAATAATATCGCAGATAGTTTATACAAAAAAGAGAATCTAATCGCTATCGAAGATGCTTTGAATAAATATGAGCTGGATAAGAAAGATGAACATATACAACTACAAAATCAAGAAATAAAACTATTGGAAAAAGAAAAAAGACTGAACATGTTCTTTATCATTTCCATAATCATTGTTTTTCTTATAATTAGCTTTACGATATTCTATAACTACAAAAAGCAAAAGAAAGAAAGGATTAAGTCCAACAAGCTCCTAAAATCAAATAAGATACTCTATAAAAATAATAAACTACTTACTCAACAAAAAATGGATCTGTTGAATAAAGAGAAAGAAATTCTACGTAATCAACTACTACAGAAAAAGAATGACTTAACAAGAATTGCTTTACAGATTAATCAGAAAAATGAATTCCTTCAGGCTGTAAAAAAGAAAATTAAAGATATTAAAACCAAAGCCGTTGATAAGGATGCTATTAAAGATATTAATTCTCTGATGGCACAGATAACAAATACCCTTAAACTCAATGAAGAAAGAAATGAATTCAATGAGCTTATTGAAAATATCAACGCTGACTTTCTGGAAATGTTAGGAGAAAGGTATCCCGATTTGACAAGTGATGAAAAAAAACTTGCTACTTACTTAAAACTAAACCTCAGCTCTAAAGAAATGTCTGTTCTATTTGATATCTCTTCAAAAAGCGTGGATATGAAGCGATACAGACTAAGAAGAAAGCTAAACATTGATCAAGAAACCAAGTTAAGTACCTTCTTTCAGAATATGAAATAAGAAACCTATAAGCACTATAAACAAAGGTTCCTGAACTATAAAGTCCAGAAACCTTATCTAAAAGCTTATATCTTAATTACTAGTTAGGGATAGATCAAAGTTGGATATTTGGTGACTGAAGTGTAAGGAATCTTTGTACCATAATGTTTATTAATAGCTTCAATGATAAAATTGGCTAATAATGCATTTCCTTGTGGTGTCAAGTGTATTCCATCCAAAGAAAAAACATTCCCTGTAATAAATTCTGCTGAGTATTTTACTCCATCAATAACCAATCTGCCCTTCTTGATATTCCCTAAAAGTATATTTATATCTGCATAAGCAAGACCATACTTTTGAGCCATACTCTTAATTATTTCATTATATCCTGATTTTGCTTCTGCAATCTTTTGTATCTGAGGTTGTCTCAAAGTAAACTCATCTGGAACTGGCTTCATAGTTCCCCAACCTGCACATACAATAGAGTCTCTGGGTAAAGAAAGTAATAGTTTTTCTGTACTCTTTATCTGCCTGAATTTATATGCAGCATACTGATCATCTAAAGGTAAATCAGGATCCTGAATTATTGCAGGATTATTCCCTACAGAGAAACTAATCCTTTCATCAATACCTAACTGCTCCATTAGCTTATTGTATGCATCATAAGCGGCATTTAATGCATCTGCCTGACTTTGTTCTTTTATTGGTATCGCATTATAAGGGATAGTATTGAAATAAGGAAGATCCTCAATATCTCCAACAGGCATTAAAACACCCTGAAGCTTTCCTGACTTATTTGTATTATTCGCTATCAATGTATCTATAATAGCATTGAATGAGCCATCAAAGCCCACTCCAGCTGCTCCATTCACAGGAGTAACAAAACCTGAAGTACCACCTGTAACAGCATATAATATAACATCATTATTCCCTATTAAAACACTAAAGAAACTAGGCTTCACCTTCTTTACCAAGCTAATAACTGTTTCAGATTCAGGATTCTTTATCATTCTGCCAAAATATAAATTTAACTTCCCATAGTTTGGCATAAACATATTGATTGCTTTCAATGCAGGAACTCCAATATTACAAAATGGGCCCTGATCACTAATATTAGCACTTAATGCCTGATAAAGCTTATCCTGAGGTGCATTAGGATCTACTCTCCCTGCTCCCAGAGATGTTTGTCCCAGACAATCCTTCACATACTGTAAGGATAACCTTGTTGACAGATAAAGTTTTCCGTCTACTTCATCTGCTCTGATACCATCTGGATAATCAAGATAAGGTTGCTTAAACACTCCTTTTCGCCCTACATACTCTAGTTGTTCTGCTAATATATTAGGAAATGCATACTGTTGCCGGTCTTTATACAATGCACCATTGCAAAAACCTGCTGACAGTGAATTTCCTACAGCCAAATAACTGGAAAAATCAACTGCCGCTGAATCAGGTTTATATTCTTTCAATGTGGGTTTGCAAGAAATAAGGGTTAAAGACAGTAATATTACTGACATAAATAAATATCTTGTAGCTTTCATCTCTGTATCAAATTAGGTTAGAATCTATAGGAAATACCAATTCCGGGGATAGATATAAAGGTCTGGTATGTACCTTTAAAATTAGCTGGCTTATAGTTCTTCTCTGCTTTAAATCCAAATGTTTGTGCAAAGCTCAAATCTATAGATAGGTTCTTAATTGGATATAACGATACTCCGGCTGTAATCCCAAGAGTGTTAAGAGTAACTGTCTCTGGAGAAAAATAATCAGAATTCGCAGGCGAATCTTCATAATATATACCTAATCTGTATTTCACAATCTCTACAGGACAATACTCTGCTCCTAACCTATATATAAGTCTATCTTGATATTTTCTGGGCTCATTCTGATTGAGCAGCTCTCCTGCTTTCTTGAACTTAAATTCAAGACTCTTGTATGCACTCCATTGTACCCAATTAAGCTCTGCAGCAACCATCCATTTATCTGATATATTATATGCTATTCCAACATCTAAGTTGGCAGGTAAAGGAAGTGTTGACGAAAATTTATTATCCTTTGGTACAATAGAATATATAGATTCAGGTAGATAGAATGTTGCATCTCCATTTGTTAGATCCATTTCTATCTTACTTCTATAATCTATTCCAAGCTGGATCTTATCTGTAGGCTTATAATACACACCAATATTAAACCCTATATTATCAGTCATACCCTCAAGCATAGCGTAAGAATCTCTACTATAATTGAGTCCTTTTTCGAACTTCACTGTTCCAGCAACAAACACTAAGCCTGCTCCCACTCCTAATCGATCATTTATCTTATAAGATATAGTAGGCTGTATAAAATAGGCTTTCAATGAAATTGATTGTACAATGTTTCTTCCCGGCCAGTCCTGAGGCCATGAAGCTGTACTCCCGTAAGGAGTATATACTCCTA
Organism: Hyphomicrobiales bacterium; assembly: GCA_041725915.1. GTDB lineage: Bacteria > Bacteroidota > Bacteroidia > Bacteroidales > JBGRPZ01 > JBGRPZ01. Next base: position 15,469 of record JBGRPZ010000013.1, on the reverse strand, counting down.
TTCCAGCTGTTATCTTATCAGTTATCTTCCCTGAAAAGTACACATAGAAAGGCATTCCTATCTCAGTATTGGTTTTATAGTTCAGCGGTGAATTATAAGGTTCAAATACTACATTAGGAGAAACAAAACTCATACCCAATGAAACATCATATCGACCTTTATACATCGATAATGCTCCCGGATTATAAAATATACTTGAGCTTCCCCATGCTAATGGAGTTCCTATCAATCCAATACCCGTATGTTTCTGGGATTGTAGCCTCACTTGATATCCTCCACTAAATACACTTGGATGTATAAGGGCGATAAACATGAATAGTAGAAAATATTTTTTCATAGGTTAGTTAGTTTATTAGGGGAGTTTTTTAGGCTTTATAAAGATATATAAAAAACTGGAGAAAAGTTAGTTACACACATTCCTCTTTATTCTATAGCCACTACAGGAAGTATATAAGCGCAGGTTTATTCAAATGCTTACTTTATATCTTTCAAACAAAGGCGATATACCATTCATTCACTCCCGTGTTTTGATTCAACATAAGCTTATTATCGTTATAAGTAAAGGAAGGTTTTGACAGATCAGGCAGCGACAAGTAAGAGGTAAAGCGGCGATAAGTGATAGGTGAAGCAGCGATAAGTAAGAGTTTAGGCAGCGACAAGTAAGAGTTTAGGCAGCCTAATCTATAAGATTAAGCCATCTGATGTAATAGATTAGGCTGTAAAAAATATAAATATAGAAGCCTAAAAGAGACCGTCTATACAAACTTAACATACTCATAAATAAACAAATGAACTAACTTAGTTTTTTCAAATATAGCAAAAGAAATAGCATCTTTTCACTAAAAGCATAAAAAAAGCGATGACTTTTATAGTATCGCTTTCTTGTATCTATTACCATCATTTTACAGACTCCAATCAATAGGATCTTTACCTTCAGTCTCTAAGTAATTATTGGTTTCAGAAAATGGTTTACTACCAAAGAATCCTCTATGAGCAGATAATGGGCTAGGATGCACACAAGTTATGATATGATGTCTATCAGAGTCTATCATCTTTTGCTTTTGTTTTGCATAGTTTCCCCAGAGAATAAAGACCAAACCATCATGATCTTTATTTAACATCTGTATAATTGAATCAGTAAAAGTTTCCCATCCCTTATTCTGATGAGAACCGGCATTTCTTGCTCTGACAGTCAACGTAGCATTCAGCAATAAAACTCCCTGCTTAGCCCACTTTTCCAGATTTCCATGTTTTGGAGCTTCAATATTTAGATCTTCTTTCAGCTCTTTTAGAATATTTTTCAAAGATGGTGGTTGCTGTATTCCTTCCGGCACACTGAAAGACAAACCATGAGCCTGACCAGGGCCATGATAAGGATCTTGCCCTAAGATAACTACTTTTACATCATCATATGGTGTTAGTTCAAATGCCGTAAACATTTTTGAACCAGGAGGATATACTTCACATTTTTTAATTTCTTCAGATAGAAAATTTTTAAGATTAATAAAATATTCTTTGTTAAACTCCTCAATAAGCTTAATCTTCCAGCTTTCCTCTATTTTTGGATCTATTTTTGTCATTCTTATTCCTAATGATATATATTTGATCTTTGTTATTTTAGAAAAAAAATTCTTACTTTGTGTATTAATTAATTGGACTAATATAAATTTAATTACCAACAATCATCTCAAATCATGAAAAAAATATTATTAGTAATTATAGTAGCAATGTTTGCAGGTATAGTGATTAGTGGTTGCAAATCTGCCAGCAAATGTCCTGCATATGGGGAAGTCTATAAATATCAAAGAAATCCTAGACATTAAGAAATAACAGCTGTTTATCTTATCTTTATACCTGTAGAACAACCCTACAGGTTTTTTTTTGCTTATGAAAAGATATTTACTCATTCTATTTGCATTATATCTCTCAAATGCATACAGTCAAATAGCTATTGAAGACTCTCTAATAGCCCCTAAATTAATCCTTGAGAAAGAGAGAGCTTATGGTTTCATTGCCCATAACAGAGGGCTGGGATTATCCTACTCTTTTGGTAAACGTAAAAATGCATTCAAATCTAATTACTGGAGCTTCGAGTTATTAAATTACAGGAGTCTGGAACAAACCAGATTATTAAATCCATTTATAAGGAATTCAAAAAGCTACTTCCTTGGAAAAAAGAATTATGTATATGACTTGAGGATAGGTAAGAAATATTACAAACAAATCAATTCAAAACCATACTGGAATGGTGTTGAGCTTGATCTAGTATATGCCTTTGGCATTGATATCTTCATTCTAAGACCATATCATGTTGAAGTCTTCAAAATAGATGAAAAAGGAAATCTGACAACAGAGATAGAGCCTTATAATTCTGAGTATCATAATGAATATAATATCAAAGGCAGAGGGCCTTTATTCTACGGATTCGACAAATCTACAGTCCAACCAGGTATATATTCTAAACTTGGAGTAAGCTTCGATTTTAGTAAAAAAGAAGATAAGATTAATGCTCTGGAAGCAGGTATTGCTGTTGATATCATTCCACTAGGGATAGATTTTACAGCATTCAAAAGCAAAGAATATTATATGCTTACTTTCTATTTGTCATATTCATTTGGAAAGAAATACAATGACTACTATATAAAGAATAAGAAAAAGAAGAAAACCATTACTCCTCCCGTTTTCAAATAAAAAAAGGGTTTCTTCAATGAAGAAACCCTTTTTTTATATAATAAGATATATTATCTAATAACTAGCATTCTTGTTGATACGCTGTTTACACCATCATTAAGTCTTACAATATAAGCTCCATTTTCAAGGTTACTTACATCTAAGCTAATGTTGTTTAATCCAGATTTAAGGCTATGGTCATTAGTTAAAACTAATCTACCATTATAGCTATAAACCTCAATTTTCACATCAGCATTATCAGCTAAATTAATTTCAACATTTGATGTATTAGCTGTAGGATTAGGATAAATCTTTGCATTTATTGTTGATGATTTAACATATAAGCCTCTTTCATCCTCAGTACCTACTGCTTGTAGATATTTGTTTGTAGCAAATGCTCCGATTTTAGTACCTATTGCTATAGCACCATAATTAGTATTTCCTGGGTAATATTTCTCTAATGGTTCTCCACCAGCAGGATTAGGCTGTGTATATCTTACACCTTTAATATGAGTAAGTTGTTGTTTGATATCTGTAATCTCACTATCATTGAAAGGAGTTGCAACAAATTTCCAGTTTACAGTACTTGCAAAAAGGTTATCTGTCATATATAAACCAGCAGCAGTCCCTACGAACGCTTTATTTGTTTTTGAGTCCATTTCGATGATACTTGCATTAACAGGGATTTTAGGTAAATTACCTGTTACATCAGTAAATGTTGGCTCTTCTTCAAGACCATTTGTTGATAATATAACACGGGGATGATCTCCAAAACCTTCAAAAGTAACCATTACAACATTACTATCAGTAGGGTCTATAGAAACAGAAGAAATTACTTTTTCTCTTACACTTTCAGGTAAAGTAATAAACTTATCTTTCACAACTCTCTTATCAGAATATATATCAGCTGTTTCTCTTGTTGTTGCAGGTAAAATATTTGTTACCCTTGCAAGAGTAGTTGTATCTTTATATACATATCTCTGACCAACCCATACTGTATTTCCATCAGCAGCAACCTTTAAAGCAGTTGTATGTTTTTCATTAGATTGATCTGTACTAAATGAAGCAATAGTATACCATCTAAAATATGTAGGATCAATATACGATTTTGTAATAGTTGAACGAGTCAAATTAGTGACATCCTGAGACATTACCAATATATTACCAGCAGCTGCAAAAATTCTGCTCATATAAGGAGCTAAAGCTTTGATAGTATCATCCTTAGGAAGATCTTCTTTTAATGTAATAACAACAGGAGCCTTAACTGTATTTGCATTATATCCATAAAAAGCTGTTACTTTATCACCTCTTTTAAAATTTAAGCTTTTATTAGTATAGATTACAGTATCAATTGGGTATTCAAACTCATCAGTTTCCCATAATTCCATATACAAAGGACGAGATTCATTTCTTTGAAGGCCATTATACACTGTATCATTTACAAAATGAGGAGCAGTCCCATCTTCAGAATTGATTCTATTTATATTCTTTCCACTCATTCCAAAAATCTTAATCTCTGGCATTATTGATGACTCAATACAGAAGTATGCTTGATCAAGTTTATCATTATTCAATGAGTAGACATATTGTTTTATAGCAGCATTCTTGTCTCCAGTCTTTGGGGTAAAATAAAGAGCATTATTATATTTAGTACCTAAGAAATACTGACCTAGGTCTTTTCCATGATTGATTTGTGACACATAAACACTTTGTAGGTTATTATTCTTTGCAACAAAAGTGAATTTTTCGCTATTACATTCCCATATACCAGAAGAAGTTCCAATAATAAGTCTCTTACCCTCTACATCTTGATCTAGACAATTGATGTTCCAATGTAAAAACTTAGCAGAAGTTTCCTGCATAGAACTTACTTTTTTCCATGTAAAGTTCTTTTGATCTGTTTTTCTTTCAGCAGTCCAAATATTGAAAGACCCAATATATAATTTATAAGGATTCACATCATCAACTGTAAGCAAACAGCTATTTACACCATTTCCAGCATCCCTTTCATTGCTAAATGGAGATATAACTTTATTTTGGCCATCAAGAATTGATTTCCATGTTTTACCAGCATCTTCAGAAAGATATAGATATTTCATTCTTCCTGATTTATATATAGATGTTGCATATACTATTTTAGCATCAGTTTTTGAAGCAGCAAACCTAATACTTTTAGCACCAATAGTTGCTATTAAATTATTCTCATGAGCTGCATCATTTGAACTCTTTGAAATTTTCGCAAAAGTTTTTGAAGAAGATTTCTTTATGTAAACATTATTATCAGCAGTTAAATATTTACCATCAAAAACAGAGAAAATAATGGTGCCATCACTAGTAAGTTCAAAGTCATTAATGATTCCCTTTATTTCCTTATCTTCTGTGTCTTTTGCAGTTTCCCAGGAATCACCATTATTAGAAGAATACTTTAAACCTTCATCTGTACCTATATAGATAATGTTATTCTTCTCATCAATTAATACTTTGCTGATAAAAGTCCATGAACCAGTCCCTTTAACTAGTTCAAAGTTATCACTATCCTTAGAAACGTATAAGCCCTGACCTAGTACAGATTTTTTTACATTTCCTGTAGAAACATAAACATCACCTTTAGAGGTTTGATAAATAGAACTAACTTTCAATACTTTCTTGTTAGCTTTATTAATCTTTTTCCAAGTATTACCTCTATCTAAAGATTTATACAGACCTGCATTTTCAAATCCTACAATAACAATATTTTTACTTTCGCTTTTATTGTCATAGATTATTGAACTAACATATCCAGCATAGTTATTTGGACCAACAAAGAAAACTTCCTCTTCATTAGTTGTCTCAGTCTTTGCTTCTTTTAGACTTTTAATACTTTTCGCAACAGATTCACTGTCTTTAATTTGACAAACCTCTTGACTTGTTTCAACATTATTGCTTTCTACCTTATTCAGCATAAAACCTGCAGAAGTCAAAACCAAGACTGCTGTTCCAAGTGTCAATGCCTTAAGGCTAAAGGGTAAAATTTTACTTTTCATATCAATTAAATTTGATTACAATTTATTAATTGGCTTTTAGTCATCTAAAAATTAGTGGCACAAGTTACATCATTTTTATGTATTATCCATGAGCACATATTTAAATAATAGTCCTTAATGCCTTGTAAGCTCTATTAATAAGAATATACTTGTAGATGATTTTTTAATAACAGAATTACAAATATGGCACTAAAATATTAAAATTGTCTTTCTTTAAAAAAAAATATTACACGGCCACTATAGTTAGTGAAAATCAGGAACTCAAATTCACAAGAAACTCTTGTTGCTAATACGGTAGAAAATAAGCATATAGAAGGTTTATATACATAAAAAGAAACGGTGTAATAAAAATGTCACACCGTTTCTTTATATATGATCTAATTAGCTATATTGTCTTTATTGTTGTTTCAGGAATCCACCCTATTTGTCCACTTGCTATTTGAATTTTATACCAATCATTTACGCTATCGATGATCTTTACTTTTGTGCCCTCATGAATAACAAATAAACTCTTCCCATTTTCTGTAGGAGAACTTTTAACGGTTAAAGTAGGTTGAAAGATTATTGCATGGTTCTTTTCTATAGAAGTATGATATTTAGAAAAAGAACATATAATACTAATGAAGAATAAAGCGCCAAGCACTACACCTAAGTAAAATGAAGTTTTTCTATATCTTACAGAACTTGAAATACTAAATATACCAAAGGCTATTAGTGCAATAATAAACATTACAATTGTAATATATGCCCAAGTATCCACCGAGAAGACATTAACAAATCCATGATACCACCTATTCAGGAAAAAGGTGGGCACTTCTTGTATCTTATCTTTTATCTTAGTTCTGGAGATGTTCAGATTAAAGTTTACATCATCATTAGTAGGGCCTATCTTCTTAGCCTTCTCATAATATAGGATTGCGTTTGGATAGTCTTTTTCTTTAAAATAAGAGTTCCCTAAATTATAATACAACTTATAAGAAATATATCCTCTATCAATAATAGTATTGTAAGAATCAACAGCATCATTATAATTTCCTTCATTATAATAATTCTGTGCATTTACCAACAAGGAATCAATGCTCTGTTGAGCATAAGAGAACTTAAGACTCAAGAAAAGAGAGCAAATGATAATTATATATTTTTTGTATTTCATTTTCTTATTATTTAAGTTCTGATTCTATCTTTACTATAACATTTAATGCCTCATTATAAATCTCTTCCATCTTAGATCCAGGGTCACCTGGAGCAAATCTAGCAAATTCACATTCTTTCAGCACATTAACAAATTGAGAGATCAGTTCTTTATTTACATTCTTTTCATTAAGAGCATCCTCTATACTTTCTATAAATAGTTTAGACTGAGGAATATTAAACTTATCACCTATATATCCCCAAAAAGCAGTAGCAATTTCATTATAGAAATCTTGCTCTTTTGATTCTGACATATGCTTTTTGGCAAGCTTTAATTTTTGTTTAGCTAGCTTATTTGCGTGCTTATTTCTCATTAAGCCTAAATTACTCTTAGTTTTCCTTTGTTTGCGTAAAATTATAACTACAACTACAAACACCAAAAGAATGATAATTAAAGAGAAATAGAACTTTATTGAATTGAAGAAATAGTTATCTATAGGCTTCACTTTAAATGGAAGAATAAAGATATGATGAATATCTTCTCCTATATATTGAATCTCTGACTGGGAGATTCCAGAATAATAAGACCCTTCATCTGAGCTCTTACCTTTCTTTATCTTCAATTCATACTTAGGGCTTTCTTTTGTAACATACTTTCCTTTATCAGGATCAAAGAACGAAAACAACAAAGGTCCTACTGTAAAATCTCCTGATGATCTTGGGACAACTAAATATTCAAAAGACCTTGCTCCATAAACCCCATTCGAATTAGTTTTGATATTATTTGAAATCTTTGGATCATATACATCAAAATCAGGAGGGAAGTTGATAGTAGGATTATCAATAAGTTCAAGATTTCCTGAGCCTGAAATAGTAAATTTAAACTTTATAGGCTCATTAGTTTCTAACTTTGATGTATCGATCTCTGACCTCAACTTATACGACCCAACTGCATTCGTAAATGAAGCTGGTTTATTATGTTCAGGTAGAGGTTTTACATTAATGGTGATCTTATTTGATGTTATTTTTGTATCAACATTGGCATAATTATTATTAAAGAAAGGATCATCAAAAAAAGCATCAAAAGGACTATTAGAACTTCGTCTTTGTCTCTTTGATTTTATTTGTACTGTAGCATCAATACTTAATGGAGCAATTACAATCTTTCCGCTTTTCTGGGGTATAATTGCTCGTTTATAAATAGCAGCTGAAGCATATTGAACTCCATTTATAGTGGCATCTTCTCTTTGTGATTGCTGTTGATCCAATATATCTTTAGTCCAAAAACCTGAAAAGTCAGGAGCTTTAGCAAGCTCATAATTTGCCAAAGGTAGTCTTGTATATATTTTATAAGTAATAATCACCTCTTCACCCTGATAAGGGGATGTTTTGTCAATACTAGCTTTTATAAATAAGTCACTAGCTTTTATACCTTGTGAGGTACTTTCCTGAGATTTATCAGTACGCTGACTATTATTCCCGTTTACTCCCTGACGGTTTAAATTTCCTTTTACAATATTGATTGATATAGGTTCTGTCTTATATGTTTTCCCATCAGCAACAACCGAAGCACTTCCTACTTTGGCAGTACCTTCCTTATAAGCCTTCACATAAAAGCTATAAGAGTTTTCAATGGATTGAGACATCTTACCATTTATAACTTGAATATTTGAGCTAGTAGATGTTTGTGGGCCAGAGATAACATCAAGGTTCTCAAAAGCAGGGCTTCTAAAGTTAGAGCCTCTGGCATTTAGAGAGAATGTAACTCTGAAAGTTTCGCCTACTTCAGCAATATTCTTTACATTCACCTTCAATTCAGTATTATCACTAATAGCCTTACCAGCGATAAAAAGTAAAGGGATTAATATGATCCAAATTCTTCTCATTGGTTATATGTTGATATTATTTTTTATGAAACATTATTTAATACCACTACTTACCAATCTTTTTCTACTTTTTGTGATTGGGCTTGTTGTGCTCTTTTCTTCTTTAATTTGTCAAGGGTTTTCTTTTCATTACCTTCAAGAGCTTGCAGAATTCTTTGAGCATCCTCTTTAGATATTTGCTGTTTTTGATTCTGCTTTTGTTTTTGTTGTTGATCTTTATTCTGATCTTGCTGCTTTTGGTCTTGCTGATCTTTCTTTTGTTGATCTTTATTCTCTTGATCCTTATTCTGATCTTGCTTGTTTTGGTCTTGTTGATCCTTGTTTTGTTGATCTTTATTCTCCTGATCCTTATTCTGATCTTGCTTGTTTTGCTTCTGTTGTTGTTGCTGTTGTTGAAGCTTTTTCAAAGCATAAACCAGATTATACCTTGAGTTTTCATCATTAGGATCAAGTTTAAGCGCATTTTTATATGCCTCAACACCTTCTTTATACTTCTTTTGAGATAAATAAGAATTACCTAAATTATACAAAGCTTTAGCTTTGTATTCTTTATCGGCCGAACTCTTTGATAAGTTACCAAAGACTTTTGTAGCTTCCTCATAATTCTTTTGTTTGTATAAAGAACCACCTAAATTAAACTTAGCCTTTTTGGAGCTTTTATTTTTCTCCAAGGATTTTCTATAGTTAACTTCAGCATCTTTATAGTTCTTCTCAGAATACTGTTTATTCCCCTTTCTTATCAAAGACTTATCTTCTTGAGCATTAACAGTTATACCAAAGCTTACCAATAATAATATCAAAATCAATCGTAATCTCATAACAGCATATTATTTATTGAAGATATTAAGTTTTTTAGCCCATTTACTTTTCTTCTCAAAGATAAATAGTTCTATAATTAGCAAGAGGATAGCAATAAAGATGAAATACTGGAACTGATCCTCATAGTCAATATATTTCTTAGAATCTATATCCCCTTTTTGAATAGAGTCTATATCCTTAAATATAGTAGAGAACCAACCTCTAGAATTAGATGCTCTCACATAAGAGCCATCTCCATTAGCGGCAATCTCTTCAAGAGTTTTAGGATCCAGTCTTGTTATAACTGTATTATTCTCTCTATCTGTCTTGTATCCTGACTGCACTCCATACTTATTGTATTCAGGTATAGGAGCACCATCAACAGAGCCCATTCCTATTGCAAATATCCTTGTTCCCTTTTTTCCTATCTCACTTGCAATGGTAACAGCATTATCCTCATGGTTTTCACCATCAGTAATAAGAAGAATAACCTTACTATGCTTTTTTGTTTCATCAAATGACTGTTGACATAAAGTCAAAGCCTCTCCAATGGCTGTACCTTGCACACCTACAGATCTTGTATCAATTGTAGATAAGAATAACTTCGCAGCACCATAATCTGTAGTTAGAGGCAATTGCAAGAATGCTTTTCCAGCAAACACAACTATGCCTATTCTATCCCCTTCAAGCTTATTAATCAGCTTTGATATTACCTGTTTAGCATTAGCTAATCTATTAGGAGCGATATCTTCAGCAAGCATAGAGTTAGAGACATCAAGGGCAATCATAACATCAATACCTTTTCTTTTGGCTTGTTCCAACTTTGATCCAGTCAGTGGATCAGCAACACCAACAACCAAGAATATCCATGCAAGCATTAAGATTATAAATTTGATTGTTGGTCTTCTTCTTGAGTAAGAAGGAATAAGTTTATCTACTAATCTTCTTTCTCCAAATTTCTTGATAGCATTTCTTCTCCACATCATCAGAGCAATAAAAACTCCAATGAATACAGGAACTAATATTAATGCATATAAATATAATGGATGTGCAAACTTGATCATATTCATCTAATATTATGGTATTGTTTTAAATACAAGATTTCTCAATAGTATTTCTAAACCAAATAGCACAAGAGCTAATAAAGCAAGAGGGAGAAATTCTTCATACTTCTTACTATAGTCAGTAACACTGATCTTTGACTTTTCTAGTTTGTCAATCTCTCCATAGATTTCTTTTAGGCTTTCGTTATCTGTTGCCCTGAAGAATCTACCATCAGTTTTCTGAGCTACTTCTTTCAATAAAGGTTCATTTATTTTCACTTCAATATTCCTATATTGAACACCAAAAGGAGTCTGTATAGGATATGGAGCTAGACCTTCTTTTCCTACAGCAATTGTATAGATACGTATTCCAAAGACTTTAGCTATCTCAGCTGCTGTCACAGGGTTGATACTTCCTGCATTATTATCACCATCAGTAATAAGTATAATGACTTTTGAAACAGCTTTACTCTTCTCTAGTCTTGAAACTGCTGTAGCAATAGCATCACCAATAGCAGTACCATCTTCAATAGTCCCTGTCTTTACATCCTTAAACAAGTTCTTGATGATATTATGATCTGTTGTCAAAGGAACTTGAGTATAAGCCTCTGCAGCAAAAATAACCAAGCCCACTCTATCATTCTTTCGACCATTAATAAAGTTCTGAGCAATTTTCTTTGCAGCCTCAAGTCTGTTAGGCTTAAGATCCTCTGCCAACATACTTGATGATATATCAAGATCTAATACAATGTCTATACCTTTTATTTCTGTTTCAGAGTTTTTTGTAAATGATTGAGGTCTTGCAATTGCAATGATCAATACTGCAAGAGCAATCATTCTAAGGACAAACAGAGAGTGAATAAACCTTTGTTTTAATGTTATAGGCACATTCTCTAGTCCTTCTGTAGTTGATATCTGAATATTGGTTCTACTCTTTTTATGTCTAAATATATACCATATGATGAGCAATGGTATAATAATAAGTAGAAACAAGAAATATGGACTTTCAAATTTAATTCCTTCCAACATATTATAATTCTTTAATATCCTTATTATTATTCTTTTCTATGCCCTTCTCGTCTTCTAGAATCTGCTCTTTAAGTTTTGTCTCTTTTACAAAATCATATATATTCATGAGACAACCATCATTTTCAATAGCTGTAGGTTTTTCTTTTGCAAACTTAACCAGATCAGCTAAAACAAGAGTATTATACAACTTCTCTCTGGCTTGTTCATTGATTTCTGACTTAGGAAGACTGGACATAATCTCATCAGTAGTCATTTCAAGAGCAAAAATATTGAATCTATTGTTAAGATACTCCCTTGCAATATCTGTCAACTCTGTATAATATTCCTTGAACTTACTATTTTGCCATAAAGTCTTTCCTTTAAGTACTTCAAGCTTTTGCACAGCAAGCTCATGAGGAGGAATTACAGGTTTTGGCTTTGGAGTAAATATTGGCTTAGCATTCTTTCTTCTAATGATGATGATGATAGCAATAACTACTATAATAGCAAGCAATAATCCTCCTCCAATATATGGAGCCATCATCCAGAAAGTAAGACTTTGGTGAATAGGCCCAACTATAGGCTTAAATACTTTTGTTGTATCAACCTTGGGGCTATTAATATATAATTCTATAGGAGCAGTCTGAGACTCTTCACTAAACATGCTGTCAGGAGCAACATACTTAAAAGCAATAGAAGGAATAACAACATTACCAGTATCAAAAGAAGTGATCTTCAGGTTTTGAATAATGGTTTGGATATCCTTGTTATTTGTAGTTGCTGTATCTCTCTTTTCTGAAGAAAGAACTACAATTTGGTTTCCTATTGTATCATTTAATGCAGGCCATAAAACCTTACCCTCTTTTGGTGCACTAACTTTCAATTGAAGATTAACAGGAGCTCCAATAGGGAGTTGTGTTGTATCTGTATTAGCTATAGCATTTAGATTCTGTGAAAACAGGCTATTACTGTATATTACAGCTATAGATAATAAAAACAATATATAATATGTCTTCCTCATTTTTAATAAAATATCAACTGTTTAAAGTAAATGATAGAATACTAAAGTTTATGTTCTCTTCTTCTGAAAAGGTTGATAAGTGGTCTTACATAATCCTGACCTGTCTGGATTCTTGCATTATCAATTCCATTTTTTCTAAAGATCTCATCAACTTCCATTAACTTCATATGACTCCAGCTTTTATATTTATCTCTGACAGCCTTACTAGAAGAGTCAACTTGCATAACCTTTCCTGTTTCTGCATTTCTGACCTTTACTATGCCCATATTTGGAAGCTCATGCTCTCTATCATCATATATATTTAATGCAATTAAGTCATGTCTCTTTGATGCTAGCTTTATTGCCTGCTCCCAGTTATTATCATAAAAGTCAGATATCAAAAATGTAGTAGATCGCTTTTTGATAACATTAGTCAAGTATCGTAATGCCTCTGCTATATTAGTACCTTTTTCCTCCGCTTTAAAGTCAACAAGTTCTCTGATAATTCGGAGAATATGAGAACTTCCTTTCTTTGGAGGAATAAACTTCTCTATCTTATTAGAGAAAAAGATAACACCAACTTTATCATTATTATTAATGGCAGAGAAAGCCAATACAGCTGCTATTTCAGTAATAACACCCAACTTAAATTGATCCGATGTACCAAACTCATTTGAACCAGAGACATCAATCATCAACATAACTGTCATCTCTCTCTCTTCATCGAACACTTTAATATAAGGATGATTCAATCTGGCAGTTACATTCCATTCAATGTTTCTTACATCATCACCATACTGATATTCTCTTACCTCGTTAAAGGTCATACCTTTGCCTTTAAAAGCACTGTGATATTGCCCAGAGAATATCTGAGTAGATAGTCCCCGGGTTTTTATCTCTATTTTTCTTACTTTCTTGAAGATTTCTGTAGCGTCCAAAATACCTTGTTTTTATGAGTAATTGTAATAAACACAAATTAGATTTACAAACGTCTACTAAGGCACTTCAATAGTGTTCAATATTTCATCGATGATATGCTCTGAAGTGATATTTTCTGCTTCTGCTTCGTATGTTAAGCCAATACGATGTCTCAATACATCATGAGCAATAGCACGGATATCTTCAGGAATTACATATCCTCTTCTCTTTATAAAAGCATATGCTTTTGCTGCAAGAGCTAAGTTGATTGTTGCCCTTGGAGATGCCCCATAAGATATGAGATTCTCGAACTTCTGTAGGTTATACTCTCCCGGATAACGTGTAGAGAAAACAATATCTGTAATATAATTCTCTATCTTCTCATCGAGATATACTTCTCTTACTACCTGTCTTGCTCTGATAATGTCTTCAGGCTTAACAACAGTACTTGTTTTCGGGAATGAGTTGGCTACATTTTGTCTTAGAATTAGCTTCTCTTCTTCTTTCTTTGGGTATTTAATAACAACCTTAAGCATAAATCTATCGACTTGTGCTTCTGGAAGAGGATAAGTACCTTCTTGCTCGATAGGGTTTTGTGTCGCCATTACAAGGAAAGGTTCTGGTAACTTAATGGTATGATCTCCTATAGTAACTTGTCTTTCCTGCATAGCTTCAAGAAGAGCTGATTGCACTTTTGCAGGAGAACGGTTGATCTCATCTGCCAATATAAAGTTAGCAAAGATAGGTCCTTTTCTTTCTACAAATTCTTCATTCTTCTGACTATAGATTAGTGTACCTAATAGGTCAGCAGGAAGAAGGTCTGGGGTAAATTGAATACGACTAAATTCTGCGTCTATAACATTTGCCATAGAATTAATAGCAAGTGTCTTTGCAAGACCAGGAACACCCTCGAGAAGAATATGCCCATTTCCTAGCAATCCTATTAACAATGCTTCTGTCATGTGCTTTTGTCCTATGATCACTTTGCTCATCTCCATAGTGATCAGGTCAATAAATGCACTCTCTTTTTGAATTTTTTCGTTTAATTCTCTTATATCCGTATTAATCATCTTGATACAATTTTCTGATTAGTTATCGCAAATTTAAGAAATAGAGAAAAATATTATATGTTAAAAAATGTTAAAATTATTTAAACACCTTTATTTAAGCAGTATACAGTATGATATTTTTCTTCTCATTTAAATTTCTTTAACATTTGACTATCAAAACTATCTAATATTAATAACTATTTCAGGTTAATGTTAACATTTATACCTTTGTTTCAGAGTAAATTTCTACAATACTTCAGCTTTTGTTAATGAGTACTTATCAAAATTCAAATATTCCGATATCATTAATCAGATTTCTTTTGATAATTTCTGCAATAAGATAATGGATTATTACAGAATATACTATAATCAGAAAAATAGTGTCATTATAGAAAACACTAGTTTAAGTCCCCTTATTATGATGAATTGATTTAAAAACTAAACTTGCAATAGTTAACAAATGTTAATATAAAAAAGCTTAGTCTAAATTATTTCATAATCCCTACAAAACATAATACACCTTTAAAATTAATCCATTGGAATGATTTAAAAAGTCTGATAAAATAAAACAAAATATGCCTGAAATATTTGATGCCCAAGTTACCACACAAAAAACATAAAGATGAGCAAATAGGCAGTATCACAAATAAGCTCTTTAACAAATCATACTTCATCTTTTTATATCAAACTACCTTAAAATAAAAACACTCGTTTTTTTTCATTTCATGCAATCATTAACTTAAAGATCTAAAGCCCAAAATCTGCTTTCCCCTGTATTTTTGCACATTTTCACTAATCTATATAAATACCTTATAACCAATGCTTTTTAAGCATATAGCAACAAAATATATCTTGTCACTACAGCGTGTTTTGTTGATAATCAAGATCAAAAGTTAAGCGAATAAATCTCGTAGGTCTACTTACTGAAGGTAAAAGTCTAGGA
>JBGRPZ010000012.1:0-57957 GCA_041725915.1 Hyphomicrobiales bacterium | reverse complement strand
GAGTCATATATAATCGAAATCAGAAGCTTTTGCTATTTAACATAACATTGGGCTTATATGTGCGATAATCTACAATTTTAAAATTGAAAGCCGAATTATCGCACTATACAGCAGTTAAAAATAAGTGATAAAGCTTATAAAGAAGGAAATATAAGGATCTGAAGCAAAAGCATTACTAGCCTAAATCTTTAATAATAATTAGATTGTAAAAAAGAGTTAACCATAAAAGTGAACTATATGTGATTTTAAATATAAAAGTTGGTGAAGAATAGTTTTCCGGATGAATAATCATTAATTCAATTCATATTATTTAAAATAACAGTTTGGATATTTCGATATAATTTGGTTGAAATTATAGCTTATTATTGTGTGTTTGAGTAAGTTCTGAGGCTTGATGTCAGGTTTGTGTTTTGAGCTGTTTTTTATTTTTTATGAGCAACATTATTGAATAATTTTAAATCAAATTTGAGTTTTTATCTATCAATATATTGATAAGTCCTATAGAATGGTTATGTATTGCGATAAAATTTGACAAAAGTGTAAGTTTTTATTGTCACTTATTCTATATTGGCTGAATAAAATAACAAGAGTATGCTTTTTGAGGGGAAAGTGAGGTTATTCGCTGTTTGGTAATATTTCATGGGGATGATAATATGAATAACCTTTAACTTTTGAATAATTTAAAAAGGGGGAACTTTCCCCCTTTATATTTATAAGTAATTAAGTCAATTTAAGATAAGTATTTAGCAACTATCGGCATTCTTCGACCAAATCCAAAAGCTTTACTAGATACTCTAAGTATAGGAGGAGTTTGATATCTCTTATACTCATTAGTATTTACTAGTTTCATGATTCTTTTTATGAGTTCCTCATCATAGCCTCTCATTTGAAGCTCTACAGGTCCCATTCTCAGTTCTATATATTGATAAAGGATTTCATCAAGGATAGAATAATCAGGTAACGAATCGCTGTCTTTTTGATCAGGGCGAAGTTCAGCAGAAGGGGGTTTTACGATTGTATTGTGTGGTATAACTTCCTTGTCTTTATTAATATAATGAGCAAGTCTAAAGACATCAGATTTATAAACATCACCAATAACACTAAGACCTCCATTCATATCGCCATATAAAGTTCCATAACCAACAGCAGCTTCACTCTTATTAGAAGTATTGAGTAAGATATGCCCAAATTTATTGGAAAGTCCCATAAGGATAACCCCTCTTAATCGGGCTTGAAGGTTTTCTTCAGTTAATCCAAATTCAGTGCCTTCAAATTGCTTCGAGAGTGTTTCCTCCATACTATGATAAGCATCTTCTATAGGGATAATATCATGTTTGCATTTTAAGTTTTCAGCGAGTTCTACAGCTTCAGATACACTATGTTCAGTAGAATATTGGGAAGGCATAAGCACGCAATATACATTTTCACCACCAAGGGCACGTGCGGCAAGGACAGCAGTGACAGCAGAGTCAATACCACCCGAAAGGCCTAGTATAGCTTTTTTGAACCCCAGTTTATTGAAGTAATTACGAATTCCCATGACAATAGCATCATGGATAAGTTCTATTTTTTCCTCTTTGATAACTTGTGCAGGTGCGATGTGATTAATAGCTTCAGTTTTGGAAGCATTTACATCATCAAGATCGAACACCTTAATATCTTCATCAAAGTATTTCATTTCATGAACAATACCACCTTTATCATTTATGGCTAAAGATCCACCATCAAATAATAATTCAGTTTGGGCACCTACATGATTCACATAAAACAGAGGGAGTTTGTACTTTTTTGCATTTCTAGTGAGCACATCTTTTCTTATTCTTGCCTGTTCAAAGTGAAAAGGAGAAGCTGCGATATTGATCATCAAGTCAGGCTTCTGTTGAATAAGTTCATCCATAGGGTTGAGTTTGTAAAGTGGGTTATGGTCAAGGTTCCATAGGTCTTCACAAACAGTAAGAGCAATTTTCTTTCCTTTAAATTCGATACAATCAAATTGATGATTAGGTTCAAAGTACCTATATTCATCAAATATGTCGTAGTTGGGTAGTAATGTTTTGTTGCGTATAGTTTTTATAGTTCCATTTTCACAAAATACGGCGGAATTATAAAGAGGTTTACCTTTGCCTTCCCAATTGATGACAGGAGCACCTACAATAGCAGCAATACCTTCACATTTCAATGCGATATCTTCAACTGCATCATTACATTTTTCTATAAAATGGTTGAATTCGAGGAAGTCTCTAGGAGGATATCCAGATACAGCAAGTTCAGCGAATACGATAAGGTCAGCATTTTGTTCTTTAGCCTTTTCGATAGCTTGATGTGCTTTGAGAATATTGTTTTCAAAGTTTCCTATATGATAGTTAAGTTGTGCTAATGCTATTTTCACGTTTACGAAATTAAAATGTCAAACCAATATTAAACTCAAGATAATTAGCGATTGCCTTATTGTCTATATCGGGGTTCACTTTATTTTGGTCTTTGAGTATATCAGTAAAACCATTGTCAAAGTTAATACCAAATATTAGGCTAGTAGAGCCACCGAGATTATACTCTGCTCCGGCACCCAGAATTAACGACTCTTTGAGTAGTTTAGTTTGGTTTGTGATGTCTTTATTTTTCTCTTTATCATGTTGTCCAGTGACAGATCCAACAAACTGATCATCAGCTTTTGCTTTTATTCTGATAGCAGTTCCGAGGCCGATTTTCCCATAGAATTTGAATCCATTGAATGAGCGAGTTCTCATTTTTAGGCATATAGGTATTTGGATGTATTGAAACTTATAATCACGAGTAAGCATTCCATCTTCGAAGTTGTTGGCATCTCTATATATGCGGTCAGCATATTTGAGGCCACCATATTGAAAAGCGACATTGAATCCAGTTTGGATAGAATAGTTTTCCATTATAAAGAACTCAGAAGTTAGACCCCATGAGAATCCGATTTTAGCACCAGTAGATTTATAACCTTCGCTTTCAGGCTTTATCCATGATACTGTTGGAGCGGCTTTAAATCCAAGGATAATAGATTTGTATTGCGCATTTGATGTTTTTGCTAAGAATACTAGAAGCAGAAAGCAGGTTATTGTAAGAATCTTTTTCATATGCATAAAAATTAGATGATTTGTTATTTGTAAAACAAATGTAAAAGATACTTTTGAATTTCACACTTGTAGCTTTGTTATACTGAGGATATATGTATACTTAAGATATAGAAAATAGCCTTTGTTTAATATATAGTGAGGTGCTTATTTCGTCAAATATTAATAGGTATGTAATCTTTTTAAGAAAGAAGTAGGAGTCCTAAATATTGGTAATAGAGCTTGTTTCTACAGTACATTTTCTATATTTGTTTCATATTCCAAATATCAATAAAAAATTCTAATGATGAAAAAGATCTTATTAATTGCACTTTTTGCTTTAAGTGCGCAGTTTCTTTCTGCTCAGATACATTTTGGTCCAAAGATAGGTTATTCAGCAGCTAAATTATCTACCGATCAGAGTGAGATCTCTTCTGAGTTGAAGAATTCCTTTACTTTTGGAGCTTTTGTTAGAGTTGGTAATAAGATATATGTTCAGCCAGAGATTAATTTCCAGACTGTTGGTGGCATATTTGAAAAACCTCAAAAGAATAATCTAAGCCCATTTAAAGATGAAGTTAGTTTAAATACAATTGAAGTTCCTGTACTTATAGGTTATAAAGTGTTAGGCATTGGTGTTGCAAACCTTAGAGTTATGGGAGGACCTACAGCTAATATAGTTATTGATAAGAGTATTAAGAATAAGCTTAACTCTTATGAATCAGTCATAAAAGATAAAGATATTAATGATATTGCATGGGGTTTACAATTAGGAGCGGGTTTTGATGTTCTTATGTTTACACTTGATGTTAGATATAATGTTGGTTTAAGCAATGCTATCAAAGACATTAACATAGGTTCAACTCCAATCAAGCTAAATTCAAAATCGAATGTATTTACTGTAAGTCTGGGCTGGAAGATCTTATAGAATAAGCAAAATATTTATTACAACTGGCTTCCTGTAAAAAGGGGGTCAGTTTTTTTTATTTATGCCCATAGGGTTATCGAAAAAAATTAAGTCTCTGCTTTTGTTTTATAGTAAGGTGTCTATAAGATCGTAACTCACTGATTTAACTTTTATTAACTTATTTGTAATAAGTCTAAATACTCTCCGTTTTAATACCAACACTTAAATAAAACAAACTGAATACTCAAAATAAACTCCCAATTCTGTTATGGACAAAAAGAAAAAATTAAGCTTAAAGAAAGTTGTTGTATGCAACATATCAGGAATACAACAAGTAATAGATGGTAATAAGAAAGATTTAAAAACAGTCACTTGTTCAATTGTGTGTTCTGTTCATGACCCAACATGTATTTATTAATCTTATTACAAGTAATAAAAAAGCCATCAAATTTGATGGCTTTTTTTGTTTCTTATTAGCAACCGCAGCTTCCTTTTTCAGAACAACCACAGTCAGCATCTGAATTTTCATCAGAACAACCACAGTTTTCACCATCAGAGCAACCACAACCAAAGTTGAAGTCTGCATCTTCAGCATCGCGTACGCTCAAGATTTCACCAGCAACATGTATAGAGTTACCAGCAAGAGGATGGTTGAAGTCCATAGTTACAGTTTCTTCTTCTATTTTCAGCATGATTCCTTGGATAGGCATACCTTCGTTGTCTACCATCTGAACTTCTTTACCAACTTGAAGAAGATCTTCTCTTTCTTTACCATCTTCTTGGAAGATAGCACGAGGAAGATCGATAATAGCTTCTTTCATGTATGAGCCAAAAGCTTCTTCCGGAGGAAGAGTAAAGTCAAAAGTGTCATCAGCCTTAAGGTTCATCAACTTACTTTCAACACCAGGTAGCATTCTACCATAACCAAATAAGATATCTTTTGGAGTTTCTTTAGATATAGTTTCCAATATATCACCCTCACTATCACCAATTCTGATTGTATATATTAAAGAAGCGACCTTATCATTTGAAATTACCATAGTAGTCAGTTATATGAGAATCTTTGAATATTTGATTCTGAGTTTATGAATAATAATAAAGTAAAGAATGAATAAGTAAAAGTGAAAGTTTTGCTAAATCCATTCTTTACTATAATAATACCCCTTTTATCAAAGAATATTATATTATATATTGATTTCTATTTCTCTTGAAGATATTTATGCATATTTTCTGCAGCTTTACGACCATCACCCATCGCAAGAATTACAGTAGCACCACCACGAACGATATCACCGCCAGCGAATAATTCAGGAATAGAACTTTGCATCTTATCCTGATCTACTTCGATAGTACCCCATTTTGAGACATTAAGTTCTTGTAGACATTGAGGGATCAAAGGATTAGGAGAAACACCCACACTAACAACAACAGTATCTACAGGGATATCAGTTTCAGAACCTTCAATCACAACAGGACGACGGCGACCAGAAGAATCTGGTTCACCAAGTTCCATTTTTACAACTCTCATCCCTTTCACTCTACCGTTTTCATCACCAAAGTATTCGATAGGGTTTGTGAGGTTCATAAATTCTATACCTTCTTCCTTTGCATGCTTTATTTCTTCTACTCTTGCAGGCATTTCAGTTTCAGAACGTCTATAGATGATCATAGCGCGATCAGCACCCAATCGTTTAGCCGTTCTTACAGAATCCATAGCAGTATTTCCACCACCAATGATAGCTACATTTTTTCCAGATAAGACAGGAGTGTCATATTCAGGATCAGCAGCATTCATAAGGTTTACACGAGTAAGGTATTCGTTTGAAGATTGTATACCAATAAGGTTTTCTCCCGGGATGTTCATAAATCGGGGAAGTCCAGCACCAGAAGCGACGAAGAAAGCTTTGAAGCCTTGTTCTTTTAGGTCGTCAAATGATTGAGTTCTACCAACAATAAAGTTTGTACGAAACTTAACACCCATTTTCTCGAGGTTGCTGACTTCAACATCAACAATTTCATTAGGAAGACGAAACTCAGGAATACCATATTTCAGAACTCCTCCAATTTCATGTAGAGCTTCAAAGACAGTAATATCATATCCAAGTTTAGCCATATCACCAGCAAAGGCTAAAGATGCAGGGCCAGAGCCTATAGCAGCAATTTTGATTCCATTAGGCTGTAGTACTTTAGGTATGCTCATTTCTCCCGAATTACGTTCAAAATCAGCAGCGAATCTTTCTAGGTGTCCAATAGCAACAGGATCTTTTTGTAGCTTTTGGGTATAGAAACATTTTTCTTCACATTGTTTTTCCTGAGGACATACACGTCCACAAACAGCAGGAAGAGCACTAGTTTCTTTTAATACAGCGGCAGCCTGATTAATTTCGTTACTTTCAATATGCTTAATGAACTTAGGAATGTTTATATTCACAGGGCAGCCAGAAATACAAGTAGGGTTAGGGCAATCAAGGCATCTTTGTGCTTCGATGATAGCCTGTTCTACAGATAGCCCAACATTAACCTCAATGTTACTTTTAATTCTTTCATTGGGATCAACTTCGGGCATTTTTACACGAGGAATCTCAAGTCTTTCTTTGTTTTTGATCTTTTTGCGTAGCTCAGATCTCCACTCTTGGCTTCTTTCTTGTTTCAGATAATCTAAATTGTTTTCCATCTCGTCTCAATAATTGGCAAAGTAAAAAATAGACCTTAGTAACAGGTAAAATAAAGAAGAAAAGCTTAAGCTTCTGTTGAAGCCTTCTTCATATAATTATCATAAGCTTCTTTCTCGATCTCCTCGTACCCTCTAAGTCTTTGAAGCATTTCATCAAAGTCGACATCTTTGGCATTGAATTCAGGTCCATCAACACAAACGAACTTTGTTTCTCCTGCAACAGTAACACGGCAAGCCCCACACATACCAGTGCCATCAACCATAATAGTATTCAAGCTTGCGATTGTAGGTACATCATATTTCTCTGTAAGCAAAGCAACATACTTCATCATGATAGCAGGCCCTATAGTTACAGCTTCGTCAATTTGTTCTCTTTTCAGGATAACTTCAGCACCTTCAGTAACAAGACCTTTATTGCCATAAGAACCATCATCAGTCATAATAACAACTTCATCAGAGTATTTTCTGAATTCGTCTTCAAGAATGATAAGGTCTTTATTTCTGGCAGCCAGTACAGTAATTACTTTATTACCTGCTTCTTTGAAAGCTTGCACTATAGGTAGAAGAGGAGCAACACCAACGCCACCACCACAAGCAAGTATAGTACCTACTTTTTTGATATCTGTAGCATGTCCTAAAGGCCCTACAACATCAGTAACTTCTTCACCAATTTCTAATTCTGCTAACTTTGTTGAACTTACCCCAACTTTCTGAACAACAAGAGTGATAGTTCCTTTTTCAGTATCAGCCTGTGCAATCGTCAAAGGCACTCTTTCCCCTTTACTGCCTACCTTAACAATAACAAAGTGACCTGCTTTGCGAGATTTCGCAATTTCAGGAGCTTCAATTTCAATCTTTACTACTTTGTCGGAAAAGTATTCTTTTGCAACAATCCTATTCATTATATAATGCGTTTAGTTAATGCATTAAGCATATTATCTATTACTTTATAAAACGTCCAAAATTAGAGATTTAAATCTATACAAGAACATATTTATTACATATTCTTTTATTATTCTTATTTTATCTCCATTTATACTGCCTTTCAAGGGGTTCTATAGAAATTATAAGCAGAAATAGAGGATATATGAAAAGGCATCATTATACATAATTATATAATGATGCCTTTTATATGATAAAATAAAAAGAAACTATTTCTCACTCTGGGCAGTTTCTATCTCATGTTGTTCTGAGAGAGTCGTTATATCTGTCGGGACATAAGTCTTGGCGACAAACTGAACAAGCTTTACATACTCATTTCCTTTCTCAGAATATTTTGATAGTCCTTCCGCCAGATTCTTAGCAGTAAGCTTAACATTCTTATTTATATCATAGGCTCTAAGTTGCCTGAACTCTTTATAGGCTCTGTGTGTATTGAGGATATAAATATAATCAGCAATACCTTCTTCTACATTATCATAAGACTTCACCATAAAGCGGGAATTCTTATCATTTCCTGGATATAAACCACAGCCTTTTCCATAACAATGGATTCCAAAGTAATTGTTTCCTTCTTTAGCAAAGCGTGATGTTCCCCATGCAGATTCGATAGCTGCTTGTGCGAGGATAAGGTCAGGAGGGATGACATTCACTCTATTTTTTAATTCTAAAATAGTTGTTTTGAATTGTTTAGGTGAATGAGGTTGAGTAACTTTGTATTTAACAACTTCCAGATTAAGGAAGGCTACATCTTCAAAGGTCAGCTTATCGCCAGAATTGATCATTTGCTCTATTCTGATGATATGATTCCTTTCTTTTTGGACATTTTTGTTAGCTGCGACTATCTTTGGATAAAGCTCGACGAAAAAGTTTCGCTGTTTGTCGGAAAGATCTCTTTGTTGAGCCATACAACTACCAAATGGTAGCATGATCAATAAAAACAGAATAACAATTAGTCTTAAATTCATAGATGAAAATTTTAGTTAAAAACTAAGCAAGAAGCCCTGTTTTGGGCAGTATCCTGCTATTGTTGCAAGGAATAAACAAAAGAAATAAGCTTTTGTTATTAAGTAAGATAGGAAGATCTATTTAATGATTGCTTGCGGTTTTTATAAACATATAAAAATATCATTTATTACTATAGAACATTTAATTAATGTTAAATAGAATACTTTTTATGAAATTAATGATTGTTGATTATAAGAGGATAATAAAAGTAGGCTTATTATCATTTTGGTATTAGATAAGTCTAAAGATAGCCGTTTAAACAATATTAAATTTAGAACACAAGCACAATACTTAAACATATAAACTATAGAAATGACTGAAAACAATAACAAATCTGAATTATGTGCTTTGATAAGTCTTTTGGATGAGCCAGATAGTGGTATGTATAATCAGATAAAAGCAAAAATCAACTCTTATGGAGAGCAAGCAATACCTTTATTGGAAACTGCTTGGGATGAGACTGAGAGTACTACCGTTCAGTCGAGAGTAGAAAATATTATTCAGAGGATACAGATAGAGAAGTTATGTCATGATATAGATCATTGGGCAAGATTAGAGAATCATGATTTGTTGAAAGGGTTTATCCTTGTTAACAAGTTGATTTATCCTAATATTGATATAAATATTATCACAAAAGAACTTGGAAGAATCACTCAGGATATATGGTTGGAGTTAAACAATGACCTGACCCCATTAGAGAAGATAAAAGTATTCAATCACATTATCTTCGATATTCAGAAGTTCGGGCCAAATAAAGATAATATGACCCTTCCTGATAATAATTGTCTTCACAGATTATTGGAAACAAGAAGAGGAAACGCGCTTTCATTGGGTATACTCTATATAGTATTAGGACAGAGCTTACGTTTGCCACTATATGGTATAGATCTTCCAAGGCATTTTGTTATTGCATATATGGATGATGATAAGATTGGTACAAGCATCAAGAAGATGAAGAGAAAAGATGTAGCTTTCTATCTCAATCCTTTCTATAAAGGTATTGTGTTCTCTGAAAAAGAGATTGAAATCTTTGTGAAACAACTCAAACTAGAGCAAGAAGACAGATTTTATTTACCATCATCTAATATCAATATTATTTCAAGACTTTTGAATGAACTGAGATACTCTTTCGAGAAAAACGAAGGAGATGAAAAGATCAAGCAGGTAGATAGAGTGTTAAGTATAATCAACAAATATCATTGAAAAGACTGTCCATAATCTATGGACAGTTAAGTATCCTTCCTTCTTATTATAGTCAATATAAAAATAGCCGGTTTATTTTCTTTTCAGCAAGAGCCTAGATAATAATGTATTATCTAAAGAAATCTATTGCCTTTTTAGATCTCAAATATTAATCAAGGGCAGATTTTAAATCTCCTCCCTAAAAAATATAAATCTTCCCCCCGAAGGATGACCGTCTTTCAGTAGGAAGATGACCCATCTTTGGGAGGAAGACAGGTGATTTTCAACGGAAAGATTGAGATCTGTCGGGGGAAAGATTCACATTTTTCAAGGGGAAGATTTTTATTCATCAAAAAGAGGGTTCTTTTTTCTAAATAAGCGTTCTAAAAAAGAGCATAGTTTAATTAATAGCAGACTCGGCATAAATCTTGTATAGTAACACTTTCGCAAACATAAGCGTAGTGTTGAAATACAATTTTGGTATGATGGAATCTAACTAATGATTATTCTATGAAAAAAAGTTTACTAGGGTGCTTATTTTTATTATTAGTACTAACTGTTTCCGCTCAAAATAAATATAGCCTGAGTGGATACTTTAAAGATAAGTTTACGGGGGAAGATCTTATAGGGGCTACTATTTATGTGAAAAGCCTAAAGACAGGAGCGACAACAAATGTTTATGGATTTTATTCTATTTCTTTACCTCAAGGAGAATATGAAGTTAGTGGTTCTTATATAGGGTATGAGCTGTTAATGAAGAAGATCAAAGTGGATAAAGATAAAACTATAAACTTTAATCTTAATCCTACAGCTCAGAATCTTGAAGAAGTAGTAATAACTTCTGAGGCTGATGATGCTAATTTTCGAAATTCGGAGATGGGGATAGCAACATTAAAGCCAAGTGAAATATCTTCTCTGCCTGTTTTGTTTGGTGAGAATGATATCATGAAAACCATGCAGTTAAAAGCGGGAGTCAAATCCGGAGGCGAGGGGAAAAGTGGATTTTCTGTACGTGGTGGTAGTTCTGATCAGAACTTGATTCTTCTTGATGAATCACCTGTATATAATGCGTCGCATTTGATGGGTTTCTTTTCAGTTTTTAACTCTGATGCTATAAAGGAAGCGACTTTGATAAAAGGCTCTTCACCTGCAAATTATGGTGGCCGTTTATCATCGGTTATGGACATACAGATGAAAGAAGGCAATCTGTATTCTTATCATGGAGAAGGTGGAATTGGGTCGATTTTGAGTCGTTTCACCTTTGAAGGTCCCATAAAGAAGGGACAGGGTTCTTTTATCGTTTCAGGAAGAAGAAGCTATATGGATCTGTTCATGAAGCTTTCGGACAACTCGAAAGAAGCGAATTCAGAAATCTATTTCTATGATTTCAATATGAAGGCAAACTATGCTATTAACAAGAATAACAGGATATTCGTCTCTGGTTATTTTGGGAGAGATATTTTTTCATATAATAATGATGACTTTTATTTCTTCTGGGGTAACAAGACAACAACTCTAAGATGGAATCATATCTTTAATCCTAAATTATTTTTGAACTCTACAATTATGTATAGTAAGTTCAACTATTCATTGGGCTTTGATATGAAAACAATAAGTTCTGATGTAACTTCAAGCATTGAAGATTTGGCAATCAAGGAACAATTCGAATATTACGCTTCTCCTTTACATAAGCTGTCCTTTGGTTTAAGTGCTATAAGACATCATTTCAATCCGGGAAAGATAAAATTCGGTATTAATGGAGAGAACTTTGAAAGACAACAAGAAGTAAAAAATAGTATTGAAGGCGCTTTGTATTTTTCTGATGAATGGAAAGTCAATGAGAAGTTAACTTTATATCCGGGGATAAGGTTGTCATATTTTACTAGTATAGGGCCAGGAACATTATATACATATAATGAAGATAATGAGATTGAAGCTGAAGAACATCTGAAGAAAGGGGATAATGCAGATACTTATTATGGACTTGAACCAAGGTTTCTTGTCAATTATCAGCTTACTGAAAATAGTTCATTGAAGACAAGCTATACACGTAATTATCAATACCTTCATCTTATTGCTCAGTCTACCACATCCACACCTATGGACATCTGGTATCCATCAACAAATAACATCAAACCTCAGTATAGCGACCAATATGCTTTGGGTTATTTCAGGAACTTTATGGACAACAAACTTGAGTTAAGTGTTGAGGTATATTATAAAGATATGTATAACCCACTGGTATTGGAAAATGGAGGAAGTATCTTTACTGAAAATGTTGAAGCATGGTTGACTCAAGGTAAAGGGAGATCATATGGTCTTGAATTGTCATTGAGAAAGAAGAAGGGGAAATTTACAGGTTGGATAAGCTATACTTTATCACGCACAGAAATGAAGTTTGATGATATCGATAAGGGTGCTTGGTTTCCTTCGAGATATGACAGAACTCATGACATATCTATAGTAGCTACTTATGACTTAAATAAAAGATGGACATTCTCTGGTAATTGGGTTTATTATACAGGTGATGCAGTGACTTTCCCTGAAGGGAAGTATATGATAGATGGGAATATCGCTAACTATTATACTTCAAGAAATGGATACAGAATGCCTGATTATCATAGATTAGACTTTGGTGCTATTTATAATCTTGGGATCAACAAGAAGAGGAAATACAAATCTTTCTATAAGTTCTCTTTGTATAATGTCTATGGTCGCCGTAATGCATATAGTATTAGTTTTAGAGAGAGCAAAGCTAATGTAGGAGAGATGGAAGCTGTACGCTTATCATTATTCAGTTTTGTACCAAGTTTAAGTTATACAATAAAATTCTAAGCTATGAATTTCAACGGTAAAATATATAATTCTCTTACTAGAGTAAGTCTTTTTCTTATCCTGATTGTGCAATTATCATGTGAGGATGTTATAGAGCTGGAGATAGATTCTGCAAACCAAAGGTTAGTGATAAATGCACAAATAAGTGATAAAACAAATCCTGAGGTGATGATAAATAAATCGACAAACTTCTTCGATCCGATATCTAACCCACCAATTAGCAAAGCTGAGGTGAATATTAGTGATGAACTTGGGAATAAATGGATTCTTCAGGAATCTATTGATAAACCAGGTTGTTACATTAATAATAACTTCAAGGCTAAGCCGGGTTTGTTTTACCACTTAGATGTAAAGGCTGAAAACGAGATTATCACTGCCAAGGCTTTTATGCCTAAACCTGTGGAGCTAGACTCTATAAGCGTATTGATTGAAAAAGATATTTTTTCAGACTCGTTATTGCCTAAACTACATGCATATTGGGTTGACCCTAAGGGTACAGATAACTATTATCGTATTATGCTATATTACGATGATGAGTTACAGACAGGAATTTATCTTTTTGATTCTAAGGTTTCTGATGGGGCATCTATAGATTATACAAGTTTCCCGAAACTAGATCAAAAGGAACTTCCAAATAAGATAAGTGTTCATTTGTGGTGTATTTCGAAAGAAGTATTTCTATATTATAAGACATTAGAGGAAGCTCTTACTGATGGGGCTTCATCATCAAGCGCTCCTTATAATCCTGAGACAAACCTTTTGGGAAATGCGTTAGGTGTGTTTGCTCCTCATTCTTGTAGTCATACAGAAATACTTGTAAAGGGGATGCCGTAATTTGGCAAGATTTAGAGAGGGTCTTTGTGCTCTCTCGTTTCTTCTTAGAAATACCACTCCTCGGCTACGCAAACGGGTTTTTCTTGTTCTTCTTTGATATAATCTACTATTTGTGGGAAGAACTCATTAAAGCTCAATTGGAAATCTGCATAATATGCTTTTAATATTTCTACTCCCTTCTCCATATTAGAGGTGAAATTGGCTCTTTTTACCATTGCGTTGAATACTTGTTGAAGATCATCAAAATGGGCATAGTTCTCTAACCAGTTTTGAGAGATCATAGCGGGCAGTATTCTTTGAATCCTTACAGGAAGGATTGAAAAGTTTTTACTCATCAGTGCATATACCTTTTTTACATACCTATTCAGTGGTGTGGAAGAATACATACTCCAGTTTACCGCTAGGTAATGATCAAAATATATATCAACTACAACCCCCGAATACCTATTGAAGTAAGGTTTTATTGCGTTTGATACTTGCCGGAATACATCATGTGCATCTGTGTATTCATCAATCTTCCTATGAAGCATAATGCCTTGAATAATTTCTTCAGAGTATTGTTTTATGGTGTTTCCTTTGACTGCGTCAGCGATGAAATTACCCACCATAATATCGGAAAAACTACCAGAAAGGTATGTGTGTGCTAGAAAATTCATCTATTAACTTTTAATTGCTTATAACGCAAGATAGATAGAATTATCGAGAAATCTATATGATTGCAAAAATGATCTTTAAAAATATAACCATCATAACAGCACTCAATGGGAAGGCAACAGCGAATAATTTAACTGCTTGGTTTGTCTTTGTCATTTTCTGCACATACGATAAAGCCAGAACATTCCCGTAGATCCCCGCTATTAGCCCCATCATTTTGAATCCCGGCATTTTATATTTATATCTTCCTATAATGAATATTACCATTGCAGGAATAATAAGCATCAAAATTACAACCAGTATAAATGTTGCAGATACGCCTCCTTCACCACTCAGTATAGTTGTGCCCAAAGAAACGCCTATAAGAGCAAGAAAGATGCTTATACCAAATTGTTCTATTGTTGTACTTACACTTCTGGGGAGACTCCATATAAAAGGACCCGACTTTCCAATTCGACCCAATATTAGTCCTGCTATTAGAACACCGTTGAAGATACCAGGTTTTACAGACACTGAACCTATACTTATGTCTATCTGCCCAATGATACTACCTATAATAATACCTGCAAATATTCCCATCAGGTTGCCTTCGATACCTTGGTCATTACCTTCTATCAAGAGAGTGATGTTATCCAGATACTTTTGTTCACATGTGATATTTATTTGATCCCCATATCTGAATTTCAGATCGGGAGATGCAGAGAAGGTCGTTGATCCACGTTTTACTTTCAATATGGAAGTTTGATATATCGCAGAGGGCTTAACTTCTGCATATGTCTTGGATATTATCTTTGGATTTCTTACAGTAAGCCATTTGAATACAATGTCTTTTTCTCCATCAACTCTTTTACTTGTTGTGGGATTGCCTATCAATGTCTTTAAGCGATTGAGCTTTTGTTCTGTTCCTACAACAGTAATAATATCACCCATCTTTAGAGTTGTGGCTCCTGAAGGTGTAAAAACTTTATCACCTCTTATTATCTCAGAAATCATACAACCGATAACAGAGAAGAATTCAATTTCTTCAAGTGTTTTGTTTGTAGCTCTTTCATTCTCTACAGTGAAACTCTTTTCTATGATTGGGGGGTATTGTTTTGCGATTTCTTCTTCATATTCCTTCTCTTCTTTTGCGATATTAAATCCAAACAGCTTGGGAGCAAATTTTATGAATAAGGCCAGAGAAATGTTACTGATAATATATGCTACAGAAAATCCTTTCACGATTTGTGAAGCATCCATGCTTTCAATGATAGCCGCTAAACCTGCTGAGTTGGTCATACTACCTGCAAATATCCCCAGAGCCTCGAATTCATCAAAACGAATGAAATGTATTAGTATCATCAATATGGCTATAGGGATAATCAAGCTGAAGAAGCTTATCAATACGATTGGCTGTAAATCTTTATTTCCTCTCCCCAAAACAATAGGACCTGCTTCAACGGCAAAGACATATAAGTATAATGCGATACCAAGATCAGATAAGTCTTTAGAGATTTGCACCCCTTGAAGACCAAATATCATTCCTACAATAAGCACAGCTCCGAGACCTAATGAGATCCCTTTGAAGTTAAGTTTGCCTATATATGATCCTATGGCAAGTACTAAGAATAATGCTAAAACTCCATTTAAATATGGATGTAGAAAGTTAATCTCGTTCATTGAGTAGTAAAGTAGTTAGTTCTTGAGCTAGTTAATAATATAAAGTTAACTAAAACATCTTACTTTAAGTATTTTCATACCTCAAAGTTTTTTCTAACTATTGCTGATCAAATGATAGATTGCTTATAAGAACAAGCTTTTAAGTCTCCTCAAATATAAGATAGTTTAGATTTAGTAAGGTATAATACTCAAGAGAATAATTATAAGTATCAGTTTCGATAGATAGTATTCTACTTTCTGTAAAATTCAACTAAAACCTTTTCATTTACACCACCACCAAGTAGACCACTGGCATTACCTCTATTAAGAGCCAATTCTAAATTCCCATGAGAAGCAAATAAAGCTACCAATTCACCATCATGGACCTCATTATAGTTCAAAGAGATCTTATCAGTGAAGTTTCTTCCATATACTATCTGGAATTTTCGTTCCTTTCTTATATCATGGAATAACTTCATAGGAATATTGGTGATTAGGTTCTCATAATGATCAACATAAATTACTGTGCCTTTGATAAATTCTTCGGAAACGATAGGTTGGGGGAATCTGATTTGTCGTAGTTCAGTCTTCGGAGAACCAAGAGCCTCCAGAGGATTCCCGTTAGCAAGGTGTGTAGCTGCTTTTACAAATTTGTCTCTAGTTATAAAAGAATTGCACTTCAGATCGTTTATAGTTTGAAAAGATATGATCTTGTCGGGTTCTCTATCTAGTATTAAAGAGAACAATCCATTATCATTACCAATAAAAAACTGATTATCACATTTGACAATAGTATGTTTATTGTCATCGTCTTCTTCAGTATTTACGGCAAGAATATGAACAGTACCATCAGGAAAAGACTTATAACAGTTGTTTAATATAAACCCTGCCTCTTCAATGCAAAATGGCTTTATGTTATGTGTAATATCGACAATTTGTGCACTAGGCATCTTTGACAGTATCGCTCCTTTCACGGCAGCAATATAATAATCTGTCAATCCCCAGTCACTTGTTAATGTTATTATTCCCATACGACTATAATCTATACAATAAGATACCAATTATTTACCTATTACATATTCGATTGACTTTAATTATTCAGATTCTTCATTGGTTAAATGTAGATCTATATACAATTTGGTATTGCTATTGGCTAAGAAAAAAATGGAAGCTTATAAGAACAAATAGTCTATTTTATCCTTTTATAAAAGTGAGAATATCGGATGCCAAAATTAGTAATATAATACTAAAGATGAAGCCTTTTTTTGATATTTTTGCGCCAAATCAAAGATTTATTTTTCTAATTCGCATTTATGAGTGAGCGTATTATTAATATAGAAGATGTTAGCCTGCTTGATTTGTTTGGTGTTCATGAAGCGAATCTTGAGTTTATTCGTAGGATTTTCCCTACAATAAAAATAATATCCAGAGGTAATGATCTTAAGATAATTGGTGAACCTGATGTCTTGATAAAATTCGAAAAAAGGTTCAGTTTATTGATGCTTCAATTAGAGAAGTTTGGAAAGATCACTGAAAACGATATATCTCAGATTATGATTGATGATATACCTGTTGTATCTGAGAAATCCATTTCCGAAGATCTTATTCTTCATGGTAGAAATGGAAAGCTGATACGCCCTCAAACGGCTAACCAGAGAAAGATGGTTAAAAGCATTCTGAAGGATGACTTAATGTTCGCCATAGGACCTGCGGGTTCAGGAAAAACTTATACTGCTGTTGCTTTAGCTGTAAAGGCTCTTAAGGAAAAGTCTGTAAGACGAATTATCCTTACCAGACCTGCCGTTGAAGCAGGTGAGAATCTAGGTTTTCTTCCTGGTGATATGAAGGAAAAGCTGGATCCATATTTACAGCCTCTTTATGATGCTCTTAGAGATATGTTGCCTACGCAAAAGTTATTGACCTATTTGGAAGATAATACCATAGAGATTGCCCCTTTGGCTTATATGAGAGGTAGGACACTTGATAACGCTTTTGTTATTCTTGATGAAGCACAGAACTGTACTGATGGTCAGTTGAAGATGTTCCTGACTCGTATGGGAAAAAATGCTAAGTTTATCGTTACTGGTGATATCTCACAGATAGACTTACCAAGAAACCAGAAGTCAGGTCTTGTTCATGCCCATAGAAGATTAGGTGATATAAAAGGAATCAGCTTTATTCAACTTGATGTAAAAGATATTGTAAGACATAAACTTGTTGGTAAGATCATTGAAGCTTACGGCAAGTTTGAAGAATAATAATTATTATAACATAAACCCACTAAATTATTCTTATTAATATGAAAAACGCTATTCAAGGAACAGACTTTAATTTCCCTGGACAAAAAAGTGTTTATAAGGGTAAAGTTCGTGATGTGTATAACATTAATGACGAATACCTTGTAATGATAGCTTCTGATAGAATCTCTGCTTTTGATGTGGTATTGCCTCGACCAATTCCATACAAAGGTCAAGTGTTAAATCAGATAGCTGAGAAGTTTTTGGATGCCACCTCCGACATTGTTCCTAACTGGAAAATGGCTTCTCCTGACCCTATGGTCACTGTAGGTAAATATTGTGAGACTTTCCCTGTTGAGATGATCGTAAGAGGATATCTTACTGGTAGCTCATGGAGAGAATATAAGAAAGGAAACAGAGAAATCTGTGGTGTAAAAATTCCTGATGGAATGAAAGAACATGAAGCCTTCGCTGCTCCAATACTTACACCTACTACTAAAGCTGAAGTTGGTCACGATGAGAATATCTCTCGTGAAGAGATCATTGCTCAGGGTCTTGTATCTGAAGCTGACTATGTGAAACTGGAAGAATATTCTCTTCAGCTTTTTGAAAGAGGAAGCCAGATAGCAAAAGAAAAAGGTCTTATACTTGTTGATACTAAATATGAGTTCGGGAAAGTTGGAGATCAGATTTATCTAATTGATGAAATCCATACTCCAGATTCTTCTCGCTACTTCTATGCTGATGGTTATGAAGAAAGACAAGCTAAAGGTGAAGCTCAAAAACAACTTTCAAAAGAGTTTGTAAGAGAATGGTTGATGGACAAAGGCTTTATGGGTCGTGATGGTGAACAAGTTCCTGAAATGACTGACGAATTCGTGAATTTAGTATCTGAAAGATATATTGAGCTTTACGAAAAGATTGTTGGAGAGAAGTTTGTTCGTGCTGATGTAAGTAACATCCTCAACCGTGTAGAATCCAACATCAAAGAGTATCTTAAAACTCTATAAAAAAAACTAGATAATTTTTATTTGCCGCAATTATATATGGCTGTCTATTCACTTAGACAGCCATTTTTATTTTCTTATACTTGTTATTTCTATCTAATTGGGTTTAGATCCTCATTGTATTGATTTTGTCTAGCTCACCCTACTCAATTTTGGCAATTACAAGAGTCAATATCTGGATTCATAAAGCGGGAAACCTGAATTTACATCAGCAGGCACGGGAAATCATACTGGTCAGAAGTATTAATTGCATACTGAATTCGATCATAATCGAACGACTACTGTTCGATTGTGCACGCTTTTAAAAGAGGAGATGAGACTTCTGTTTTGATTACTTTCTGATTACCAGAGGTGTTTGTTCAATGGCATATATTTCTTATTTGTAGTATCAAACAAGTACATTCAACATTATGATAAAGATAAAAGAGTTACATAAAAGTTATTCCTTAGGTGCAAATGAACTTCATGTTTTAAAGGGTGTAGATTTACATGTTAAAGATGGAGAGATGGTTGCTATTATGGGATCTTCTGGCTCAGGTAAGTCAACTCTTTTGAATATCATAGGGATCTTGGATTATCATGATAAAGGGCAATATCTGTTAGATGATATTATGATAAATAAGATGTCAGAGAAAGAAGCTGCAAAGCTGAGGAATAAGATGCTGGGTTTTATATTTCAAAGCTTCAATCTTATTTCCTTCAAAAATGCTATGGAGAATGTGGCATTGCCTTTATACTATCAAAAGATAGGAAGGAAGAAAAGAAACAATATGGCGTTGGAGTATCTGGATATGCTGGGCTTGAGGGATTGGGCTGATCACTTTCCCAGTGAATTATCCGGAGGGCAAAAACAAAGGGTTGCTATTGCAAGAGCTTTAATTGCAGATCCTAAGTTAATACTTGCAGATGAGCCAACAGGAGCATTAGATACCAATACCTCATATGAGGTAATGAATATACTTAAAGATGTAAATAGAAAAGGAAAGACCGTTGTTATTGTCACTCATGAGCAAGACATTGCAGAGAGATGTGATAGAATTATCCATATAAAAGATGGTTTGATAGAGTCACATCAAAGTGGAGTAGAATTGACAAAGAAAAGCTATTCACTATAAACCTTAACTACAATGTTCGATCAAGATAAATGGCAAGAAATATTCAGTACAATAAAGCAGAATAAGCTAAGGACTTTCCTTACTGGCTTTAGTATCGCATGGGGTATTTTTATGCTTGTCGTGCTTTTGGGTGCTGGAAGAGGATTGCAGAATGCTGCTGAACATGCTTTTACACAAAGAGCTAAGAATTCTTTTAAGATTTATAGTGGACGAACTAGCAAAGAATATAAAGGCTATAAAGTGGGTCGTGATATCCAATTTACAAATGAGACTCACGATTGGCTGGATAAGAAATTAGAAGGAATACAACACCTTACTTCCATCAAGTATTTAGGGGGAGAGGTGAAATATGAAAAGAAGAGTTACAATGATTTCAGAATTAGAGGTGTTTACCCTGATTATGCAGCCATTGAAAAGAGAATAGTTACCGAAGGTAGATTTTTGAATACCATAGACATTAATGAAACCCGGAAGGCGGCTGTCATCGGTGAAAAGGTGAAAGAACAACTTTTTGAAGATGAATCCCCAATCGGCCATAACATTTTTATAAATGATATAGCCTTCCAGGTTGTTGGTGTTTTTGATAGCGAAATTGACAGTAACAAGGAAACAATTTATATACCAACATCCACAAGTCAAAGACTGTATGAAGGAAATGAAGATGTAGGATCACTTCAATTTACTATCGACACTGAAGATGTGAAGGTAGCTACAGCTAAAGAAGAAGAAACAAGGCAGTTGTTAAGTCGATTGCATCAATTTAACCCCAAAGATAACAATGCCATATTTATTATAAACAATCTGGAAGGATATGAAGAGACCTTGATCGTATTTATGTTTCTCAATGGATTTATATGGTTTATAGCAATTGGGAGTATTATTGCTGGTATCGTGGGTATAAGTAATATAATGGTGATTATAGTAAAGGATAGAACCAAAGAGATTGGAGTAAGAAAAGCATTAGGAGCAGCTCCCTTTTCAATTATAAGTCTGATACTATCTGAATCTATATTTATCACTTCAATAACAGGAGCTTTTGGACTCATTTTGGGTAGTGGATTATTAGCATTGATAAATTATCTGGTACCACCATCAGAGATGTTCAGACATCCTTCAGTAGATCTTTCTATAGCCATAAGTGCTTTGATTGTATTAGTAGTTTCGGGTGCGATAGCTGGTTTTTTCCCTGCACGTAAAGCTGCTTCTATAAAACCTATTGAATCATTGAGAAAAGAATAGAAGTTTAATTAAACACCCGTATGCTGTGAGACTGTTAGATCTGGACAAATTTCAAGAAATATTTATCGCGATAAAGCGAAATAAGGTACGTACGTTCTTCACTTCTTTTGGGGTGTTCTATGGTATCTTTATGCTTGTATTTATGTTGGCAGCAGGGAATGGTCTTCAAAGTGGCATAAAGTTTCTGGTTAGTGGATGGTCAACAAACAGCTTTTATTTATGGTCAAGAAGCACGTCTAAGTCTTACAAAGGATTTCCAAAGAATAGATATATAAGATTACATAATTCTGATTTTGCTGATCTCAAGAATAATGTTCCAACTATCGATCTGTTAGCACCAAGGATGCAGGTGTCAGGAGATGGAAATGGCCCTAATGTAGCCAGAGGTAAAGAAAGTGGAGATTATACTATTTATGGAGATCATCCTAACTTCTTTAATATAGAAACAGTTCGCCTTAAAAAAGGTAGATTAATGCACTTGGCAGATTTTGATGCAGGAAAGAAAATTGCAGTTGTTGGAGAGCGAATAGTCAATGATTTATTTGAAAAAGATGAAGATCCAATAGGGCAGTATATACGAATTAAGGGTGTGTTCTTTAAAGTTGTTGGTGTCATTAAGCCAATGAATAATAATGGTGAAGATAAGAGCAAGAATATCTATATTCCATTAACTACTTTACAGAGACTATTTGATATTGGTGATAGAGTAGGATGGTTTGCTATAACAGCAAAAAAAGGAATTCTTGCGTCTCAGGTAGAAAAAGAAGTAAAAGCATATTTGAAACGAAAATATAATGTTCATCCCAGAGATAGAAGAGCATTTGGTTCATTTAATGTAGAAAAGGAATTCAAAAAGGTTGATGGCTTAATAAGAGGAGTCAACTTATTGGCTTGGATTGTGGGTGTAGGAACCTTACTGGCTGGTGTTATTGGTATCAGTAATATTATGTTGATAATCATAAAAGAAAGAACCAAAGAGATAGGTGTTCAAAGAGCTTTAGGCGCAACGCCGGGAATAATTATAAGTCAAATTGTCCTTGAAAGTGTGTTTCTAACAGCTTTGGCAGGAGTAATAGGCTTATTTGTTGGTGCTTCTTTTGCTTTCATAGTTGAGAAAATCATCTTTAGTATGGATGAGTCATTAAGTGCTTATTTGTTTTTGAATATAGACCTTAAGTCTAGTCTTTGGGCACTTCTGATATTGATTTCCTCTGGTCTTTTTGCTGGCTTGATTCCTGCATCAAGAGCCATGTCTATTAAGCCTATTGATGCACTTAGAGATGAATAATAAGATTAAAAACTCTGATATATATGAAAAGATTTAAAAAGATTTTTTGGACATTATTGATTGTAGTAGTAGTAGCTGTTTGTGTTTTTTTATTTTTTAAGATGACTTCAAAGAAAGATAATACACAGGCATTTAAAACTGAGAAGGCTCAGTATAGAGATATATCGAAGAAGACTATTGCAAATGGTAAGATAATTCCCAGAAGAGAAGTAGAAATTAAGCCTCAGGTATCTGGCATTATTGATGAACTATTTGTTGAAGCTGGTGATAAAGTAAAGAAAGGTGACCTTATTGCAAAAATAAAGATTATTCCAAATATGGTCAACCTGAATGAAGCTTCTTCGAGAGTAAATAGAGCTAGTAATTCATTTGAAAACATCAAATTGATGTATGAGAGAAAAAAAGATCTTCATGCCAAAGGCATAATACCTACAACAGATTTTGAAGAGATAGAATTACAATATCTAAATGCTGTAGAAGAATTAAAATCAGCAGAGAATAACCTTCAATTGATAAAAGAAGGTCAAGTAAAAAACTCTATACAACCTACAAATACCTTAGTTAGATCCACTATCGAGGGTATGATATTGGATGTTCCTGTAGAAAAGGGTAAGTCTGTTATTGAAAGTAATACATTTAATGATGGTACTACTATAGCTTTTGTTGCTGATATGGGTGAGATGATATTTGAAGGTAATATTGATGAGACAGATGTAGCAAAGGTCTCTTTAGATATGCCTATTGTTTTGAAGATTGGAGCTTTGCAAGGACAAGAGTTTAACGCTATTCTTGAACATGTCTCTCCCAAAGGTGTTGTAGTAAATGGTGCAGTTCAATTTAAAATTAAAGCTGCTGTTAAATTGAAAGATAATGTTTTTATAAGATCTGGTTACAGTTCTAATGCTGAATTTGTTTTGGAAAAAAAGAAACATGTCATCTCTGTCAACGAGAATCTATTGGATTTTGATGAAGATGATAAGCCATATCTTTCAATATTGACAAAGGATGGAAAGACAGAGAAAAGAAATATAAAGCTTGGAATCTCTGATGGTATTTATACGGAAGTCATGGATGGTATTGATACTTCAACACTTATTAAAAAGCCTTTTTATAAATAGAACATTAACATTAACAGAATAATGATAAACACTTTTTTGATAGCTATTTATTCTGTATCTTTATCGAATAAAACTAGACAACGAATAAAACTTTAAAGGGATTATAGAATCTTTGCTTCCCTAAAAGGACATTCAAGAATATCAGAGTTTTTAATTCTTATTGTTTTTCTAGTTTAAAAAATAACCTTTATTGATTTGTAAATTATTCCTCTAAGCCTGACAAGTAATATTGTTGGGCTTTTTTTGGATTATTAAAACTAAATAGTTAGTTTTGTAACTAAATCATAAGTTATATAGATAGATGAGAACACTTACTAAAGCTGAAGAGCAAATAATGAAAGTATTATGGCAGATAAAAGAAGGGTTTGTTAATGATATCTTGGATCAACTGCCAGACCCTAAGCCTGCATATAATACTGTATCTACCATAGTAAGAATTCTTGAAAAGAAAGAGTTCGTAAGTCATGTAAGTTATGGTAAATCACATCAATATTATCCTGTAGTTAGTGAAAAGGAATATACCAGATCTTATTTCAAGTCATTTCTTAATAATTATTTCAGCAGTTCATTTAAATCTCTTGCTTCTTTTTTTACAAAAGAAGAGAGGCTAAGTATAAATGAATTAGAGGAAATAAAAGAGATGATTGAAAAGCAAATAGATCAGGAAAGGCTAAAAAGAAAAGATAATGAAAAGTAGTTTTATTATCTATATGATAGAATCAGGAATAGGTTTGGGAATCTTTTACATTATATTCTCACTTTTCTTACGCAAAGAGACTTTCTTTGGGATGAATAGGCTATTCCTGATTTCATCTTTATTTTTATCACTAATTATCCCTTGCCTTGATATTTCCATTTCACTTAATGATAAATTATCAGATGTAATTATTGCTGTTCCTGAATTATCAGTGACAAATAATTTATCAGAAGAGATAAAGATTGTAGAAACACATTCATATCTTGAATTAGGATTACTTGTATATGCTTTGATTTCTTTGGGGCTTTTGCTTAGGTTTATATATAGTTTATATAAGATCTTTCAATTAAAGGGAATAGGAAAAATAGAGAGATATAAGAATGTTAACTATGTTTATCATAATTTGAATGTAGGGTCTTTTTCCTTTCTTGATAATTGCTTTATTCCTGAAACTTTGAAAGGGGAGCAAGAGGCGTTAACTGCAATAATCAATCATGAAAATGCACATATATATAATTTGCATTCTATTGATATTATATTTCTTGAAATAATTTGTTCCATATTGTGGATAAATCCGTTGGTTTGGATATTTAGAAAGAGATTAAAGGAGATTCACGAATTTCAAGCAGATAGGTGTTCTATAAAAAATATTTCTTCAAAGATTAGGTATCAAAATATTCTTGTTGGGCAAATAAGTGAATCATGCTTATTTAATTTCACCAACAACTTTAAATTAAACAATTCACTAATTAAAAAAAGAATCCAAATGATGAGTCGTAAACAATCTTCAAAGATTAATAGCACTAAGTACTTTTTAATCGTTCCGGTCGCTATTCTTGTGTTTTTTATTTCCAGTAAGACAGAAGCAGTCTCTTCAACAATTTCGGTTAAAAAAGCTTCTGATTTCATTGAAAATGTTAAGTCTGTTAAAGAAGAAATTCTTGAAACTCCATTACAAAAATCATCTGATGATACTACTATATATGTAGTGATTAAGACTGCTCCTGAATTTAGGAATGGTTTGTCAAGTTTAAAGAAATATTTGAATAAAAACCTTGAATATCCTGCTGAAGCTAAAAATAAGGGTATAGAAGGACGTGTGCATTTAAACTTTATTGTTGAGAAGGATGGTTCTGTTTCAAATGTAAAGGTTTTGAAATCACCTAGTCCTTTATTATCTAAAAGTGCAATTGATGTTGTGAAAAATATGCCTAAGTGGAAACCAGGACTAGATGATGACAATAAGCCTGTTAGAACTGCACTTGTTTTTCCTGTTCAATTCTCATTAAATAAATCTGACAAGAAGAAGTAAAGATTACTATACTCGAGAAGTTTTTTTTTAAATACTATAACTAAGTGTTTAGTTGTTGAAAGTAGTATTTAGTTAGGTTAAGATGAATAAAGCCAGCTCAATTAAGCTGGCTTTATCTGTTTATAGAGGAATATTTCCATGTTTCTTTGGAGGATTAGACTTTGTTTTTGTTTGAGTCATTTCTAAAGCCTGAATCAATTTATATCTAGTGTCTTTTGGTAATATGATTTCATCAATATAGCCAGCTTCAGCAGCCTTATATGGAGAAGCGAATTTGTGTTTATATTCTTCTACGGCTTTTTTGTGTTCTTCCTCAGTAACTCCATTTTTATTGAGGATCTTAACAGCACCTTCAGGTCCCATAACAGCAATTTCAGCAGAAGGATAAGCAAAATTTACATCTGCTCCAATATGTTTACTATTCATAACGGTATATGCGCCACCATAAGCTTTTCGGGTAATCAGTGTGATTTTAGGCACTGTGGCTTCAGCGAAAGCGAATAAAAGCTTAGCACCATGACGAATAATCCCTCCATATTCCTGATTGATACCGGGTAAGAATCCAGGGACATCGACAATAGATATAAGAGGGATGTTGAAAGCATCACAGAATCTTACAAATCGGGCTCCCTTGGTGGATGAATCAATATCAAGCACTCCGGCTAATTGTCCTGGTTGATTAGCAACAATACCTACAGATCTACCACCCATACGAGCAAATCCAATTATAATGCTTTTTGCATATTGAGCCTGAATTTCAAAAAAGAGGTTATCATCAGCAATTGATTCAACCAATTCTTTCATATCATATGGTTTATTAGGGTCATCAGGGATAAGTTCATTGAGCTTTGTATCTTCTCGATGGATATCATCAGTACATGGTTTTATTGGAGGATCTTCCATGTTGTTGGATGGTATGAAACTGAGTAGCTCTCTGATCATCATCATTGCTGTAGTATCGTCATCAGCGATTAAGTGAGCGACACCACTTTTTGTATTATGAGTAGTAGCTCCTCCAAGCTCTTCTTTAGTTACCTTTTCGTGGGTCACTTGCTCGATTACATCAGGACCAGTGATAAACATATAAGAAGTATCTTTGGTCATCATAATAAAATCTGTAATAGCAGGAGAATATACAGCACCACCAGCACAAGGGCCAAGTATGGCAGAGATTTGGGGAACAACTCCAGAAGCTTTCACATTTCTATAGAATATATCAGCAAAGCCAGCAAGACTATCGACACCTTCCTGAATACGAGCACCACCAGAATCGTTAAGGCCAATAATAGGAGCACCCATTCTCAATGCCAAATCCATAATCTTTATAATCTTATTTGCATTGGCTCTACCCAGCGAGCCACCTAGGACAGTAAAGTCTTGTGCAAATACATAAACGAGGCGACCATCAATCTTTCCATAACCAGTGACCATACCATCGCCCAGAGCTTTATGCTTCTCCATACCAAAATCAGTATTTCGGTGAGTGACGAATTTATCAGTTTCGACAAAGGTTTCAGGATCCAATAACTCAATTATCCTTTCTCTGGCCGTCTTTTTACCTGCAAGATGTTGTTTTTCGATACGAGCATCACCACCACCTTTTTCAGCTTCAATTATTTTCTCTTCAAGTTTTTTTATATTTTCCTTTTTAGACATGAGACATAGTGATTTAGAGTTATGAAAAGATTATTCTACAATTACAAGAGGTTGATTACTTTCTATAGTATCGCCTTCTTTGGCAAGAATCTTAACTACAGTCTTAGGGCTATGGACTTTATATTCACTTTCCATCTTCATAGCTGATACAATAACAACAGTTGTATTTTCTTCTAATTTCTGACCAACTTCAACAGGGATACTTACAATCTTTCCTGGCATTGGAGAAGAAATAACATTGCTGTCATCTGTAGCTCCTTTATTTCTGTTCATCAGATACTTTGCTTCTGAATCGATAATGGAGACATCATAACTATGATAGTGAGTATGCACAAGGTAGTTTTTATGGCTTTTCTGAGGGACAAGCTCAAGGTTATATGATTTACCCTTATACAAAATAGAATAAATGTCTTCACCCACTTTTGCCAAGTCAATCTCATATTGTTTGTCATTCACAGAGATAACAACTCTCGAGCCTTCTCTTTGGACAAGCTTTACATTAGAGATCTTATCGTTTATTTTAATTTCAGTAGACATAATATAATACAGAGTTTTTGGGATGAAACATTACATTCGAAGGATAGATCTTTTACGACCAAGGTCTTTCCAATTGTTACCCAAAGAATAATTCTGTGGAGTTGGTTGAAGCTCGGCCATAGTGTCAAGATAGTCTATGTATGCGGCAATGACTGCCATATCTTCTCTTTCTGATTCTTCAGGGAAAGGATCAAACAGATAATCTTCATGTTTTTCTATAAAGCTGGTATTATATTTGCCACTTCTAAAGTCATCAGAGTCAATAATTCTGAATAGAAAAGGAATATTTGTAACAACACCAGTAATTTTATATTCAGATAATGAGCGGGTCATTCTATTAATAGCCTCTTTTCTGTCTGGTGCCCAAACAACAAGCTTAGAGATCATAGGATCATAATATATAGGTATCTCATATCCTTCGTATGCATAACCATCAACTCTGACACCAAGCCCATAAGGGTCTTTGATGTAGCTTATCTTTCCGGGCGAAGGCATAAAATTACGATTAGGATCTTCAGCATAAATACGTACTTCTATAGAATGTCCATGCTGATATAAATCGCTTTGCTTGAATGCCAGCTTTTCACCATTAGCAATCTTTATTTGTTGTTTGACAAGATCAATACCTACAACTCTTTCAGTGATGGGATGTTCTACCTGAAGTCGGGTGTTCATTTCAAGGAAATAATAATTGAGATTATCATCCATAATGAATTCAATAGTACCAGCTCCGGCATAGTCAACGGCCTGAGCAGCAGCAACAGCATGCTCTCCCATTTTCATTCTTATCTCCTGATTCAATAATGGAGATGGAGTTTCTTCAACTACTTTTTGATGTCTTCTTTGTACAGAACACTCTCTTTCGAACAAGTGTACTGCATTTCCATGTTCATCAGCCAAAACCTGAAACTCTATATGGTGGGATTCTTCAATATACTTCTCTATGAAAATAGAATCATCACCAAAAGCTGATAAAGCTTCTGATTTTGCTGCTCTTACAGCATTTTTAACTTCTGATTTCTTGTGTACAAGCCTCATGCCTTTTCCTCCACCTCCTGCCGAAGCTTTAATCATTACAGGAAGCCCAATTTCATCTACAATCTTTAAAGCTTCTTTTGTGCTTGTAACTGCTTCTGTAGTTCCAGGAACAACAGGGACATTTGCATTAATCATGGTTTTCCTTGCAGCAATTTTGTCTCCCATTGTGTTAATGGCATATTCACTAGGACCAATAAAGATGATGTTATTATCCT
The DNA here is from genome assembly GCA_041725915.1 of Hyphomicrobiales bacterium. Taxonomy (GTDB): domain Bacteria; phylum Bacteroidota; class Bacteroidia; order Bacteroidales; family JBGRPZ01; genus JBGRPZ01. The sequence goes on along the minus strand of JBGRPZ010000012.1, from coordinate 28,747 downwards.
TACACATCCTTGCAAAATCAGCGTTTTCAGATACAAAGCCGTAGCCGGGATGTACAGCGTCGACCTTAGCTTTTATAGCGATTTCTATAATTTTATCTTTGTTGAGATAACTTTCATTTGATGGAGAATGTCCGACAAAATAGGCTTCATCAGCATAAATTACATGCATAGCTTTTCGATCTGCATCTGAGTATATGGCAACGGTTCGTATTCCCATCTCACGACAAGACCTCATTATTCTTAGGGCAATCTCTCCACGATTTGCAATTAGAACTTTACGAATCATAAGTCTGCGATTAAATATCTTTTAGGTAAGTTTTTATACAGGAAGGCATGTTTTTCAACCTTTTACATTTTAGTATCAAAACAAATGGCTAATGTAAAAGTTTATAGAAAAACTTAATATGAGCATCAGGTATTGTTATATAGGTGCTTATTTTATTCTTGTCATTGTCTGTAGAATCTAATTATCCTTTATTAAAGATGCTATAAAATGTATACCTAAATTTAGTTGAATTAGGTAAAGGATTATGCATAACTAGCTATAGTATGTGTATTGTGCCCCGCCGACCTATACTTTGTACCCCGCCGACCTACACTTTGTACCCCGCCGACCTATACTTTGTACTCCGCCGACCTATACTTTGTACTCCGCCGACCTACACTTTGTACCCCGCCGATCTGTATTCTGTAAATCGGTGAAGCTGTAGTGTCTATATGTACTAACAACGGGTCATTTATAGGAAGGTATTATATGAAGGTCTTATAAGAGATTTCTTTTTTCTGGTGAAGTAGTTTTAAACGGCTTATAATTTAACCTCTGTATAACTTATTCTAAGTTAGTTGTACTGAAGTTTAAGCTTTTGAAAAAATTCAGGAAAGCACTAAAGTACTATCTTAGATAAGTTATTGTTTGTTTGAGGCTTGTTTTGTCTTGAAATAATAATTTTTACAAGTGTTATACCTACTATATAAAGGTAGATTTGTTTTGATGTATCATTGTTCTTTTTGATTTCAAATTAAATATTTATTGAGAAGTATTCGTTTTGATTTTTAGTATCTTTATTTAGAACTAATTTAAGAACTGCATTGGAAATAAATGAATTAGACATTTTCAAGGATTGATTGTTTTATAGAAAAATGCTTTTTAACTAATATACTTCCTGTAAGTAAACTAAAACAACTAAAAACTTAGAATTATCTAGTTAAGATAATTTCATATTACCATAAACCTAATTCATTGTTTCTTACAATCTACAGATAACACTTTCTACTATGGAATGGAAAAGACTAATTGATGAAAGCCATAGCTCATACCTTCCCCTTAAGAATAAGCTCGAAGAGATAAAAGACTATTTTTTAAAGAAATCGAATGAAGAAATACTAGAAGAAAAAGGCGTATCTCTTTTAGGCGGAGCCTCAGGTATATCATTGTTTCTATTACAGTATGGATCAGCATTTAATGAAGAAGAAGTTTTTGATAAAGGGATAGATTTGATATCTCTTGTGTTCAATACACTTGGTAGTATGGATTTATTAGACACGCATGCCGGAGGATTATCAGGGATAGGGTGGCTATTGGAATATTTTGAGCAGAAAAAGTTTATAGAATGCGATACAGACGAAGTATTATCAGATTGTGATGAGATACTTTATTCTTCAATGATTACAAATATCAAAGAGCATGAGAACTTTGATTTTCTTCATGGTGGAATAGGGAATATATTATATTTTCTGAATAGAAAGAAGAGCAAGGTAATAGCATCATATATACAAGAATTTATTGATGAATTATATAAGTATGCAGTTAAAGAAGAAGATGGAGGAATAAAGTTTAGATCAAAGATTTATCCAAAAGAGAATGTCGAGCAATGGGTTTATAATTTATCACTTTCTCATGGTATGGTAAGTATTATGATTGCTATGGCAAAGATAATACGGAAGTATCCAGAGGTTAAAGGCCCCAAAGAGCTTCTTTATGGAATATATAAATATGTGCGAAGATATGATAACTTCTACAAAGAAGAGTTGGCACGTTTTCCATCATGGATAAATTATAATGAAGAAGATCCTCCATCAACAGGTAGTCGGCTAGGATGGTGTTATGGAGATTTGGGTATAGGTATGGCTATGCTAATATCAGGAGATATCATAGGCGATAATGAATTAAAGGCTTATGGTAAAGATATTTTGGAAGAGACAACCAAAAGGAAGACAAAGTTAGAGACGAATATTAACGATGGTTGTCTATGTCATGGTACGGCAGGTATTATTCACATTTATAACAGAGCATTTCAATATACCTCTAGTGATAAATTGAAAAAAGGTGCGGAGTATCACGCAAATGCTTTACCGCAAGATTTTAGTGATGATAACTTTCCATTAGGATATAAGCTGTTAAGGCTTGACAGTGTTGAGTTTGAAGATACTTTTTTAGAAGGCATAGCGGGTGTAGGATTAGTTATAATAGCACTAATAACAGATCAGTCACCAGATTGGGATGCGTCATTACTTATTTCCTAGATTTTAAACTCTATACTAAACACTATCTGAGATGAACGAGAACAATAAATCAAATTACCGATATCAATATTTTCCACATTTTATAATAAGGAGTCCTTTAATGTCAATGGACTTTGTTGATGAGATCATTAAAGGAAAGAATATTGATGAAGAAAAACTAAAAAGCATATTTGAGTTAGCAGAAGTAAAGGAAGCTATTTTTATAGCATCACCAGAATTATATGAAGAACTGGAGAAGTTTCTGGCAGGGCATATAAAGAAGGATAAAGATATCGATCGCTTGAAACTGTCGATGCTCAGTTACATTCTGAGAATGTCATATAGATGTACTCCATTTGGGTTATTTGCTGGTTTTTCGAGAGGCGAGTTTAGTAGTGAGAGTGATATTCAGTTGCCAGAGCATAAAAAGGGACGTAAGCATACACGCTTGGATATGGATGTGTTAGCTTCACTAGCCCAAGAGCTTTCAAAAGATACGTTTTTAAAGACAAAAATCAAGTGGTATCCGAATACAAGTGCATATGTAGTAGGGCATCAACTGCGCTATGTAGAATATACGTATGTAAATAACAGAAGGAATCACCATATAGTAGCCGTTGATAATTCATCATATTTACAGAAGGTGCTTGAATTAGCAGAATCAGGAGCTACTTTTGATGAGATGGCAGGATGTTTGGTAGATGAGGTGATTACAATAGATGATTCATCAGCATTTATAAATGATATAATAGACAATCAGGTAGTCGTTTCGGAATTAGATCCAGCTATTACAGGAGATGAATTTATACGCCAGTTATTATCATATTTAGAGAAGATACCAGAAGTTGAGGCATACAGTAATTTGTTGAGGTCGACCCTTGAGGCATTAGAGTCAGCGGATTCAAAAGACTTAGGAGCTCCGGTATCAATATATAAAGACATAGCAGAGGCATTTAGTAAGACAGGATCAGAGTTTGATCAGAAGTATTTCTATCAAGTAGATATGGTCAAGAAGCCGAAGGTATGTAAAGTAGATCGTCAGGTAGCACAAGATTGTTTAGAGGGATTGTCTGTTTTGAATAAGCTTTCATTTAAAACACAAGAGAGCACACTAGATCAGTTCAAAGCGAAATTTGAGTCAAGATATGAGACTCGTGCTATGCCATTACTTACAGCATTGGATACTGAAATGGGTGTTGGATACGGAGAGTATGGTAATGAAGGTGATATAACTCCATTAGTTGATGATATCGTAACAACCCCAAAGTTAGAAGAAATAGAGAAGGTTGTTTGGCACAATAAGATAAATCAATTCTTATTGAAGAAATACACAGAGGGTATTCAGAGTGACAATCTTGAGACTATAATTCTAGATGAAGAAATAGAAAACCTGAAAGAGAGCTGGGATGATTTACCAATTACGATGAGTAGTATGGTAAGAGTTTTCGGAAAGGAAGGAGATAAGAATCTTATCAGTTTTTATTTTGCTTCAGGATCGAGTGCGGCGAACTTGCTGGGTAGATTCTGCCATGCAGACAAGAAGACCTTTTCATATGTAAAAGAAATCATAGCCTATGAAGAGGCTGTAGAACCAGATAAGGTATTTGCAGAGATTATACATTTACCTGAGAAGCGGACAGGAAATATTTTATTACGACCAGTATTACGGAAGTATGAGATACCATTTTTGGGTAAGAGTGCTGTAGATAAAGAGTTTCAGATACCTTTAAGTGATTTGTATATTCAATTGCAAAGAAATGATCTTGTATTATTTTCAAAGTCATTAGGAAAAGAAGTTGTGCCAAGATTAAGTACAGCACATAATTATAGTACAAATGCCTTACCGGTATATCAGTTTTTATGTGATATGCAAAATAAAAACCTTAGAAACAGTATAGGTTTTGGATGGGGGCCATTTGATCGTATAGCAGAGTTTTTACCACGAGTAAGATATAAGAACATTATATTTTCAGTAGCAGAATGGAGAGTACAGAAAGAGAAGTTTGAATACTTGACGAAGATAGATTCAGACGAAGAGCTGTTCAAGCAATTTACAGACTGGAGGAAATCTCGAAAGATTCCTGATGATGTATATCTAGCAGATCAGGATAATGAACTGTATTTGAATCTTAATAACATAGATTGTATAAGAGTCCTTATATCAAGAGTAAAATCAAGACCTTCATTTAAGATCAAAGAATGTTTGTTTTCTAAAGAAGCACCTTTGATCAAAAATAAGGAAGGGAATTTTACTAATGAGATAATAATATCATTCTTCAAAACAAGTGTTAACTCTTAATTCAGAAGTTATGTCAACAAAGATTAAAGACTTTGAGAGGACAACTTCCCGATATTATATTACCGGAAGTGAGTGGTTGTATTATAAGATTTATTGTGGCCCAAAGACAGGAGACAAATTGCTTTTGGATATCAATTCAATTGCTGAACGATTGATAGAAGAGAAAGTAATAACAAAGTGGTTTTTTATACGGTATGGGGATCCAGAGTTTCATATCAGAGTAAGATTTGAATATTTCGATTCAGAAAAGATAGCAGTTATTACAAAAGAGCTGCATGATATGTTGCAATATTATGTAGATCAAGATCTTGTATGGAAGGTGATGAATGATACTTATCAGCCAGAGATAGAGCGATATGGATTACTAAGTATGCATGCAGCAGAAGATATATTTTATTATGATAGTAGGATGATAGTAAGATTGCTTGATCTGTTGGAAGGTCCTGAAGGAGAAAGAATACGCTGGTTGTTTTCACTTAGAGCAATGGATGAATTTATATCATTATTTGGTCTATCCAGTGAAGAGAAATTGAACCTTATGAGAGGCTTAAGTATGTCATTTGGAGAAGAACATAATAAAGATGAAAGCCTAGCTAAGCAATTATCAAAGATCTTCAGAGATAATAAGAAGGATATTCAAGATATTTTAGATTCATCAAAGGATAAAGAAAGTGATTGGTTGCCTGCAATAGAGCTTATACATGATAAGAGTAAGAATGTGTCAGAAGCAATTTCTTTTTATAAGAAGCTAGATAAAAAGAAGCAATTGGATTTTGTTATACCAAATTATATAGGAAGCTTTCTGCATATGCTTAATAACAGATTATTCAGATCAAAGAACCGATTACATGAATTGGTGGTATACGATTTTCTATTCAGAATATATAAATCGAACTTGGCAAGAGAGAAATATGCAAAGAAGTAGTTTTGATCATTGATAAGATTCAAAAGAGTAAAGAAAATACTTTTCAGATAAGTTATTCTTAGATTGAATTTTATTTGTTTTAGAAATCATAGTTTTGAAATTAGTTCTTTTTAAATCAGTTCAATAATTATACTTTTGCCAAAAATTACTATAGCATATTCAATGGTAAAACCTAAGAAACATTTGGGTCAACATTTTCTTACAGATAGAAATATCGCAATAAGGATAGTAGACCAATTATCAGAAGACTGTAAAGATATTATCGAAGTAGGAGCAGGAACAGGGGTGCTGACTCAGTATCTCATGAATAGAGAAAAGCAGAACCTTCATATAATAGAGATTGATGAAGAATCTGTTGACTATTTGAAAGCCACATGGCCTCATATAGAAAGTTCTATTATACCTAAAGATTTCCTTAAATACCCATTAGAGAATATATCAACAGAGCCAATGGCTATCATTGGTAATTTTCCATATAATATATCATCACAGATATTCTTCAAGGTATTAGATTATAAAGATTCAGTACCAGAAGTAGTGGGGATGATACAAAAAGAAGTAGCAGAGCGAATAGCTGCAGGCCCAGGAAGTAAGACATATGGTATATTGAGTGTACTTCTCCAAGCTTGGTATGATATAGAGTATTGTTTTACAGTACATGAAGATGTATTTAATCCACCACCAAAGGTGAAATCAGCAGTTATAAGGCTAGTTAGGAATAATGTGAAATCACTTGATTGTAATGAGAAGCTTTTCAAGAGAATTATAAAGCAAGGATTCAATCAGAGAAGGAAAACCTTACGTAATAGTCTTAAGTCTATATTTGTAGATAAAGAATTGATGCAAAATGAGCTATTTAGTAAGCGGCCAGAACAGTTAGGTGTTCAGGAATTTGTAGAGATTACTAAATATGCAGAGAGTATCATGTAGACTGTCTGGTTTTATGGCGAAATTATAAGATTAGATAAAAGATATTAAGATGCTGAAGAAGATAATTCTTACAGCATCTTTTTTATATATGGAGTAGTTTAGTAACAGATTTTGTTTATTCTTGGAGAGTCCGTTTTTAGACTAGTTTTAAGAATTAGTTTCTGGAAAATTGAATCTGTCACATAAAAAAATAGAGACAGAAAAGATAATAATTCATACCTTAGATATGTTAATTCCGAACTAAACTTAACTCAATCGTAAAACTAATTTTCCATGAAAAAACTAGATGTACTAATCTTATTTATTATAGGATTATTTGCGGGTTTTGCAGGAGGTTTACTCGGAATAGGCGGAGGTGTTTTTATCATCTTACCATTATTAGCAATCTTTAAAGTAAGTCAGAAAGAAGCTCAAGGAATTAGTATAGCAGTTTTATTGCCGCCAACAGGTATTTTGGGGGCAGTAGAATATTATAGAGCAGGAGAGATAAATATATGGTATGCCGTTGTCATTGCTATATCATTTGTTATTGGAGGTTACTTTGGTTCACGACTGGCACTTAAACTCCCAGTAAAAACATTGAGGCTATTATTTGGAATATTTTTGATTGTCATATCAATAAACTTATTTTTCAAATAAGCCATATAACAAAGGACTGAAAGCATAACGACTAATAATAAAAGAGATGAGCATAACAGTAATTATTATACTATTACTTATAGGACTATTTGCAGGAGCTTTTAGTGGCTTGGTAGGATTAGGAGGAGCGTTAATAATCATTCCCGCTCTTATATTTATTTATGGAACAGATCAGCATATAGCACAAGGGACTGCAATAGCGATTATGCTACCACCAGTAGGATTTTTAGCAGCATACAATTATTATAAGAAAGGACATTTGAATATAAAGTATGCTGTTTGGATAGCAATAGGCTTTTTCTTTGGATGTTATTTTGGTTCTAAAGTAGCTTTAGATATACCAGCAGATGTATTGAGGAAAGTCTTTGCAATAGTTCTCTTTGTATTGTCGATCAAATTTTTATTCAAGAGAGCATAAATTCTTTTGAAGAATTTCAAATCATCAAAAAGCAAAAGTAATTCACATAATATTAAAACTTATTCAAGTTTTAAATTTTTACAAATCAACAAATTGATAAAATAAAGGGCAAGGTATGTTAATAAGTTTTAAGTCATAATATTTGATTGTGTTGTATCTTGCACCCCCAAAACAAACAGGTTGTTGAATACAATTAACAGACTGTAGTCCAGAGTCTTTTATTTGAATTAACTTTTTTAATACTTGAAGCAGCATGGAAAATAATTCTTATTCCGGACAGCACGTTGTGTCCATAAATGAAGCAGATAAAACGACTTTAAAAAAGAAAAAAAACAAAGAAGCTATAGAGAATAAAATCAATGATAAGGCTTCAGAGAATGAGATGAAAAATAATATGAAGAATGGATCAACACTAAAGAAAGAAAAACTTACCAAATATAATGAAACAGACGTATTAAAGGCTGCTACAGACTATTTTAAAGGCGATTCCCTTGCTGCAAGTATTTGGATGAATAAATATGCCCTTAAGAATAGTGATGGAGAGATCTTTGAGTTATGCCCTGACCAGATGCATCAGAGGTTAGCAAGAGAGTTAGCACGTATAGAGCAGAAGTATCCCAATCCAATGTCCAAAGAAGAGATCTTTGAGTTGATAAGAGATTTCAAGTATATAGTGCCTCAGGGAAGTCCTATGGCGGGTATTGGTAATAATTTTCAGGTTTCTTCACTTTCCAATTGTTTTGTGATCGGGAATCAGGGTGTATCAGATAGTTATGGTGGCATCATGAAGATTGACCAAGAGCAAGTACAATTGATGAAGCGTAGAGGAGGAGTAGGGCATGATTTATCACATATCAGACCCAAAGGAAGTCCGGTAAAGAACTCAGCACTTACATCGACAGGAATTGTCCCATTCATGGAGAGATATTCTAATTCGACAAGAGAAGTTGCTCAAGATGGAAGAAGAGGTGCTTTGATGTTATCTATATCAGTAAAGCATCCGGATTCAGAAGGATTTATTGATGCAAAAATGGAACAGGGTAAGATTACAGGTGCCAATGTATCAGTAAGGATTTCAGATGAGTTTATGGAATCAGTAAAGAATAATACAACATTCACACAGCAATATCCAATATCATCAGACAATCCATTGATGAAGAGAGATATTGAAGCAAAGAAGCTGTGGAATAAAATTATTCATAATGCATGGCAATCTGCGGAGCCTGGTATATTATTCTGGGATACAATTATTCGTGAGTCTGTACCAGATTGTTATTCTGATTTAGGTTTTGAGACATTATCGACCAATCCATGTGGAGAGATTCCATTATGTGCATATGATAGTTGTAGACTTCTTGCTATCAATCTATATAATTATGTAGAGCATCCATACACAGAGAAAGCAAAATTTAACTTTGAGTTATTCAAGAAACATGCTGCTGTAGCACAAAGATTGATGGACAACATCATAGATCTTGAAGTAGAGAAGATAGATGCTATTTTAGAGAAGATATTAAAAGATCCGGAAGACGAAGAAACCAAGAGGATAGAAAAGCGACTTTGGGAAAACATAAAAACAAAAGCACTTGAAGGGAGAAGAACAGGTATAGGTATTACAGCTGAAGGTGATATGTTGGCTGCATTGAATATTCGTTATGGGTCAGAAGAAGCCATAGAATTTTCAACTGAGGTGCATAAGACATTGGCTATAGAAGCTTATAGAAATTCTGTTAAGCTTGCTGGAGAAAGAGGAGCTTTTGAAGTATTCGATTTCGAGAAAGAGAAGAATAATCCATTTATAAAGAGAATAGCAGCAGAAGATCCTACTATCATTGAAGATATGAAGAAGAATGGTCGTAGGAACATAGCAATGCTTACAATTGCACCAACAGGAAGTGTTAGCATCTGTACACAAACAACTTCAGGAATAGAACCTGTTTTTCTTGTTTCATATAAGAGAAGAAGAAAGGTGAATCCAAATGATAAGAATGTAGTAATATCATTTACTGATGAGGTTGGAGATACTTGGGAAGAATATAATGTATTCCATCCAAAGTTTGAAGTATGGTTGACAATCAATGGATATAATATAGAGCAAGTGAAAGCTATGCCAGACGCAGAGCTGAGTAAGATTATAGAGAAGTCTCCATATTATAAAGCAACTTCGAATGATGTTGACTGGGTGAATAAAGTGAAGATGCAAGGTAGCATACAGAAATGGGTTGATCATTCTATTAGTGTTACAGTGAATGTTCCTAATGATGTTTCGGAAGATGTTGTAAGTGATATTTATATGACTGCATGGGAGTCCGGATGTAAAGGGATCACTATTTATCGTGATGGCAGTCGTTCGGGAGTACTTATATCAAATGACACGAAGAAGGACAACAAGTTTAGAGATACAGAAGCTCCATCAAGACCTAAAAAGTTGGAAGCTCATGTCGTTCGTTTTCAGAATGACTACGAAAAGTGGATTGCTGTAATAGGTATACTTGATGACAAGCCATATGAAATCTTTACAGGTAAAGCAGAAGGATTTTTCTTACCACCATATGTAAATAGTGGTTGGGTTGTGAGGAGCAAGTCAAAAGAAGAGCATGCTCGTTATGATTTTAAGTTCAAAGATAAGCAAGGATATAATGTGATTATCGAAGGTCTTTCAAGATCCTTCAATAAGGAGTTTTGGAATTATGCTAAGTTAATTTCAGGAGTACTTCGTCATGGAATGCCATTGCCATATGTTATAGAACTTATTTCGAATTTGAACTTTGATAAAGAGCATATCAATACTTGGAAGAATGGTGTTGTAAGAGCATTGAAGAAATATATTCCTGATGGAACAATGGCGACAGCGACAGAATGTCCGGATTGTAAACAACAAGGATCTTTGATCTATCAGGATGGATGTATAATATGTAATAATTGCGGTCATTCAAAGTGTGATTAGCATCACTTGTTGAATGATATCTTATAATTTTTACCAAGATAAAGGTCGCTCTGATTAATAGAGCGGCCTTTTCTTATTATTTGCTTTGGGTAAGTTGTCTTACAATTTCATCAAGTTGTTTAATATCGTCTTTATTCTTGAGATAATTATCAATCTCAGTATATCCCATATCTTGTATTTTATACCCAGGAAGTAAGTAATTGAAATTTATGTTCACAATATTATCAACTATTCTTTCCTTTATAGTGTGAGGAACATCATACTTTTTGATGATAGAATTTTCTATCCCAATATGAATGATTTCATGAATTATAGTGCAAGCAGGATTGTTATATTGTTTAAACTTTCCTTCAGAGTTGGCGAATAAAGTGATTGTACCATTATCGGCATTATAGCTACCCCCTGGGCCATAAAGTGTAAGTATGATTTTGTATTTAGGGAATATCTTGAATTCCCAATTCTTTTTATGTTGTTTGAGATCGATGACCATTCTATCAATAAGAGAGGCTTGCATAGATACATTGAAGTTGGCCTTAAAGTAATTCATCTGAGTGTATACTTTAGACTCCATATGCTTATATAATAAAGCATAGTCATTGTCATTTAGGTTTCCATCCAAAGCCTTTGTTTTCAATTGTTCCATGAATTGACCTTCAGGCCATGCGACCTTATATCCATTTTCTTCAAAGAACTTAATATCTTTAAGGTTCATCCAGATGTAATCAGTTTCAGTTTTTACATCAGGCATTATAACTTCAAATGTTTTTTGTGTGTAAGCAATTGAGCTAGCTAAGCTAAATAAGATAAAAAATAGTAAGTGTTTTTTCATTTCCTTTCTCCTGATTGTTGAATAAAAACAAGTATCATACAATAGTTATATAAGTATTATGGTATTTTACATTGTAACCTAATAAGCTAATGTAAAATTAGAATAATATTGTTTAGTAGTATAGAATAATCAATATAAAAGATTATTTTCTAATATTAAAATAGTCAAAGACAGTCTTGCCTTTAGATTTTCCTATCTCAGACTGTAATTGTTCAAGAGTAGCATCTTTAATTCGTTTTACACTTTTAAACTTTTTCAATAAGGTTTCAGCAGTATTTGTTCCAATGCCTTTAATATTGGTAAGTTCAGTTTGGATAGTTCCTTTATCTCGCTTTTTCCTATGGAAAGTAATACCAAATCGGTGTGCTTCGTCTCTGAGTTGCTGAATGATTTTCAGTGTTTCAGAAGTTTTATCAATATATAGAGGCAATGGATCACTGGGGAAATATATTTCTTCCAGTCTTTTGGCAATACCAATAATAGCAATTTCACCTCTAAGGTCTAAGTCATCAAGACTTTTGAGTGCAGCATTTAGTTGTCCTTTACCACCATCAACAACAATCAAATCAGGAAGATCCTTTTCTTCATCTTGCAGACGTTTATATCTTCTGTAGATAATCTCGGTCATAGAAGCGTAATCATTAGGGCCTTCTACAGTTTTGATATTAAAATGGCGATATGCTTTTTTGTTAGGTTTTGCATTTATAAACTGAACCATTGCAGCAACAGGGTAACTGCCCTGCAGGTTAGAATTATCGAAACATTCAATTATTTTGGGTGTCTTCTTTAAACGAAGATCTTTCATCATTCTGTTGAGTATTCTATTGGAGTGTCTTTCAGGGTCGACAAGATCCATTTTCTTGGCTTTTTCTAGCTTGAAGAACTTAGCATTACGTTCAGATAATTCAAGTAGATGTTTCTTATCTCCTATCTTTGGGATTGTAAACTCGGTATCAGGAATAGGCATAGAAGGGAGAAAAGGGACGATAATTTCTTTAGAGTGAGAATTGAATTGCTGGCGAAGTTCGACAATAACAATAGATAATAACTCTTCTACAGGTTCATCGAGTTTCTTCTGTATTTCTACGGTATGAGCCTGAATGATTGCTCCATTTAATATTCGTAGGTAGTTGATGAAAGTTTCATTTTCAGAGTCAAGAACACCAAAAACATCCACTTTATCGATTTTTGGATTAACGACAGTGGACTTACCTTGGTAGTTTTTCAGTAGTTCTAATTTCTCTTTGATTTCCTGAGCTTCTTCGAATTCCATTTTGTCAGCATGAGCCATCATTTGATTAAAGAACTTCTTTATTATACTATTGACATTACCTTTTAGGATTTCTTTAATTTCTTCTACGTTTTTATTATAGTTCTTTAGTAATTGCTTGCCAACACAAGGCCCCAGACAATTTCCAATATGATATTCAAGACAAACTTTATACTTGCTATCATCAATCTTTGATTGTTCGAGATTGAGTTTACATGTTCTTAAAGGGAAAAGTTCTTTTATTAGTGTTAACAGAGCATGCAGCATTTTTCCGGAAGGATAAGGTCCAAAGTAGGTAGAGCCATCTTTGACCATATTACGAGTAGAAAAGACTCTGGGGAAAGGTTCTTTTTTTATACAGATCCATGGATAAGTTTTATCATCTTTCAGTAAAATGTTATATCTGGGTTGGTATTTCTTGATAAGATTATTTTCAAGTAAAAGTGCATCAAATTCAGTATTAACAACAACATATTTAATATCTTCTATTTTCTGAACTAGTATTTTAAGTTTGGCACTTTGATACTTATCTTTATTGAAATAAGAGCTAACCCTTTTCTTTATATTCTTAGCTTTCCCTATATATATAATTACCCCATTTTTATCAAAATACTGATAAATACCGGGTTGATCAGGTAGATTTTTAATTATTAGCTGTAGATGTTGTTTGTCATTTTTACTCATAATACAAAAGTATTCAATTATCAATACTCTGTAAACCTAATAAATTATAAAGAAAAAGGGATACCCTAAAGTATCCCGTAATAAGGAAAAGTATATAAGTTAAGCTCAATAAATGTCTATAGAGGAGTAGCTATTCTTTCTCCGACCATTATGTTGGTCTCAAGGCCATTCTTTGTATTTTCGATGATATCATCATCGATTTTAATCTTTCCTTTTTCAAATAGCAATAATATTGAAGAACCTCCAAAAGCAAAATAACCTTTTTCGTTTCCTTTCTTTACAAAGGTATTAGGCTTATATGTTTGCTGAATACTTCCTACAAAAGTTGCTCCAATTTCACTTATTAAAATATCTCCAAGCTTTTCTGTTTTCAAAGTACTGTATTCTCTTTTATTTTGGCAAAAGATTTCCAGACTTTTTTTCATTGCTATAGGAGAAACAGAGTAATATTTTCCTTTAATTCTTTTCGATTGGTTTATGTTACCACTAGCAGGAAAATGAAATCTGTGATAATCTGATGGTGCTAGGCGAATGATAGCCAAAGAACCATTTCTATATTTTTCTGATAAATCTTCTTCTTTCAGAAAATCTGATAAAGAGAACTCACTTCCTTTAACATAGAAAAGAGTATTTTTCTCTACACAATCAAAAGCAACAATTTTACCATCAGCAGGAGAAACAATATCATTGGCGATGCTTCTCTTGTTTGGCTTGAGCTCTCTGTAGAAAAAATCATTGAAAGATCTGAATTTATAAAGCTCTTTTTTGTAATCTGAAAGTTCTATATTATAGTTGTCAATAAAAGATCTGATCCAAGGGCGAGATAACTTAGAATTCATAAATTGCCCAAAGATATATGATAAGAATTTCCTCTTAACAACTCCATTTAAAGCAAGCTTTCCAAAGGGATTATAATACAAAAACCTTAAAGCAGAAAAGCCTGGTACTTTTTCTGTGATTAATTTTTTGGATGCTCTATCAATATATTTAATTTCAAAACCCATACGTACTAGTCTATGTTATTATAACTTAGCTTGTTTGGAGAACTAGAATGTAAGCTAGATGTACGATTGACAAAAGATTTGCTTAAATATATCCCCCAATAATCTAATCCATGCAAACTTACACTTTATTTTTTTTACATAAAAAGAACATTATTTATATTTATATTATTACATCGATTGAATGATGATATAAATTTTATAATGTTGTAATAGTAAGCTAAGCCAGAATGAGCAATAATATGAATCTTTTTTCTTACCTGAAAATAAATTCTTTTAAAAAGTAATAAAACTATAGTATTAACTTAAAGTGTAATGAATTAACAATCCTATGTTAGAATTAGTTTAAAGACACTTATAATACTAGAGTTACTTTTCTCCTAAAGAATTAGTCCTTTGATATTTAATAAGCGTTAAAATAGTTGTTGTTAACCTACTTGTATAATAATTAGTTATAGAATTTATGATGAATTTTGATGTAAATAATTTGCTAAAATCCATAGACTATTTTAACTTTGGTTTTAGACGAACAAAGAACAAGTTTGTTATTTGAACTTTAAATATCACGAATAATGAAACTAAAATTAAGGCAAAAATCTTTACTTTCTCCTTTGAAGAAACTTATCCTTAAGCTTAAGGAAGAGCTTGCCTTATGTCCAAAACAAACTTCTTCAACTACTAAGACCTATACTGAAATAACTGATGATTGCGTACAAGAAATTGAAGCAAGCTGGGCAGACTCCATTAACTACATAAACATCCTTTCTATAATCAATAAAAGTATTCACAACAGAAAGAATATAACTGTAAAATGGTTCTATAATACAATTACTATAAATAGAACTATAAAGAATTCAATCACTATCTTTAATACGAAAGCCTATTTAAGACGGATGATCCTTAAGGTTTAACAGGTTTTACCTTAAAGCCTACTGAATTTACCTTAAAGCCTACTGAATTTACCTTGAAGCCTATCGAATTTACCTTGAAGCCTATCGAATTTACCTTGAAGCCTATCGAATTTACCTTGAAGCCTACCGAATTTAGTTTGAAGCCTACTGAATTTACCTTGAAGCCTACCGAATTTAGTTTGAAGCCTACCGAATTTAGTTTGAAACCTACGACATTTAGTTTAAAACAAATAAAGCTTTCTTGCTAAGTTCTGGAATTAGATCAATTGAGATGTGAAATTTAGTATGAAGCATAAGATTATTGTCTTCTTTTTCTTTGAAATCCGTTGGGTTTATAACTCTTTATGGTAAATAAGTTTAAATTTAAACTGAGAGTATAGCCGAATTCAATTGAATTTGAATGATTTTTTCCTTGCTATCTTTTTATTTGGGGAGAAATAAATTTATCCTATGCACGGGAGTTTAAATGATCTGAAATAAATTCAGATATTGATCAATAAATATGTTTGTAATATTGTTAGTTGAGTTATAGAAAACTAAAAACGGAGAAGAAAATGAAGAAGAACATACTGTTAATATTTTTCATAATATATTTTTCTACAAATAGCTTCCTATTTGGTCAGGATAAGAACTTTTTAATAGATAAACTTAAAAATCACATTGAATTTTTAGCTTCAGATTCTTTAAAGGGTAGAAAACCAGGGACAGAAGAGAGTAATATAGCAGCAAATTATATTGCAAAGGAGCTTCATTCATATGGTTTTGAAAGTATTGGGAATAGTAGCTTACAGCACTTTGATATTCTATCAGATCTATCAATTGATACAACATCAAGTTTGACAATTGGGAATAAGGAATATGTACTTAATAAAGATTTTACACCAATGTATATCTCTAGTAGTGGAGAGTTTGCAGGAGATATTGTCTTTGCAGGCTTTGGAATTACAGAGGATACTAAAAAACTAAAATTAGATTCTTACAAAGACATTAATGCCAAAGGTAAATGGGCTATTATTCTTGATGGAGAGCCAAAAGAAGAAGCTTATAAATCAAATTTTCATTTGAATTATAAAATTCTGAATGCTGAAGATCATGGTGCTAAAGGCGTGTTATATGTTAAGAGCTCTTATACAAGTAGAAAAGGACTTCCTGTGAAAGGACGCTTTAGCAGGAGTCTTGCAAGTGCAAATATACCAGTGATTAGTATCAGTCAATCATTGGCCAATAAGTTGTTGGAGAAATATAATACATCTATAGATACACTGGCAAAAAGAATCATTGAATCAAAAGAAACTAAATCATTTCCTCTTGATTTAAAAGCAACTGCTTATGTAAAGTTGAATAGAAATATTGTGGAAACACAAAATGTGATTGCAAAGTTAGAAGGGAACGACCCCCTGCTTAAAAATGAATATATTGTTATAGGAGCACATTATGATCATCTTGGATTTGGAGGGAAGGGCAGTGGCTCTAGAATGCCTGACACTATAGCTATTCACAATGGAGCAGATGATAATGCTTCTGGTGTTGCAGGGATATTAGAATTAGCGAGAACCTTGAGTTTAGGCAAAGAAAACCTGAAGAGAAGTGTTATTATTATGGCTTTTGGTGCTGAGGAAATGGGATTGATAGGGTCTAAGTTCTACACGAAAAATAGCCTTATTGATAACAATAAGATTAAGGCTATGGTCAATTTTGATATGATTGGTCGATTGGATGAAGAGAAGAACTCAATAATGGTTGCAGGTACAAAGACAAGTGAAGAAGCAGAATCATTATTGAATCAATATAAAGAGAATACAAATTTAAATGTTGCTTTTTCTCCTGAAGGATATGGAGCATCTGATCACGCTTCATTTTATGCAGAAAAGATCCCTGTGTTCTTTTTCTCTACTGGTGCACATTCTGACTATCACACACCTTTTGATGATGCTGATAGAATTAATTATAAAGGAATGCTTACAGTTCTTGATTATACTGATGATATAGTTCTTGATTTGCTGAATAGAGATAATGGTTTAACATTTAAGGAATCAGGCTTTAAACCTAGAACTAGTGGAAGAATGGGACTTAAAGTAAAACTAGGGATTATGCCTGATTTTACATCTACAGAGAATAAAGGTTTAAATGTTGGTGGAGTAACTAAAGGAGGCCCTGCTCATCAAGGCGGAATGTTAAAAGACGACATTATTACGACAATAGAAGGTAAAACAGTTAAGAATATCTATGATTATATGGAAAGGTTGAAAAAGCTGAAAGTAGGCCAGAATATTACTGTAGATATTATGAGGAAAGGAGAGCATAAAGTTTTAATCATTTCGTTATAATCATGTTTTATTTTAATTTTGATACATGAATATTGAACTATCAAAAGCCATTATCTTAAAATTCATAAAGTTTGGGATTGTAGGTTTCACAGGGCTTATTGTCGATTTTGGAATAACTTTTCTGCTTAAAGAGAAGTTGAAAGTGCAGAAGTATTTAGCAAATGCTATAGGGTTTTTATGTGCTGCATCATCAAATTATGTACTCAATAGAATTTGGACTTTTGAGAGTCATGATCCTCGTATTCTGTCTGAATATGGTGAGTTTATTGGGATCTCAATAATTGGGTTATTAATAAACACTTTTATATTGTGGCTTATAATAAAGAAGTGGAAGTTAAATTTTTATCTTTCCAAAGGATTTGCAATAATAGTGGTTACTATTTATAATTTTCTTGCAAACTACCTCATTACTTTTGCATAACTGCAATATATCTATAAAAAATAGAAAAAGAGCCGGTATATTTCGGCTCTTTTTACACTTCCCACTTTCCTCAATAAGTCACTCTCCATTTAAAGATGCCTAAAGCACCTGAAGTACAATATCTTTTTCTTGTTTAGCCCCTAAGTTAATTTGAAAAAAATTGGAAATTCGATGTGATTATCAATAGTTTGAAGTAAATAAAAACTATTGGGGTTGTCATTTATAGATGGCAACTGGGATATAAATAAAAACGTTTATCATTATACTTATATTGAATAATACAAAACAGATTTAAGGTCTAATCACTTGTATAATAGTTAATTACAAAAAGCATGCCTATTTTATCAATTTAATAAGTTTTTGTCATTGTATTTGGTACTACAATAATAAAATCAGCAACACCTAAATTCTTATCATCCAGTTTATTGATATTGTCCTGCTCTACTGTTGTAATTGTTAGAGCTTTGAGCTTTGGATAATATTTATTTAGATACCAACAAATACCTTGAAAGTTATCAGAATGATAAGAACCATTAACATGAATAAATGCATTACCTGAGATAATGTTTTTTCCTATGTTCCACGCCATTGTAGCATCTTTTAGAGCTTGTGCTTTGGGTAGATTAGGGAAGTTATGCTTGCCACCCATCATATTTTGCATTTTCTTATATGAACTTAAGTTTGGATCATAAGGGATAGGTAGTGGGGCGATATATTCTTTTGCTTGCGTACTTAAAGAGTCTAAAGTAGAGAAGCCCTTCTTATTTACTATAGAAGCATATCTTCTGGGGACGTTTGTGGCAATGAATTTCAATTTATTTGCTTTTGCGAAATTTATCAGAGGGCTATAATCTGTTTCATAATTTGGCCATAAGCGGGCTTGGGATGTAAAGTTTTTCTCTGTAATTATCCCTTTAAGGTATTCATTAAGTAGTAGTTGATTATCAGATTCTATCATCTCAGCACCTAATTGAATCTTACCTTTAGTATTCAAGAATAAGTCATTAGTCAATTCATATTGTAACCAATGGCTTATAGGGTTATTATGTAGCTCCCCAAATAAGATTACATCATGGTTTTTAGATGCTTTTAATAGATCATGAAAATTGGTTAATTCTCCATTTTTCGAATAAATCATATAAGCACTTTTATCTTTATCCTTAGATAGAAGGCTTGTAGAAATTAATAAGATACAAAGTGTCAAAATGTGTTTCATGTCATTTGTTTGAATGATTAATAAAAAGTAATGTTTGTTTTTTTGGTGTGTGTATTTATGATAAACAAAAGTATTCTAATTGTATGTAATAAAAAAACCGGCTATTGCCGGTTTGTAAGTCTTTAAAATAAAGTTTTTGTATAGATAATGTGAGCTTTATTATTCTTTTTTCAATCCTTCAGCCTTAAACTGTAATGGTAAAACCTGACTTACACTATCTACAACATGAACCTTACCTGCATTACCCTGCATTAGAACCTTGAAGGGTTCTTTTTGCTTTTGCTCGTATTCAGACATTACCTGCCTACAAGCACCACAAGGAGTAACAGGGTTATTAAATTCAAAGTTTTCAGCAACAGCAGCTATGGCAAGAGATTCTATTTTTGCATCAGGATATTTAGATCCTGCATAAAATAATACTACTCTTTCAGCACAAAGGCCAGAAGGATAAGCTGCATTCTCTTGGTTACTTCCTGTAATTATTTCACCATTATCAAGTAGTACAGCTGCACCAACTCTAAACATAGAATAAGGAGCATAGGCTCTTTTTGTAGCTTGATTTGCTTGTTGTAACAAATCTCTTTCAATACTATCAAGTTCATCAGTAGAACTGTATTCCTTGACAGTAATATCGAACTTTAATTCTTTCATACTCAACTTTAGTAAATAACTCAATATGATGTTGAGTTAACTCTCTTAAATAAAATAAATCCAGATATGTACAGATTATAACTATCGTATTTACATACTATTGTAAGAGATCATATTTTTTTCTACTAAAAAGCAGTAATGAAAAGAAATAGGCGAAGAAAGTAGCTCCTGCCTGAGTTTCTAAAGTATCTTCAGTAAGCATACTAAGTCCAACGATAAGGAAGAAAGCGGCAAAGAAATAGTCATTAAAAGCATTTAACTTCAATGGTGGGTAGATTAGGCCAAAAAGAAAGATGATGAAGCCGAATAATCCTAATGCTACAAATATAGATAGATATTGATTGTGGCTTCTGTTTCTATACTGAGGGAGTAGACTGGAATCACTATCTATATACTTCTGTTTGAAAGCATTGTTAATATCTCCTGTTCCTGTTCCGAAGAATAAATGATCACTTATGATCATACTGGCAGTTTTCCAATATTCGAATCTTTGTAGTATTGAACTTCCATTAGGATCTTTTGATGAAAGGAAGTTCTTTAGCGATAAGTACACTTTCAGTAAACGCGTTTTTATACCCGGATGAGCAGCATAATTATAGTTAGCTATACCTTTCTGAATATGACGAATATCTTTATCACTTAACTTTGAAATCCCTATAGCATCTTTTGGAAGATCTTTTGATGATAAGTATCGAATTAATGAAATCTTAAGTTCATAACCTGAAGGCAGGATATCATTATATTTTACATCACTTCTTTTATTCCAGGCATCTTTTAATTCAGGTTCACATATATATAAGCCAACATATTTACCATTTTCCACTCCATAATGTATTGTGTCATGCCAATAGGGATTACCTAAACTGCTTGTTTTGGGTAAAGAATTGATATTTACAGTCTCAGGAGTGCTATATGATTTATACCCCGAATAAAAATAATAAGCCATACCAAAAGGTACAAGCAAGATAATAGTAAATGCAGAAACTTTCAGAAGTAGATTAGGTATCTTTTGTATAAAGAAGAGTACGACACAAACTACTGCTGCTGATAATATGAGAAAACTAATCCCTGATTCTAATAACTTCAAAATATATAGAAACCAGAATACAGGAATAAGAAGTAAATACTTATAAACTGATTTCAATAAATCTTTCTTGAACACGAAAAATAAAAGAGAGAATATAGAAATACAAATGTTTAAACTGAAACGAATATGAGAGATGAATGCAGATATTTGTCTTATATCTGTAAAGTTTCCTGCAAGGTATTTATAATAAGTAACGAATGAAGCAACAAAATTAGAAGCAATAAACAAAGCGATCAGCAAATAAAACTGTTTTTGAGATAACTTTGGCATTGTCAGTAATACAACAGGAAACATCAGTAATGGCAACTTTATTCTCAAGTCTTTGAATGCATAGCTGTAGTCTGTTGTCCAGAATAAACCTATAACATGAATAATATATATTGACAATAATGCAACAGCGGCAGGATTCTTGAAAAAGATCTTGAATTTATTGACAAAGTTAAGACCTGCTGTCTTGAAGATATATAAAAAAGAATGGAATGTGCCTTTGGCTATTCCTTGTTGATAATTCATCTTAAATTCAGATGATTTCAAACCTGACCAAAACCACATTCCAAGAATTAAGAACTGAAAAACGCTCATTGCAAACTTTGAAAGTGGTAGGCTTATAGCCATGAGTGTTAACAATGTTACCCATGCGATGGGCGTTGAGCGTTTTATCTGAGTATTTTTCACAATTAGTACTATTAAGGTTTCTAATTTATTTTTTCTGCTACCTTAACTTTACCACTAAGAATGTCTTTGTATTCCTTTTTGTTTTTAAGAATAGAAATTGCTTCATCAATTTCTTTATCCCCTTTTAAAGATGAAATGATTTTACCCTTTTGATAGTAGTATCTAGCTACTATTTCTATACGTAATAGCTCTTTTATCTGATCTTTATATCGTTGCAGACCTTCGCTTTTTGTCTTTTCTATCTTATTCAATAAAGATTGATACTCATCTTTTATATCATCAAAATAGTTTTGCTTTTCAGCATCTTTCTTTAGATCTTCCAATTGAGCTTCATCAATAGATTTAAATTCAAATTTCTTTTCTTTTAAGAATGCTAAAAAGTCACTATAAATATCATCTGTTATCTCAAACTTTTCAGGAGTAATAATACTTTCATTCTTGATTCGGTATTGAGTAGCGAAGTCAAAAATAAAGTTTTTAGCATATAGATAACCTACGATCTCTTGAAATCTTTCTGGTTTTATCTTTACATCTGGAGTTATTCCACCACCATCATAAACTTTCCTGCCATGCTTTGTCTTGAATTCAGATATCAAAGAATCAGGAACATGTTCAAAATTACCTTCTTTATCTTTGTGTGAATAATCAATAGCTTGAATACATCTTCCACTAGGGATATAGTATTTTGCTACTGTTATCTTTGCTTTTGCATTGTATGATAAAGGAACTACATTTTGAACTAAGCCTTTACCAAAGCTTCTTTGTCCTATGATAACTCCTCTGTCTAAATCTTGTATAGATCCAGAAACAATCTCACTTGCAGAAGCACTACCCTTGTTGATTAATACTACCAAAGGGATTTCTGTATTAGTAGCTTTCATTCTAGTGCGAAAGATCGTCTCTTTTTCTGTTCTTCCTTTTGTAGTTACTACTTCCTGACCTTTAGGTATAAAGATATTTACGATGTCAACAGCTTCAGTTAGAAGTCCACCACCATTACCTCTAAGATCAAGGATAAGGCCATTGAGATTTTCTTTTTCATTCAACTCAAGAAAATGCTTCTTTAATTCTGATGCTGCATTTTGTGTGAAACCTGTAAGTTTTATATATCCGATATTGTCTTTCAGTGTAGTGTAGTATGGTATATCATCAATGCTAATCTTTTCTCTTACCAGAGTTTTGTCAAAAGGAGATTTCTTGCCTGCTCTCAATATATTCAATGTGACACTTGTGCCAGCTTGTCCTTTTAGCATTTGGCTAATATCTTCAACTTTCTTTCCTTTGATAGAATTACCATCTATTTTTAGAACCTTATCTCCTGCCATAAGCCCTGCCTTTTGTGCTGGCCACCCTTCATATGGTTCTGCTAAGATGATATAATCTCCTCTTTTCTGAATTACAGATCCTATACCTCCATATTGACCAGTAGTTATAAACTTATAGTCTTCGACTTCTGATTCAGGAATATACACTGTATATGGATCAAGGTCTTTTAACATTGCATCTATGCCATCTTTTGTTAACTTTCCTTGATTTAATTCATCTACATAATTTAAATTCAATTGCTTTAGTAATGAGGAATAGATATCTATGCTCTTAGCAATTTCAAAGTTATTACTAGACTTATTTTGGCTAAAACTATTCTGTGTAGCAATAAAATATATAGAAAGGAATATTATAATACTCCTGTATAATAATGCTTTTTGGGTTTTCATTTGCAAGAAATATTAGTTTAAATTATGGAACAGGATCATAGCCACTTCCTCCCCATGGATGACACGATAGTATTCGCTTTAATGCGAGCCAACCCCCTTTAAATGGACCATGTTTCTTTATAGCTTCAATACCATATACGGAACATGTTGGTTGATATCGACATTGCCCTCCCAACCAAGGTGAAAGTGTATACTGATAAATCTTTATTAATAAAATGAGAAGTTTAGCTATTATCTTCTTCATAGTGCTTACATAAACGATTTAAAATCTCTTTCATTTTTCTTTCTATAAAAGAAAACTCATGTATCTCTCTACCTATGTATACAAAAGATATAGCACAATTTAAGTTTCTATTACTTATAATAGTGTAGAGTTTTGATTTGTTCAATCGATAAGCTTCTCGTGTCAGACGTTTGATACGATTGCGTTGATAAGCATGTTTGAAGAATTTCTTTGGGGCGGATATCAATATTTGTACAGGAGAATCAGTTTGATCCTCTATATTATTATATATAAGCTTATAAGGATAGCAGAAGTCTTTGGTTCCTTGTTGGAATAGATCAGATATGATCTTCTTTCTGCATAATCTTTCACTCTTTTTAAAAGTAGCTTTCAATCTTTTTAGTTTGAATAAAAAAAATACACCTTACCCATAATGTAAGGTGTATCTCATTATAAAATCGTTATTTCTTTTTCTTCTTCAACTCCTGCATGAATTGATCTATTGCCATAGTCATTGACGGAGCCGTTTTAGTAGGAGCATTAATATTTAAATTAAGCCCATGTGATTCCACAGCCTTTGCTGTTGAAGGACCAAATGTTGCAATCAAACTTTCTGCTTGACTGTATTCTGGAAAATTATGAAACAAAGCTTCAACCCCAGATGGACTAAAGAATATCAACATATCATATTCATTAATCTTTACATCTGAAAGATCGCTAGGTACAGTTTTGTACATTACTGCTTTTGTATAATTAATTCCAGCATCAGTAAGAAGTTTTAACATGCTAGGTTTTACTGTATCCGAGCAAGGTAATAAAAACTTCTCTCCTTTATGTTTCTTTATAACATCAAGAAGTTGAGCAAATATCTGATTGCCAAAAAAGATCTTTCTTTTTCTATATTGCACATATTTTTGTAAGTATAGAGCTGTTGATTCTGTGATACAGAAATATTTCATCTCATCAGGAATCTCAACACGCATTTCCTTCGCAATATTGAAAAAGTGATCCACTGAGTTACGGCTAGTAAATATTACAGCTGTATGATCTAAGATAGATATTCTTTGTTTCCTGAATTCACGAGCAGGAATACCTTCAATCTTAATGAATTTATGAAAGTCTATCTTAAGATTATACTTTTTCGCAAGCTCACCGTAGGGCGATTTATCAATATCTGCCGGCTTTGGCTGTGAAACAAGAATATTCTTTACTTTCAATTTTCCAGAATTTTTTTAAATTAGCAAACTACTTTTTATTACCAAAGAACAGCTTTCTGCCTTTATTTTTGCAATTCAAATACTTTGATTGCTAGAGCCAATGGTAGAAATTCAAGGCTGCAAAGATATAAAATAATGTGGAATTTAGAAAATTCAAATTTACTTACTCCATTTCTAAACAGTTGATAACACCTGTAGAAGAAACTAATAACAAGCCATAAAAGAGCTACATAAAATATTTCTATTTCACTATATACCAACATTATTAAAGCTAAAGGAAGTAAGTATAATCCTTGAACGGATATAGATATAGAAAGCAAAGAAGTGTAGTAATGCAGAAATTTTTCTTTGTCAAATAATTTAGAGCATAACCATGTGGCTATAACTTTAAATATTAAAGTTATAGCTATAATGCCGCAGATGATTAAAAAATTAATTGCAGAATTCTTAATGAGTAGCAAGTTTCCTATACTTTCTCCTAATAGCTTATAGAAGATTATAGCTATTACAATAATGAAATTGAATGTTAATGGAATGATAAGAAATTCATTATATAAATTTCCTTCCTTCAATAATACTCTAGATCCATCAAATAAAAATGGAGCTAAAAAAATGTCTTTTATTCTTTTATTGTTATATTTTACAAAAGCAACGAAAAAAACAGATATAAATAGCAATATGACCTGCAAGTTATAAGCACCACTAATCTCTGTATTTAATCTGAAAGAGGAAGTTTTTGTGTCGTTTGGTTTTTGAATAGAAATATGCTCCTGATGTTTAGTCTTATATTCATTTAAACTTAGTCTTTGGTCACTAACAAAAGCATCTATTTTACTCAGATCTTCTTTTATCACCCATTTAGCTATTGGCTTTGGATTGTCACGACAAGCAAGGGTATCATTCATTGATTTAATTTTTTCACAAATATAAAAACCTTATTCCTAATGATTGAGAAACGATAAAATATTCTCTTTCTTTTTCTTTATCCTTAGCTTTATACAGAGTTAATATAAAAACTACTGACTGAAATAGTTTAATAGCTACTTGTGATTTGAAAGAATAAAAAGTTTGTGTTTTGTGAATCAAGCTAGTATTTAGGTGTTTAGAAAAGGTATAACGTTTTCTTAAGCAAGCTAGGTCTTCCCTTGAAATAATAATTCAATTGTGTCTTAATGTATTAATGCAGGTTTATTAGTGTAAATAACAATAATGATTTTTTGAATAATAAGTAAAAGAAAAAATATTCAATAATAAAATCACTAAACAAGATTGACTGTTATAATCTTTATCTTTATTCTCTTATTTCACACATTATCCCCGAATATTTCATGATTTCTTTTACTATTTTGCCTAAAATAAGTACTGAATCTTTTGGAAGTATATACTGATCCCTTTGATATGTTAACTATTGCAATGCCGTCTATAGGCTATAGTAATGGAGCTCATATACTGAATCTTTTGAAAGCATCAGGCTATAGTAGTGGTCTCTATAGTACTATGATGATAGTATAATAAGCTGATAAATAAGAGTCTGGTAATTTGATATAAAATTGCTGCTAAAAGCATTTTCCAGTAAGGAGTATTTTATATTTATGGTATAAAAGAAGAATAACTAACGACGAATAGTTTATAGTTTCTGAACATAGATGAATTTTTGATAACCCTTGATAGCAATGCGGTGGTTTTGGGATGAAAAAAGGCTTTAAAAAGGGCTGTAAGGGTCTTTTTTGAGTGAAATAAAGGTAATATATACCCTGTGAAACTCCAAAAGATATCAATTTATACATAAAATGTCTGTTTTTACTATGTTACATAAGATGCATTAGTACGATTAAGGAATGGATTTGTATTAATAAATACAAGAGAATACAAAGAAAAGTGGATAAAGATTACTTTCTTTAGTCTTAACTATAAGGTGGTTTTTCTAGTTAGCAGCTAGCAGTAAAAAAGTAGTAATTGAATTATTTCTATCAATAAAAATTCAACTAGATATTTGTTAATCTCTATATTTGTATCTATAAATAGAGTTTTAGATGCATATAGAATCAATACATCCCGTATTAAAGCGTGTATAATAAATCCATTATTAAGAAAACAAAGGTCTATTTGAATGTGCTGATTCTAAATTGAAGAATGATATAAACATAATTATTGTGAGAGCTAATTTACCAAAGTTGATATTCTTGTTTTTCTTTATTTTTTATTTAAATCTGATCTTTGGACAAGACTTAAAATTTAAAGAGATAGGAAGGTTAGATAAAGTTAGAACAAGCTTTACAGAGATTTTAGAAAATAGTGAGTCTTCAAGAAAATACTTAAAGCCTCTATATAAAGTTCCCAAAAATCCTACTAATAGCATCAAACCTTCCAGTTTGAATGTTATCTCAAGAAGTAAACAAGATCAAATTAGAGGGGAGGAGTTTACAGAACAAAGCCCAGAGCCAGAAAAGGTAATAACAGGAGTTAAAGATCCATTGAATGCAATACCACCAGATACTCATGGTGCTGTGGGATTAGATCATATATTATCAACATTAAATACTAATGTTCAGATAATGGATAGAGAGGGGAAAGAAATAAGCATTGTTTCTTTGACGGACTTCTTTTCTCCTTTAGGGGCTACTCAAACTTTTGATCCTAGGGTACTATTTGATGAAAGAGCGAAAAGGTGGATAATTGTTGTATGTACAAAGCCTTCTGTTGAGAATTCGGGAATATATATTGCTATATCGGAAAACCATAATCCTACAGCTAATTGGGATATGTATTATATACCCTCTGATAGAGAGAAGAAATTATGGTTAGATTACCCAAGTGTAGGATTGAGTAAGGACTTTATTGTGATTACAGGGAATATGTTCGGAAAGAATAATAATTACAAATATTCAAAAATCATTGCAATTAGAGTTTCTGAGATATACGACCATAAGGATGTTATTGTTGAAGAAGTTAATGTATTTGAGGATTTTTCAATTAGTCCTGCTGTTGTAAAGAGTGATGATAAAAGGATTTATATGGCCAATACTCTAGGGACTAAGGATGATATCAGAGGGCATATCCGCTTACGTTATTTAGAAGAAACAGAGGATAATATATACTTAAGAACTATAGGAGATGTTGAGTTAAGTCCTGGTTGGCTTAATAACCCAGGTGATAATCGTAATTTCTTACCTCAAAAAGGGAGTACTGAGCTTGTTAATGGTAATGATACTAGAATGAGAAATCTGATACAAAAGGGTGGGAAGCTATTTGGGGTCTTCAGTGCTTGGGTATTCGAGGGCAATAGTATTAGGCAGCTTGTAAGATGGTATGTAATAGATGTTTCGAATGAAGAATATACAGTTGTTCAGGATAGTGAGATAAGAGATAATATTCAGCATTATGGCTTTCCAAGTATTGCAGTGAATGATAATGAAGATATAATGATTGGCTTTTCTGTATTCTCTGAAGAGATGTATCCTGCTGCAGGATATATTATACATAAAAAAGAGGATCCAAAAAACTCTTTCAGAAAGCCTTTTATATTTCAAGAGGGAAAGAGTGCTTATTATAAGACTTTTGGAAGTAACAGGAATAGATGGGGTGATTATTCTGCTACTGTTGTAGATCCCAGAGACAAGGTGAATTTTTGGACTTATCAAGAGTATGCAGATAGATCTGAAGATGATGTAAGCAAATGGGCAACAACATGGGCGAAAGTAAATCCTAATGAGAAGTTAGAAGCAGCCTTTACTTCAAAATCAACAATTGTCCTTAAAGGAAAATCTGTTGACTTCATCAATAAGTCATTGGGTAATCCTGATGGTTATAAATGGACTTTTCAGGGAGGCTTGCCTTCTAACTTCTCAGATCGGAAGAGC
>JBGRPZ010000011.1:0-59374 GCA_041725915.1 Hyphomicrobiales bacterium | reverse complement strand
ATGAAAGAAAAGCCAAGAATTGGCTGCAATTCCATTACCTAGCTTTTCTTATTCTATTTCTTCAAAAGTTCTTCAATAATATAAACAAAGCGTATTCATTCAAGGGGAAAAACTCATTCAAAATTTCTAAGCATGATAATTATTTTAATTTGTGTCCAATTTCTATAAATAAAAATATTGCACTATATATAAGATATTGGATAAAGAAGGATAATAACCATACCAGAATGATATTCAGTAATGATAATTGTCGCCATAATCAGAACCTTATTATAAATAATAAAAACGGCTGGGAACAAAATGAAGTGATTATAGAAAAAAAGCTCGACAATAATGATTATATCATCAGTTTATGGACCCCTAATGATAGAGACATCTATATTGATCAATTCGAAATACATATGAGAAAAGAAATAATAAAAGATAAAAACTAAATTTCATTACATGAAAAATATTATTCAATTAATAAGAATGAAAAGTTGGGTCAAAAACTTATTAATACTCACCCCACTTTTTTTCTCTATGAACTTCTTTCATATAAACCTTGCATTATTATCAATAAGTGCAATGATAATATTCTCATTAGCTTGTTCGTGTATTTATATAATTAATGATACTTGTGATATAGAACAAGACAAAATCCATCCTAGAAAAAAACACAGGCCTTTAGCAAGTGGAGCCATAAGTATAAAGTTTGGAATTAGCACTATAATCATATTCTTATGTATAGTAATAGTAGCTAGCCTTTTTCTTTCCCCACTATTTGGTGTACTTTGTTTATCTTATCTCATATTGAATGTACTATATTCTTTCTACTTGAAGCATATAGCAATTATTGACATTACAATTATTGCTGTCAATTTCTTGATAAGAATACTTATAGGGTGTGTTGTTATTAATGTATACCCTTCACAATGGATTGTTTTAGTTACCTTCTTTTTGTCTCTATTCTTAGGATTTACAAAGCGTAAATCAGAATTAGATATCTTGGGTGAAAATGCAATAAAACATAGAAAGGTGCTCAAAGAATATTCAAGAGAAGCTCTTAGTGGCTTTAAATATATATCTGCAACAATTACTCTAATTAGTTATATCTTTTATAGTATAAATCCTGTTGTTATTGAGACATTTGGGTCAGATAAAGTTATATATTCCAGCTTCTTTGTTACAATTGGTCTTTTCAGATTTATACAATTGAGTGAAAGTAATAATAGTGAAAAAGAAGGTGATCCTACAACTCTATTAATGAAGGATCATTTTTTACAACTCATACTATTAATATGGGTTATATACTTGGGATTAATCATTTACTTTGGTCTATGAGAAAGATAGCATTTTTTGATTTTGACGGAACATTATACAAAAAGGACTCTACTATAACATTCTGCTTATATTGTTATAAGAAGAAACCTTTCCTCATGTGGTTTTTATGCATACAAACACTTTATCTTTGCTTGCATAAATTAAAACTCGTATCTATAGAAGTATTTAAAGAAAAGTTTTTTGGATTTTTGAACTACATTGCAGAGGATACAATCAATAAGCTATTAGAAGGTTTTTGGGATAAAGAGATAAACAAATCTATGAACAATGATATTGTAGGTCATCTTCAGAGATTAAAGAAAAATGGAGCTGAAATATTCATTATATCAGCTTCTCCCGAATTTCTATTGGAAAAACCAAAGGAAAAATTAGGTGCTCACATTCTATTAGGAACAAAGATGAATGTCAAGCCTAAAGTAAAAATAAAAGGGAAAAATTGTAGAGGTATAGAAAAGAAAGTCAGATTAGAAGAGTATATAAATACAGCTTACTGTATTATTGAAGGATACAGCGATAATTATGATGATGATCACTTACTAAGTATTTCAGAAAGATCTGTCAAATTATAATATAGCAACTTCATAAAATCGATAAAGAGGACTATCTACAACTTTTGAGATAGTCCTTTTTCATTAAGGACATATAGTATAAATTATTGATTCAAGCTTATATTATATCTTCGCCATTCTTGTGCAAAATCATTTGATAAAATAGATTTCTTGTCTCTTGCCTGTTTAATATCAATTTCTTCAAAATGCAAAGCATCTCCTTTTTCAGCAGTATGTAACAATTGACCACTAGGATTATATATTCTGCTTTCTCCCCTGAACTTCGCTTTCATTTTATTACTAATCTGAATGCCTGTCTGGTTTGATAAAATAGAAAAAACTCTATTTTCCAACGCTCTTATTCTAATCATATCAATTGTATCTGTACCCCCAAAAGCAGAAGGATGACAAATAATATCTGCTCCATTCTCTGTAAGTAAACGACTATATTCTGGGAACCAGACATCAAAACAAGTAGCAACGCCAACAACAGCATCTGCAATATTGAAAGTATACATAGAATCTCCAGGCAAGAACAATTCTTGTTCATAAGGAGTCAAATGAAACTTTCTTTGAATACCAACCAAACCAGACGAATTAACTACAATTGCAGTATTATAGATTTTTCCTCCATCTTTTTCAGGGATTGTTCCTAAAATAGTTCCTCCAGTCTTTGAAGCAAGGTCTTGTAAGAATTTGACTGTATTAGATACATCAATAACTTCAGATACAAGAGCTAGTTCTCTATAAGAATCAAATAAATAACCTGATGTAAACAATTCAGGAAGTACAACTAAATCAAATCTCTCTTGATGTAAATGTTGATAAACAGTTTCAAGATTTTCTCTTATAGAAGACTGTTTTACTTCAAACTGTAAAAAACCAATTCTCATATCAATATTTATTGCATACTAATAAACAACTAGTGGATTGGATTGCAAGTTAGCAATTCTTTTACTATTGTATAGATTTTGGTTTTAATAGATTACTTTCTCTAATAAATTAATAAGAATTTCCAGAACTTAGATAGGATCAAGTCGAAAACTTAGTGGAGTAATAAATAATTCAGACTTTTGACTTCTAAAGAAAGGAATATAGTTTGGAAAAAATCGAAGCCTACAAAGTTTTATTGCAAGCACTCTTGCCAGAAGAGCTCTTTAATTCATTTGAATTGAAAGACGTTCAAGTTCATGAAGACAAGTTAGATGTCCATTTAGATGAACAGAATATTCAGCCAGAAGGCTATACAACAGAAAAGCTTATTTCCAAAGGCTTCTATGATCCGATCCAGATATTAGATTTTCCCATTCGAGACAGAGCAGTTTTTCTTCATATCCGCTGCCGTAAATGGCAGGTAGTAAGTACCAAAAAGATTATAAGTAAAAACTGGGATCTTATGGCAAAGGGAACGCATTACACCAAAAGTCTTGCGTCTTTTTTAAAAGAGGCTCATGGATACATACCCGGTAAGCAGTAAAGGACTTGAGAAGTATTACCATATTGATAGGAAACAACTTGGTCAGCATTATAAGGATCATTTAAGTGACTATCATAGCTGGAATCAAAAACCCCATGCTACAAAATGGATGCTATTTCCTGAAAATCTAGGTAGTTACCTGAGTTTAGATGAGACAGCATTATCTAATGGCGAGCTGTATACTTTACTTACTAATAAAGCTGCAAAAGGCAGAAAAGATAGTATTGTAGCAATGATCAAGGGCACCAGATCTGAAGATATCTCAACCATCCTCTTAAAACTCCCGAGAAAGGAAAGACAAAAGGTAAAAGAAGTTACCTTAGACATGGCACCTTCCATGAATAGAATAGTGGATGAATGCTTTCCCAGAGCATCTAAGGTAATAGACCGATTCCATGTTCAAAAGCTTGCTTATGATGCACTTCAAGAGATCAGGATTAAGCATAGATGGGAAACTATAGATGAGGAAGCTGAAGAAATGAAATACGCAGCCTTTAAAGAAAGAGAGTATAAACCAACAACTTTCGATAACGGAGACACTAAAAAACAGCTATTAGCTAGGAGTAGATACCTTTTATTTAAATCTCAGGATAAGTGGAGTCCTAATCAAAAGCGTAGAGCCACTATATTATTTGCTCAATATCCTGATATTAAAAAGGCTTATGATTTAACACACTCCTTGAGAGCTCTTTTTAACTCGAATAAAATAAAAGAAGTGATCCTTACCAAGTTGGCTGTGTGGTACGATAAGGTTGAAAAAGCTGGGTTTAATTCTTTTCAAAGTGTTCTCAAAACAATGCAAGCGCACTATGCTAACATACTTAACTTCTTTGATAACAGAAGTGCTAATGCTGCGGCAGAGTCTTTCAATGCTAAACTAAAATCATTTAGAAGTACAGTAAGAGGTGTTCGTGATCTAAACTTTTTTCTGTTTAGAGTTGCTAAAATATATGCGTAGAAAATTATTACTCCACCAAGTTTTCGACTTGATCCACTCTAAGCTAGTCTTTAATTTAAAGATTCGTTCATCAAAAAAGAGCGGTATCGGCAATAAATTCTTTTCACTATTTTTATTATGTTTTGAGATAATTGAAGAAAAGTAATTTTTTTTGGAATAAAAGAGCATATAAGATTGTCTGATAAATTAAACAAGGTAACATACTATTAAGTGAAGCATGATGAAAATATCAGCGAAAAAGAACTTGTAGAAAGAGCTATATCAGGAAATAAATTCGCTATAAATAGAATAGTTAGATATTTGCAACAACCGATAGGGAGGATTGCATTAGAGATATTAGGTAATAAGCAGGATGCTGAGGATATAACACAAGAAGCATTAATTCAAGTTATAAAGAAATTGAAGCTTTTTAGAGGAGAATCCTCATTAAAGACTTGGGCCATCCGAATAGCAATAAATTTTTCGCTAAATGAAATAAAGAAGAAGAAGCAAAAGCTATGGGTCAAGATTCGTGAAGGAAAAGATCAAGATCTAATTTTGAATGTTGCTTTACCTAGTGAGCAAGAGAATATGGAATTAAAAGAAGCATTAAACAAAGCAATTTATAAGCTCGATATAAAATATCGTTCTGTTGTTGTGTTAAGGCTTATAGAAGGATATAGTGTTAAAGAGACTTCAAAGATACTCGATATAGCAGAAGGGACTGTGCTGTCAAGACTATCCAGAGCACAGCAGAAGTTAAAAAAGGATTTGAAAGGATTATGGATCGAAAGGTAGAAGAAATATTATATAGATCATTTGATAAGGACTTGAATGATCAAGAAGCACTTCTTTTAGAAGCAAAAATTGCTCAAGATGATGATGTAAAAGAAGAGTATGAAGATATTGTTCGATTACGTGAGCTATTGGCTTCATCTGGTACTGATCATGATTTTTCCGTGGAAGATGCTGTAATGAGTAAGCTTGAACATGAAGGGATGTCGAGAAGCAGAGATATAGGAACATTATATTTGCAAACTTTCCGAAAGATTGCTTGGTCGGGAGTAGCAGCAATCATAATAGCTATGGCTATAATTTGGTTGACGGTAGGGCTGGATAATTTCTTTCTTGAATCACAGTCAGCTCTTGATCCAGAGGCTTTGGCAGGAACTATATTATATTCAAATTAAAATTGAAATAAGATGAAAATAAAGATTTGGATTTCTCTAATCATCACTCTGATAATAGGCATTTTGCTTGGATTTGTTATATCAAGAGGGATATTTATAAATCGTTTTGAAAGATCATTGAAGG
This sequence comes from Hyphomicrobiales bacterium, assembly GCA_041725915.1. Lineage (GTDB taxonomy): Bacteria > Bacteroidota > Bacteroidia > Bacteroidales > JBGRPZ01 > JBGRPZ01. Next base: position 53,775 of record JBGRPZ010000011.1, on the reverse strand, counting down.
GAGCAACTCCTCAGGGTTTTGTAAATCGATTTTATAGGATAATAAGACCTACAGACAATCAAAGGAGTAAGATTGATCCTGTATTAAATAAATATGGGCAGAGAATTGATGATCTAACTTTTGATTATAAGGGGGATATAAAAGAAACAATGGACTCATTTGAGAAAGAAGTTAAGCCATTGTTAACTCCAGCTCAGTATGAAAGAATTATAATGGAGAAATACAAAAGAGGAAGAAGAAGGAAGCATCTCAATAAATACTTCAAAAGAGGGAGAGGATCAGGACATAAACATCATTCTAGATCTGATCAAGGGAAATGTACAAATAGAAATAACAGAGATCGATGTGCAGACTTCTAGCGGCATCGATCTATTTTTTTATAGAGAGATTAGAGTCTTGAAGTCTATAATTCCAAATAAATGTGCAGAAGTAAACAGAATGATAGCAACGATTACCCATTTTATAAACTCTACACCCTTCTTTACAGCAAGATGAGAGGCTATATATGCTCCAATAACACTACCGATAGTCATTGTAAGTCCATAAGTCCAGTTGATTTGGCCTTCAATTAAAAATACAGCCAAAGTAAAGGGCGCATAGAGCAAAACAAGAAAGACCTTAATTGCATTTGCTTTTACCAAATCATACCCCAATCCTAATATAATAGCTGCAAGAAGAAAATATCCTATACCTACATGAATAAATCCGCCATAAATACCTATAAAGAAGAATAGTATATAGTGTTTGAGTTTTACTTTGCCAGACACAAGTTCTTCTCTTCCATGAAGGTATTCTTTTTTGCCAATCAATATGACTATAAGAAGTACCAGTAATATACCTCCCATAATGTACTTAAATATATTTTCGGGGATGTCAACAGCAAAATAAGCTCCAATTATAGAGCCTATAATCTCGGGGATTGCTACTTTCAGAGCCTTTTTAGTATCAAGAACTTTTTTCTTCTTGAAACTGGCACTTGCTGTTAGTGTTTGAATAGTTATAGCTATTCGATTAGTGCCGTTGGCCATAGTTGGAGATAAACCCAGAAACATCAACGCAGATAGCGAAATGATAGAGCCTCCTCCAGCAAGAGTATTTATAAAACCTACCAGTCCTCCAGCTATAATAAGCAATAGGATTTCTAAAAATGTCATAGCAATTGATTTCCGGCAAAGGTAAAAAAGCCCATTAATTGATAAATATATTCTCTTTTATTTTTGCAATTAAATCACTCTTTGAAAAGGGCTTGCTAAGGTAATCGTTCATGCCAACTTCTATACACTTCTCTTTGTCTCCTTTCATTGCACTTGCTGTTAAAGCGATTATAGGAGTTTTTAAATATTGATATTTTCTTTCCAGTGTTCTTATCTTTTCTGTTGCCTTGAATCCATTGATTAGAGGCATTTGTACATCCATAAGTATAAGATGATATTTACTGCTATTATACAGGTCAATTGCTTCTTTTCCATTTTGGGCAACATCTACATTTAGACCCATATTCTCCAGATGGAACTTGGTTATCTTTTGGTTTACAAGATTATCTTCTGCCAGTAATATTTTTATATTTTGATCTTTAAGATTGAGTACTTTAGATTCTAGATAGTCACATAAAGGTTCTTTTTCTATATCCTGATATTCAAAAGAGAGAAAGAAAATAAATTCACTGCCCTCTTGATATTTACTATTTACGGATATCTTTCCTCCCATTGCTTCAACAAGACCTTTGGTTATGGCGAGTCCCAATCCAAAACCTTCATATATATATTTTGATGGAGTATCTACTTGTGAGAATGTATTGAAGATATGATCAAGGTTTTCTTTTTCGATACCTATTCCGGTATCTCTCATATTGAATTGAAGGTTTATCTTGTCATCTGTTTTGCTGATGTTACTAACACTTAAAGTTACATTTCCTGAATGTGTAAATTTAATTGCATTATTCCCTAGGTTAAATAGAATTTGTTTTAAGCGAATAGAATCACCAATGAGATTATCGGGAATTGATTCATCAATATTAGATGCTAATTCAATATCTTTTTCTCGCGCTTTTAACGATAGAACAGTAGATACATCGTTAATGACAGTCTTGATATTAAAGGATTCTGATGATAAATCGATCTTGCCTGCTTCAATCTTACTAAAGTCAAGAATATCATTTATCAATTTAAGTAAGCTTTGCCCTGATGAAGTGATAATATTCAGATATTCCTTTTGCTTTGCACACATGTTGGTCTCCATAAGTATCTCTGACATCCCTATTATACCATATATAGGGGTTCTGATCTCATGAGACATGTTGGCTAAAAATAAGCCTCTGGCATCATTTGCAGCTCTTGCCTTATCTCTGGTTATCTTTAAATACTTTTCGTTTAACTTAATTCCTGTGATGTCCCAGGTGATAGTTATGGATCCTATACTTATATTATTATCATCATAAACAGGCAAAACATTAGAGATAAAATAATACTTCTGATCTTCTTTATCAAAAGAGCCTAGAATATTACCCTGAAATTCTATATCATTCAAAATGCTGTCGTAAGAATTGTCTGATAAGTCAATATTCAGCTGCTTACTTACATCTTTTAGTGGTCTTCCTAATAGTCCTGCTCTTGAGTATCCAAAGTACTTTTCAAATAAACTATTTGCAAATATGAACTTATTGTCTTTGTCTTTTACATGAACTATTGCAGGAATCTTATCGAGGAAAACTCCATAATTTGTCATTATAGAGTTTGGTTTTCCTATCTTTTTTGAAGAAAGAAGATAGTCATTTATAATGTTTACTTTGTTCTTTGATTCCTCAATACTTATTAATCCTTGAATATTTTCTAAAATTTCTTCTTTTAAATTAATCTCGTCTTCTTTTACCGTTAGGGATGAAACTTTATTATATACATCTTTTAGAGTTGTACTCATAAGCACTAATATTGGTAAGGTAGTGTAACAGTATCTTATAATAACAAAGCTAAAAAAAATGTGCTTTTTTTTAAAAAAATCTTTTGAATTTATATCAATGTAGTGTATAAATTTATTATTCTCTTATAAGAAGACAATAGAAATAGCTCAGGAAACTTATAAATGACACTATGTAAAATGCTGTTATTCTGTACTTATGATACTATTGTCTTTATGTGGTCTATTGAATGACTACTCTGAATATTTATGTACTTCTAATACTTAAATTTATCTTCAGGGGGATGAGAATTTTAAAAATTAGGGGGAAAGATAGCCGATCTTCAGCTTGAAGATGACCCATTTTCAGCTTGAAGATTGACATTTGTCCCGGGAAAGATGCTCGTTTATCCCGGGGAAATTTGGGTTTTTTTAGGGGATGAAATTTGATTTTTCTTGGGACGAAATTTATGTGAAAAGAAAAGGCCTGCAATTTTGCAAGCCTTTGATATCTGATTTTTGTAAGTTGTTATTCTGTGTAGAAGTCGATCATCTTCTGTATCGCTTCCTGACAAGCAGCACAGAAAGTATGACCTTGGAATGATTTCATCAAACAATCGTGAGCTGGACGATAAACCTTCTTTGCAACATATCCGCCACCTTCGAATGCTCCTGTTTTGTTATAATATTTCTTTTCGTCAGGTGTAGGTATTGGTGTTTTTTTGTCAACAAGATGTTTCCATTTGGATTTAAAGTCAACAAGAGTGGTTATATTTGGCTCCCAAGGCTCAACCTTAAGATTGTAGAAATCATTATAACTTGTTGATGATGTATAATATTCATCTCCTAATCCAGCAAAACCATGGCCGAATTCATGAATAAACACTTCCGGAGCTTTGATATTTCCATTGATACTTAGACTATAGTAGTTATATATTCCACCACCACCGTATTTTGTTGTGTTGGCAAGAATATAGATTTGGTCATAAGGCGCATTTTTTGCAAGATCTCTGACTTTCTGAAAATCATCTGTCATACAATATCTTTCTGAGTCGAAAGTATAGAATGTAACATCAAGAAGCGTATTTTTAAACTCTCCTTTTGCAGGAATATCTATACCTGAATCTTCAGAAGGGGCAAGGATAGCACGAATATTAATCTTATCAATATTTTTATCATACGGAGCGAACGAGAACAATTTCTCAGCGAAAACCTTACAATCAGCAATAAATTTGCCCATCTCTGCTTTTGTATATCCCTCAGGAAGAAGGACAATATCTAATTTCTCTGATGATTTCCCTTTCACATGTACATCAAAAGAAGGGTAGTTCATCTTTTTATTCTTCTGTATAAAGTAAGAACTTACATCTATATCATAAACTAGCTTTGAGACCCACTTGCCAGTTTTGAAACTGCGTGTAAAGAATTCTACTTTTACATCCTTTTTTGGAAAAGGCATTACTATAGCTTCTTTGAAACTCTTAGGTACTTTTGTTGCTTCTTCTGTTGTTTGCCATTCACCAAATAAGGTGCAATAGCCTCTTGAGTATATCTCTTTTCCTGTTTCTTTATCATAAACTTTAAAGAAATATTTCCCATACTCAAAAGTGTCAATCAGCTTGGTTTTTGATCCTGCCCAATATGGTTCCTCTAAAACTTTATCAATAAAATAATGCTCATTCTCCGAATCTCCGGAGTGTGTGTAATCTATACGTAAAGTTTTATCATGGAAATAATCGTCAAATTGCGCAAAGGCATTTGTTGAATATAGCACTAGGCTTACTGCAATGAGGTAAAATATTCTTTTCATGAAGATAGATTTTTAATTTCATGTGAATGTATAAAAACTTGTTCTATTATTAAACTGTTATTTAAATATAGAGGAGCTTATAAATTTTGCTCTTTTCTGAATATCTGGATTCAAGTGATTAATATTTTATGTAAGATAAAGTAAAACTAAATAAGTCTATTAATACTAAAGATGAGCTATTAGAGTTATTGAATAGCAATTCTTTCATTCTCTTTGTCTATTCCCTTGTAAATTTATTTATTTGAAAAGACAATGATATCTTTGAAAGAAAAAGTTCTTAATTATAATACTCTCAAAATAAAAAAGTAGGATATACTTTACAATGAGAAATACTCGAAATAGTGGAAATAAGTTCTCTGGGCAAAAATCTGGAAACTCCAACAGAAGTAGAAGTTCATACGGCAAAAACTTAAGAAGCGGTAATTCTTCTAATCGTTTTAATCGTAAGGATGAAAACTCCTCAAGAAGTGGCGATTTTGCTAGAAGTAATGATTCTTTCAGTAAAAAGAGAAGTTTCGACAGAAAAGATGATGACAGAAGACCATCTTTCGATAGAAAAGACTCTTACGACAAAAAGAGAAGTTTCGACAGAAAAGATGATAACAGAAGACCATCTTACGGAAGAAATGATTCTTACGACAAAAAGAGAAGTTTCGACAGAAAAGATGATGACAGAAGACCATCTTACGGAAGAAATGATTCTTACGACAAAAAGAGAAGTTTCGACAGAAAAGATGATAACAGAAGACCATCTTACGGAAGAAGTGACTCTTACGATCAAAAGAGAAGTTTCGACAGAAAAGATGATAACGGAAGACCATCCTTTGATAGAAAAGACTCTTACGACAAAAAGAGAAGTTTCGACAGAAAAGATGATAACGGAAGACCATCCTTTGATAGAAAAGACTCTTACGATCAAAAGAGAAGTTTCGACAAAAGAGATGATAACAGAAGACCATCTTTCGACAGAAATGACTCCTATGACAAAAAGAGAAGTTTCGACAAAAGAGATGATAACAGAAGACCATCTTTCGACAGAAATGATTCTTACGACAAAAAGAGAAGTTTCGACAGAAAAGATGATGACAGAAGACCATCTTTCGACAGAAAAGACTCTTACGACAAAAAGAGAAGTTTCGACAAAAGAGATGATAACAGAAGACCATCTTTCGACAGAAGAGATGACAACAGAAGGCCATCTTTTGACAGAAGAGATGACAACAGAAGACCATCTTTCGACAGAAAAGATGATGATAGAAGATCTTCATCTTATGACAGAAACACTCGTCCTGAAAGAAAAAGTTTCAGCAGAAGCAAAGATTCAGATAGAGACAATAGATTCTCTAGAGGTTCTTCTTCAAGACCTCACTCTTCTAGAAGATCTGATTCTGATTTTGCTTATGGGAAAAACCGGGATGGTTTCTCCAAGAGAACAGGCCAGTTTGGCGAAGGTAAAAAGATTCCGAAGAAAGGAATTGGTGATCCAGTTAGCGAAGGGATACGTTTGAATAAATATCTTGCTAATTCTGGTGTATGTAGTCGCCGTGAGGCAGACGAATTGATTAGCGCAGGTACAGTAAGCGTGAATGGAGAAGTTGTTACAACTTTAGGAACTCGAGTGTTCTATAAGGATAAAGTAACTTATGGTGGTGAAACTTTGAACCCTGAAACTTCTCGATATGTGTTGATGAATAAGCCTAAAGGCTTTATCACAACTCTTGATGATCCTTATGATAGGAAAACAGTAATGCATCTTGTAAGTAATGCATGCGAGGAAAGAATATATCCTGTTGGTAGATTGGATAGAAATACTACAGGATTGCTGTTGTTTACTAATGATGGAGATTTGGCGAAAAGGCTAACTCATCCTTCTAGTAATATTAAGAAAATATATCATGTTGTTCTTAATAAGCCATTGACAAAAACCCATCTTCAAGAAATTCAGGATGGTCTAACTTTGGATGATGGTTTTATAAAAGTTGATAATATTTCTTGGGTAACTGATGTACCTTCAAAGAAAGAAATTGGTATAGAACTTCATTCTGGTAGAAACCGTATCGTTCGTAGAATCTTTGAACATATGGGATACAGAGTTGAAAAGCTAGATAGAGTCAGCTTTGCAGGATTAACAAAAAAGGATGTCCCTAGAGGGAAATACCGATTCCTGAAGAATCATGAAATTGTCTTTTTGAAATATCTATAGGGTATTATAAATATAACTCTGGTTTCTAATAGGAATCAGAGTTTTTTTTGAGCATAAAAAAACCCGAAGTAATTTCTTACTCCGGGTTGCGCCTTTTCTTGGACTCGAACCAAGGACCCTCTGATTAACAGTCAGATGCTCTAACCAACTGAGCTAAAAAGGCAGGCTTGTTGTTAAAACCGATGCAAATATACGATAGTTTCAATTAATGTCAAGTCTTTTTTCAACTTTTTTCTAGGGGTTTTCTCTTTATGTTTGATTATAAAGGGGCTAAGGATTGAAAAAATATTGTTTACTTATACCTTTTGCTATAGGCAAAGCAGAAGACAATAAAAAAGCTGCTACATTTTCTGTCTTTTGGAGATAAAAAAATACAGCAGCTATAGATTTTTTATGATGACCTAAGCTATATTATCATCTTATAGAAATCCTGACTAACTTTCACAAAGAGTTCCATTGCTTCATATTCAGCCATACCAAACTTATCATAAAGCTGTGCTGTAGCTCTGTTTCGTGCTTCGGCTCTTTGCCAGAACTCTCTATCATCAGTTCCTGGGAATAGAGGTCGATCTTTCTGTGATTGATGTCTGAAGATAGCGTTACGCTTTTTGAGTAGCTCTTCAGGACTGATAGGGACAGCCATATCGACAATATCGACATCCCATTCTTGCCATGCTCCTCTATACAACCAGACATTACAATCTTTCATCCACTTTTCATTTTTCAACTTGTCAAGGCATGTGACTATAGCCTTTAAGCATACTCTATGTGTACCGTGAGGATCAGATAAGTCACCAGCGGCATAGATTTGATGAGGTTGGATTTTCTGAAGCAGATCAATGATAATATTATAGTCATCCTCCCCTAAAGGCTTTTTCCTCACTTTACCAGTTTCGTAGAAAGGCATATCAAGAAAATGAATGTTCTTGGATTTTATTCCTACATATCGGCAGGCGGATCTGGCTTCACCTTTACGGATAGCAGATTTTATTTTCTGCATTTCTTCATTATCCAGCTGAGCAGGTTGTTTATTCTTGATGAAATCTGCGACTTCTCTGTGTATGTCTTTCGATTGAGCAATCTGAGTGTCGAACATATCAATGTACTCATCGACAAAATCCAGATACTTCAACACATCATCATCAAAGACAGCAATGTTGCCCGAAGTCTGATAGGCGACATGTACATCATGCCCCTGTTCCACTAATCGTATAAATGTTCCTCCCATTGAGATAACATCATCATCAGGGTGAGGACTGAAAACAATAACGCGCTTTGGATAGGGATTGGCTCTTTCGGGTCTGTGACTATCATCGGCATTAGGTTTTCCTCCCGGCCATCCAGTTATAGTATGTTGTAGATCATTGAATACTTGAATGTTGATTCTGTTTGAAGGGCCATAAGTAGCAAGAAGATCACTCATGTGATTATCATTGTAATCTCTATCAGTAAGCTTTAGAATAGGCTTGTCGACCTTTTGGCATAACCATACTACAGCCTTTCGTATTTGTCTGTCTGTCCATTCACATTCTCTTACAACCCATGGCGTTTTTATTCTAGTAAGTTCTGCCGCTGCGGCTTTGTCCAGATAGATATTGATATCATGGTGTTTCTGTAAGTATGTGGTAGGTACTGTATCTGATATTTCACCCTCAACAGCTCTTTTTATGATGGGAGACTTGTTTTCTCCCCAAGCAAGGAGTATAAGTTTCTTGGCTTTCAATATACTTCCAACCCCCATGGTGATGGCATTTCTAGGGACGTTCTCTTCTCCGAAGAAGTCGCTGGAAGCATCAATTCTTGTAATATGGTCTAAAGTAATAAGACGAGTTTTGGAGTGACTGCTTGAACCCGGCTCATTGAATCCTATATGTCCGGTTCGACCAATTCCCAGAAGCTGTAGGTCTATTCCGCCGACATCTTCAATAGCCTGTTCGTATTGATGGCAATAGTTGGCTATCTGGCTTTTCTCAACAGTACCATCAGGGATGTGGATATTCTCCTCAGGTATGTCAATATGGTTGAACAAATGTTCATGCATGAACCTGTGGTAGCTTTGTATTGCATCGGGCTGCATCGGATAGTATTCATCCAAATTGAAGGTGATTACATTGCGAAAGCTTAAGCCCTCTTCTTTATGAATTCGAGCAAGCTCTTCATAAACCTTTACTGGGGAGCTTCCTGTAGCTAGTCCTAGTATACAATTTTCGTTTTGGTCTTGTTTTGTCTTGATTAGATCGGCTATCATTCGAGCAACATCAATGGATGCACTTGAACTATCATTAAAAACGTGTACAGGCATTCTTTCGAATACTGTTTGGCCAATCTCATTATACCCTGAAACAATCATAGTAGTAAATTTTGATTTGGAGTTAGGAAGGTACTAAGAAAATAAATGAATTTAGAAACCGCCTTTACTATCTATAGCTGCAAAAAGAATTATAATATTATATTTTTCCTGTTTAAATATTTAAGGATAAGAGAGTAATTCTATTGGAAGATGTTGAATAGACAGTAAAAGTGTTGCAGAAGTTAAAGTTGTTTCTTGTGGATAAAAATTTATTGTTATTCTATAAATATACTCAGAAAAAAGCGAATAATCTGCATAAGTTTATGATCAATCGTAAATATTATGGTTGAGGTAATAGAAAAGAAAGGAGCGCATGAATAAATCAATACGCCCCTCAACATGAATTATAATCTAAAATTGGCTTTTATTTACTTTATCTTCTTATACATATATATCTTTACCTGATATAGTAACTGGTACATACATGGAACAACTACAAGTGTAAGAATTGTTGAGAATGTAAGACCAAAGATCACTGTCCAGGAAATTGCTCCCCAGAATGCAATGTTATCACCACCAAAATATATATTAGGATTGAAGTCTGATAGCATACCGATTATATCGATATTAAGACCTATAGCTAAAGGTATAAGACCCAGAATTGTTGTTATTGCCGTAAGCAATACAGGACGTAAACGGGTTTTTCCTGCTTCTACAAGGCATTCAACAGATTGCTCATAAGTAAGAAAGGCTTCCGGATCAAGACCAAGTTCTTTTCTCTTCTTTGACTTCAATAAGTCGATATAGTCAATAAGAACAATAGCATTGTTTACAACAACTCCAGCTAGGGAGACAATACCTATTCCCGTCATGATTACAATAAACTCCATATTGAAGGTAGCAAGTCCACCAAACACTCCAATCGTACTGAATAGTACAGATGCCAATATGATTACAGGTTTTACCACAGAGTTAAACTGAGTAACAAGAATAATCAGAATCAGTGAAATGGCTATCAATAATGCTGTTAACAAGAACGCCATTGATTTGGCTTGTTCCTCTTGTTCTCCTGTAATATCATACTTATATCCCTCAGGGAAAGTGTAAGATTCCAGAAGAGTACGGATTTTATTATTGATATTAGTAGGGTTGTAGCCCTCAAGGACATTGGAGTACACAGTTACAACTCTCTTTTTGTCTTTTCTGTTGATTTGATCATAGGTGTTACTGTATGCTATGTTTGCTACAGATGACACAGGAACCTGAACGACTTTACCTGAATTCTGATCTTTGAAAGTAATCTTTTGGTTCATCAGAGAAGGGATGTTGTATCTGTATTTATCTTTACTCCTCAACATGATTGGGTATTCGTCTTCTCCTACCTTATATTTACTTATCTCTGTTCCATAGATAGATGTTCTTATAGAACTTGCGATCTGTCCGGTGGAAATACCGAATCTACGGGCTTTGTCTCTATCTATATTTATGCTCAGCTCTGGTTTTCCTACATCTAAATCAACTTTCAATCCTTCAATACCGGGGATCTTTGAGTTGTCAATAGTTGTGATTATGTTTTCAGATAGAGCGATCAGCTTATCGAAATCCTTACCTATAAGCTCGATGTTTATTGGCTTTCCTGTAGGAGGGCCATCAGCAGGCTTTTCAACAGAAATCTCTATTCCCGGATAAACTCTAATCAGAGCATCAGACAGTTCCTGAAGTATATGGGATGTGTTGATGCCGTTCCTAAATTGGTAATCAAGGAAGTGTATTGTTATCAATCCTCCGGCGGAGCTTCCCATTCTACCACTAAATCCGGCATGCTCACTAACCGCACCCATACCTACTCTTGTGAGTATAGATTTTACAATAGACATATTAGGCTTAAGGATTTTATATACATCCTTTTCCAGAATTCTCATTGCCGAGTCTGTAGCATTGATATCAGTACCAACTGGCATCTTCGCTACCACATTTATATACTTAGGATCCGTTGAAGGGAAAAGCTTAATCTTTGGGCTTGTGGCTGTGTAAAAACCAATGGTAATGAATAGTAGGAGAAAAGATGCTATTATCACCCTTTTAGGGTTTCCTTTCTTCATAACAAAGCTTAACACCTTTAGATAGGTGTTCTCCAACCATACGAGGAATTTTGTTTGAAACCATTTAGATGCTCTGTGAAGGAAAAGCAAATAACAAAGTCCAATAATGGCAAAAATAACCAATAGGTTTGCTAATGTATACCATTTAGGGATATAGAAGACAAGCCCAAAGGCTAGCATTATAAAAATAGCCTTTAAATACTTCTTTTTGTTTAAGACCTTTTCCTGACCTTCTGCTTTTACAAACAAAGATGAGTAAACAGGAAGTAAGACTAAAGCAACAAAAAGCGATGATATAAGGACTATAATCAATGTCATAGGCAAGTACTTCATGAACTCACCAATCATACCATTCCAGAACAACAAAGGGAAAAACGCAGCAAGAGTAGTAGCTGTAGAAGAGATAATTGGCATTGCAATTTCTCCTACCGCCAACCTTGATGCCTCAAAGCTTGAGTAGCCTTTCTGTTTGAACCGGAATATGTTTTCCACAACAACAATGGCGTTGTCTACCAGCATTCCCAATGCAAGGATAAGTGAGAATAGCACCATGAAGTTGATTCTCGATCCATTCATTCCCAGTACAAGGAAAGATAAAAACATTGAGAGAGGTATCGCCAGTCCAACAATAAATGCATTCCTTGATCCAAGGAAGAAAAAGAGGACAAGGATAACAAACAGAGCCCCCAGAATCATACTGTTGGAAAGGTTGCTTAGCTGACTTTTTACATCTTTGGATTGATCGTTGGTAATTGCTACATCCAAGGATTCAGGAAGAGCATGAGAAGCTTGAGCATTATCAATAATATTGAAAATCTGACTTGTTGCTGAGAGCAGGTTTTCTCCACTCTTTTTTACAACCTGAAGAGAGACTACAGGCTTTTTGTTTAACCTTGCAAAGCTTGAAGGATCTTCGAAGGTGAAATTGACATCAGCAACATCTTTCAGATAGACAATCTTGCCCTTTTCTCTTTTTATAATGATGTTCTTGAATACATTAGGATCTCTGATCTCTCCTTGAATACTAACAGTACGTCTTGTGTTTCCTATCAGCACATTACCCCCAGACATAGAAACATTTTCCTGCATTACAGCATTTTGAATATCGCTAAAGCTCAACTGGTTGGCTTCAAGCTTATGCAGATCTGCATGAATGCGTAGTTCTCTGTTGTTTACCCCACTGATATCAACACGTGTGATTTCAGATATAGTTTCCAGCTCATCCTGCAAGTATTCAGCATAGCCCCGAAGTTCCTCGAGGCTGTAGTTTCCACTTAAGTTGATATTGATAATCGGGAATTCAGAGAAGTCAATATCTTCAACTGTCGGGTCATTGGGGAGATCAGTAGGAAGATCTTTCTTTGCTTTGTCTACAGCATCCTTTACATCTTGCAAAGCTTGCTTTACATCCATATCAGTACTGAACTCAGCAAAGACCACTGAAGCATCCTGAGAAGAGTTAGATGTCATCTTCTTCAAGCCTTTGACAGACTCGATTTCTTTCTCCAGAGGACGCGTTACTAAGTTTTCAATGTCAGCAGGAGTATTTCCCGGATAGATAGTTCTTACCATAATTGTTGGCTGAACAATATCAGGGAAAAGCTCTTTTGGTAGAGTGACATATGAATAACCTCCAAAAGCAAAAAGTATGAAGGTTAATAGATAAATTGTGTTTTTGTTCTTTAAAGCCCAGGTGGTTAGCTTAAACTCTTTGTTTTTCTCCTCTTCCTGATTATGGCCTTTTATATCTTTATTCATTTTGTTCTCTAAGTTAAATCTTAGTTATTGACAATTTTAATCTGACTGCCATCAGAGACGTTTGCAAACCCATTAATAATAACGTTCTGATTTGCCTTTAAGCCATTTAAGATAGTGATGTTGTTATTGTATGAAAGCCCCGGCTTTACATAAGCTTTAGTTGCAATATTCTTGCCATTCACATTAGAAGCAATATATACGTAATATCCTTTAGGATCCTGACGTATCACATTAGCAGGGACAACAAAAGCACTATCATCTGAATAGTCATTTATCTTTATCTCACCAATGATATTAGGTTTAATAAGATTTCCATCAACATTATTGAAGTCTACTTCTATTTCAAAAGATCTGTTGCTGGTGCTTACAACATTACCAACTCTGTTTATAGCTTCAGACAGCATTAGTTCAGGATAAGTAGGGAAGCTTACATTAACGATCATTCCTTTATGGATTACTGGCAGGTACGATTCAGAGATATCAGCAGTGATCTTCATTCTGGAAAGATTTACAATCTGCATCATCACCATAACAGGAGAGGCATATTCGCCGTTCTTCTGGTTTATAGTTTCAATGATTCCAGATATAGGAGCTTTGATAACACTCATATCAATTTGAGCATTCAGAGTTTGAAGTTTCTTTTCAAGGCTTTCCTTATTATTTTTAGCCTGTAGATATTGTACTTCAGAACCTATCTTTTTCTTCCACAATCTATCTTGTCTTTCGAATATTGTATTTGCCAAATTCAATTGAGTTTGAACTTCGTCAATAGTATTCTTAAGGACACTATTATCAAGATAAGCCAGAATCTGACCTTTTCTAACTACCTGACCTTCTTTTACAGTAATAGATTTTATTCTACCAGTAGCTTCAGGGCTTATCATAGCTTGATTGACAGCTTCAACATTTCCTGATACATTGAAATAATGCTTAAAGTTTTCTGGTTTTATTGTTTTTATAGACACAGGTTCTATATAGCCCTGACTTTCTTCTTCAGTGTTAAGTTTACTTTGAAGTTCCTTTACTTCATTCTGAAGCTTTTTTATTTCTTGTTGTTTTTCTGTAATTTGAGCTTTTGTTTCTTTATCATCATTCTTTTGGCCTGAAGAACATGATAGAATCAAAAGAGAGAGTAATATATATATTGTCTTTTTCATTTGTTCTGTTTTTTTATAATTCACCTATGTGTTCTTTATAGTACTTTCTTCCCTCATCATTTAACAACCCGCTGATAACAAACCTACTTATCGCAATCAAAAAAGGTGGCGAGAAGAAGTCGCTAGCAGAAAGCAGACTTGAATCGTTAAAAGGGAAATAAGCATTCAAGATAAATCTGGCAGTGGCTGAGGTGTCAACAGAGTCTCTGAATACCCCTAAATCTTTTCCACCTTCTATAATTTGCTCATAAAGTTCTTTACCCTTATCTATATTATCATTATATATCTTATTATATAAATGGGGATAATATTTTTTCAGATCAAAAAGAAATGTTGGAGACTGGATCTTGAGCACATTATAATCTACATTATCAACAGAATGCATGTTGTTTGTCTTCATGTCTAAGTTCAGCACAGAATGCAGAATCTTTATAGGATGAGCATGATATTCAATAATAGAATTATAACATTTGTATTCTAATTCAACAACAAAGTCAAGCACTTTAGATAGTAGTTCTTCCTTATCTTTAAAATACTGATATAAGGTCTTCTTTGACACCACCAGATTTCTGGCAATATCATCCATTGTAACACTTCTGATTCCGTATTCAAGAAAGAGCTTAGCCGTCTGTTCTATTAAATTTGATTCTTTCTGATCCATATGAAATATTATTGTAAAAGAGACTCCTGCTTAGTTATCAGACTGAAGAAGATCCAGTTTTAACTTCGATTCCAGATAGCCAATTATTGCTTGTATCAATTGTCCTTCAGACTGCAAGTACTGGTTATAAGTGTTTAGTAAGTCATTACTAGAAGCAACACCCTCACTATACTTAAGTTGAGTCTTTTCATAGATCTTTGAAGCAAGCTCTTTACTCTTCTCTTTGTTCATGTAATATTCAAGATTCTTCTCTGTTGAAGATTTCAGATTTGCGAACTCAATTTGTAAGTTCTCATCTATCTGCAATCTACTTTCTACGGCCTTCTGATATTCAAGCTTTGTTTGTTGAATCTTGGATTTACGGCTTCCGCTTGTCCATAGTTTCCAGTCTAATTGAAATCCAAAGACATTAGAGTTGAACCATTGTTGATCGCTATCAAAAAAGTTAAACTCATTTCTTTGTGCGTTTGTCTGAGCATTGAAGAATGCAGATATCGTAGGAAGATATTCTGTTTTGTTGTTCTTCCAATTGAGCTTCATAAGCCTGACTTGGTTCTCTGCAATCTTGAAATCTATATTCAGCTTGGAATCAAATTTATCAGAAAGCAAGTTCTTATAATCGCTGTTTGTAATCAATAATTCCAGACTATCAGAAAGAGTGAACTCTTCATTTAGAGGCATCCCCATAACAGACTTAAGCATGCTTTTCGCTACTTCGATTTGTGCTTCAGTGAAGACAACAGATGCTTTTAGGTCTGATATAATCAATTCAAGTTGGTCAACTTCTGTATCTTCAACAAAACCATTTTTATATGCTTCGTTAACTTCATACTTGAGCCTTTCATTATTCGTCAAAGTCTTTTCGAAGATAGAAAGATTACGTTGTGTAGCCAGAACAGTATAATATGCAAGAGCAACCTGTTTTTTCAACTCCTGATCGGTTTTTTTACTGACAAGAACAGATTGTTTGTAATAGGTTTTTGACGCCATAAGCCCCACGATATAGCTACCGCTAAATAGCAACTGATTGACACCTATCTTTCCTGTAACATTATACTTAGCCCCAAACTGTGCAGGTATAAAGTTCATGTCCGGGTATGGCTTTTGGGGATCCAATCCGAAATAGTTCTTGTTTACATTGAAGACCACCGGACCAATGAAATCAGGAAACAGAGTTGTTGGTAGATCAATATAGTTTTGATTGCTGATACTTCCTGTTATTTGAGGAAGACCTATAGCAATCGTTTCATTAATCTTTTTCTTGGCAATCTCTATATCTCTTAATGCATTTTTCTTTACATGGCTGTTCTGTAATGCATATTGTTGAGCTTCTTCTAGTGATAGCTCTTGTGTCTGAGCATAGATATTACTACTTATAAGAAAATAGATTAATGAAATCCATAGTAGTACTTTATGATTCATATTATTTGTGCTTAATTGTTTTGTGTAAATATGGTGTGTGAATATAAACTTTCGTAATGTTTATAGCCCTCTTTTGTAGCGACTCTTTGGATATGTCTTTTTAGAATCGCTCCCAGATACTCACTTCTTTTTGGTAGTATCCCGAAGCTAGTGAGCCTTGTTATTTCTTCATCCAGTTTTTTGTTAAATGAATGCGCTACAAGCAAGATATCTATCTCTTCATCAACATAGTCAGAGCTTATATACTGCGTTAGACTGTTTATGATATACTCAATAATGATTTTGTTTCTCTCGTATTTATAATCAATGTAGTCCCCGGGGATTCCTTTTTCAAGCTCTTTATCTGTATGAACAGTGATCAGCATTTCATGATATATGCTGTTCATATATTGAAAGATATAATCAATATAGCTATCCGTAGATTTAAGTATCCTGATATTCTCTTGTTTCAGGACATCAAGTCGATATTCTAGAAAGCTATTTAGAAATTCCTTGTCTGAAAATATATTTAGATCTATTTCCAGTGCTTCAACTGCTTTTTGAAGATTACTATCATCATTTAATAGATGACTGTATATCTTGTCAATAACAAGCTTCATTGTCTTTTAAATTAATATTGAGTTGCAAATATATAAATAAATAAACCCAAGAAACTATTTTGTCGTCAAAAGTTTCCTGAGTTTTTGTCAGGCTACGAATAAGTATTGTATTCTTTACATTTACTTAACTCTGATAAAATATAATTGTTTAATTAAATGATATAATGTTCTTTCTATAGTAGAAAGGTCAAAATCGATAAAAAAGAACATGTTTTTTCGTGAGTTGATGTTTAGAAAAAATACACCATTTTTTTATATCCATAGTGGAGAACATGAAATATCTTGTCTCCTTTGCTCAATGTCATAGACCCTTTTTATTAACTTGGGTTACACTGCAAATAAATTTTGTCCCTTGATGAATCAAGATTCCTCCCCCCTGAAGATAGACGATCTTCCTCCCTGCGATGGGTCACCCTTCCCCCAAAGATTGAAGTTCATCAAAAGGAAGATTGATATTCATCCCCCGAGAAATGAAAAAACTTAGGGAAGAGGTTTAAAACCTATAAAAAGAAAAGGTTTGCTGAAAGCAGAATAGGATAGAAGGATGTTTTGTGAATAACGTTTAGCACTATACAGGATAATTGAGATAAAATTTGCCTTTAAAATGGATTCTAAGGCATCAAAATCATCTTTTCTATAGCTGAGGATGAGCAGAAATCACTTGTTTTTGATTCATCATTCAATAAAAATCTTTGTTTTTTATAGCTATAATAACAGCATTAACAAGTTGCTCAGTGACCGACAGAAGTTAATGCATTTTGTTTTCTGAGATTTTGAAGGAAGATTATGTATTGAAGCATGAATGCTTTCTGCTTTATATGCATTGCAATGCTAATATAAGGATATTGAGCTATAGCATTGATATAAAGAGAGAACCTAAGGTATATAAAGAATGCTTGGTTTGTTTTTTTGTGTGTAACAAGTTAATTTTCAGTATATTTGCACATATCTAACCTAAGGCTTAAACAAGCAGATTATATAATTCCAAAACATTACTACTATGAAGAAGCCCATTCTTGCTATTATGTTACTCCTGTTTGCTGGTACTATACTCCTTTCTTGTAAAGATGATGATCCTGTTACACCGCAGATGCCAAAAGAAAAAGACGATTCAGAGACTAATCATATAGAACTTGTAGGTCATACAACGCTTGATTTTGTAAGAGCCACTTCAGTATATGATAAGGTTGAGACAAAAGTAAACTTCTTCTCATCAGAGGTAGATAAGTCTGTAATAATAAGTCTTCCTGTACCTGTTGGAATAGTTGAAGGTACTTATCCTATAGATACTCTAAAAGGAGCAGCAAGTATGGTGGTTTCGCTTTCCACAGAATTCTTTGTTGGATCTTCCGGAACTGTTACCTTGGTAAAAGAAGGTAAAAACTACAAAGTGACAACCAGCGGCATAAATGTATATAATATCCTCAATAATAGTGAAAAATATAAGGCTAATCTGTACTATGAAGGCCCTATTCCTGAGTATGATTAGTATTGATAGAAGATAAATTTCGCACACAAAACAAAAAAAGCGCCCACGGTGGAAGCCCGCAAACGCTATATCTTTAAAGTGGAGCATATCGGAATCGAACCGATGACCTCTTGACTGCCAGTCAAATAAATTTTGTTTTCATATGACCTCACATGTATCCAAAACTTAATAATAGTAACTAATTCAAAGTTTTATTGTTATATTTATACCTGTCAAAATACAAAATTTGCGTGCAAACTGCGTGCACATTTTGCACTCACCTTTAAAATTCTTGGTCATGAAAACAAGCATTGTAATTTCTTTGGACACCAGAAGAAAACATAAGGATGGAACTTGCCCAATAATATTTCGCCTTACTCATTTCAGAAAAACGACTTCAATAGCATCCGGAATAAGAATTCCTGTTTCTGCTTGGGATGCTAAAAAACGCAAAGTAAGGTCGAGCTACAAAGGCATTGAAAATATTTCACGCGCCAATAATATGCTCGAAAAAACCAAAGCAAAGTATCTGGATATAATCAATCAACTGAATGAAAAAGAAGAGTTAAACACAATCAGCCTTACTGAAGTCAAAGATAAATTGATTGGCAACAACTCCCTGACTAGTGTTTTCCCTTTTACTCGAAAGATGATTGATGAGTTTTACAAGCAAGAACGAATTGGAAATGCTAGAAGCTATAAAAGTGTTCTAGCAGAACTAAAACGTTTTAGAGATAATAAAGATTTTTCTTTCAATGAGTTGACGTATAATTTTCTACTTCAATTTGAAGCTTATTATTTAGGCAGGGGATTAAGCATGAACGGACTGGCAGTTTATATGAAAACAATCAGAGCTATCTACAATAGAGCAATAAAAGAGAACATCATTTCAAGTGAGAACTATCCTTTTAAAAAGTATACGATCAAGATCAAGCCTACCAAGAAACGAGCTATTCCAATTGAATCAATTAAGAAAATAATCGATCTTAAATATGAGGCAAATTCAAAATTGTTTCATACTAGAAATATATTCCTAATGAGCTTTTATCTTATGGGGGCTTCATTCACTGATTTAGCGCACTTTAAAGTCGGAAATATAGTTGACGGGCGCATCCAATACAAACGACAAAAGACAGGCAAGTTTTACGATATTAAAATCTCTGAGCAGTTAAAGGAGATCATAAATTACTATTCTAAAGACAAGAAAAAAGATGTGTACTTGTTGCCCATTATTAGACGTACAGCACTTGCAGATCAATACAAAGACGTGATGTGGGAGCGTAAAAATTACAACAAACGATTGAAGCAAATTGGCATAGATGCTAAAATTGATGAGAAACTGACCTCATATGTATCTCGTCATTCTTTTGCCTCAATTGCCAATAATATGGCAATTCCAGTTACTGCAATTTCTGAGATGTTAGGACACCAAAAATTAAGCACAACTCAAGTCTATTTAAAAGAATTAAACAAGGATATTTTGGATGAGTATAACGAACAAATAATTTCATTCTGAGAGGTGAATAAGGGCTGTGCAGCGATTTTGCATTTTTCCTAACTCTGCCCTAAGAGAATTAGCACTGCTAAGGGAAGATGTCTGATAGAAATTTCAAATTTTTAAAAGCACTGCTTAGGGCAAGGTCAAAATTTGCACTTTTTTTCGAAAAAGCTGTGCTTAGGTCAAAGTTTCAAAATAAAGAGAATTTGTCATGATAAAGGCAAATTCTCTTCTTATATTTTTGTGAAAAATTGGGGTAAAAATTCAACTTTAATCACTCCTTGAATTATAGATTTGATTTTGTTGCAAGGGCTTGAATTTTAATATTCGTGTTAAAATCCCTCTCTTTCGTGCATTATTATGGCGTTATGCAAAATATATACCCGCACCCGCATGTGCGTTGACCTTTAAAAAACCTAGATTTTATCGAAGAAAAACTCAGATTACTCTGAGGTAAAAAGCTTTATTGATCAACAAGCAGCAGTATGTGTTTGGAAATGCTGATCGCAAACATATCCAATTTTTCCTTAAAGATTATAATCATAAAATATCTTAAATTTTGATAAAACAAACATCACTGTTCAGAGCAAAAATCTTAAGCTGTGTTTGACGACATGCTTAATTTTTGCACAAAATTCATGCGATATTTTTAATGTAAATCAGGGGTTTGCCACTTGTAACATCGATTACTATCGAATAACTACAAGTGGCTACTCAGGACGTGAAAATCCCTTTTAATCACCCTGATATTAAGCAAATTGACATCTGAAATCTGACTGGAATTAAGTCTTTTTTGATGAATGTTTACAGCATTTTGACATGGGTGAATATTGCCAATAAAATGATTATATTTAACAATTACAGCTCCATTTGAAGCTTTATTTTGTTTAACATAACCAATGCGCATATCATCCCAATTTTGACGAAAAACCGCCTGAGCATCCGCAAAAGAAGAAAGATCAGACTTGCTAAACAGCTCCACTTTATTAAGCCGAAACAAAGCCAGTTTTTCTTTGAATTTCATATTCTTAGACATAATAAACCCTCCGCAGGTTAACACCTGTAGAAGATTTTACATTGATTTATTGAATTCCTTTACGCACAGGAATTTGCCTTGTTTTTTAGAAAGAAAAGGAGATAAAAAAGGAAAAACCTGTGTTTGATATGAAGATTTGATTTTGTCACAGGTTTTTGAGTTAATAATTTTATAAAAATAATCCCTGCCTGTATACTTTTATGTTGATGTTATGTAAATACAACCAACACCCCCGTGGGGTACGAGAAACATTAGCACACATCATAACATCCGCGTTATGTAAACATATATCCACGACCGCATGTGCGTTGACATATGTGTGAAAATTATCCAGTCAAAATCACCAAACTCGACCTTGACAAGTTGAAATCTGACATCCTACCTTTGTGAAGTTTTTTTGTTCCCCCCGCGATTGTGTTGATTTTGTTATATGTAACCAATCCAATGATATATAAATATCGTATTATAAAAATACTTATATTATTTTCTCTTATAAACTTCATGCTGTCTATCAAACCATACAAGATAGAATATTCCCCTGTATAGAAAACCTAGTATACGTGCTTCTTCAAAGATCTTAAACTGATATACAGTTGGTTTAATTGAATCATCAATTTTTCTAGAATCTGAAACTAAACATTTTAAAAAATCATTCTCAGAAACTTTTACTTTTACATTGGAAAAATCTACACTATGAAAATGATAATTTTTATCCCTTGTTAAATCATCAAAAGTTTTTGATGATATTTTTTTCAACCCCTCTAATAGTTTTAAATAATCTTTTTTTTGATTAATCACTTTTGAGTTAAAACACACATTAGTTTTTGAAAGTGACAAATAATCAAAAGCGAAAATAGGCCTCAAATTTTTTACTTCTGCTATCTTATCACTTCCACTTCCAAGTTTATATCGTTCTTGTAAATGATTAGTAAGACTATTTATTTTGTCTTTGGGGTTTGAAATATTAAATTTAGATGGCATTATACAATCAATGAGGAGTAATAAATTTTCATTTGGTCTTTAGAAATCACCTCGTTGCAATGATCGAAAGGAGTGTATTCCCCTCTAGAAAGTTTCCACGGATCTTCCGAATGGCTTAAAAGTTCGAGTTGTTGAGATGACAGTTCTCCATATTTAGTTAAAACTAAATTTATAAGCTCAATGGCAGAGTCATCTAACTCATTGAGTTGTTCAAATTCTTTAATGAATCCAGAAGAATCTTCATTATTTTGATATTTAATTTTGATGGGAGAATAACCGAATTCTTTATATTTGTGATATACATTTGGGATTACAGGACCATGTATCCATGCTTCAAAATCTTCATCTATTATTGAGTCAATATGAACCAAAAACCAAGCTTCAATGTAATACAATAATTTTTGAAGTTTTTTATTAGTAATGAGATCTCCAAAATTGTCAGATTTAGCAATAATATATTTTGATAATTCTTTTGCTTTCATATTACAAAAGTACTCCATTTTAAATTATAAAAACATCTAAACTAAAATTAGAAGCATAAACAATACCTCTTATCTCTTCCTTAAGATATATTCTTCTGTATTAGTATTAAACTGTATTTTAACTTTATCCTTATATTCATTTGGGAATTTTTTAATTCCAGTTGTTAATATTACTTGAAATTTATCAACTCTATTGTTCGGGCTATTTTTTGATAACTCAATTGCTTTTTCAAGTAATTTAATATCATTATTTAAATTATCGGCATCAATCCCTCCTGTTTCAGGAGTATCTATTATCAATAGTTTTGGATGTTTTACATTTTTAAGCTTTAAAGCTAAGCTTAAAATAGTAAAATAATACATTAATCTTTTTGGAACATTTGCACTAGTGTTTTTATATTCACCTGTATCAATAATTGGCATATAATCATCATCTATTTCAGCATAATTACATGAACAAGATGATAATAACATTAATGAATTATATATTTTATTAAATTCAGCGATTGTTTTTCTATTTAAAACTTTAAAATCCTTTTCTGTGCGATTGAGTACTTTTTTCTTTTGATTTAGGCTGCCTTTTTTCTTTAAAAAATCTTTTTCTAAGATATTATATTCTATAAATTTTGAATGCCTTTCTTTGGAGTTGTGGATTTCCTGTTGAAGTTTAAAAATCTTTTCATTTATAGAATCTATGAAATTGGAATTATTAGAATGTTCTAATGCCCTTATTGCTGAAGTTAGTTCTTTCTTAGATTGTAAAGATTGGTTTTCTAATTGAGATATTTCAGATTCCAGATTATTATTGTTTGCTTTGTAAGCATCTATAGCTATTTGAATAGTCTCTAGACTTTTTTCCTTATGTTTTAAGATCTTTGTATACTCAGCAGAAGTGTAAACAAACTTCTCATAACCATCATCATTTATTTTACATCCACAAATGCAAACTCCCTTTTTAGGTTTCTTTTTTGACATACAAAATGGACATAATTCCATAGAAAAAAGGTTAAGTTTATCATGTGTGAATATAATTTTCTTAATCTCTAATATTTCTTCTTTTAATAATCTAAAAAGGTTCTCAATTTTAGATAATTCTATTTGAACAGATTTTCTTTTAACAGCCTTTTCAGAGATCTTTAACTCTACATTTACTAATTTTGATTGAAGTTTACTTAAGTATGCAGCCTTTTCATCAACCTTTTCGTTCCCTTTTTGATATAAATTTCTTTCAGAAATCAATTTCTCTAATTCTATTTCTAAGGATTTAACTTGTTCCTCTTTTCCTGAATTGCAATCAATTGTTGGGTTTATGTTTTTAAATTCATTAAATATATAACTAGCTAACTCCTTTTCTTTTTCTATATTTTTAACATCCTCAATTAATTCATAATATTCTACTGATGATATACCAAGTAAAATCTCAAATATAAATTTTCTTATCAAAACAGAATCAGTAATGAAATTTTCCGAGGCTGGTGACTTATAAATTTTTTGGGGACTAGTATCTTGATCATAACAAAGTAACCTGAATAGATGATCAAAATTTAATTTCCAAGATTTAGTTCCAAGATTTAATTCAAATACAGGAATGGACAGCTTGTTCAACAACCAATCAGAAAAAATCTGAACTTTACTATTCTTTCTGTTAACAGGAAGCTTTATAATTTCCTGATTATCAGAAATGAAAATTTCATTTTGATTTAGAAACCTTTTAAATGTATAGTTATTGTCATCAATAAAGACATCTATTTCTACATAGTTATTTGTATCCTCAACAATCTCAGTATATTTATTTCTATTATTTTTATCTTTTACGAATGGTTTCACATAACCACCTAAGCCATATTCGATAAAGTAAGAAAATGTACTTTTACCTGATCCATTATCACCAATTATTACATTTATACCATCGTTTAATAAAGGAGATTCAAAAAAATATAAATCTCCTGAATATTTCACCTTTCTAATTATCAAATTTCCCATGTCAATACATTCCTTGAAGCAAATAAATTATTAGTAAGAGTTTTTATTGAGACTGTTCGTAAACGACTGATCTTTTTTAATCCAGCAATGTTATTTATTTCTTTAAAGAAAAATTTTTTATCAAAAAAAACTTTGGGTATATTCTCTTTTTTTAACCATAAATCAAATGTTCCATTTATACCGTTAACTTCCACTTCAATAAATTTGCGATTACGTAGGACAATCAAAAGATGAGATAAAAGTTGTTTCTTTAATTGTGCTTTAGAATATATGTTACTTAATTCACTAGCTGAATAATCATTTATATTGATGTGTGAATTTATAAAATCAACTAAATAAGCGATCTTTCTGAAATCCTTAAACTTATTCTCTTCTGAAAAACATTTTAATTCATTTAATAATATTAGTAAACTATATGCAAGAAAATTATAATCCTCTTTCTGAATAAACATTAAACGCTTCTTGGCAAAATCTTTATTATCCATTATAAATTCCTTTTACATCAAATGATAAATAACATTCATCAATTAGTGCTAAAACAACTTTCCTTAGTAAATCTTTATTTGTTTTAGGGTAATTAAAGCTTTTTGATTTATCGCTAATTATTTCAACAGCTTTATTCGTATAATTGTCAATTATTTCTTTTACTTCGTTTAAAGATAAGTCTTCTTTTAATCCTCTCTCACAATAAGACACTAATTCTTCTTGGCAAACTTCAAAGATTCTATACTTCAATGAACTAATATCTCTATCAGAATAATCTTGCAACTCTAATCTTCCCGAAGCAATATCGGTACAATATTTTGATACTCTATAGTCTTTTACATCACTACATACTGAATTTAATTTATCTTTAATGTTTCTGGCGTCATTAAGAGAAGTTTCTGCCCAACTACTAATAGCTGTGTTATCCTCATACTTTAATAAATCATTACTATTTGTCAGTATTTCCTTCTGCAACAGATTTGCGACGTTCTCTAAATCTTCGAACTTCAAATCCATTATTTTTTTTTGCAAACATTTTAAAGACCATTCCTCAAAATCAAATCTTCCTTGAATTATATCTGAAAAATCCTTTTGCCTACTTGGCTTTTTAATTTTGCAATACAGCATTATCACCTTAGAAAAATTATTTTCTTTTTTATATAAATCTAAAGTCTTAACAACTTTTTTCCTAGAGGTATCTGAAGTTACTTGAATGGCAATATCATTCAAATTATCCCCTAAATCAATGGCAGTATAATTCCCTTCAAGACTATTTAAATTTTTGAATTCTCTATCTGTATAAATTAGGTTTAGTAAGTCTCTAAATACATTCTCTAAATGCACATTAATATCTTGTAGATTTAAGCAACCTGATAATTCAACCTTAGAGTCAATGTTTGTCAGAGCATCAACTACTTTATCGATAATTCTTATTCTTGGAATCATTAATACAAATCTCGTCTAGTTTATTAAATAACAGATATTGAATAATAGTAATCAATTGATAAAAGTAATACACCTGCTAAATTAAAATTTTGTTTAAAAGATGTAAACAATAATTTGAAAATAAATAATATTTATTACTTGTTTATATTTTAATAGCTCTAAATACTCTAAAATTTAATGTGCGTATTTTTATAATTAAATAATAATCAAAATTATATGTATTTGCAAAGAGGAGCTAGCCATGAATCATAACAAACCTATCACAATCACAGATATAGAAACAGGGCTATTTCAGCTTACTGAAATCATCCGCAAGGCATCGAATGATAATCAGAGAAAATTGCTTGTTATATACAAGCGTTTAGAAATTGAAACTGAGAAAAGAAAAAAAGAAGACAAACTATTGGACAGAATTCTTTCTAATTAGATATTTACAAATTGTCTAAAAGCAGTTAATCTAAAACATAGACGTTTGGTACACTAACAAGATTAGTATTTGTTACACATTTTGGAGCAATGGACAATTTCTAAAGAAAATATTTATTAAAGATCAATCACTTAAGTCTGTATTTATTTTACATATTTGCATTCGTACGGGATACCATTAAAACAACTCTTCCTCATATCATTGAAACGTATCAAACCTAGGAAACTAGCAAGTTTTCTGGCATTTTGCTTTTGGTGCGTACAAGCCATTTTCGCATAAAAGTACAATTGGTCTACAATTTGGTACACATTTTGGGACACATTGACATGAATTTACTGGTTAGAAATGGGT
Organism: Hyphomicrobiales bacterium; assembly: GCA_041725915.1. Taxonomy (GTDB): domain Bacteria; phylum Bacteroidota; class Bacteroidia; order Bacteroidales; family JBGRPZ01; genus JBGRPZ01. Next base: position 27,224 of record JBGRPZ010000011.1, on the reverse strand, counting down.
GGTATTATTTCAATAAGAGGATACCTAGATATGCGGTTGAAATTGAAAAGCGCACACACATAAAAATAGCTCTTAAAACAAAAAATAAGTATGAAGCTTTGAAAAAATCGATTGCCATTGAAGAAGAACTTCATAAAAACTGGCAAGTACTAAAGAACAAAGCTAATGACTGTATAGATTCATATGCTAGAGCCGTTGCAATCGCTCATGTCAGAGGTTTTTCCTACAAAAATCATATACAAATAGCTGAAAACTCTTTTTTAGGCGAAATCCTAAATCGCATATCAACAGCCTACAATAATATAGATCATCAACAAATCAGCGATTGTGTTCTTGGAATATCAAAAGCTCCTCATATCCCATTAAAATCTTGTATGAAAAAATATTGGACTTTAAGTGCAGATCGATTATTGAACAAGTCAGAATTTCAAATTAAAAAATACAAGAACCCGAGGGATTACACGCTAAATGAATTCATTAAATTAGTTGGTAATAAAGGTGTAAGTGAAATTGCCAGATCAGATATTCTAAAGTTTCATCAACACTTAATGGCAAAGATTAGTGAAGGTATGGTTCCAGATACAGGAAATAAGAAACTACGTTATATCAAAGATATTCTGAGCACTGTAGCCAATGCCAACGAAATACCTTTTGATGAAGATGCAATGTTTAAAAACACCCAATTTAAGCGATTAAAGATATCCCGTCCTCCCTTCGAAGCCGAGTTTGTACAAAATAAAATCTTACCTAATCTGGATGGTTTAAATGATGATGCCAAGTATTTAGTTTATGCAATGGCTGACACTGGCGCACGTGAAGCTGAGCTTGTTGGATTAGAATCAGGCGATATTTTCCTTGATGATCCTGTCCCTCATATATACATTCGCCCTAAAGAAAATAGAGCATTAAAGACAGCCCACTCAGAACGCAAAATCCCATTAGTTGGGACTGCTTTAATTGCTTTTAAAAAGTTTCCTAACGGCTTCACCAGATACAAAGAATCCGATAGTGTATCGAACCTTATAAATGTATATTTCAGAAATCACGACCTAAAACCAACACCAAAACACTCGCTATATTCTCTGCGGCACACCTTTAAAGATCGTCTACGAGATATTGGCGCACCAGAGGAAATCATTGACCAACTTATGGGACATAGAACTTATAAGCCTAAATATGGCCGTGGCCATAAATTAGAGAACATGAGAGTGTGGTTGGAGAGAATTGGGTTTGAAGTCGAGGATGAATGATATTTTTAAGACAAGTTTTTTTGTAAATTCAAATCCTAAAAAAAGACATTATAAATATTGATATCATGTTTAAAATCTTCTTTAAAAATAAATCTATTAATAATCGTGAATAACTTAACAACAATACTGATATCCCCTTCATGTATTGAAAAAAAAATTAGACTAGGTGAGAGTTTAGGGATAAGATATTTACACAGCTATCTCACTAGTAAATCATTTAATGTTGATATACTTGAATGTGACTTTTACACAGACACAAACACCCTAATTGCTGAAAAAATAATTAATTATGATGTAGTTGGATTCTCTATTAACTACTATGAACAATATATTTCAGTACGGGACATACTCGCATGTATGGTAAAAATTAAAGCAGAACATTTTCCTATAATAATAGCTGGTGGGAATTATGCATCATTTAAATATAAGTCAATTCTGGACAATGAAATATTAGTAAGTTATATAATCTTAGGAGAAGGTGAACAAGCTCTCTTTTATTTATTGAAAAGTAATTTCGACCCTTATAGCTCTATTAATATTGTATGCCGCGAAAACTATAAAAAACATCAGTTTATAATTAAGGAAAATGATTATCATGATGTAGATTTAAACTCCCTTCCTTTCCCTACTAGAGATAAAAATTCATTTCATTTGAATAATAAACACTTTTCACTAATGTCAAGTAGAGGTTGTTATGGTGATTGTTCATTCTGCTCTGTATCTTCATTTTCTAAATTATGTAACAAAAAATTCAAATGGCGTTTAAGATCTGCTGAAAATGTAAATAAAGAAATTGATTACTTGTATAAAAATTACAACCTAGAAGCCATATCATTTCTTGATAGCACTTTTCTAGGGAAAGATAAATTAAGTATAGAGAGAGCCCTAAAAATCGCTCAAAAACTATTTGAATATAACATCAAATTTTCTTTCGAGTGCAGAGCTGAGGTTGTTAATTATACCCTATTCAAGAAGTTAAAGAAATTGGGGTTATGTAATGTTTTTATTGGATTAGAATCTGGTATATCAAAGGGACTTAAAGCATTCAATAAAAATACTACATTAGATTGTAATATTCGTGCCATTAAAGTAATAAAAGGGTTATCGCTCTCTGTAAATTATGGATTTATAATTTTTTTTCCTGAAATGGATTATCAAGATTTTATAGATAATTTAAACTTTCTCAATACTAATAAAATTCTTAGCTATAGCGCAATAAGCAATAAACTAATTATAAATTATGGCACAAAATATTCGTACAGAGAGCTAAAAAAGGTAATTACGATTGATAATGGATGCAATATTACTTATAAATTCAAGGATGACAGAATAAATAAATTGTATAAAGAAATAAAAGTATTATGCAAAGTATTCCTAAAATATGAAATAGAGATGCAAAAATTACTTTTCCAAATGCAGGTTCAAATATCCAACTCAAACATTAGAAAAGAACATAATAATAAAATTACCCTTATAAATAATAAATTAAATAGTATTTATTACTATATTGCAACTGAATTATTTCATTTAAACACCCACTATTCAGAAAACTCTAGAGATTACCTTAAATTGTACATCGAAAGTGAATGTGGTGTTTTAGATAAAGTTTTATTAAAATAATAGGAGATATAATTATGTGGCAAGGTGGAAATGGAACTAACGATTAGAGCCAAGGCTAGGAGAGCAGTAACTAGCTCTCCTTTTATTTTTGTTAACTAAATAGGTAATCAATATGAAATTTAATACCATTCTATATGCTTGTCTCTTTAAAAGTGGTGGTAAGTTCTCAAATATTGAGAATTTTGTAACATTTACTATGTCCTTTTCAAATAACCCTAATATAGATTCAAAAAAATCATTTACTAATGAGCTTTTTACTACGATCAACAATATCAAGCTAAAATATTCAAATAGGGAAATTGGAGATAATGAAGCAAAGCTTATATTAGTTTGCAGAGATCTTGAAATATTATATTCAAAAATAAACTATATATGGGAAGATTTTAGCATTGATATGACTATGTATTTAAATATATCTATGGATATTTTAAAATCCATAGGCTTAAATGTCACGCCACCTCATCTGGAATTAGTAGACAAATTCCCTAAACCTTTTGCTCATATAGAAGGGGCGGCACTTTGCCCTGACAAATTTGATGAATTAAAATATAATATAAAATCAGGAATATATTTTAGAAAAGATAAACTTATACCTATTAAGTCACATTTAACTCTTGGACATGAAATAATACACTCAATAATTGGAAATAAAAATCCTGAACTATTAGCTAGAGGACTTGAAGAAGGAATATGTGAATTCCTTGGTGTATTATATTGTGGAGCAAAAATATTTAATCAAGAAGTAGTTCTTAATTACTTCAAATATCGTAGACTAAAATTTTCTGGACATTCTCAAAAATTTAAACTTTACATTGACTATTTTCGAATGGCTAGTTTTATATATGCAAATTATGGTTTAGAAGGTATTGTGCATCTGGTTAAAGGCGGTAGAAAGCTAATAAAAGAAGTTGAGATAAAATTATCAAATAATGAAATAAACTCATTATCTCTGCCAGGGTCACCGACCTCTATAATAGATGAAATATATAGAATGTCTAGCTATGTTTCAATGCTTTTCTCTGAAAATGAAACTGTAAGCCCTATGTCTTACCTTATTTCCAAAAATCTGCAAGGCGACAATAATATTGATTCTGTGATAAAGAAATTGAACTTAAATAAAGAGCAAGCAAAAAAATCTCTAAGAGAAATAGAAACAAGAATTTTTGGACTACTCATAGATAATGAAAGCATTGAATATTCTGATTTACATAACATTTTAAAGCTCCACACATACAGGTATGAAATCTAAAAAAGATAAAGCTGAATACGAAATTTGGTCATTGTCTGTGGATAAATTTTTGCTTGGATTGTTATGTCTATCCTTTTTGTTGTCTATTATATTGCGTTTATTTCCCGATCCCGAGTCTGAAACTTATAACTTTATTTACTCCACAATAAAATTAGTATCTGATTCACTATTAACATCTTCTATAATAGGCTATATTTTTGAAAAAATTATACGTTCAAAAACAGAGGCAAAAACAGATGCAGTAGTTAATGATAAAATAAATAGTTTAAAATCTGATCTTCCATCAATTATTACTAAATCTGTAATATTAAAAAAAGAAAGCTTAAAAGAACTCTTGTCTGATGATTCAACCGATGATTTGTTTTTAGCCTGCCTAGAAAATAAATTGAAAAATGTGAATATGGCACGGCAATTGAAAAAAAGTTTTTTTAGTGAAATATTTAAGTACCAAAGTCGCTGGAGAGACCTAAATCACAAGATAGATATTGAAGAGATAACAGATTGTAATTTGTCTAAATTAGTTAAAAATAAATATTGGAAGTTTGTCGATCATATAAGTTATGAAACAGTTTTAAAAACATCTACTATAAAATTCTTATGTTTAAAAGAGTATGATGCTTTTTTTAAGTATCTAAAAGATGAAAGTTATCATAGCGTTTGGGGGTTAAAAACTGCATTTAGTGATGAATTTGAAGAACTGTACTTTTATATATCTAATCTGAGAATAAATGGAAAAACATATACCGTAAATAGGAATATTAAAAAAGATAGATATCAAGCTGAATATGAAGCTAGACATATTGATTTTAATGACTTTATTCAAAATAATGAACCTATTCTAATTAATTATACAATTGAAAGTATTATTAGAAAAAAAAGCAATGCTATAAATATTCAAGTACCAGTACCAAGTCACGGAGTTAGAGTAACTTTTGATTTTCAGAAAGTTGATATTGGAAGGCTTTCAGTATTTCCATATTTTACCTCAGAGTCGAAACCAAACACTACACCTCCAGAAAATATTGTAAATAGAAAAAGTATAGAAGTACATCAGCCTGATTGGGTCTTTCCAACGAGTGGAATAACATGTGTTTGGCAAAACCAGAGCATATAATTAGATTATAACGAGTATAGAAAACTATTAGACAACTTTAGCTCTTATTACAATTTATTACTTTACTAAATTTTCCATTCTCATGAACTCAACATGCGTGCAAATTGCGTGCACAAACAAAAAAAGCGCCCACGGTGGAAGCCCGCAAACGCTATATCTTTAAAGTGGAGCATATCGGAATCGAACCGATGACCTCTTGACTGCCAGTCAAACGCTCTAGCCAACTGAGCTAATGCCCCTACTTTTGAGGATACAAATATATAATTAATTTTATTTTCTTATTGCAATATGGCAGTAATTTTTACAGGATTATGGTCAGAGTATTTAAACTCAAGGTCAATAGTCTTGCAGTCTATATTCTTCACATTAGGGCTGATGATAAAATAATCTATATAAGAGACTTTTGATTTTCCTTTCTTATAAGGCATATCATTGAATCTTGTTGTAGGTGTTTTTGCATCGTAGACGATCTTCCATTTTCGTGGAAAGTAACCATCACAAAGATTAACAGCAGTCTTCACATAATTTTGGATATTAGGATAATCCTTAGGCTCGAACCCTAAAGGCGTTTGATTCCAATCTCCACCAGCGATAACATAATTTCCTTTCTTATATTCTAATGTCATTTTATTCTTCAGGACATTAAGCTCTCTATATCTTTGGGTACTGTCTTTTTGAAAGAAGGAGTTGTGAGTATGGAAGACAACAAGCTGCTTGCCATTAGGAAGGCTGTATCTATTTTCAATGAAACCTTTTTTCAGCATAGCCAGACTATTAGGCCATGGTTGTATTTGAGGGAATGCATATCTAATAGAAGAATCAGGGATATATTTTGCGAATGTCGCCAATCCAGCCGACACTTTACCCATAGGGCTATATACAGGGAGAGGCACAAACTGTACATTATAATTGGTTGCATAATTATAATAATAATCATTCAGCTTGCTGGAGATAATATCTAATTGATTGTTGAAATAAGATCTTTTGGAGTCGATATCTATTTCCTGTAGAAGAATAAAGTCGGCATCACTCCATGTTTCTAGAGTCTTGGTTACGCCATCCATATATTTATGGCATAAGTCAAGCGTAGGCTTTACCATCTCTCCGCCTTCATAAAAGAAATCCATTTCACGACCCAAACCAGCATATCCGATATTCCATGAATAACAAGTGATAGTATCAGAATAGACTTTCTCTTCCAGCTCTGTATTGTATGTCTTGAGTGCTATTTTATCAGCAGGTTTATACTCTGTAAAAGTCAAATATAAGAGTAAAGATGCAAAGCAAATGATGATGAACCCAATCGTTACCAGTGTAATTCTTAATGGCTTAGACATAATAAATGACATTGAATACGTTAGTTTGATTAAAAGCACGGAAGATAATTAAAATCTGAATCACTTAGCTTTTATAATTTTAGTATGGACTCTATAAATATGCTTAAGAAGGGCTAATATTGTTAATAGTAGGGTTTATATAAAATTATAATCGTTTAAATAAAATCATAAAAGTTAATATATATCATTGTTTCAATGATAATTTTTTAAATTTGCGTGGATTAATATCTAAATCATAGATTGAAGAAGAAAAAAGAAGCTTTTATATTATGTCATCTTTTCTTGAAGGAATAGTTCTAGGGTTAGCTTTAGCAACAGTTTTTGGATTTGGTCCAGCATTATTTGCGATGGTTCAAACTAGTATCAATAAAGGATTTCCATCAGCAGTATTGTTGGCCTTGGGGGTTTTTGTATCTGATTTGTTGTTGGTATCCTTATCTTTCGTTGGAATTATTCAGTTTATAAATCAACCTTCGAATAAGATTACCTTCGGGATCATAAGTGGGTTGGTGCTTATTGCATTTGGGTTCTTCACATATAGGAAGAAAGTACAAATGACAAGTCCAAAGGATAATACACCTATAAGTCTGGGGAAGGTACATTCATTAAAGTGCTTTTTTAAAGGTTTCTTCCTGAATATTGCCAATCCTTTTATATGGATTTTTTGGATGGGTATAATGGTAGGAATATCAGCAAGAACCGGAGATAATGTAAGTTCTATTGTAGCCTATTTTGCGGGAGTCCTTATGACAGTGTTGAGTGCTGATATATTGAAATGCTTAGGCGCATTCAAGATCAAGAGATTCCTGACTTTAGAAAAGCTAAAGTTCTTGAATCACCTTACAGGGGCGGGGCTTTCAATTTTTGGAATATTCCTTATATTAAGAGTTATCTTTGAGACACTTCATATTTTCTAATTTCAATAAACTTATTCAAACAAAGCTTTTTATAATTTGTATCTTTAGAGTAAGTAACTATCACATGCTCTATGGATAAATTCTCAAAGTATTCTAATCGCTGGATGCAGCTTTTTTATTCTTTACTTATCTTCCTGTTTGGATTGGTAGCTATTATACATCCTGATGCTACATTAGACATCTTAGCTATTTTCTTTTCTTATATCTTGTTGGCGGGAGGCTTTTTGCAGATTATCTTTTCTCTTACTATCAAGATTCGGGGATTAAACAAACCATGGGTGTTTGGCCTGAATGGGATTATAGATATGGTTATAGGAATACTTATAATCGTCTTTCCAAGTAAATCTATAGAGCTTTTTGTTTATATCGTTGCCATTTGGTTGATACTGTTTGGTGTTGGACAAGTTGTTGTAATGACAAGCCAACCGCGAAAGTTTCCACGAAAGTATCTGATTTTATTATGTGGGATATTGTTGATTGTTCTGGGAGTCTCATTACTATTGAACCCCTACAAAGGGGAAACTACTTTGGCTTACATGATAGGCGTTCTTGCCTTGATCACGGGGATAGTTATGTTTATAAGAACATTAGGGCTAATACAATTAGAGAAACGTTAGCTACATTTCAAGTTTTATATCCTTTACATTCAATTGTAGATCTATCTTTCCCAGCCAAGCGTTTTCTTCTATTTGGTAGCATATACTAAAAGGGAACATTTTACTAATCCATTTATAATTAACTTCATCCCCTTGTTGGAATGCGATAGCATCAATCTTTGGAGATTGTTCGCCCTCTTCTGCACTTGTGACTTTCATCTTTAGATGCTTCTGTCCAACAATACGAGCGTATCCAGTATCCTTAATGCCATTTGTACAAAAGATGGGAGATGGATTTCCGGGGCCGAATGGTGCAAATTGCTTCAGGACATTGAAGAACTTACTGTCTATTCCATTTATTACAGAAAGGTCGATATTTGCATCAATCTCAATGATTGGAGTTAAAATCTTTTCTGATATTTTATTCTCTACAAAGCTGTTGAATCTCTCTTTAAAAGCTGGTAGGTTTTCAGGTTTTATGGATAGTCCCGCAGCATACTTATGACCGCCGAAGTGTTCCAGTAAGTCACTACAATGATCAATAGCTTCATAAACATCAAAGTCTTTTATTGATCTTGCAGAGCCTGTAATGAAGCCATTAGATTTTGTCAGCACAAGCGTAGGTCTGTAGAAATGATCCATCAGACGAGATGCCACAATACCAATAACACCCTTATGCCATTTTTCATTGTAGACTATTGTAGTCTTGCGGCTTGGGTGTTCTTTATCTTTAGATATAAAGAAGAGAGCTTCTTGTGTTGTTTGGTTGTCAAGGTTTCTTCTTACAGTATTCAGGTCATTTATTTGTCTGGCAATAGAGTCAGCTACTTCAGAAGTTTTAGAGACAAGTAAGTCTACAGAGTTTTTGCCATTCTCTAATCTACCTGCTGCATTAATTTTAGGCCCAATAAGGAAGATAAGGTCATTTATAGTGATCTCCCTTTTGAAGAACAATCTATAGTCTTTATTGGTGTTTTTTTCAAACTTTCCATACTTCTCAAGTAAAGAGACGATACCCGGCCTTGGTCTGAAATTCATTAATTTGAGTCCATAAAAAGCAAGGATTCTGTTCTCTCCAGTGATGGGTACAATATCAGAAGCAATACTAATTGCAGTTAAATCCAGATATTTCTTTAGTGAAGAGAAAGGTATCTTGTTCTTTTGAGCAAGCGCCTGTATTAGCTTAAAGCCAACCCCACAGCCAGAAAGTTCTTTATACGGATAATCACAATCAAGTCTTCTGGGATTAAGTATAGCAGCAGCTTTAGGGAGAATATTATCAGGTCTATGGTGGTCACAGATAATGAAGTCTATGCGTTTTTTCTTTGCATACTCCATCTTCTCTATAGCCTTAATACCACAATCAAGAGCGATAACCAGAGAAAAGTTATTTTGTGAAGCGAAATCGATACCTTTATAAGAGATCCCATAACCCTCATTGTATCTGTCAGGGATATAATAATCCAGCTTAGAATGTAGTGTGCTAAGGAAGTTGTATACTAAAGCAACAGAAGTAGTACCGTCTACGTCATAGTCTCCATAGATCAATATTCTTTCTCCTCTTTGGATGGCCTTATTAATCCTGATGACAGCTTTATCCATATCTTTCATCAAAAAAGGATCATGAAGATGAGAGAGTTCAGGACGAAAGAAACTTTTCGCCTGATCATAAGATTTTATACCCCTTTGTATAAGTAAATTAGTGAGAATGGTAGGTGTATTTAATTCTTTAGATAACCTTCTAACCTGTTCTTTATCACTCTCTTCTTTTAAGACCCATCGTTTTTCCATAGGAGAATTTTCAGTGCGTAAAGTTAGATATAAATAACGGCTTTATGAAATCTGATCTAAATAAAGCCTGAATTCTTGAATATTAAGTGGCATATGAATATTTTTGAAGCGGATATCCAAAAATGTAACCTTGGAATAAACTTAACGTCATAAAAGAGAAAACATATTTAAGTAAAATAATATACATATTATGGAAGGCGTAATCATCATAGCAATAATCTGGATAGGCATATATGCCATAATCCGGACCTCACAAAGATATAAGGAGAGAACAATGCTTATCCGCAATGGAATCAATCCTATGGAGTATGATAAAAAGAAAGATGAGGATTTCATTAGTCGTTTTTGGAAAGAGCATAACTTGAAAATAGGTTTATTAGCATTGAATATAGGCTTAGCTTTAATTATTGCTAATTTTATTATTGCTTTTGGTGAGGATAAGATTTATCGTCTTAAGGATGAATTATATTTTGGTTTGGTTTTCTTTTTTGGTGGGATTGCGCTTGTAATTAGTTTTTTTCTTGAACATAATATGGCAAAGAGGAAAGAAGAAATAAAGGAAGTATCTAAGCAGATTGAGGAATTAAAGGATAAAGAAGAAAAATAATATCTCTCATAAATTTCATTATAAAGGCTGCGTTCTGTGAAGAAGGCAGTTTTTTTTTACACTGTAATTGCATTCTTGACGTTTCATCATTGTATGAATATGATAAATCATATAAATAAATTTATTATCTAAATAAAGAGAATACTCATGAATACCGTAGAAAACATTAGTCTTTTCGGTAAAAAAGCATTGATCAGAGTTGATTTTAATGTTCCTTTAAACGAAAAATTCGAAATTACTGATGATACAAGAATTAACGCGGCCATTCCTACCATAAAAAAGATCCTTTCACAAGGCGGCTCTGTTATTCTTATGTCTCATCTTGGAAGACCTAAAGATGGCCCTGAGGATAAGTTTTCTCTTCGACATCTCATAAAACCTTTATCTGAGAAACTAGACATTGATGTAATGTTTGCTAATGATTGTATTGGTGAAGAAGCTATAGAAAAAGCTTCCAAGCTAATGCCATGTGAAGTATTACTACTTGAGAACCTAAGATTCTATAAAGAAGAAACCAAAGGTGATAGAGAGTTTGCCAGAAAGTTGGCTGACTTGGGTGATGTATATGTGAATGATGCATTTGGCACAGCTCACAGAGCACATGCTTCTACAGCTATTATTGCAGATTTTTTCGATAAGGATAGTAAAGCTTTTGGTTTGTTGATGGCTAAGGAAGTTGAGAGCATCAATAAAGTGATGAACGAAGGCAAGAAGCCTTTCACTGCTATTTTGGGTGGAGCTAAGGTCTCTGGAAAAATTGAGATTATCAACCATCTAATGGAGAAGGTAGATAATATGATCATTGGTGGAGGTATGATATTTACTTTTGCTAAGGCTATGGGTGGTAATGTTGGTAGTTCTTTATTGGAAGAAGATCTACTTGATACAGCCAGACAAGCTTTGGAAAAAGCGAAGAAATTAGGTGTAAATATTTATTTGCCTACTGATGTTGTCGTTGCAGATGCCTTTGACAATAATGCCAACACTAAGGTCTGTCCAATTGGTGATATTCCTGATAATTGGATGGGCTTGGATATAGGTTCTGAATCAATAGCAAAGTTTGAGGAAGTAATAGCAAACTCTTCAACCATTCTATGGAATGGTCCTATGGGAGTGTTTGAGATGTCAAGCTTTGAGGCAGGAACAAAGTCTGTTGCTTATGCAGTGGCTAAAGCAGTTTCAAAAGGAGCTTTCTCTGTGATTGGAGGAGGAGATTCAGTTGCAGCAGTCAACAAATACGACTTGAAGGATAAAGTAGGTTATGTAAGTACTGGAGGAGGAGCGATGCTTGAATTTATTGAAGGCAAGAAACTCCCTGGTGTAGAAGCTTTATCAGAAAAGTAAAAGATTATAAACCATTGAAAAGAAGAGCTATCAAAGAGTTGATGAGCTCTTTTTTTTTGAGTGTAAAAATAACAAGTCAGGCTGATTGCATAACAATAAACCTGACTTGTATTATTTTTTTTCGATGTGGAAGATTATAAGATCTTATGAGGAAGAGTTGATTTATTTCTTGAATCTTTCGAGAATAGAGTCATCATTAATTTCTTTCGATAGACTTTCAATGACATCCATAGGCACATCGAATAGGTCTAGCATTATAAGAGCATCCAGACAATCACCAAACTTAGGATCAACATTAAATCCAAGGATTTCAGCATTAAGACTTAGATACTTCTTGAATAAGATAGGAGACCTGAAAGTAGGGTCAGTGTCCTGTATAAACCTGTCCATACGGCCTATATCTTTTGAAGTAGCTTTAAAGAAAGAATCCATATAAATACTTTTAGGTTTTTTGTATTTGAATGGCTTTCTTGCTTCGATATACTCTCCGAATTCGGAGTTATAATGATTTTCTTTCAAGAACTCGACAGTAAGAACCTTAGATATGTTAGAGAATTCATTGCTCATAGAAGCAGGTCCCAATAAATATCTGTATTCTTTATTCTTCAGCAAGTAGAAGATAATCCCTTTCCATAGAAAGAAGAGAGAAAACGTTTTCTTTTGATATTCCTTTATGATAAATGATCTACCAAGCTCTATAGATTCCTGAAGAACGGGTTTTAGTAAAGGCGATATCTTAAACAGCGTATTGATATAAAAGCCTTTGATACCTTTTTTTTGCATGATATCTTTCCCTTTACCAACTCTATATCCTCCGACAATTTTATTGTTTTCATTGTCCCAGATAAAGATCTGTTCGAAATACTCATCATACTTATCAAGATCGACTTCTTTACTTGTGCCTTCACCTACCTCTCTAAATGTTATTTCTCTCAGTCTTCCAATTTCTTGTAAGATATTAGGGATATCATCAGGAGCAGCACAGAAAACAGAAATATCACTTAGTTCAAATAATAACTTATTACTTTCTCTAAGGGTTTTTATCTCTTTGTCAATATCTTCTTGTGCAACAGGTTTTCTGATGGGGCTGTCAGAATTAACAGTAACTGGCTTTTTGTGATTATTATCGTATTTTAATTGATAAGTCTTTGTTCTAAGGAAACGAGCATAGTCATTAATATCAGCAAATAGATCCTGATCTTTAACACTAATAGGGTTGCCTATACGAATCTTAACCTTATGGTCTTTCTTATTGAAGAGTTCCGCAGGTAGCCTTAAAGTCCTTAGCATAGGATGAATCATACCTAGCGATTGGAATAGCTTACTGTTATGCCCCTCGAAATATATAGGCACTATAGGGACTTTGGCTTTCTTCATGAATTTCAATACAGAATGCTGCCAGACTCTATCAGTGACCTCACCTTTACTCCATTTATAACTTGAAACTTCCCCTGCTGGATATATGCCCAGAGGATGTCCTTCACTAAGGTGTCTATATGCTGCTTTAAGGCCTAGAAGACTTGATCTAACGTCTTTATGGCTTTCAAAGGGATTTACAGGAAGAAAGTATTCCTCAATGGGATCGAAATTGGTAAGTAAAAAGTTGACGAGTATCTTGTAATCTTCACGGATTTGAGGTAATATCTTCATCAATAAGATACCATCAATTCCACCATATGGGTGATTATGTACAGTGCAAAAAGAACCTTCCTTAGGGATTCTCTCCAGATCCTTATCATCAATTTCAAATGAGAAGCCAAGTTGATCAATGACAGAATCTATAAACTCACCTTTTTTCAGATGACTTATAGGGTCATACTTTGAGTTTAATTCCTTTAAGTGAAGAATTCGAAAAAGTAAACGTGCAAGATAAATTCCTCCGAAATATTTCAGGGATTTATTTGCTTTTAGTAAATCTCGTGGTGTTACAAGGTCCATAATTTGTAATCCAAACTTTGTTTAATTTACAAAAATAGAGAAATATGTCACATTTAAAAGTATTCTTAATTAGATATAATAATACGATCACCCTTGGATATATCACTAATCACAATAAAAGGGGTGACTATTTCGCGTTGACTATTTAGATAATTTATATCTCAGAAAAGAGGATTAATGATTATAATTCAATACGAAAAATGAGTTCATTTTATTTCCAGTCTTATAATTAAGAGGCTGCTCTATTCTGAGAAAATCTTCTTTTATCAGGGCGAATATTATAACCAAATTTGGTAGCTTTTATTCTTTTGAAAAGAGAAAATTATTGACAAAGTAATCGGCTAAAGATTCGTTACTTGAGAAATCCAAATTTTTCAGCTGATGGCTGATTCTCTTTCACTAAGGGAATGGCTAACCATTAGGTTAGATTTTGAGATCTTCCACCCTAGGGTGGAAATTTAAATATGGAAATACTTAGAATATTTAAGTTTTGAATGAAAAAATGAAGTGGATAAGCTATATACTCATAAGTTTAATGCGTATAGTTTGTGAAAAAACTTTAATTTGCAATTAATTGATATAATTCAGGATTCAGGGAACAAAGCATAGGATTGTATAACAATAGGCGAACAAGATGAAACACTTTTATTATTCCTTATCTGTTTTAATAAAGTTATTTGTTGTTTTTGTGATATTCCATTTTTTGGGGATAAATGGTTTTGCACAAACAAGAAAGATAAAGTTAAATGATAAAGTTGAAAATGGACTTAAGGTAAGAGCACTTTCAAAAAGTAAATATAAGATTATATATAGTCTTAATGAATTACAATTATATTCTTCTCAGTCTTCAAAAAGAGGAGATTATGGTTTGCGGGGATTGGACTTGATTAATATGAATGATGAAGGAGCTCCCAATCTGCCATCATCAGCAAAATTTTTTGCTGTTCCTCAAGGATCTGAAGTGACAACAAGGGTTGTAACATCAAACTATAGAGAGCTTGATGATATTTATATCTCTCCGTCAGCATTAATCAACAAAGAAATTGAACCTCCTGCAGAGGAATATAGAAATGAAAAGATTTATCAGTCGGATGCTTATTATCCGGATAAAGTAACCGCTACTAGTAAGGTTATAAATATCAGGGGGATGGATGTTGCATTGGTGAGCCTTTGTCCTTATCAATATAATCCTGTAAAGAATAAATTAAGGGTCTATGAAGATATTATTATAGAAGTTTCTTTTAATGGTGGTAGTGGAGAATATGAGAATACACAAAAATTAAATCGTTGGTGGTTTCCTATTATAAAGGGGATGTTGGTGAATCCAGAAGTTATAAATCAAACTGAGTTTGAATATTCTGCAAGCAGCAATAAGATAGGTGCAGAGTATCTTATAATATCTCCTAATGGAGCAGATTTTGTAAAGTATGCTAATAAAATTAGGGATTTCAGAAATCGACAGGGAATTCTTACAAAGGTTGTTACTCTTGAAGAGACAGGAGCTACATCAGAAGAGATAAAAGAATATATAAGAGAGACATATAATGAATGGGATATTGCACCTGCGGCAATTTTATTGTTGGGAGATGATGGTAATGATCCAAACACAAGCATAAAGGCAATGCGATTCAATAACTATTGTCAGTCTGATAATATATTTGTTGATCTTGATGAAAATGATTTGCCAGATATTGCTATTTCCAGAATTACTGCTCGCAATGCAAAAGAGCTTAAGATTATAGTCGATAAGTTGATTGATTATGAGATGCATCCTCCTGAGAATGCGGACTATTATAATACACCTTTAATTTCTATGGGATGGCAGCTAGAAAGATGGTTTCAACTTTGTACAGAGACCGTTTTGGGTTTTTTCAAGAACAAGCTCAGGAAAGAACCCCAAAGAGAGAATGCCATTTACTCATCAAATCCTATGAAGGGAGTATGGTCTACAGCTAGAAATACAGAAAGTCTTGTTAATTATTTTGGTAGCGAAGGGCTTAAGTATATAGGGGATAATCCTGATTATCTTACTGATTGGAATGGGAGTAACGAAGGAATTATAGACAGGATAAACAAAGGAACTTTCTTTACTCTTCATAGAAACCATGGAGGAGTGGAGAATTGGGAGACTCCTTACTTTGGAACTTCTGATATAGGAAGGCTCAACAATAAAGATCTTACTTATGTCTTTTCTATTAATTGCCTGACGGGAAAGTTTGAAGGGAATACAGAATGCTTTGCTGAAAAGATGCATAGATCCGAGAATGGTGCTGTAGGTATAATTGCAGCTACAGAGTCATCATATTCTTTTGTTAATGATGTTTATCTGTGGGGGATGATCGATTATTTATGGCCGGATTTTCTGCCAGAGATCGATGCACAACCTGTATTCAGAAATCAATTTCCTGCCTTTGCTTCAGTCGCAGGGAAATATTTTCTTGAACGATCGGGATGGCCTTATAATTCGGAATTCAAAGATGTAACCTATCATCTGTATCATTGTCATGGTGATGCTTTCACTCCTTTATTCAGCAAGAAACCCCGTGCTATAAAGTGTAACTATTCCAAAGTGATTATAGGAGCATATAACAAGCTTTCTATTTCTGCCGAGGAGGGAGCTCTTATATGTATTAGCAAGGATAATGAAATTCTTGCCACAGGAACAGGAATAGGGGAAACTATTGAAATAGAAGTCCCTCCACAGGAAAACAATACATTGTTAGACCTTGTAATCACAAAGCAGAATTGTTATAGGATTGAAGATAAGATAGAAGTCGTTCCTCCTTCTGGGGCTTTTTGCATATACAAAGGGCATGCTATTCACAATGAAGATGGAATTATCGAAAAGAATGAAGACTTATCACTTGATGTGACCATAGAGAACGTAGGAATCAAAGATACTGAGGTGCTTAGGGTTGAACTTGAATCAGATAATCCGGCAGTAAGGATGTTACGCGACACCTACACTATAAGGCAACTTGAGAAAAAAGAGTCATTTACAATTAAAGACTGTTTTAAATTTAGAGTTCTTGGGAATCTGACCAATGAATCTAAGCTTGTATTTAATATGAAGGTATCAAGTGCTGATGATCAGTGGAAGGCTTCCTTTAATGAAATTGTTACTCTTCCAGATCTTCAGCAGGTAAGATATTATATTGATGATAATGAATCAGGAAACAATAATGGAGTTCTTGATCCTGGAGAAACAGTAAAATTATTCGTTGAGCTTCTTAATAATGGGAATCAACAACTTGAAGAGGCTAGTCTTAAGATAGATACTTATAATCCTTATGTATCAATAATCAATAAAGAAGCTGATTTATCAGCACTGAATCCCGGAGAGAAATCTGTGGTGTCTTTTGATATTGGACTAAGTGATGACGTGCCTGAAGGGGTAACTTGTGATATGCTGTTTCAGTCGAAATACTTGGGATATAATTTTATTGATGGCTTTGAAATTGATCTTAGCAGTAAGATTGAAAACTTTGAATCCGGGGACTTCAAGAAATTCCCTTGGTATTTTAAAGGACAGTCCAATTGGGAGATCAGCAATCAGTATGCATATGATGGGAAATATTTTGCAAAGAGTGGTTTGATCAACAACAATTATAAAAGTATTATGAACTTTATCCTTAATGTTGCTAAAGATGACTCAATAAAATTTATGAAGCGTGTCAGTTCTGAGCAGTATAAAGATTTTCTTGTATTCTATATTGATGATCATGAAAAGAAAAGATGGTCAGGGCGTAGTGAAGGATGGACAAAAGAATCTTTCTTTATAGAGAAAGGTACACACAAGCTAACATGGGTTTACAAAAAGAACAATGCAAATAGCCAAGGATATGATGGTGCTTTTATTGATAATATAGAACTTCCAAATGATATTAACCCCACGGTCTTTGCTGGCTTTGATGAGAATATTTGTTGTTCTGAGCAGATCCAACTTAATGGTTTGGCAAAGAGCCATAAATCTATGAAATGGAAGTCTTCAGGATCTGGTACTTTTAGTAGTCCCACAGAGATAAAAACAAATTATATATTATCAAACGATGATCTGTTAACAGAAACAATAGATTTTACTCTTGAGATTCGAGGTGTTGATGATAAATTATACTCTCATACCTGTACTTATACTTTAATGAATGTTCTTGATCAGCCTCTCATTGAAGGTGATGTAGAAGTTGGAGAAGAAGCGACTTCGCAATATTTTATTGACTCAGATTGTGATATTGTGGAATGGGAGGCTTATCCCTCCTTTGCAGGGACTTTGATTAATGAGGGAAAGAACCTTAATGTCCAATGGTTGGATTCTTTTATCGGAGAGGTGAAGATAAGAGTAAGATGCCGGAATCAATGTGGATGGAGTGAATGGTCAGAATATCATATAATAAACGTAGAATAAAAAGAGAAGCCCTTAAGGGCTTCTCTTTTCGTATTATTTAATTGATGATAATCTTCTTGACAAGCTTTTGATTTGCATTATCATCTGTAATTCGTAGAAGGTAAGTTCCCGATTTTAGATCTGAGATATTAATTTTATTTCCAAACTCAGTTTCTTTAATCTCCCTTACAGCATTTCCTTTAAGGTCGTATATAATGGCATTATGATTACCATCATTTTTGAACTCTATCTGTATAAATGTGTTTGCAGGTTGAGGGAAGATATTTATTGTATTGTTGATATCTTCAATACCAGTAGAAACATGAATATAATTTTCCTTAGTTATTTTAACAGTTATAAATGATTCATCTTTATGCATTGTAATTGAAGCAGAAAAATCACCAGCATTATCATATTTTACAACTACATTCTTTATATCAGATTCATCAACTATAGTACCGCCATCAAATTCCCATGTGATATGATTATCTTCCTTAAGATCTTCACCTGTATAAGTGAAAGTTACATTTCCTCCCATACTTATTTCAGTCACATCAGCCTTGAAGTCCGGAACAGGTAAAACTATACATTCGATATTTTCATCTAATGATACTTTGCTTGAGTGGCATGTGTTGCTTACAGTTAACTCAGGAGTATAAAAACCTTCGGTAGTATAAGTATGAACCACTTGGTCAGCAGTTTCATATGTTGTCTCATCTCCCATATTCCATAGAACCTTAGACACAGGGCCTGTACTGCTATTGACAATAGTTATTGGAGTTTTATTATCAACAACATGTTCCCCTTCGTAAGTCATTTTTGCTGTTACAGGAAGAGATTTATATGCTTTTGGGGTAGCATATACCTGATTACCATCATCATCCTTAACATAGAAAGTATTTCCTTTCCAGCTTTCAGCAAGAGCATTGTCAGCAGTAAAATCACATAATGTCAAAGAACATCCATTGCCATCAGGTGCAGTATCCCAAGGTGCAGCATCATCATATGTTACATTATCAAGCACATTGTCATACTTATCTTTAAGTTCTATTTCTTCACCACCATTACTAAGGCCACCATTAGTCCACTGAATAGCATCAACATCGAAGATCTTGTTAAACTCTTCAAGGTCTACACAAACGACTACATAGCTTTCAGGATCTAAAGTATAAGCTTCAAAAGTGTGTTCAATTCCCTTTGTGAACTTTACGCCTTCAAGGTTGATAGCTTCAGTTGTAGGGTTGTAGATTTCAATGAACTCTAATACATCAGTACCACTTTCAGGAGGATTATACATAATCTCAGTGATAACAAGTTGAGGTATAACATAAGGTTCAATGATTTCAAAAGTGTTATCACTAGTATCTTCTGGATCACCTTCAGTAGTTCCGGATATTTTGATTTTGAAGTTAGCAGCAGTTTTATGATCTTCAGCTATAACCCAATCATATGAATTCTCACTTGCATCATATGCATCTACAAGTAGAGTTGCTTCCTCTCCTTCTAATAACTCTATCTTCACCTGACCATTAAATGCTGTAGCATTCCATGTAATTTTACAAGTTGTGCCAGTTTCAATAGTTTCTCCTCCATTAGGATAAGTTACTTCAAGAGTAGGAGTTTTTGAAACACCCAATATTTCTACATTGTCTATATAAGTATCATAAGATCCATCATCAGGAGTGGAATTATATACAAAAGCGAAATATACATTTTCTCCATTGATACCAGATATATCTACATGCTTTGAGAAACCAAAGCTATTCTTAGAAAGTCGAATGTCAAGGTCAGTCCATGTAGCATCAGTAACAGCAGCATTTGGATCATAGTCTGTTGAATATTTCAGCTTAAGATCTATACCGCTAAATCTAAGCTTACTATAGAAAGATAATAGCTCGTTATCAGAGTTGTCAAGGTTAATAGAAGGGAAAATAAGATAGTCTTCGTTAAGTTTTGCCCCATTGTCATATCCACTCATTCTAGCACAATCAGTACCTTCTATGCCACCATCTGATTTAAGTATCCATTCCTGATCTCCTGAGATACTTATAGGAGTAAATCCATCCCAATCACTATCAAAATCTGCAAATAGAATACTATTATGAACTATAGTTTGACGAGTAACAACCTCTTCAAGTTTATAATCGGTATTACCTGTTGTGAAAGGGTAGATTTGGATAAAGTAGGAAGTTTGTTCGTTAGCATTATCAATGATAATGTGCTCTACATCATGTTCTACATTTATTACAGCAGTACCATCAGTCAAGTCTGTATCATCAGCAACAACAGTACCATCTACAGGAGGTGTAATGTTGTCTTCAGAACTTACCATTACCAAGTATTTATCTGCTAATACATCACCAATAGCATCATCCCATGATATTCTTAACTGGCTGTTTTTGGTAGATGCAATGATGTTGGTAGGATGATTTGTAGGTTCTGGTTTTGGAGCAGGCCATGTTTCAAGATCAGCATTTTCGAGTGTAACAACTGTACCTAGAGGATACTCTAAAGAGAAATCATCAACATAGCACTCTTGACCTTCAGTGAAAAGCTTCCCGTCATCATAAATTTTAACACCAACTTTTACACTAGTAGCACCTGCAGGCACTTTTACATCAAAATAACCTTCTTCCCAGATCTTTTCATCACCATCTGTTTTGCCAATAAATGATCCATATTCAATATCTCCATTATCAAAAACAAGTATCCCTCTTAGTTTTATACCTATATTTGAAATACCCCAAAAAGCAGAGGCAACATATTCACCTGCTTCTACAGGAAAAGATGTTTGGTTAACAAAAGTACAAATATTTTGATCCTCTGTATTTAGAAGAATCTTAGCTGAAGAAGTACCTCCATGGATGATATCTGTATCTTTGTAAATATCAATACCACTATCACCAGTCCAGTTGATGGGTAGTTCTTGTGCTTTTGATAGCCCCATTGATAAGAAAAAAGTAATCAATATAAGAACTGATTTAAAAGTAAAGTTTTGCATTTTTTATAAATTAAAGGATTACTATAATTTGTATATCCGCCTAAAAATGGCGGATTAGGTTTGTTTTATTAATGTATTAAAATCAAAAATAGAGAAATCAGTAAGATAAAGCTATTTTCACCCTATTGATTTATAAAAAAATGCATTTTATCGGGTAAAATCTTAAGTAAATCGCGTTAAAGTACGCTTTATGGGCTCTAAATACGAAGACCCAAATAGAATAATATGAACCAAAAGAGGATATATATTACAAACCTCAACCCTATCCTGCCATCCCTTTTCCATAGGAAGAATATCGTTATAACTATTGTAGAATTCAGGAGAGAAACCGCCAAAGAGTAGAGACATGCTTATATCCATTTCTCTGTGTCCATAATAGACAGCAGGGTCAATCAATACAGGATTCCCCTTTTTATCAACAATATAATTACCGTTCCACAGATCCCCATGAAGTAGAGAAGGTTTTTCTGTAGGGAATATGTTGTCCAGCTTATAGAAAAGGCTAGTAAATCTGTTTATAATGCTAGAAGGAATATTTCCACTAGAGACGGCATTCTCTACTAAAGGCTCTAACCTTTCAGTAACAAAGAAGTCACTCCAATTATCATGTTGTTTGTTATATTGATTCAGTGAGCCAATATAATTATCATGGTCAAGTCCAAAGGTGGTTGAGGTATTAGAATGCAATCTTGCAAGTTGTTTTCCAAACTCTGTGAAGAAGTCATTCAGTGGTTTCCCAGCCTCAATCATTTCAAGCAGTAAATAAGAGTAGTTTTTTGTATTGTCACAGTGAATGACTTCAGGGATTCTGAATGTGTTTGTTGAGGATAATAACTCTAAGCCTTTTCTTTCTTGTTCAAACATCAGAGGGAAGGCCATTTTATTATTATACTTCAGGAAGTAAACTTTGTTGTCAACTTTAATCTCGAATGCAGAGTTGATACATCCACCACCTATAGGCTTTTTGATATAAACATCAATGTTGATTTCTTCCTCCTTACTAAAGAAGGTTCTTATATTATTTACTATCTCTTGAGGAATCATATGCTTACATTATATAATATACTTCAACTTATTTATAGAAGCTTATGCTATATTTAATCAGACGCTAAAATACTACAGATAATGATTAGTATGAGTGGATGACTTATGATCAGACTATGGCATTTGTTTAATTTAAGGATGATGGTAAAATAAATGCAGATCAATAGCTTTATTCTAAAAAGAGTATAAATTATATTTAGCAAGTGTTAATGGAATGACTTTTTTTTAATTTTACGCCACTTATGAAAGAGTCTAAATATATATCGAATATAAAACTATCACATAGACTTACTTTCCTTAACATAAAGGAAAGAGATTCATTCTACATTTCTTAGTCCAATATTGGACATCTAATTGACTTCCGATTTTTATTTTACACAACATAATATTTTTAAGGGTTTATCTGTAGACAAGGTATAACTATTAAATGCATATCTTTTTTGCAGATAAGAGAATTATAACTAAAGGAAAGAATATATCATGGAATTACCTTTTGCAGAATCGTATAAGATTAAGATGGTTGAGCCCATCAAGAAAAGTACAAAAGAAGAGCGTGAACAGTGGATTAAAGATGCAAAGTATAATCTGTTCAACCTTAAAAGCGATCAGGTATTTATAGATCTATTGACAGACTC
Organism: Hyphomicrobiales bacterium; assembly: GCA_041725915.1. Taxonomy (GTDB): domain Bacteria; phylum Bacteroidota; class Bacteroidia; order Bacteroidales; family JBGRPZ01; genus JBGRPZ01. Next base: position 4,400 of record JBGRPZ010000011.1, on the reverse strand, counting down.
TGGTACTGGTGCTATGAGTGATCGTCAATGGGCAGCAATGATGATGGGTGATGAGAGTTATGCAGGATCATCATCTTATTTCAATATGAAGAATACTATCAAGAATATTCTTGGTTTTGATCATTTTCTACCTACTCACCAAGGGCGTGCAGCGGAAAATGTATTATTCAGTGTTCTTGTGAAAGAAGGTAATGTTGTTCCTGGAAACTCACACTTTGACACTACAAAGGGACATATCGAATTTAGAAAAGCAAAGGCAATAGACTGTACTATTAACGAAGCTTTCGATACTCAATTAGATCACCCATTCAAGGGAAATCTAGATCTAGAGAAGTTGGAAGATGTTTATAAGACTTATCCAAAAGAACAGATCCCTTGTGTTATAGTTACTGTTACTTGTAACACTTCTGGTGGTCAGCCTGTATCTATGGAAAACATGAAGGCTGTTAGCGAATTATCTAAGCAGTACGGTATTAAAGTAATCTATGATTCTGCTCGTTTTGCTGAGAATGCATACTTCATCAAGAAGCGTGAAAAAGGATATGCTGACAAGACAATTAAAGAGATTGTTCTTGAAATGTATTCTTATGCTGATGGAATGACAATGAGTAGTAAGAAGGATGCTATTGTAAACATGGGTGGATTTATAGCTTTCAGAGAGAAAGAGCTTTATGATCAGTGCTGTGTATACAACATCATGTTCGAAGGATATCTTACTTATGGTGGTATGTCAGGTCGTGATATGAATGCTTTGGCTGTAGGTCTTGACGAAGGTACAGAGTATGATTATCTAGAAACAAGAATCGAGCAAGTAGCTTATTTAGGTCGCAAATTGATGGAATATGGTGTTCCTGTTCAATATCCATTTGGTGGTCATGCTATCTTTGTTGATGCAAAGCGTTTCCTACCAAACCTACCAAAAGAAGATTTCCTTGCACAGACTTTAGGTGTTGAGGCTTATATCGAAGGTGGTGTTCGTGGAGTTGAGATAGGTGCTATCCTTGCTGATAGAGATCCTGAAACTGGCGAAAACAGATACCCTGACTTAGAGTTACTACGTCTTGCTATTCCTCGTCGTGTATATACAAATAATCACATGGATTATATAGCTGCAACTCTTGCAAGAGTGTTTGAGCGTAGAGCTAATATCACTTCTGGATTGAAGATCACAAAAGAAGCTCCTATTCTACGTCACTTTACTGTAGAGCTTGATAAGATATAGTTTTTTGACTATCAGATATAATCAAAAGCTAAGTGATAGATAATATTAACATCTGATTAAGGTATTAATTTATATATTATCCTATTTTTGTGCCGCTAACGAAATGTTTAGCGGCTTTTTTTATAACTTTAATATACAATTAGATATATGGATCAGGAAAAGAAGAAGAAACGCTATATAAGACTAAGAGACCAAATTAAACAACTAATGTCAAGATGTGAAGATAGAGATGCCAGAATGGCGACTATTTCTGCTGTACTTTATCATAAGATGGATTGCTTCTTTTGGACAGGCTTCTATTTGTTGACACAAGATAATGAGTTGGTTGTTAAATCTTATCAAGGGCCTGTTGCTTGCATGCAATTAGCAAAAGAAAAAGGTGTTTGTTGGGCAGGAGTTCTTGAAAATCGTACTATTGTTGTTGATGATGTTTGTGCTTTTCCCGGACATATAGCTTGTGATTCCAGAAGTAAATCTGAAATTGTTGTACCTGTTAGAGATACCTCAGGTAAGGTAATAGGTGTGTTAGATGTAGACTCAAAAGAACTTTCCTCATTTGATAATATTGATCAGGAATACTTAGAAGAGATTGTTAAACTAATTTATATATAAGGTGGCCTTAATTTATATAGTTATTATAGGATTAAGCTTGAATATGTTTTCTACAACTCTATTATTGAATATAGAAAACTGCTTTAATGAGAAAGAGAACTTCTTTTCTATAATGATTCTGGCAATAGGGCAAGGAATCATGTTTTATATTGGTTGGCTTATTGGTCAGGGATTGGAGGGCATGTTAGTCTCATATTCCAAGATTATAAGCTTTATCTTATTTGCCCTTATAGGAATAAAGATGATAATGGAATCCTTTAACAGAAAGTATAAAGGAAAAGTGTTTAAACTTGACACCAAAAATGCTATAGCATTTCTATCTTTGGGTAAAGGGATAAATGCTTTGATAATAGGGATTGCTTTTTTATCTCTTAATCACTCTGGATTTAATACTGCTCTACTATTAATAGGAATAAGTATTATATTGGCTTTATTTGGTATTCAAGCAGGAAAGAAATCAGCCCGTTATTCATTGGGGAATCTCGCAGAACTTATTGGAGGACTATTAATTCTAGGCTCAGGTTTTACGGTTTTGATCTAAGAACAATACTTTTACTAAAATAATACAGGAAGAAGAATGAGAAAAACTTTTTTACTATTCATTGCTCTTCTGGGCTGTGCTATACTAAGTGCACAGATACCGGAAGGATATTATAATCAGGCTGAAGGCCTGAAGGGGCAAGAGCTGAAAGAAGCTTTACATAATATTATAAAGAATCATAAAACATATAGTTATGATGATTTGAGAGATTTTATACTTAGAGAGTCTGATGAAGATCCTGAGAACTCTAACAATGTCATTGTAATCTATTCAGGAAGATCTTACCCTAAGAACGACTTTGGTGGCGGTGCCAACGACTGGAACAGAGAACATGTATGGGCTAAGTCTCATGGTGACTTTGGAACAAAGCGACCTGCTGGCTCTGATGCTCACCATATCAGACCTTGTGATGCTTCTGTAAACTCTTCAAGAGGAAACAAAGATTTTGATATAGGTGGAACACCTCATAAAGAAGCAGCAGGATGCTTTGCTGATAAAGATTCTTGGGAACCCCGAGATGAGGTTAAGGGTGATGTTGCTCGTATGTTATTCTATATGGCTACAAGATACGAAGGTGAAGGTCAAGAGCCGGATCTTGAGCTTAATGAAAAGGTTAATAATGGCAAAACGCCTTTTCATGGTAAATTATCTGCACTTCTTGAATGGCATAAGCAAGACCCGCCTGATGCATTTGAAAAGAGACGTAATGAGGTTGTGTTTTCTTATCAGGAAAACAGGAATCCTTTTATTGATCATCCAGAATATGTAATAGGAGTCTATGAGCCTGATCAGTATACGTCAGTAGATGATATTATAAAGGAACAGCCTTTAATTTTCTACAAAAGAGGACAAAATATATTGAATGTAGACTTAAGTATGTTCGATAGTGCTCAGTCTGTAAACTCTGCTTTGTATGATATTACAGGTACTTTGGTGAAAGAGATTTCATGTAAAGCTGGACAACAAAACAATATTTCTTTGGTTAATAACTCTAATGGGGTATACATAATAAAATTGAAGGTGGGAGAACAAGTATTTTCTCATAAAATCATACTTTAAGATTTTAGAAATGTCAGTTATTAGACTAACCAAAGAATTTAGATTTGAGATGGCTCATGCCTTATTGGGTTACGATGGACCTTGTAAGAATATTCATGGGCATTCATATGTTTTAGAGGTAACTATAATAGGTACACCAAGTAGTGATAGAACGAATCCTAAGCATGGGATGGTGATGGACTTTGGAGACCTAAAGCGTATCGTATATTCACAAATCGTTGATAAATATGATCATGCTTTAGTCTTGAATAGAGAAGTTATTTCTACAGAGTCTGATGCTTTTTTATCTTCTTATGAAAAGGTGATATACTCGGACTATCAGCCTACAAGTGAAAATATGGTAATAGATTTTGCTCAGGTAATAAGTGAATGCTTACCTAAGGATGTTAAGCTTTATAGCCTGAAGTTGAAAGAAACTGCTACTTCTATAGCTGAATGGTACGCATCAGATAACATATAATTATAAGATATTTTGACATTAAAAGACTGCTTGCAATATGCAAGCAGCCTTTTTTGTATATGAATTGTCTGGCTTTTCTATTATGAATTAAGTATATGAATTATATTATTGTGAGATGCTTAATATGCTAATGCCAACTAGAATCTGTAAATAACAACAATGCTTTTTACTACAATCAGCAACAAGAAAAATATTTGATGACTATACAATTACTAAGATCACTCTGAATGATTCTTATTATGATCTTGTTGTTTCTTCGACTTTTACCCGTATTTCCATAAAGTTTCTTAATGAAATATACCATCGCTCCCGGAACAAATCGCTATCATCCCCGGGACAAACTGCCATCGCTCCCGGAACAAATCGTCATCATTCCCGGGACAAACTGCCATCATTCCCGGGACAAATCATCATTACTTCTCCTATAGGGAGTCTCTTTCAAAAACTGTGTCAACTAAAGTTTATAAAAAATGTTGAACAGTTATGAAAAAGAACAAAGAAAAGTT
>JBGRPZ010000010.1:0-60562 GCA_041725915.1 Hyphomicrobiales bacterium | reverse complement strand
GGTAGTTTGGTGCTGACAAACTAATTTGTAATTTTTGTTTTTGATAAAAGAGAGCTTAAGCTCTCTTTTTTTGTGATATATAAGTCAGTATGTTATATGATTGGATTATTGCTTATCAGTAAGATATCTAATCCAGCCGAATTTAAGTAGGATACCTATCATATGGTAGCCTTCATTTAAGCTGAACCGATGACTTTTATTGATATCTATATATTTATAGCTATAAGAAACTCCCAAGTCAATGTAGTTCATTACTTTCTTTCTATAGCTAGTATATTTATGTAGGTTAATTCTCCAGACTATTGCAGCACCTGCTTCAGCATTCCACCCATTACCTAATCTGGTTTTTATTTCATTTATACCATTATCAGATCTTATTATGTTATAGGATATTCCAGTTGCAGCAATAGGTTGTAAGAATAAGTTCCTGTAGATGGGTATGGCTCTTTGATAGCTAAGATTAACTTGAAAATTACTTATTGTATCGCCTCTCTTATAGTGTTTGTTTTCAATACTTAGATTATTGTTTAGATAATAATAAGGGCAATTAAAGTGAAGACCAAATATATTTCTTTTCCATTCAACTTCAAGACCTATTTCAGGATCGGTATTGGCTTTTATTGCATCCAGATCTTTTCTTTTATCAATTGAGATAAGTGCTCTACAGCTATATGCTATTCCAAGATTACTCTTTTTATTATATGTAAAGAAACATTTCTCTTTGATGAAGCTATTATATTTAGAATTTGGGTATTCCTTTTCAAAGTCATTTGCAATGGACTTGTATTCATCGTAAGAAGAATGGATATTTAAGTTGTTATAATAATAGAACTCTAATAACATTAAGAAGTCTTTGGTTTCGTTGTCATAATGACTTTCTTGGATCTTTATTATTACATCAATAACTTTTTCTTTACTTAATACCCAGAGGGAATTTGCAAAGTTGTTGTTTCTGTATCCTTGTGTGTTTTTATGGAAAGTATTTTCAAAACAATTACTTGCATGCCTCATGAACTTCTTAGGAGGATTTTGCGTGCTTGGAAAAAATCGAATCTTATCCAGATTGGATAGTATCCAGTTAAAATCACTAGAAATAAAGGCGAAGTGAATCTTTGATGCAGTATAGAAATAACTTGGATCACTATCTTGCTTTTCCATTATATCCAGCTTTTGGATTACTTCATTGTACTTCTCATCTAATACAAGCCTTAAGACTTCTTTCTCTGTAACGTTTTCTTTTTGTTGAGTTGTAAGGTTTTCCTGGGAAAAACTTAGATTGTGGATGATAAATAGGAACAGTAGGAGTAGTAAGTTCTTTTGTTTCATGTTCTGATTTTTGCTTTTTTATGTAATTGCTATCTATTGATTAAAAGTGTAGCATATCGCATACTAATAAGGCTTCTTTTCAATTATAGCTGTCGTTTGCAGCGAAGATATTGAAAAACGAGTATAAAACCATATTTGATTTTAGAGGTAAGTAGTGTGTGCCTTGGTTTGGCAATATATTGATAGCCCAAAAGCAGAAAAACCGCTTCAGATTCTGAAACGGTTTTGTTTTTATGGTTGGCTTATTGCACAATGTAATGTATAGTACAGAAGATACTATGTAGGAAGTAAGTTTCTTTTACTTAATTAATCTTTTTTTCTTGGATAAGTAACAAAGCTTGCCTTAAGTATAATGCCAAATTGATGGGAGCCTTCCATTAGGCTAAACCTTCTACTTTTGTCTATGTTTACGTACTTGTAGCTGTAGAATAGACCAACTTCCAAGTTATTTACTGTTTTTGATGTGTTTTCAGAGAAGGTGTCAAATGGAGTTTTCCAGAATATTGCAGTTCCAGCTTCTACATTCCATCCATTACCCAATCTGCTTTTAACTTTTTTCTTTTCAGTTCTGTATTTTATCTTGTTATAAGAAAAGCCTGTTTCCACAAAAGGCTGAAAGTAAAATTCTCTATAGATAGGTATTGCTCTTTGGTATCCAATGTTAAGTTGGACATTATTTATAGTATCACCTATCCTGAAATGTTTATTTCCAATGTTTATATCTTTGTTTACTGTATAGGTAGCAACTACAATAGAGGCATTGACGATGTTTCTATTTCTCTGTACTTCTATTCCAACACCTATATCAAGGTCGCTTTTTGATGCATCTAAGTCTTTTGGTTTATCAGCTGCAAGAGTTGCCTTTAGGCCATATCCGATACCAAAGTTCTCTTTCTTGCTGTAGGATATAATGCACTTTTCATAGATAAAGCTATTGAATGCGGACTCGGGGTATTTCTTGATAAACCCATATGCCATTGAACTGTACATCTTGTTATATAGGATAATATTTTTATTACTATAATAGTAGTATGCTAATAGCCTTAGGAAGTCTTTAGTTTCTTCGTTGTAGTGACTGTTTTCAATATATCCATATATATTGCCTTTCTCAGCCTTAGTAAGTGTCCATAAGGTGTTTGCATAGGTGTTATAATCGTAGCTTTCAATATTTTTCTCGAACATATCATGTCCATTGGATATGAATCGAATTTCATTCTTATGGGAAAGTATCCAATCGAAGTCTTTAGCGATAAAGGCGAAATGTATTTTGAGAGCAGTATAGAAATAGCTTTTATAAGGATCTTCTTGTTCTATTGTATCTAATCTTGCGATTACTCCTTTATAGTCTTTTGCTGCAAGTAGCTTTGTAATCTTGTGACCTATAGTGTTTGAGATACTGGTATCTATTTCAACAGTAGGTTTTGCTGCTGGAAGATCCTGAGTAAAGGAATAATTATGTATGACAAAAAAGAAAATGGATAGTAAGAGTATATGTCTTTGCTTCATATCTTAATCTTTATTTCATATGTTTCGAAAAATTACAAATACTATACCAAGATATCAATGTTTTTACTTTTATCACAGTTTTGAATAGGCATAAAAAAAGGGCTTTTAAAGCCCTTTTGATTATTTTATGTTTAGTTTCTTTCTGATTTTCTTTGGTAGTGCGTCCTTATGTATCAAGATGCTTATTGTTTTATCTTTTACATATGGTGTTGATGCATAGAAGAAGCCATCGTATTTATTTCCTGTATCCCAAGAGTTTTTTACAATGAAATATTCATTTCTATTCTGATCTTTTGCAACTCCTGTAAACAACATCAAATGATCGTCAGTAGCAGAATAATTGTCGAAGTCCTTTTGTCTGGATTCCTGAGTAATTTCTTTTTCCTTTACAGGCTTATCAAAGCTATAAAGAGCGTTTCTTTTCTCTTTCGAAGTCAGTTTTTCCCACTTTTCTTTCTCTGTTCCGCTAAGATCTTCTTTTTGTGTATCAGGAAGTATCGCTAGTCCTTTTGAATGACTGAATCCTTTATCACTTACATCAGCATCCCAACCAACAGCATATCCTTTCTTTAATGCATGCTTTGTAATCTTAATCAGATCTTCTAATGGTACATTATAGTATTTGCTGAGCATCCAGTTATCAGGGATCTCAAGAATGAATTCAGAATAGAATGGGTGATGATTGTAAGAAGTGATTTCTATGTAATCATCAGGATTGATATCGTATTTCTCTTGTAGAGACTTTGGAGTATATGTCTGTCCCTTATATGTAAAACTTTCAGGCTTCTCACCAAGATAAGTGTCAATAATATTGTTGAAACCTTTATACCATGCAGTGCTAAGCTTTTTGTTTTTATTCTTGATTATAGCATTTGCATATGACTTTAATACAGCATCAAGTTCTCCATGAACATGATTCTCTTCACCATAATTAAGTCCTTTATAATTATCTTCAGGAACGATGCCATATTGATCAACAGACCATAGTACATCGCTGAAGCCTCCGCCACCTGCAAAATTGCAACTTCCGTGGAATCTTACGTATTTTTTGGCTTTTTCAGGATATACATTTCTTACTACATACATTTCAGATAGGTCTGTAGTGTCTCCTGTTTTTCTTAGTATTTCAGATTCAAGAAAGGCGATACCCGCAAAACTCCAACATGTGCCGGATCTGTATTGGTTCTTTACAGATGTATAAGGAGCTTCATATTTGGTTTTAAACTTATAGCCTTCTTTCTTTTCTTTATCTTGTGCAATAGTAACTTGCCCAATAGAGATAGCAATAAATAGTAGAATTGCTTTTGAGATTATACTTCTTTTCATACTTGTATTCTTTTTTCTATTGTCGCGCAAGTTACCATTTTATATATTATTTTCATAGATGAGATCATTGGAAAGCTATAGTCTCAATGATAAGTATGTTGATTGTGATTAGAAGCATCAGAAGATATATTATATAGGATGGGTAGGAAGATTATTATACCATATATAGTACAATAAAAAGATTCTGTTTTTATATTCTTTTTTTCAAAAATAGAAATACTTGTTTCTTTAAAGAGGAATTGCAAAGGTGTTAATGCATTTTATTTTTTGTTATAAAAGAGAATGTTTTTTTCTGAAAAGAAGCCTGTTTTTTCATTTTTGGGCTATATCCTACCATTCTTTTTATAGAAATATGTCTTTATAGTCGATTTTAGAGCTTGTTTTTACTATGAGTTCATAGCATTGTTGCTATAGGTTATCACTATTTTTACCTTAAAACTATAAATTAGCCTTGACTTTTCTGCAGATATAGTAAGGCGAATGACCATTCGTCAGTAGGAACTTGATCGTGTATCAGTAGGCAGATGATCATTCATCAGTAGAAGTTTGGCCGTGCGTCAGTAAGGAATTTCATATTTGTCAGTAGGAGAAGTTAAATTCATCAGTAAGGGAATTTACGACTTGTCGTGTAACATATTGTTTTGTATGTAGTTATGGTAATTGTTCTTTCTGGCTGAAATAGAAGTCTGTTTTAGACAGAATTTAAGTTGAGGTTTGGAATATAGTAGGTGTTTAGGTGATTTATCTTCATGATTAACCAGAAACAAAAGACCGTAAAGAAAAAGTATAATATTTTTTCTTTCCCTGATAAATAATAAAAACAGAGGAGTATCGACCTTATATCTATCTTGCATTAGTATGAGTATTCTTATTTCAGAAGCAATGCATTGTTATATACCTTGAGAATAGGGAAGGAGGTGTTGTTTTCATCTTTTTTATATTAATATTATATAAACCTAACACTTGGAAATATAGAATATCTATTCTTTGTTACTAGGTAATTACCGAATTAATTTGATCTTAGATCTGTCGTCGTCTTTTACTGGTGGGGATTTTAAATATACAGTAATTGTTCAATTCCTTGGTAGTTAATGATTATATCTTCTTGTATGTAGAATTGTATGTGATGGTATTTATACTTATTGGCAATATAGGTGAATTTACTCCGTTTTTAAAAGAGTTAGGAAATGAGAATCTAATTTGAAGCTAAAAATATATCTAACTGAATGTCTAACAAAAGCTAACTGGATGGCATGATATAGCTGAATTTTGAAAGACCAATACTTTACAATGAAGGGGATAAGCTTTGGACTGAATAAATTCAGTGAAAGATAAATCTAATACAATCACTATAATAAGCTGACTGATATCTAAATGAAAACAATTTTGTTTTAACCTAACTAAGGGCTTTGTTGTATGACATAAGCCTATGCATTGTAATCGTTTCTAGACAACTAAACTAATAAGCTATGAAAAAAGAAAGGTTACTGTACTGCCTGATCGGTATTATAGTTACTTTCCTTTTTGGGTCTCGCGTTCTTGCTCAAGCCGATTATGGAGTGGCTCACTTAGAGAAAGGTAACCAGAATACCTACTTGAATACAGGAGTAGATCTTAATAAACTAATAAAAGAAGGAGAAGCTGGTAGTGCTAGCTTTGAATTCTGGGCATATAATATAGAAAAATTAAACTGGTCATTGACAGACCTTATGTCCGATCCTAAGTCATTAAATATAAGTATGGCTGAGGATGCTTCACTAAACATAACTCTAAATACTCAGAACTTTAAAGTAGATTTAAGTAACGCTGTTAAACTTGAAGAATGGTATCATATCGCATTAACTTTCCATCCTTCAGGTAATAATACCACTGTATCTGTGTTTCTAAACGGAAATAAAAAAGGAGAGTTTGATCTATCTTTAGATAAAGATGGGGTCAGACCTTTATTTTTTAAGAAACCTGTCGGTGTAGACATGATGCTTACAGAACTTCGTGCGTGGAATCAAGAGAGGACTTCTAGTCAGCTTGCTGATACCTGGCATCGAAGTTATCTGTTAAGCTCACCCGCTGATTTGTCCAACCTTGAAGGTAATGGACTTCGCGTATTTTATGGTTCTTCTGACTATAAAGATGAACAACTAGCAAATCTTCCTCACTTCACATCTGTAAAATGGAATAATGTATTGAAAGATGTTGAGGGTTACGGTCCTGCAAAAGTTCTTACCAGCATGGATGAAACCCCAATAGCCGAGATTACAGGTGAAGTATCTCATCCAATATTAGATAATAGTAAGATATTCTTAAAAGCATCAAAAGGCACATTTTTGGATAAGATAGAATTGCGTTGGCCTCATATTAAGAAAGCAGAAGGATATAGAGTCTATAGAGATCAGATTCTTGTAAAGACTGTTACAGATCTTTCAGGTATCGAGATATCTAAAGATGTCTTTTACGAAGATAAAGAAGTAATACCAGGGAAATTATACTCATATAGAGTAGAAGCATTTAGCAACTCTAACAAATCATTTAGTTCCGCAGGGTATGATGAAGGCTTTATCTTCTATAATGGTCGTATTTCTGGTAATATCAAAACTACTGGTGATATCTTTGTCGATAGTGTAAAGCTTGTTGCTATACCTGAGAAAGGTGTAATGCCAGGTAATGCATTGATATTCCCAAAAAATAGTACTTCCATCTTATTTACAAATGTTGATGTATTAAGAAAGAAAGATGCATTGACATTTGAATTCTGGTATAAAGCTAATGAGACATCTGCAGAAGTTAATAAGGTGTTTAACTTGGGAGGATATGATATAGAATTATCTTCTTCAGTTTTCCAATTTAAGTATAAAGATGATGTATTAGCGACTACTAATATTGAGAATACTGATGCTTGGCATCATTATGCTGTTACTTCTTCTCCTAACTCAACTTCTTTATATGTTGATGGGGAGCTAGTAGGATCAGAGACTAGTGGATTTAAAGGTATTGATGGAGCAACACGAACTTTTGAAATTAATAAGTCTGCTGCTGCTGAATATAGCCTTGATGAAATGAGAGTCTGGAATGGAGAGAAATCAGAGAACCTTGTTAAGGCTGATTATCTACATATATTGAGTGGTAATGAAGAGAACTTGTTATTATACTACCGTTTTGATATGGGATTAAATAATAAAGTTTTCAACCTTGCTCAAGATACCAGAGGAGATTATTATGGTTCATGGGAAACAAAAGATGTTATCCAGCCTAAATGGTTAGGTGTTGGTCAACAGCCAGAACAGCTTGTGTATGGTATTTATACTGATAGTAGTGGAAACTATGAGTTAGATGCTATGAATTATGGTTCTTCTGCTGATGGTATTACATTCAACTTAACACCATCGAAACCTAATCATAAATTCTCTCCAGAGAAGAAAGGTATTAAGCTTGCGTTAAGTACAAACTCTAGCCAGTATCAAAAGAGTGCTGTAGATTTTACTGATGTTTCTGCACTGCCAGTAAGTGGTAGAGTATTCTACAGAGACGAAGAGACTATATATCCTGTCCCTAAAGGGCAATCAATAATGCTTGATGGTCAGGTTGTATTAGGCGGTGACGAGTCAAAAACTGATGCTGCTGGAGTATATAGCATCACTGCACCATTAGGAAAACATCGTATAGAGGTTAATAATCAGGATCAACTTCAATCTTTTGGAACTTATTCCTTGAAGCTTGATGGTGAAGATGATTATTTGATGTCTAGCGAAGTGTATTCTGCTGATTCAGCAACTTGGTCAGGATGGTTTATGTTCCTTGAAGCAAATCAGGATAGAGATAGCTATATGTTCACTCAGGGAGATTTAAGCCTTGTTATTAAGCAAACAGGTAAGATGGTAGTTATGAATAAGGGTAATGTAATCCTTAACTCTGTAGCTAACTTATCAGTTAATGACTGGCACTTCTTCGCTTTATCATATAATAAAGAAACTAAAAAGATATCCTTGTTAGTAGATAATGAGATTGCTAGCGACAATAATATAGGTGAGGTAAATACTACAGGAAACTATGTTATTGGAGCAAAATTTGCTGACGGACAAGGAACACTCAACTTTAAGGGTAATATCGATCAATTTGAAATCAGACATGCTGCTTATAATGAAGAGCAATTAAATGAACTGAAAGAAGGTGATCGTATAGAAGGTGATAATGATAACATCTTTGCTGTTTACCCATTTGAAGAAGATGAAGGTTTAAGAACTGTTTCATGGACTGAGGATTCTCAGAATAAGATTCTGGATATCTATGGTAAACCTGTTCATGATAGTCAAATATTTAAACCTTATCAAAGAAAGTTCAGATACGACTACGTAGCTGATAATAAAGATCTACCTGTAGATAAGGATGGAGTTGCTTACTCTCCTAACATCCTGAAGGTAATAACAGCGATGAACTTTGAAAACAAGACCCGATTTGGTATTGTTGGTAATATCGTGGTTCCTTGTGGTTGTGGTGTTGGAGAATGGACAGGTAAGGTAACCCGTACAGATCTACAAGGTGATAAGTTTGAGAAAATTATCACTGAAGATAACTTTAACTCAGACTTCTCTGTATTCTCTGTTGATGGATTGATGCCGGGACAGTATAAGATTGAACTATCTCTTGTTGATCAACCTTCAACTAAGCTTCAATCTCAGATTATAGACCTTAGAAGCGGTTGGACTTCATATAATTTCAAGTATGAAAATCCTATTGTATTGACTGCTGAGGTAATCCGTAAGGTGACTGTATCTGATGATTTCAAAGAAACCTATGATAAGAATGTAGAGCAATGTGATGATAATTATATCCTTGAAAAGGCAAATTATTATGATATTAAGGTTTCTGCTTACGAAGTATACGGAGAGAAGAAATGTTACTTAGAGAACTTTAAGTATACTATCGATGGTGACTTAGGGCGTGTAGCTCCTAAGAACATGAATGATAAAGAAGGTGAATATGTTATGCCTGAGGGTGGTATTGATACAATCAGAATGCTGACAGCAGGACCTAACTTTAATGCTCCATATACAAGATCATTTGCAGTATCTGCTAATAAGAATGGTACTACTGCGGAGACTAATATCACAGCTGTAGTTACTGGTGTTAAGCAGTTTAATCAAGACTTTACTCTTGATCCACCTGACGAAATGATAATGGTATTACATGACCCTCCTGGAGATCAAAGTTCTCTTTCATGGGCAAAAGGAAGTAAATTCTCTTATTCTACTCATTGGAGTTTTGATGGTGGTGTAAAAGTAAAAGTAGATGTTGCTTCTGGTGTTGATGCTCACTTATATGCAGGTACATGGGCTGGCTTTATTGGCGGTGCTGTTGTAATGCAAAGAGTGAATGTTAGTCAGGCTGAAGGAGTTTTCAATACTACACAAAACATTGGTGCTGGTGGTGGCGGTACAGAGAGTAATACAGTTTCTCTGGATCAGGTACTCTCTACTGATGATAAGGGTATTATAAAAGGTATTGACGGTGATGTCTATGTAGGAAGTTCTTATGTTATCACTATGGGTGAAGGTAAAGAACTTACTATGGATGGCTGTACTCCTAAGGTTACAGAGCAGATTGTTGCTACTCCACAGTTGAAATCTATGTTTGCTCATACTCATCAACATATTGAAAGCGTATTGATTCCTAATCTTGAAAGGCTAGAACAACAAGCTAAGAATGATAAGGATGAGAAACTTGCTGGTGAATATGCTGAGAAGATTTCAAAATGGAAAGACTTACTTACTAAGAATGCTAAGAAATATGATGATATAGACAACTTCAAGTCTATGGTCTTCTCTAATAATGCTGGTGATAAGTCTATTGAAAATACATATAACTTCTCTGCTGGAACAAGTACATCATGGACTCTTGGAAGATCTTCTAGTACTAGTGGTGATATCTATGAATTCTATTCTGGAGATGTTGTAACAGATTTCGCTTCTAAGTTCAATGCTTTTGGAGCTGATATTACAATGAAAACTGGTGTGACTGCTTATTGGAATCAGAAGTTTAATTATAATACAGGTAAAGCAGAAACAGAGTCTTTCACTATGAGATTTGCTGATGATGATATAGGTGATCAGTTTGATGTAATCATAAAACAAGATCCTGAATTCGGATCTCCTATCTTCAAAACAAGATCAGGTAGAAGTATGGCTCCATTCGAGCAAGGTACTGTTCCTCGTGAAGCTGTAGAACTTGTCTCTGATAAATACACTGCTTATGCAGAACCAGGAGAAAGAGCTGTATTTAATCTTACAATGAGAAATACTTCTCCAATAGATGATGGAGTACCAAAAGATTATGATATCGTTGTTCCTTCAGAATCTTATCCTACAGGTTTAATAGCCCGTCTGAATGAAGCATGGCTGACTGGTCCTAAAGCTTACAAGTTTAATTATGGCCAGAATATAGATGCTATCCTGACATTTGAACAGAATGGACTTACTAATGATACTGTCTTTGAGCATATCCCTGTAGTATTCTATTCTCATAAAGAGGTTGCTAGCGGTTCATATGTATTTACCAAGAAGTATCTTGATGAAATAAATATGAAGGTTGTTGACACCATTTATCTGAATGTTGAGTTCCACCAAGCTTGTGTGAATGAGATAAAGGTAGATGAACCTCAAGACAACTGGGTAGTTAATAATACTTCTGATGATAAGTTGAACCTTAGATTTAAGTTCGACAGATCTTCTGAAAGCTTTACCAAGCTACTTGTTGAATACACTGAAGGTGCTGATAATAAGCCTAACCTTCTGAAGGAAATTACTCCAGAAGAATTAGAGGCTAGCTTAGATAAAGAAAACTATTATAATATACCATTAGATGTAAGTGGACTTGCCGATGGTGCATATAGGGTTAGATTGACTCCTATGTGTGGACTTGGTAACGATGGATGGAGGAAACAAAATCCAACTCCATGGATCAGTGGAAATATATTCAGGGTTTCTCCTGTGATAACACAGACTCACCCTGAGAATAATGGAATGTATACTGAAGGTATTATATCTGCGAATATAGACCGTGAAGTATTGGGTGATGCTATTAGCTCATTGAATGTCTCCTTGAGAGGTGTTCTTTCAGGAATGGATTATGAACCTGTTGCTGCTGTGTTCAAAACAGTAAACGATAGTATTGTGGTTCCTTCTTTTGATGCTATGAAGTTAGATAAAGCATTTTCTGCTGAATTCTGGATTTATCCAGAGAAATATCCTAGCTCATCTGTGCCAATACTTAAGAAAGGTGATAATAACTTGAATATATCACTTACCAAAAATGGAGCTATAGATAATAGTAGAGCTGTTTCTACTCCTCTAACTCCGTTTAAATGGTCTCACGTTGCTGTTGTCTACGATGGTTCACACTTGATGAGAACATTCATTGATGGTGCTCTTGTTTCTGAAGAAACTAATGTTGATTTCTTCAAATCAAATGATGAACCATTGGTAATTGTAGGTAAGAATGGTAATGATGGATTTATTGGTAGACTTGATGAAGTAAGAATCTGGTCTAAAGCCTTAACTCAGGAAGAGATTATAACTAATCGTAAGAGTATGTTGACTGGTAATGAAGAAGGTCTGGCTGCATACTTCCCATTAGAGAATAATGCTCTTGAAGGAGAAGCTGTTCGTGATTACACAGGAAGAGCTCAGGGTACTACTGCGAATGGTCTCACATTCACTAAAGAGAAAAATGAGGCTGCTCCAATTGATGTTGAGAATGTTGTTCAGGATGTTCCAATTGATGTAGTATTATCTGAAGGTAATAAGATTATCTTACAACCAAAGTCCAGCTTTAACCCATATTATCTGGAAGGTGCACTGTTGACAGCAAATATTCAAGGTGATAAGATCCGTGATGTATATGGTAACAAACTTCAGGGTATCTCTTGGTCATTCAGAGTAAATAAAAACGCTCTTGAATGGTCTAAAGCAAACCTTGATAAAGTTCAGCCTCAAGGTCAATCAACTGGATTTGATGCTACTTTATCAAATGTTAAAGGTGCTAATTCAATTAAGTTTACAATATTTGACTTGCCATCATGGCTTGAAGCTGATGGAGATTATTCAGCAAGTCAGGAATATGAATTAGGCCCAGGATATGAAGCTAAGGTTCACTTTAGAATTGCACCTTGGTTGAACCCTGGAGAGCATACTACTTTCGTGAAAGCAAAGACTGATTCAGGAATAGAAACATTCAAGCTTAAGGTTAATGTAGAAAGTGCTAAGCCTAGTTATAACTTTAATCCAAAGGATTATGCTTATCAGATGAATATGACAGCACAGCTTGTTATTAATGGAGAGATGTCCGCTGATAAGAATGACTTAGTAGGTGTATATGTTGGTAATCAGGTTAGAGGCTTTGGTAGTGTGAAACATATTGAATCTGTTGATAAATATGTTGTACAGTTGCAGGTCTATAGCAATAAAGCTTCTGGAGAGAACTTGTCATTCAGAATTTGGGATGCTTCTGACAGTAAAGAGTATCTTGGAATTGAAGAAAGTTATTCATTCTCTAGTGATGCTATTATTGGAACTTTAAGTAAGCCAGTAACAATGACTACAGGAAGCTCATTAGTGAAGCGTCTGCCATTCAATAAAGGTTTCTACTGGATGACATTTGCCCTTCACAGTCCTGATCAATCGACATTGAGCATTGACAACTTACAAGGCTTTGGAAGTGGTGATACCATAGAAAATAAAGAAGGTAAGATTGCAACTTATGATGGTTCTAACTGGTCGGGAGATCTTAAAACCATTGTTCCAGAACAATCATATCAGGTTGGATTAAATGATAATCGAGTTATTGAAGTTGTTGGTGAAGGCGTTAACTATGATGTTGACATTGCCTTGAGCTCTGACAAATCTAACTGGATTGGTTATCTGCCAGAGAATATGATGATGACAAGTGAAGCTTTGAAATCTGTAAGCTCTAAAACTGCTGAAAACGGAGATGTTGTCTCAGGTCGTGAAGGATTTGCAGAATTTGTAGATGGAAGCTGGGTTGGTTCACTAACACACTTGGTTCCTGGTCTTGGTTATCGATTACAGGTTGCACAAAATGGAGTCTTAAATTACTTCGGTATCAGTAAAGCGGATAGAGAAGCTGCTGGTGGCGGTAATGTTAAATCTTCAGGTGTGGTTGATTATATAGCCAGAGATGTTGAAAAACCTTTGACATCTGTGAAGACAGAAGCTTATAATATGGGCTTTGATCTTAAACCAGAAGCATATTCACACTTTATGCATATTGAAGGTGTTGTTGAAGGAGATCCATTCATATCAGAACATCCACAGCTAGTATTAGCTTATATAAACGGTGTTCCTGCTGGTGTTGCTACTCCACAGAAAATAGATAATAAGTGGTTCTACTATATGTCAGTATATTCAAATTCTCCAAAAGAAGTTGAGTTTAGACTTATTGATCGTCAAACTAGTCGAGCATACCAAATAGATGGTGATTTAGATTTCGTTGATGGTCATGTTGAGGGATCAAACTCTCATCCATATGAGTTTAAACTAGGAGAACAATTAGCTCCTGAGAATGGATATGATACTGAACTATATCAGAATACACCTAACCCTTATCATGATATTACAATCATAGGGTATGATGTGAACGTTGATGGCCCTGTTAAGGTTATACTTAATGATATGCTTGGTCAATCATATGGATATATTGTTGACGAAGTTCAGTCTGCAGGATATCATACTGTGACACTAAATAGATCAGTAAATGGTAAAAATCTTCCAGAAGGCATGTACTTCTATACCTTAATTACTAAGGATGGAAAGATTACCAGAAAAATGATCGTGAGATAAATTTACTTATCACTGGGAGAGCTTCTCCCAGTGATATTTTAACCTAAAAAAGATAAGACAATGAAAAAGATATTATTAATATTAGGTTTAGTAAGTATAACAAGTATATTTTCAGTAAAGACTTTTGCACAGACTTTTAATGGTGGTGTGTGGACTGGAGCGAATTTTCTGGAAGTGCCAGCTAATAATATTCGTGTGTTAGGTACTAATCCAGGTAGTTCGTTGAGGTTTAATGCAATTAATCCTGATGGAAGTTCAGTAACAACAACAGCATATACAGATAAAGGATGGTGGGGCTTTGGAACTGTAAATCCTACTTCTCCATTCCATGTTGCAACCGAATCAAGGTTTAGCAGAGATATCACATGGGATAACAATGTGAACTTTAAGCTTGACTATGGTGAAGGAAATGGTGATTTTACATTTGATTTCTCAAAAGCTGATGGGAAAGGTTATTGGGGAGTCTACGATCCTACACATAAAATCTTTTTTGCGGTTAGAAATAATGGTCGTGTAGGAATAGGAACATATGACCCAGAATCAACATTACATGTTCTTGGAGATAGCAAGTTCGTTGGGTCAAGTCTATTCCAAGGGAAAACTGAGATTAATGGTGATACTAAAATAACTGGGAAAACTGAGATTAATGGCGATGCACATGTAGGAGGAACTGTATTTGCAGATAGAGTATCATTGAATATAGGTTCATTTCCTGATTATGTCTTCGAATCTAATTACAGACTTAGACCATTATCTGAAGTAGAACAATATATCAAAGCGAATAAACACTTACCAGGAGTTCCAGCAGCTTCAGTTATTGAGAAAGACGGAATGAATGTAGGTGAAGTTAATCGCTTGCTTATGGAAAAAGTCGAAGAATTGACTTTGTATACAATACAACAAGAAAAAACAATCAACAACTTGAGCAAGAAAGCAAATCAGGTAGATGAGCTTCAAAAGCAGATAAATGATCTAAAGTTGTTAATTGAAAACAGCAATAAATAATTATATGGTCTGATTTAAAGCTTAGAATTATGAAAAGATTAATTATAATGACATCGATTTTCAGTTTTGTATTAAGCTTTTTAGCAACAGATCTTGTTGCACAAGATCATTTTGATGCTTATAAGTTTAATAAAAACGATAAATACTTCACAATAGAACTTGGGTCATCTCCATCAACTAAAGTAGATGAGAAATATACCAAAGACAATGAATTAGGTCAATGTTTTATTGTTAGAAGATTAGATAATAAAAACTGTTTAATAGCAGCATCTAGTGACTTTGATCTGTTTTTAAAGAGAAGTGATGATGGAACTGTATCTATTGAAAAGATAGAAGGTGATGATACAGCTAACTTTGAATGGCGTCTGGATTATGCAGGTTATCCATTCTTTGTAATTGCAAATCCTTCAGATCCATTGAATGTAGTTTCTGTTGGAGAGGATGGGAGTGTTAAGCTTATAAAAGCAGAAGCACTATCAGATAATTCATCTACAGACAATTTTAGATTTAAACTGTCAACTTCAGAGAACATCGTTTATTGATATAAGGTAATCTAAGAATTAATGGCCTGAAAGGGTTTTTAAATTTAAAAATGAATTGCTTGTAATATTGCTCTATATTAATTAGAGCTATCTGATGTTAATGTGTGTCTTTTGTGTGATGGAGTTACTCTTCCGGGTAACTCCTTTTTTATTGTGTATAGTCTTTGTTGTGTATGATTTCTTCAAGTTGCAGACTTCTATATTTGAATATATCAAGAAGTCTGGCGAATGTAATATTCTTTCCAAATAAGTTGCCAATCCATCCATAAGGAAGTTTGAAGTATACCTCATCAAGCATCAAAATAGAGTTGTTGTCTATCTTTTCTAAAGTGTGAGTATGTTCCCATATTTTGAATGGGCCTTTGACTTGCTTATCTGTAAATCTATAATCTTTTTCTACATTATGAATAATCGTAGTCCATTTGGCTTGCAACCAAGAGAAGGGCGTAACTTTGTAATTTATAATTTGACTGTTAACGATAGGTTTCTTTATATTGGCAGAAGTGATTCTCAAAGAAAGCTCAGGAGGTGTAATCAAAGTTAGGTTTATAGGTGAGGAGATAAAGTTCCAAAGATGATTAATATTACAATTAAAGACTTGCTTAGAGGTGAGTTTATAGCCTTTTTTGTGTCTAATGATTGAGATATTTGGAGTTTGCATTTTAGAGAGTATTAGTTTGTGGTAGAAAGTATAGCTTTGTGATATTTAAAAATACAAAATTAATATTAGATATATCACAAGGATGATTATTATCATGGAATAAAAGCAGGTGTACAAAAAAGAGATACATAGTGTCCATATACGAACGGCTTGTGAAGTCTACAGTAAAGTAAGTTGTTGTTTAATAGTGATTTGTTGGTTTGGCATTTTGTTAGTGTTATTACAATAAAACTATATATATATGATAAGTAATTATTTTAAGACTGGATTTAGGAACTTAAAGCGTAATAAGACTAATTTTATAATTAACTGGTTGGGTTTATCTTTAAGTGTTGCTATTGTTATTCTTATAGGGTTGTATGTTATTAATGAATTTCAGCATGATAAAAATCAAGAAAAAATTGATAGGTTATATAGGTTAAATGCTGAAGAATGGGGTTTGACTAATCCAAAAAGAGCACAGATTATAAGAGATAATATAAGTGATATTGAGGAATTAGTTACTTTTTATTATCAGTATTCAACATCTTGTTTTTCTGTAGATGGGAAAGTAGTAAAGACTCCTAATTTATATTTTGTAGACACTAATGTTTTCAATGTTTTCAGTTTTGACTTTTTGCATGGTAATCCTGAAAATGCACTAAAGGAGATGAGTTCTTTAGTTATTACAGAGTCGATGGCATATAAAATATTTGGAGCAGTTGATGTTATTGGAAGATCAATTAGAATTGATGACCTTCATGATTATATTGTTACCGGTGTAATTAAGGATCCAGAGTATTTTCATTTAAAGATTCATGCTCTTTCAAATACTCAGACATGTAAGAAGTATTCAAAGATGTCATACTTCAACTTTGATAGTTTCTACGGTTTGAATTTTGCTTCATATATTCTTCTTAAATCAGAGAATACTGATAAGAAGGAGGTAGAAAAGAAAATAGAAAACCTAATACAATCACATCCTTTAAATGAATATAATAAATTCGTTAATTATGAAGTATTTCCTGTAAAAGATATTGTTTTTGGATTTAAAGGTGAGCATCAGCTAGTAGGGACTAAGAGTAATAATTTATTATTGATGTATTCACTTGTTGGAATAGCGATACTTATTCTTTTGATTGCTTGTATAAATTATATAAACCTTACTCTGGCAAAGATCTTTTTACGATATAAAGAGGTTGGAGTAAGAAAAGTTGTAGGTGCTACTGTTGGTAGTATCATGTTTATGATTCTACTTGAGACTTTCTTTATCTGTTTGTTATCAGTGTTGTTTGGTTTAGGTTTAGCTGATCTATTGTCTCCATATTTTGAGATGATCACAAGAGAGAATATTGTGGTTTCCTTTTCTTTAGAGTTATTACTCTTTTTATTGGGGATAGTTTTATTTATAACTATACTATCTGGAATAATTCCTGCATTCTCTTTGGGATATGTAAATCCTATACATTCTTTGAAAGGTGTATTTGTAAGAGGGAAGAAAGGGGCATTATTGAGAAGGAGTTTTTTAATATTTCAATATACAGTAGCTATCCTGTTGATTATATCTACTATTATTCTTTCTTCACAGTTCTATTTTCTTAAGCATAAAGATTTGGGCTTTGATCAGGAACAGGTTTTGATTTTTGAGATGTCTCAGAAGCTTATAGAAGACAGTGAAAATCTGAAGAATGATTTGGAGCAATTAGCGGATGTAGAATCTGTTGCATTTAGTTCTGCTAAGCTTGGGAATGTTGGATGGACTAATACACATATGAAATCAGATGGGTCTGAAGTTTCATATCGAGGAATTTTTGCAACACCAGAGTTCTTTGATGTCTTAGGAATAAAGCTACTTGAAGGCAGGAAATTTGATAAAGAAGATAAGGGTAAATATGTCATTATTAATAAAGCTGCAAAAGATCAATTCTTTCTGGATGGAGAATCTTATACCTCTGCAAAAATCAATGGTAGACCTTGTATAGGAATCTGTGATAATTTTATCTATAATTCTCTTCATTATCCTGTTATGCCTTTAATGATGTTAGATGCTGGTTGGATAAGGTTTACATATGTAAAGGTGCGCTCTACAAATATGTATTCTACTATTCAAAAGATTGAAGATATCGCTTCGAAATATTCTCCTATAGTTCCTACTAAAGTTGAATTCTTAAATAAGCAAATTAATCAATCATATAATAAGGAAGAACAGGTCACTGAATTATTTACTGTTTTCATGATTTTTGCTTTTGTTATTCTTTGTTTAGGACTATTAGGTGTTATCATTTTTATTTTGGAAAGAAAGTCGAAGGAAATGGCGATAAGATCAGTTTTAGGAGCAAAGGTTTCAAATATACTTTACAGAGAACTTAAAGGTTTTGTAATATTAATTATTATCAGTTTGGTTATTGCTACATCAATAGCATTTTATTTTGGTGTTAGTTGGCTGGAAAGTTTTGAGTATCATATTGGGTTTCCTTATTGGGCTATCCTTGTTTCTTTTGCTATTAGTTTTATTTCTACAAGTTTAATATTATCATATCATATTATAATAAGAGTTAAGAGGCGTAATCCAGCAGAGGTGTTAAATATAGAATAATATAAAGAGGTCTTTACGACCTCTTTTTTTGTATACTTGAAGACATTATTCATTGTATAAAATAAAAGGAGTATGCTTTTAAGAACAAAAATATGGGGTGAGTCAGAGATGGCTAAGGCTTTAGTTATTGGTTGTGATCCTTTGACACAAAATATTGGTGATCCTGAAGAATATTGTTTTTATGGTAATGTTTATTATCGGGGAAAACCTTTTGTGAAAAGTGAATTACTAAAATATAATTATAGTAAGAAAGTGCATGATTATATAAGAGAGATATCTGGCAACACTTTGGCCGATAATCAACTCTACTTTTTGAATATGCACCCTATGTTTCCTGATCCTTTACCTCCAGAGGGGAAAAAGCCCCTGATGACAGAATCAGTAACTAGCTTTGGGTTGTCGGATTTAAAAACAGTTTTGGCGAGCTGTCCTAATCTGAGGTATATATTTGCAATGGATATACAGGTAAACTATTGGTTACAATTGTTGGGTGTTTATTGGTCAGGGCGTAATTTTACATTTAAAGCCGCTCCAAAACTAGATTATGTAGTACGTAAGAAACCTTTTTATGAGCCAGAAGATGAAAATATATTTTCTGAAATTCTAGGCAAAGGTTATGCTGTTCTGGAATATCCATATATTATATGCTTTCCAATATATCATATAAATGATTATGAAGATCATAAAGTCGATCCTGAAATAAGAAGAGCCTATGGTAATATTGTAGATGTGATAAAAGATAAAACAAAGAGTGAAGTTTTTGTAATGAATTCAGGCTTGGCTAAAGAAAGACTTAAGTTGATGAAAGAAAAAAACAGGCTTTAGCCTGTTTTTCTTAGTTCTTGGATATAACATTTCCTCCTAGAGTAGTTTTCTGATTAACGACAGCAGGATTACCTTTATATGTAATTGTTCCCCCTAAAGATACTCTGGCATCTATTTTTTCTAAGGCAGTGACTTCTATATCTCCACCTGCTTTTAGATTAGCATCTACATTTGATGCGATCATGTTAAATGCAAAAATTGATCCTCCTGTATTTGAAGATGCTTCTAGATACTTACATGATCCAAAGGCATTGATTACTCCACCTGCTTTTGTATTAAGTTCGAGGGAAGTGCTTTCTCCTGTGTATTTTATAGTAGCTCCGCTATTAGAGCCTATCATAATTCGCTTTCTTTTCTTATTATCGGTAAGTGTTGCCTCAGCTCCATTCTCTACAATTACTTTGTTGATGTCTTTATAATATATACGTGCATATACTACATAGTCTTTTGTAAGCAACTTTGTGAATTTGACTTTAAGGGTCATTTCTCCATTTCTGTTCTCGACGATTATGTCTTCATCTTTGATACCTTCTACAGTATATTCTACTTTTTCAGATTCCTCAGTGGGAATTATCTCCACATCAAATTTTCCTGAAACAACAATTTCTTCAAAGTCTCCAGGGTTTCTACTGACTTCAAAGTCATGATTCTGACAGTTACTCATTTTCGGAAAGAAGAATAAAGAAACTATTGCTAACAGATATAATTTTTTAAGCATAATATTTTATTTTAAATGATTGTCTACAAATATGCAAAATACAGGCCTAACTATTCTATATCTAGACATTTTTTAATGTTAGGTATTTCTCCTTTGCTTTCTGTCATTATTAACAATTTGTCATTAGCCATTAATTGAGTTGATCCTTTTGGCGTGATATATTTATTTTCCCTGTTTATTAATACAATTAATGATGTTGATGGAAACTTGAGTTCTACTAGCTCTTTTCCAACAGAAGTAGAGTTCTTTGATATAATCAGCTCTGTAAGCTCATTCTTGATATCATCATATAATTTGAATGACTTTAGCTTTCGTACAATGGGCTTATCTAACTTTAGAATCTTTGCAAGTATTGATATTGTACTTCCTTGTAATAAGACAGATGTTATAACAATAAAGAAGACTATATTGAAAATCATATTCGATTTATCAATTCCTGCTATTAAAGGATAAGTAGCAAATACAATAGGAGAGGCTCCCCTTAATCCAATTAATGAAATGAATATCTTACTTCTCAGATTTACTTTATAGAAGAGGAGACTGACGAATACACTTATTGGTCGAGCAATAAAGATTAGGATTAAGCTTATGATTAATCCTATTCCTATTACTGGAGGAATCTGGTCAGGAAAGACTAGCATACCTAAAGTGATGAACATCAATATTTGCATCAACCAAGCAATACCATCAGAGAATCTAACTATAGTGTTCTTGTTTATAAAATAACCATTACCTAAGATGATACCTGTAATGTATACTGCAAGAAAGCCATTGCCCTGAATGAGATTTGCAAAAGAATATGAAAATAATACAAGAGAAAAACTAAGAACAGGATATAGGGCGGGGTTTTGCAGATGTATCTTGTTTATAATATAAATGGTGAACTTTCCCATTACAAAGCCTACTATAGCCCCAATCGCCATATTTATTACAAAGTTTGGAAGAATCCAACCTAACTGACCCGGATTTGGATTGAGTAGATACTGTGTAAGTGTAATTGTAAGAAAGTAGGCCATAGGGTCATTACTCCCTGACTCTAACTCTAACACTTGAGCAATTCTATGCTTTAGATTCAAACTCCTGCTTTGTAATATGGAGAATACTGCTGCTGCATCCGTAGAAGAGACAATAGCACCTAGTAGAAAACCTTCATATATATTTAGGTCTGTCAATAAATGTATAGCTAATCCTACAATTACAGTTGTGATTAATACCCCTATTGTTGCTAAAGAAAGTCCTTTGCCTATAACAGGTCTCATTTCTTCCATTCTGGTGTTTAGGCCTCCAGAGAAAAGAATAAATGATAATGCTATAATACCAAATGATTGTGCAAGGTTGGGATCATCAAAATAAATCCCTAAAGGACCATTAGACCCTGCCAGCATGCCGACAGCAAGAAATAATATCAATGCAGGTATTCCAAATTTACCAGAAAGTTTACTTGCTGCTAAACTTACAAAAAGAAGAAGGGATAGAACAAGTAAGAAACCTTCTATTGTAAAATTGTGAGGGATAATATTCATTTAACAGGGCTTTGTTAGAGTTGAGGTAATACAAACTTTGAAGAATAGTTATCTAACGATTTGGATTTTAGGTTATGTATAAAGTGTGTGTATATAAATAATTTATGTGAGTTATTTGGTTATAAAGGAGGTTAGAGCTTATAGACAAAGCTTAAGCCTAGGGATTCTTTGAACTGTGTTCTTGGACCTTTTGTAATGGTTGTTTTTTCTCCATCTATATATTTTGTTTCTGTAATCTTGACATTATGATCATATATAAGATGGAAATAAAATAAGGCTGAAATGTATTTATTCACTACAAAGTTGATGTTTGTTTCCCAATCTACATCAATATTCCACCTATTATCTTTATTATCATCGACATAATTGTTGTATAAACTAAGTGAGGTTTCTAAGGATACATTCTCCAGAATATCTTTTTGATATCTGGAAACTATATTAATTCCCAGTTCACCTAATATATTACTTCCCTTACGAATAACATTTCCTTTATCGTCTATAACAGCTTTTCTAACACCAAATGCTCCGGCATTTGCTAATTCTTGGTTATATACAAATACTATTCTTCCTCCAAGAGGAGATAGTAATAAAGAAAAGTTATCTGAAGGCATATAATTAAGACCTATTGATAGACCTAGATAAGCCGGTGCAAAAAAGGCAGAAATTATAGTAGAATCATCAGGATATTTAAACCCATCACTAAATTGTGTTTTCAAACTTATTAGGGAACTATATGACCAGTCTTTAAATGCTATATAGTTAAAAGATGAATAGAAATCAATCCTATCATCAGTCTTTTGGTACCTGTTTTCTGCAAAACCCTGTAATCCATAAGCTAATATCAGGTTGGTTTTATTCTGATATTTGTTTTTACGATATTCACTAGTAAGATTAATTGATGCTTTTCCTGAAACAGAACTTTCTCCTCCAGAAGCCCAATTGGTTAATGATATCTGATTAATTGTAAAATTTGTGATACCTGAGAATACCCAGCGTTTAGTAGTGTCTGTAGATGATTTTTGTAGATGTGGAACAATAGGAGTGTCTGCAAGTAAGTGATTTGAAATAAATAATAAAATAAATAC
Organism: Hyphomicrobiales bacterium; assembly: GCA_041725915.1. Classification (GTDB taxonomy): domain Bacteria; phylum Bacteroidota; class Bacteroidia; order Bacteroidales; family JBGRPZ01; genus JBGRPZ01. The sequence continues at coordinate 37,622 of JBGRPZ010000010.1, read as the reverse complement.
AATAATTACATGTTTTTTCATAGCTGCTAATTGATTAGATTTACTATTGTTTATAGAGTTTTGTTTAGTAATTTAAAGGAGTGGTTTTTTAGGTTTCTATTACAAATTTATAGTTTTATTTTAAAGTATTGCTACTGCTCTAAAATATCAGGTGTTTTTTTGTGTTTTTGAAATAAATTACTTTTAACTAAAGTGTTGGTGTTATAAATATAAATAGTTGGAAATAGTAATGAAATTGGGTGTGTCGATAATATATCAAATTACTTTTTTTTAAGCATAAAAATGTTTTCCATACTAAGCTATTGCTATATTGGGGCTTACATATTCTTGTCATACTAATTTTTAATTAGGTTTAGATAATACTTTTGAGATTAGTGTTTATATATGTTTATCAATAGATGAATTTATGTTAAACTTGCAATCTTTTTTAAATATAAAATTGTTGTTGAATATAATTTTTGAGAAGAAATGAAAAAATATTTTATTGTTTATCTTCTGTCGATTTGGTCTTTGTTGGCTATTGGGCAAATCCCAACAGGATATTATAATGATGCAGAAGGAAAAAGTGGGGCTGCTTTGAGACAAGCTGTACAGACGATTGCTGGTAGAGGACTTCAAACTCATGGCTATAACTGGGATGTTGATTATACTGATCAGGTTGTTGGAAACTCAAGTAAAGTAAAGCTTATTTATACATTGAAAGAGGAACCAGTTGGTAATCATAAATCTAGTGGTTATACTGGTTATAATCGTGAGCATGTTTGGCCAAAGTCATTAATGCCGCAAGCTTTTACATGGGATAATCACAACCTAAGAGCTAGTGAACCAGCTGAGAACGGTAAAAGAAGTAATAAGAAATATGGTGATTATTTACCTCCTGATGTTTCTAAAGGTGATGCTGCTAGAATTTGTTTTTATATGGCTGTTCTTCATAACTGGGATGTAAATATTGTAGGTAGAAAAGATATGCTTGTTAGCTGGTCAACAGAAGATAATGTTGATGAGTTTGAAAAGCAAAGAAACAATAGATTACAGGAAAGACAAGGTAATCGTAATCCTTTTATTGATCATCCTGAACTTGTTGATTATATATGGGGGTCTAAAGTTGGCCAGGTATGGAATAATGACGGCGACGATGATGATGACGATGATGATGACGACGGCGAAGACGGTAATGGTGGAGAAGAAACTGTTATCTATACTGAAGCCTTTAATCAATTCCCTAATGGTTGGACTACTAAAAAAGTTGATGGTAAAAACGATTGGAGACTATCAAAAAAATTCCAAGACAATACTGCTGCCCAGATGAGTGGTTTCTCAAAAGATGGTTCTGCTCCTAAGTCTGTTTCGTGGTTAATTTCTCCTGAAATTGCTATTGAAGAAGATGGCTTATATACTTTCAACTTTGAATCTAAGAATGGATATTATAAAGGTGATGTTGTTACTGTTTATGTAACAGATAACTATACCGGAGATCCTGCTACTACTGAATGGGATCAATTTAATGCTAGATTTGATAATGTTGAGCATAAAAAAGAAGATGGTAGCCTTGGTTGGGGTGAAGAATATGTACCTTCTGGTGAGCAAACTTTAGCTGGTTTCTCAGATAATATTAGAATTGCATTCAAATATGATGGTACTTCAGACAAAACTACTTCAATGAAGATTGATAACATTAATGTTATTAAGAAGCCTTTAGCTGTAGAAAATGTAACTGCAGAGAACAACGTTGTTTATCCTAACCCTTCTGCAAATTTTGTTATCGTTGGTGGTGCTGAGGAAGGACTTAATATCAATGTATATAATACTTCAGGACAATTAGTGAAACAATCTCAAAAGTCAAGAATAAATATTCAGTCTTTGAATAAAGGACTTTATGTTGTTTCTTACAAAGGCAGAAATGGTCAAATGCATACTGCTAAATTTTTGAAGAAATAATTTCTTTTTGAATAGAAATATTACTGAATAAAAAGAGAGCTTTTTGCTCTCTTTTTTTATTTGTTGTTGCTATTATAATGATAGATAAGTTGTAAGTAGTCTGTATGACATATGTTTATGATTCTGTTTAAAATTTTTTTTAATAAAAACTTGATAAAATCTATAAGCTGTTATAACTTTGGTTTTAGACAAATAAGAAATAAGCCTGTAATCCTAAAAACCATGAAATTAAAATTAAGACATAAGTCCTTTATCTCTTCTCTGAAGAAACTTGTCCTTAGAATTAAGGAAAAGGCTGTCTTATGTGTAAAACAAAGCTCCTCAACTACTCAAACTTATAATGAACTTACTGTTGAATGTACTCAAGAAACTAAAGCAACTTGTGCTAGCTTCTCAAACTTTATAGATGCTATGATTTCTATATCTGCTAAGCATATCCAAAAGAAAAGAAATGTAACTACAAAATGCATTATAAGAAGAACTATAGAAAATAAAACAATAGTTTTCAACTTCAAAGCCCACCTAAAACACAAGATCATAGGACATCCTATATACTACGAAAAGCTTTTGCTTCTATAGCAGGAAATACAAGCAAAAACAGACTGTAGAGGATCGGCCAATAAAGGCGAATCTCTTTTTTTGCTTAAAGAAAAATGAAACAAAACTCCTAGACTTCGAAATAAAACTCCTAGACTTCGAAATAAAACTCCTAGACTTTGAAAAAAAACTCCTAGACTTTGAAAAAAAACTCCTAGACTTCGAAAAAAAACTCCTAGACTTCGAAAAAAAACTCCTAGACTTCGAAAAAAAACTCCTAGACTTTGAAAAAAAACTCCTAGACTTCAACTTTACCCTCCTAGACTTTTGGATTTAGTTTAAAGTATGATTTTTTGGATAATTTGGATCGGATAATTTGACAAATACATGGTATACCTTGTGTTTGTACATGAAATTTCGTCAGGAATAAATCGATTTTTTGTGTATTCTACAACATAGAATTACTAAGTTGTTTGAATTTAAACATGAGAAATATGTTCAAAGAGCTTTCAAGAGGGCTTTTATTCCTTTATCTATACTTATACGGATCTGATGATACTTAAATTTAGGTAGAAGAATTTACTTTTTGTCTTTAGATTAATTATAAAATATGGTCTTGTTAAGGCTTAAATTGAACGATTATGTGCTGTTGATACCACCTTATAATGAATATCTGTCTTAAGATATAATGTTTGCAGAGAAAAAATATCTATTTATAATCTAATATTTATCCATGTGTTTCAATATGTTTTGAAGGTTTCGACCGTTTTAGTAAGATGGTCTATATATTTATATGAGATATGTTTTTTTACTATGCCTTGTTATTAAATATATTACTATGGTAAAGTAGACCAAAAAAAGTTTTTGGTCTAAAAGTTGAAAACTCATTAAATAAGTTAAATTTGCAAAAAAAATTGAAAATATTTGAGATGAAACTTAAAAGAATTAGTCAGTTATTGGTTGCTTTTTCTTTACTAGTGGGTAATGATGTTCTATCTCAGTCATTGAGTTTGGATGAAGCGGTTGAATACATGCTTGACAGAAATGAAAAGGTGAAGCAGTATAAGGCTAAGGTAGAAGAGAAGAAGTACGAAGAGAAAGCTGCATGGGGTAACTTTTTACCTACAGTAAATGCGTTGGGTGGATACACCTATTTAAGTGAGAATGTAAAAATTAATGGAGAACATTTACAAGGATCTGTTGATGAGTTTGCTGGTGAAGTTGGGAAATCTGTAAAACAGGCAGTAGAGCCTGTGATAGGTGGATTACCTCCAAATCTTCAGCATGTGGCAGGACAGTTTATTGGAGCATTGAGTACAATAGACTTAAAAGTTCCTAATCTTGAGATTGATAAGCAAGATATACTAACTGCAAATATTGTTGCATTACAGCCATTGTATCTTGGGGGTAAAGTAAGAGCAGGCTTGAAATATGCAAAGGCAGAGCACAGAACTGCAGAAATAGAGCTAGAGCACACAGAACATGAGATGACAAGAGAAGTCATACAACAATATTTGGGTGTTGCACTACTTAAGCAAGCTGTTGATACAAGAGAAAGAGTATTGAAGGGAATGAGACAACATGAAACCAATGCAAAAAAGCTTATTGGTCAAGGTGTTATTCCTCAACATTATTTGTTAAGGGCTAAGGTTGCTGTTGCTGATGCAGAACAGGAATTGGATGACAATAAAAATAAGCTTGATTTAGCTTGGATGGCACTTAAAACAACTTTAGGTTTTCCTGTAGATACTGTTTTGACATTAAGTGATTCATTACATTTCAAGATAGATCCTACTACTCTTGATTTTGCAAAGAATGCTGCAATTTCTCACCAGCCTATGTTGAGATTAATCGATCAAAAAGAATTGATGGTTAAACAAAAGCTGAATGTAAAGAGATCAGAGTTTTTACCAAAGATCTTTGCTTTTGGTGAATATGGATTCAATAGAGAAGATTTGCCAATCATACAACCTCCTGCAATGGTAGGTGTTCAGTTGAAGTTTAACATCTTCAATGGATTTAAAGATGTACATGAATACAAGGCAGCAAAGCAGCTAAGTAGTCAGGTGGCTTTTGCTCGTAACTATGCAAAAAAGAGAGTGAATTTATGGGTGACAAAGTCTTATAAAGAGGTCTTGAATGCGAAAGATAAATATAAGAAACTAGGACATACTATAGATTTAGCAGGAGAAAACTTAAGGCTTAATGACAGACGCTTTAAAGAAGGGATGGCTACTTCTCTTGAGGTAATTGATGCAAGATTGATGCTTCAGGGAGCTGAGCTAAAAAGATTATCTGCACTATATGAATATTATATTGCATTATCAGAACTTCACCTTGCTTCTGGACAGCCTGAGAAGGTTATCGAAATATTAAAGTAATTAATTGAATAAGAAATTTATAAAAACATATAAAAATGAAAGTGAATAGGAACAATGTTTTACTTTCCATACCAGTAATAATTGTATTGGTAGCTATTATTCTAATCTTTTCCAGAGATACTAAAAAGGCTAATAACTTTCTTGTTGGTGTTATTGAAACTACTGTTGTTGATGTAGCTTCTGAGATTCCTGGTCGTGTACAGGAGGTCAATGTTGTCAAAGGAGATGTTGTAGAAAAAGGTCAGGTTCTTGCTACATTGAAGCCAAATGTAATGGATGCAAAGGTAGGACAGGCAAAAGGAGTTATGGAAGCTGCTAAGTCTATGTATGAACTTGCTCAGAAGGGTGCACGTGTAGAGGAAAAGAAAGCAGCAAAGAATAAATATGAAATTGCTAAATCTCAATTTGAATTTGCAGAGAAGACATATACTAGAATTCAGAATCTATATGCTGATAGTGTTGTAAGTAAGCAAGAATTTGATGAAATTCAATTCAAATATAATGCTGCTAAAGAACAGATGAAAGCTGCACAGGCTTTATATAATATTGCATTGAAGGGAGCAAGACCAGAACAGATAGAAGCTGCTATGGGTAAATTTGCACAAGCAGAGAATGTATATAATGAAGCTGTAGCTTTTCAAGAGCAGTTAAAAATAATAGCACCATGTTCTGGCGAAATAAGTAATCGTATTGCAGAACCGGGAGAGGTTGTACCTGCTGGATATCCTGTTCTATCAGTACAAATTCCGGAAGATTGCTATGCAATATTGCAAGTAAGAGAAGATAAACTTGCGGCATTTAAAAAAGGAAAAGAGTTTGTTGCCAGAATCCCAGCTTTAGAGGATAATGAGTTTAAATTTAAAGTTAGCTTTATTGCTCCTATGGCGAATTTTGCAACATGGACTCCTACAAATCAAAAGGGTGGCTTTGACTTACGTACTTTTGAAGTACATCTAAAGCCAGTAAACCCAATCAAGGATTTACGTCCTGGTATGACACTTCGTGTAAATTTATAATATAAGGATAGTGATGAGAAATTCTATTCTCCATATTATCCAACGAGAGTTTAAGCGCATAGGAAAGAGCAGGCCATTGGTGGTTTTGTTTACAGTTATTCCTATTGTTGTTTTTACTCTGATTTGTATGGTATATTCTCAAGAACTGATCTATGAATTACCTGTAGCTGTTCTTGATGAAGATCATACAGAGATGTCACGTACAGTCACCAGATATGTAGATGCTTCGCCAACATTAAATGTTGTCAAGAGTCTGGAAAGCATTTCTCAGGTTGAATCTGAAATTGCATCCGGAGAGTTTCATGCTGTATTCTACATACCTAAAGGCACAGAGTCAGAGGTGAAGACAGGTAAGCAGGGGCATGTCGGTCTTTATATTAACTCTGGGAATATGCTTATAGGTAAGTTGGTCTATAGAAACGGATTGATGGCAATAAATACCTTATCTGCAGGAATTACAATAAAGCAGATAGAGGCAGCAGGAAAAGGAGAATCTTTTGCCAAGATGATGGCAAATCCAATTCCTATATCATCCCGATCATTATATAATGGTAGTTACAATTATCTTCAGTATTTGACTCCGGGTATGCTTACTGTATTATTGCAGATGATTGTCATGTTTGCAGGCTGTATAGCAATTAACTCAGAGATCAAGAAGGAGACTTTTGGTGAGCTATTGAAGATTTCAAATAGCAACATACTGAAGATTATAGTTGGTAAGATGGTTCCTTATATTGTACTATCTACAGTTGTAATTGTTTTGATTGTAAGTGTGCTATTCCCTATCTTTTCAATAAAGATAAATGGTAATCTGCTTAATGTATATGTGTTAATTGAATTATTGGTTATAGCAAGTTTGCTTTTAGGCTTTGGACTGTCAACACTATTCAAGGAAATAATGGCAATAGATTTGGCATTTGTATATAATTCACCTGCTTTTATCTTCAGTGGATTTACTTTTCCTGTTATGGGGATGCCATGGTTTGATCAGGTTTATGCACATTTAATTCCTTATACAGCATTCTTGGATGGTTTCTTGAAGCTCTATCAGATGGGTCTACCTTTTGAAAGCGCATTTAAAGAGATGTCAATATTATTGATATTTATACTTGCTGGTTTTATAGTCACTGCTGTAGGTTTGATGTTTAGGATCAAGAGCTATAATAAGGAGAACTTAATGTCCAATATGCAAATTAGTTGAATATGAGATCTTTTTTTGATATAATAAAAGAGGAGTTGAGAATTATCTCAGTAGAAAAGGCTATTGCTCTTACAATCCTTATTGGACCATTGATGTATGCATTTTTTGTTGGGTCAGTATATTGGAACAAAGATTTAAAGAGCATTCCTTTGGCAGTAGTTGATTTAGATCAGACTCCTACTACAAGGACATTTGCAAGATATGTAAATTCAAGTCCCAAAGCTGAGATTGTATCTTATGAGGAGAGCTATGCAGATGCTTATCAGAAAGTAAAAGATCTTGACGTAACTGGATTCATATTCTTTCCAAAAGGCTTTGAAACAAATCTCAAGACTGGTAAGGCAGGGGATGTAATGGTATATATGAATACTACTAAGTTCCTTCCTGCAAATGATTTGCTTGTTGCTATTCAGGAAGTATCTTTGACAATGGGTGCAGGAATAAGGTTTAAGTATTTTGAGAAAACTGGTGTTCCTGCTGATTTGGCAATGCAGAAAGCTTTGCCGTTAAAAGCAGAAGTGCGCTCTCTGTTCAACCCAAATATAAGCTATGGTGACTTTTTGTTGCCAGGGATATTTTTGTTGATATTACAGCAGACATTGTTTCTGGGGATAGGTCAAAGTATAAGCGTTACAAGAGAAAAGAAATGGCTTGCTAAGCTGATAGACTTGTCAGGAGGGTCATATATGAAAGGGTTCTTTGCAAAGAGCACTTTTTATATGCTTCTGTATATAGCTTATGCTATTATTTTCTTTGGTGTAATATTCCAGACCTTCCATGTTCCAATGAATGGGAATGTCATCCTTATAGGATTGTTGACAATATTATTTCTATTCAGTATGATGTCTATGGGAGTTTTTATAGGGTCTTTATTTAAGACTCAAAAGTTTCTAATGATATTTGTTGCATTTACATCTTATCCATTATTTTTATTGAGTGGATTTTCATGGCCAATAGAATATATGCCAAAGGTGTTGCAATGGTTGGCGTTGATTGTTCCTGCTAATCCTTACTTTAGAGGGATAATACGAGTAACACAAATGAATGGAGACTGGACACAATTGAGTACAATGATTATACATCTTACTTTATTGACGATCTTTTTCTTTCTATTAGCATTGATAAGAATGCGATATATTTATAGAAAGCAGGAGTTGTCAATTAAAGAAGACGCATAAATAAGATAACTTTTGAAAATGAGCGGTTGAGAGATCAACCGCTTTTTTTTATTCTATATCATCAAAGAAAGAAGCCTTATCAGTAAAAAGATTACGATATATAGTACCAAATGTTAAGGATAAGAAGGTAACCGGCGTATCTTCATTTATATGTTTAGGTAATAGACTTTTGATAAAATCATCATGACCTTTATTTATAATCTCCATTTTCACAAAATAAGATAGGATCATCTTTAATGGAAAGACATTGACTGTCATTGAAAGCTCATAATCTTTTGCCTCAAGCTTGTTCAGCTTATAGTATTCCTTCAGTTTGTAATGACTTTCTATTTTAGGTTGAAGACACAACCATTCAGGATAGAATAAGCGATTGTAAAGGCTTGTGATGTCTCTGTAATCTTCGCTATAGCTTTTATGTTCTATAGCTTTCTTGAACTCTGTAATTCTGTTCTTCATACCAGAGAAGTGTTGCAGCATATCTCTGCGTATAGTTTTTAAGTCTTCGGTATCTATATCACTAATTATAGGAAGGTTGAATATAGGATAACAAAGGGTATCCTTCATTTTAAACTCTTCTTTGAGTTCTTCAGCAATTAATGAGGCTTTGTCTTTATCAATTTTCTTGTAATCTAAAAGCAGGATCTTTTCAGGATCCACTATTGCTCTTGCTATTCTCGATAATATAGGTAATTGTGAAGTTTGCTCATAGAAATCATGAAGAGGATATTTGATATTAAGAACACGACCCATATTCATAATTTCTTTCAAGTCGTGAGCATTAAAAGCAGTCAACCATTTATCAGAGTATTCACTGATGTTTTCTTTGTTATTTTCTGCTGCTGTCATGAGAGCGTCCTTAATCAGATTAAAGGTTTCCAGATTTTCATTATCCAGCTCTTCAGCATAATCTTTATGCTCATAATAATTCTCATATATTTCGAACAGGTATTTTAAGTTTTCTTCGGTTTCTTCATCTTTATGTTTGTCATCTCTTGTGACAAGCTTTAATGCACAAATGACTTCATCCATATTTAAGGTATCAAAGACATGAGATAGGTGTAGGCATAAAGCTGTATGGCAATCATAATAGCTTCTATCTGCCCATATAAAGTTGTATCTCATATAATAAGGCTCAAATGAATGAGGTGTTTTGGAAGTCTTTTTGGAAAAATAATAAATCTCCATAAAAGTATATTTTATTTAAGAAGGTGGACATACTAGGTTTTAAGCTAAATTAATATAATCTTGTAATTAATCAAATATAAGTGAGATTTGTTTAGGACTGCTTTTTGTAGTATATTTAACATAAAATGTTCCAGTATTAAATTTTAAAACTATTGTTATGACTATAAAAAACTTCAAACTGGTGTTTACTGGTTCAAACTTAGAGGCAAATTATATTGATAATATCCTTAAAGAGAATGAGATTACTGCTTTAGTTCGGAATACCTTGGAAGAAAGTGTTATTGCTGGGTGGGCATCAGGTACTCCAGAAGATTCAACAAGAGTGTTTGTGAATCCTGAGGATTTCGAAAAAGCAACCAAACTTATAACACAATATTTTAATAGTAAAGATAAGGAATAAAAAAGGCTCAATTAATTGAGCCTTTTTTATTATGAGAGAAGTAAGATTAAACGAGCATTAATTATGACTTTTGTTTAACTACTTTAGCATTATCAGCATTTAAGCTAATAATAGCGAATATCATTACAACTGCACTTATCCATTGTACTGCACTCAACACATTTCCATAGAATATATAATCAAATAATATTGCAGATAATGGGAATAGCAATTCGCAAATAGTTCCTATAATTGCTTTAATTCTCTTCAGTCCAAAATAATATAAGAATATAGCCCCTGACCCTGTTGTTGTCCCTATAATGAGAAATATTATCCATTGACTACTTGTAGTACTACTATATTGTTGCCATTGTCCTGTAATGGCTATAAATATTAGCATTATCAAGGATGTTAACCCATATCTAAAGAATGTTAATGTCTTGAAGTTACATTTGCTTAGAGCAATCTTTGAAAAGACAGTAGAGCTACCAAAGGAAAATGCCGCTAGAAGCGCATATAGTGTAGCCTCTATATTATTACTATCAGTATTAAAGTGAGGAGAATTAAACCCGAAAGTTAGAAAATAACCTGCCAGAATAGCAATGCTTGCCCACAGTATAAAATTCTTTCGTAATCGTTCTTTTAATAGTACAGATGCTAAGGTGATGGCAAATATTGGTTGAAGTTTTTGCAAGATAACTACAAAGCTAAGATGTTCAAAGTTGACAAGAAATAGGGCTTTTACCACACTCAATGTGCCTATAGCTCCTCCAAAAACAGCAATGCCAGTAAGTGCCAGCCAGTCTTTTTTATTAAATTGCTTGACCTTTCTATATTCTTTATACATGAAAGTATTCATCAATAGAAAAGGAATAAGGTGTAAGACAAATACAACATATCCAACATTTAAGCTAAAGAGCTTTGGTGTTAATACAACTCCATCTAATCCCCACAAAATTGCTGAAGTACTTACCGCAATAACCCCAATTATTACATTCTTTTTTTTATCCACCGTTACTTATTTTCATTAGTCGAAAAATAAACATCTATGGATAATTAATATTGTATGACTTTTGTCTCTCTGTAGGCTTTTAACTTATTCTTATTATAAACAAGATGTAAAGATCATTAATTCGTGAAATATTATATCTTTGATATCACTGATAATGAATAGAATTTTTAAGCTATAATAAAAATACTTCTACATTATATATGATTCGATTTAAGCTTTTAATATCATTTATTACACCCCTTATTTTTGCTGCGATAGAGGTTATTCTTTCAGGTTCATGGCATTGGCTAAATGTATGGATAGAGATAGTGATGTTTCTTACAGCAATATATTCTGTTATGGTGTACTGTAGAAATAACTTTTATACCAAGAAAGAGTTTTTTTATTTTTTATCTAGCAGGAGAGAACGGGGATATTCAAAGAAAGAATATCGATTGAGCTATTTTATATTTATCATTTTAATAATATGGTGGATTGTAATACCTCTTGATGGAAATAGGTTTATGCTTCTTAAGCAATTTTCTATAGGAATGAATGTTTTAGGGGGTATCATCAGCATTATGTCAATAATGATTTTTTATATTGGGATACGTGAATTAATGGATTTAATGAAGAATAATATTTTCTCAAAGATGATGGTAAACAATTTACCTGAATATAGGTTACATGAAGTAGTACGTTTTCCAGTACATGCGTCAATTATTTTATTTTTATTAGGAAGTTCTTTACTTATGAATTCTCAAATAGGCTTTTTGCTTAGCATTATTATTATCGTAATAGCTTCTAACTTAGTGAAGATAGAGGATAAAAGGAGATGTAAAGAGTTTTTATATTATGATGAGTATTCGAAAAATGTAAAATATCTAATTATCCCATATGTGTATTAGATACAATGATATTAAACTGCTTTCGTTACTTTATTCGGTTGATAGAACAGAGAGGTTAACAATAACATATTGTTAATTTGTTTTGTGATAGAGATTTAATATTTATTTAAAGAAATTTAGTTTGTAAAAATTGTTTTGAGATTTAACAAGGAATAGTTTTTGATTATTATTTATATAAGAGTTCCTTATAATTTAAGAATGGTAGAAATTTTTTTTTGTTTGATTTTAATCTAAAGAGTTAAACATTGAAGTTCCAAGAATTTAATTTTGAAAAAGAAATACTCGAATCCATAGAAGCTATGGGTTTCGAGAACGCTAGTCCTATCCAAGAACAAGCAATCCCCGCCATATTAGAAAAGAAAGATTTAATTGCTTGTGCTCAAACAGGAACAGGAAAAACTGCGGCATTTTTATTGCCAGTTCTAAATGAACTAATTAAAACCCCTGCTGAAGGGGGGATAAAAGTTGTGATTTTAGCTCCTACAAGAGAATTAGCTTTGCAAATTGATCAACAACTAGAAGGGTTTTCATACTTTACTGATTTATCTTCTATTCCCATTTATGGTGGTGGTAATGGCTTAGATTGGGAAAATCAGCGTAAGGCCTTAACAAAAGGTGCTGATTTTATTGTAGCCACTCCGGGAAAGTTGTTAGGTCATCTTCATATGGGCTATGTTGATATGTCAGATCTTGAGTTTTTAATTCTTGATGAGGCAGACAGAATGTTGGATATGGGTTTCTATGATGATATAAGACAAATCATATCTTATATGCCTGAAGAGAAACAATCTCTTATGTTTTCTGCTACTATGCCAAAAAAGATCAAGAAGCTGGCTCAGGAGGTGCTTAGAGATTACATTAACATTGAAATCGCTGTATCTAAGCCTGCAGAAGGAGTTTTACAGGCAGCTCATTTGGTATATGATGATGATAAGGTTCAATTAATTGATGCTTTAATACAGGGAAAAGACTTGCCTTCTATTATTATATTCTCTTCAACAAAGAGTAAGGTCAATAATATTGAAGGACATCTTCAGGATTGTGGATATGATGCTAAAGCTATTCACTCAGATCTGGAGCAAGATGAAAGAGAAGAACGCCTGCTTGCCTTTAGAAATAAACAGTTTCAAATTCTTGTAGCTACAGATATTATGGCAAGAGGAATTGATATTGATTCAATAAGCCTTGTTGTAAATTATGACGTTCCTCAGGATGCTGAAGATTATGTGCATAGAGTAGGGCGTACTGCAAGAGCTGCAAACAGTGGGCTGGCAATTACTTTTATCAATAAGGAGGATCAATATAAGTTCCTTCGTATAGAAAGATTGATTGACACAGAAGTTCTCAAACTTCCAAATCCTGCAGGAGTTAGACCTGGCCCTGAGTATACACCAATAAACAAAAAGTCAAGTAAAGAGAAAAAGAATAATTATCAGAATAAAAATCAGGATAATAGAAAGGATTATAATTATCAGAATACCGATAATATAAAGACTAATCAGAGTGATTATCCAAGTCAGATAGATAATAATTCAGAGGCTAAAGATAGTGGTGTAGGTTGGCCAATCCTAAAGCAAGACCTTGAACAGAGTTTTGAGCCTGTAAAAAAGAGAGAAGAAAAAACTCCAAATTTTGACCAGCCTTTAGGTCGTCCAACTATAAGACCAAATAAAGATTTTATAGAAGAAGATTACTATACTGGTGAAGAATAGAAAGATCATTCATATTGATATGGATGCTTTCTATGCCTCTGTAGAACAACGGGATTATCCTGAACTTAAGGGTAAGCCCGTTGTTGTTGGTGGCAAAAGAGACAGAGGTGTTATTGCTGCTGCTAGTTATGAAGCTAGGGTATTTGGAGTAAAATCGGCTATGCCTTCTGTTGTAGCTTTACGGAAATGCCCTCATCTTATCTTTCAACCTCCCCGAATGGATGTATACAAGGCTGTTAGTTATGAGATAAGATCTATTTTTTATGAGTATACAGATCTAGTAGAACCATTGTCATTAGATGAAGCTTTCCTTGATGTTACAGAAGACAAATTAGGTATAGGATCAGCAAGTATTATAGCTAATCAGATAAGAGAGAAAATAAAGAATCGTGTTGACTTGACTAGTTCAGCAGGGATCAGTTATAATAAGTTTCTTGCAAAGACAGCCTCAGATGTAAATAAACCTAATGGCTTTTTTCTGATTCGCCCGGAAGATAGTATGTCCTTTCTTGAGGATCTTGATATTAAACGTTTCTTTGGTATTGGAAAAGCTACAACTGAGAAGATGCATAAGTTGGGAATCTTTAAAGGTAGAGATCTGAAAAGATATGATATCTCTCAAATGATTCATTTCTTTGGAAAGCCAGGAGCATTCTTTTATGATATAGTGAGAGGTATAGATAATCGTCTTGTTATTCCTGATAGGATAAGGAAGAGTGTAGGAGTTGAAAGAACTTATTCTCAGGATATCATTTCTATAGAAGATATGAAGGATGCTTTTAGACAACTATCCTTTGAACTATATAGCAGGCTTGAAAAAGAAGGTAGATCAGGAAGAACAATTACTATAAAGTTGAGGTATCATGATTTTGAGCAATTCACCAGAAGTAAGACTTTAGAGGATGATATTATAGATGTAGATGAAATCTTTATCCTTTGTATGTCTATATTGCACGACTTTGTTCCTGCGAAAGGGATACGACTATTGGGGATTTCAATTTCTAATCTTAGGGGAAATGATGATATCTTTATTCAATTGAAACTAGACTTTCCAGAATAAAAAGAGACCATCCAATATATTTTGGACAGCCTCTTATTAACCAAATATATGTGTTTTACAAATAAGCATCTAGTATGCACATGTGATCTATAAAATTATTATAGATCTGTAATTTAGAAACTCTTCAATTTCATATGTGCCATTACCTATTTTAAACAAATAAGAAGCTTATACGATAAATTTCATATTTGCTTAAATATAAAACGCATTTATAGCATAAATATAGCTTTAAAATAGTTAAAATTCAAAAAAAACTTTTCTTATCACTATTTATATGCAATGTTCTTTCTTTAGAAGATCATGAAAAGTCTTTACAGGGTTGAAAGTGATAGCAGGAACTTCAACAAATATTGTAATCCAATCTGACATTGCACCATTCCACAAACCAGGTAGTTCCAGTGCTTTTAATTCTTTTCCTTCCAATGACTTTCTTGAAATAAACCCAGTTTCAGGATCAACAAAATCCGGAAGATGAAAATTCTCCCCAGTATAATCCTTTGTACTACAAATTATATCTACAGGGTTGAAATGAGTTGCTGAGAGTGCTACTTTCTTTTGATCCTCATCATTCATATCAATTTGAGATTGCTCTACGATTTGTAAGCTTAAAGTGCCTTCATCATTTTCAACCCAAAATGGGCCTCCTCCGGGCTCGCCTTCATTTTTAACCATGCCACAGATTCGGATAGGTCTGTTGAGGATGTTGTAGAGGTAGTCTACTTTTTCAATTTCAAAGAAAGCATCAAAGCCGGGAGTAATATCAATAGAAAGCTCTTCTTTTGCAAAATCACGTATTTGATCCAGTTCATCATTATTGAGATTGCCATCTTCAAGCATTTCCATATAATCAAAGATTTTATCTCTTAACAGAATTAACATACTGCCAAGAGCTTTCTTATATATGGTTGTTTCAGATAAGAACTTTTCTTGCACTACATTGTCGATGTTCTTAATGAATATGATATCTGCATCTAGTTCATTAAGGTTTTCTATCAATGCTCCATGTCCTCCTGGTCTGAATAGAAGTTGTTCCTCTTTATTTCTGAATGGTTTATTGTTGATGTCAACAGCAATAGTATCAGTATAAGGCTTTTGGACGGAGAAACTGACTTCGTATTTAATGTTATATTTCTCTTCATACCTTTGAGAACAAGAGGCTATAGCGTCTTTAAACTTTTCAAGATGCTCTTGTGATACAGTAAAATGTAATCTGGCTATTCCTTCACTACAAGCATATTGAGAAGCCTCAATTAGCTGCTCTTCTAATGCTAATGTAGAATGTCCTGAATATGGGTGAAAAGGAATAAGAGCTTTGGGAAGATGTGAATAGTTTAGTGCCTTTTCTTCAAGCAAATGCTCTATTAATTGAGCATATTTTCTCTCTTCTAAACAAGTATCTATGCTTAAGTTATCTTTATTTAATGCTTTTTCCAGATCATTTGAACATGCCATTTGGTTAATGTTAGATAATATTTCCAGAGCATCTTTGTGGTTATTATCTATAAGCTCTTGATCTGAAGCATTAGGATATTTATTGATGTAATCTTTGAATTCAAACAACTGTTTAAACATTCTGGTAGCAGCACCAGAAGCAGGAACAAATTTAAGAAGAGTGTTGCTAATTGATACTTTTTCAAACATTTCTGAGAATGCTTGTATAGAAGATTTAGAAAGACGCTTGATCCCATCATTTATTTTTGCAGGTCTATTAATGTCGAGAGGATAAAACCCTTTTTTGAAGCACTCTATTTGCTCCATTACTAATTCTTCTGTTAAATCTTTAGATTTAATATAGTTTATATCTTTATCTGTAAACATTTTGTTCTAATGAAAAGTTAGCCTGAAATTTGAATTGCTAATGAAATAACTATTTGATCTCGCAAAAGTAGAGTTTTCTATAATAAAGAACTATAAATATATTATTTATGATATAGTGTGGGCTTGTTATTTTACTGGAAATTAGAATCTAAAGATCTAGTAATGTCTTTTGATACCGTATATATCTATAAGTTTTTAATTTAAATTATTATAAAAAAAGGTCATAGAGATAATCTTTGGCAATCATTTTTAAACTAATGACGTTAGTATAAGGTTGGCTAATACTACACTAAAAATCATAGCTAAATATTTACTACTCTATAAACTCTAAGTGATGAATAAGGTAAAAGACATATTTATTGCAGGCTTGGCTTTGTTTGCAATGTTTTTCGGGGCAGGGAATTTAATTTTCCCACCAAAATTAGGGGCAAATCTGGGAACAGACTGGATGTCTGGTGTTCTTGGGTTTTCACTTTCAGATGCTGGAATTTCTTTTCTTGTAATAGTAGCTCTTGCTTTGGCGGGGGGAAGAGTTCAATCTATAGGAGAAAGAGTCCATCCTAAATTTGGAATTGGCTTAGGAATAGTAATCAGTCTTTTATTAGGTCCATTACTTTCAGTTCCAAGAACAGGTGCTGTTGGTTTTGAGATGGGTTTTGCTCCGTTAGTACCTCATTTTAACTTATTGATATTTTCAGCTATCTATTTTGGAATGGTTTATTATATCTGTAAGGATTCTACTAATATTATTGATAAAATAGGTAAGATATTAACACCAATGCTATTATTGGGTTTGTTGGTAATTGTAATCAAAGGAATTATTTCTCCTCCATCTTCGCCTCAACCATCATTAGTTAGTGAGGGTTTTGGATCTGCTTTTCTTGAAGGCTATCAAACAGTAGATGGATTAGGTGCTGTCCTGTTGGCAGGATTTGTAATAAACTCTTTACGAGATAAGGGGTATAAGAAAAAAAGTACGATATTAAAGATAACAATTGCAGCGGGAATTCTCGCCTCAGTCTTAGTGACATTGATTTATGCTAGTTTGATGTATCTGGGATCTACTCATGGCCCTACTTTGCCAGCAGATATAGGAAGATCAGAACTATTTATATCTATGGTTAACTCCTTGTTAGGTCCTGTGGGAATGACTTTCATGGCTTTAGCCGTAATTATGGCTTGTTTTACAACTGCTGTTGGATTGACAGCTACAATAGCCAGATTTTATGAAGCACAAACTAATTACAAGTACAGTTATAAGCGTATAGTTGCTTTAATGCTATTAGTAAGCTTTGGGTTATCTAATCTAGGGGTAGAGTTGATAATCAAGTTTGCTGCTCCAGTATTAAAAATCATTTATCCTATTGTTGTTATCCTTGTTCTTATGAAGCTGATGGACAGGTTGTTTAAACACAATATGTCATATCGTGTGGCAGTTATTGTTTGTGTTCTTTTATCATTACCTAGTGTATGTGCTTCATCAGGAATTCATTTACCATCAATAAATCCATCTTCTTTTGAATTACCATTGGTGAAATGGGAAATGGAGTGGTTGATGCCTTCTATGTTAGTTGCATTCTTAACAGAGGGTATAATGGTGCTGAAGGATTATATTGTTGCACAAAGGAAAATGAGCTCTATAGAAATTGAATAGATACAGATAAAATGCTATGGAATAAAGGTATAATGCGTTTATATAAGCGTATTTACCTTTATATGAATTAATTTTAAGTTCATATAATCAAAATAAGATTATTTTTGCTGGCCTTTAATTTAAATGAGGCAGATATTTACAAAAGTATTATTTGGTTAAAGACTAAGTGTAGGAATGAAGAATAAGTATATCGATTTGATCGACCAGACATTTTTCTTCCCTCAGGAAGAATTTGATCTGGATGAAAACAATCTTATGTTCCATGGAATACCATTGATGGAGCTTATTCAAAAATATGGATCGCCTTTGCGTTTCACATATTTGCCTAAGATTACGACTAACATTGCCAGAGCAAGAAAATGGTTTAGTGATTCAATGAAGAAGTTGAATTATGAGGGAACTTATAACTATTGTTATTGTACTAAGAGTTCTCACTTCTCTTTTATCATGGATGAAGCTCTAAAGAATAATGTACATATTGAGACTTCTTCAGCTTTTGATATAAATATAGTTGAAAGATTGTATGAAAGGGGTAAGATCGATAAAGATACTTATATACTTTGCAATGGGTTTAAGAGAGATTTGTACATTGACAATATAGCATCGTTAATAAATAGGCGAGAACTTAATGTTTTACCTATTCTTGATAACTTTCAAGAGGCAAATCTTCTTTCAGATAGGATAGATGGAGAGTTTGAGGTTGGAATACGTATTGCAACTGAAGAAGAACCAAAGTTTGAGTTTTATACTTCCAGATTAGGTATAGGATATAAGAATATTGTCCCTTTTTACCTTGAAAAAATAAAAAGCAATCCTAATATTAAAGTGAAGATGCTTCACTTTTTCTGCAATACAGGTATAAAAGATGATGCATATTACTGGAATGAATTGAATAAATGCTTAAAAGTATATAGCGACCTTAAAAAGGTATGTCCAGAGCTTGATTCCTTGAATATTGGTGGTGGCTTTCCTGTAAAAAACAGCTTGAGTTTTAATTTTGACTATTCAAATATAGTTGAAGAAATAATTACACAAATAAGTGTGTATTGTGCTTCAGAAAATATTCCTGTCCCCAATATCTTTACTGAGTTTGGTTCATTTACTGTAGGAGAATCCGGTGGACTCATCTATTCTGTATTATACCAAAAACAGCAAAATGATAGAGAGAAGTGGAATATGATAAATAGTTCTTTTATAACAACATTACCGGATAGTTGGGCTATCAATAAACGCTTTGTTATGTTGCCTATAAATAGGTGGGATAAAGAATATGAAAGGGTTTTGTTGGGAGGCTTAACTTGTGATAGTGATGATTATTATAATTCAGAACAACATCTAAATGCTATTTATCTTCCTGAATATTCCCCTGAAGAAACCCAATATATTGGCTTCTTTAATATAGGTGCATATCAGGAGAATATAGGTGGCTTTGGAGGTATTCAACATTGTTTGATTCCCAATCCTAAACATATTTTGATTAATAGAGATCCTCAGGGAAAATTGGTCTTTGAAGAGTTCTCTAGTCCACAATCTTCTGAATCTATGTTGAATA
The DNA here is from genome assembly GCA_041725915.1 of Hyphomicrobiales bacterium. GTDB lineage: Bacteria > Bacteroidota > Bacteroidia > Bacteroidales > JBGRPZ01 > JBGRPZ01. Next base: position 18,112 of record JBGRPZ010000010.1, on the reverse strand, counting down.
TTCTTGGATATTAATCTTTATTTAAAATTATAATACCTCATTTACTTATGAATAATAACTTTTGGACGGAATTTAAACAACCTATATTTGCTTTGGCTCCAATGGAGGATGTTACTGATACCTCCTTCCGACAGATTGTTGCTGAGATAGCCAAACCTGATTATCTTCATGTATTAATGACTGAGTTTGTAAATACTGATGGTCTGCTTCATGAAGTGGGGAGAGATATTGTAGCCCAAAGACTTGTTGTAAATGAATCTGAAAGAAATCTTCTGAAAGAAAAAGATATTAAGCTTGTAGCTCAAATCTGGGGAAAGAATCCTGATCATTTTTATAAGGCTACAAAGTGGATTTGTGAGAATTACGATTTTGATGGGATTGATATCAACTTTGGTTGTCCTGTGAAGAATGTGGTGAAACAAGGTGCTTGTAGTGCTTTGATAGATAAGCCAGAACTTGCAAGAGATATTGTTATTGCGACAAAGGAGGCTTCAAATATTCCTGTAAGTGTAAAGACCAGAACAGGCGTAAAGCAACATGATACAGAAAGATGGATAACACAATTATTGGAAACAAAACCTGCTGCTTTAACTTTACATGGTAGAACTCAAAAGATGCAGTCCGATTATCCTGCTGATTGGAATCAAATAAAATTAGCTGCTGAAGTGAAAAATGCTATTCTACCTGAAATACCTCTTCTTGGTAATGGAGATGTTTTTTCTCATCAAAATGTGAAAGATGATTTAGAACTTTCGAATGCTGATGGGGTAATGATTGGTAGAGGGATTTTTGAAAACCCTTGGTTCTTCAATCCTGATATAATAGACCCAGATCCAGAAACAAGACTTAGTTTATTATGGAGACAAGCAATACTGTTTTTAGATACATGGAAGGATACTAAAAACTTTGCAGTCCTGAGACGTTTCTTTAAGATCTATGTCTATAATTTTGAAGGAGCTGCTAGGCTTAGAGCAAAGTTGATGACAGTGAAAGATATTGATAGTGTTTATGATTTGTTGAAAGAAAATCCACATTTTAAGGGATAAGCCTGATTTAGGTTGATAAGAATTTATCCCGAAAGGTACTTTTATGCTTTTTGGGATTTTTTTAAAGCTTAAACTGTGATCTAACAAGCAGATTATAGTCTTTTCAGCTTTTTTATTATAAGTAGCTTTTAAATTACTTCAAAATGAATAAGTCATGAATATTTATTCTGAATGCTAAGTGTTTATTCATAATATTGAATGTTTTCAGATGTAAATACTATGTTAATGCAGGAATGAATATGTAAATGAAAACAATCTTTTTCCCAATAATTAACAGAAGAAAAAATATTTGTCAATAAAACACATCCCAGTGTTATTTGGTGAAACATTATATTTTCACTATTGTTTTATCTGTTTATTAGCTGCTTTTTAATGATTTCCTTTACTATTCCAGAAAAAATAATCCCTGACGGATGATCAATATTCAGCCTATTGCAAAACTGTTTATAGCTGAATGCAAAACTGTTTATAGCTGAATGCAAAACTGTTTATAGCTGAATGCAAAACTGTTTATAGCTGAATGCAAGACTGCACATAGCTGAATGCAAAACTGTTTATAGTACTATAGGAAATGTAATAGGCTAATAAACAGGACGGTATGATTTTGGCTATAAGTTGACATAAAATACCATTCAATAAGTAATTCTTTAATCTGATTATATAAAATGTAAAATGAATTATCAGCCATCAGTAAGTAATTGAAATGAATCCTTCGTAACTTTTAATAGTAATGCTTGTTTTTCGCTATGAAAAAGAGCTCTAGAATGGATTATAAGCCCCTTTTTTGAATAAAATGAACCTTATATATGCCCAGAAAAGACTCAAAAAGCATGATTTCAACCAAAAAACACCCGTTTTCCTCCTGTTATATCATATGCATTAGTATGACGTAAAATAATATTTGCATTAATAAGAAGAGAAATGTTGAATAAATCAAAGGTTTTTTTGTGTAACTGTTGTGGATATAGATGCTTTGTGAGATATATGACTTTTTGCAGATGCTAATGGATGTGTATATAGAGGTGATTGGGGAGGGATTTATATATCTGCTATAAGAAATATAATGTGTTCAATTTTGTCTTTGGTTTTTTTTAGTTTTGGGGGATTGAATTGAAAGGGATTCAAAACTTAAATAGTAGTTTAATATATAGCTTATGGCCTTTGTATGTTTTCTTTTATGAGTAGTTTTTAAATTACTTTTTTCTAATAATTCAACCAGAGATACTGTATTTAGCTTTAAACGATCGTATACTTAGGTATAGCAATTAAGGGTTGTGTTTGATACTTAATATTTGGAATATTTATGAAAAGAGTTAAACTTTTTAGTAGAGAAGCAGGTTACTTTGATTATTCAATTTTTGTAGAGCAGATGAATGCCTAATATTATTTCTATAGAAATAATATTTATTATGTGTCTTTTTAGTTTACGATCGGATATACTTAAGTTATATACACGTATACCCTATAAGATGTCTTTATTTGAGATTTTATTTCGTTTCTGTCTTGTTTTAACTCACTCATTTGTAATGATATTTTGAATTGTTTTTGATTGATGTATTTATTCTTAGAGCTTTGTTATATTCTAAATAATTTCGATCTGTACGCATAAGAATAATATTAAAAGAGCCTAAATTTTATATTATAATTTTTAGTGATATGATATCTTTATTTCTTTTGATGGAAATAAACTCTAAATTCGCATTGTGAATATGGGCTGATATTTCACATAAGTATTAAAATTAGAAATGAACGTGAATATAATAACATAAGTTAAATAACTTTTTTAACTAATATATTTGTTTATATATAAAAGAGTATAGTCATGAAAAAAAGATTACTATCAATTCTTGTCTTGTTAATTCCATTATTAGGATTTAGTCAAACAGAACTTATAAGTACTAGTTTCGAGGGTTCAGATATTCCTCCTGAAGGATGGGATTTAGTCTATACGTCGGGATTTAATTCAGAAAATAATCCTGTCTATTCAGCTACTAGTTGTTATGAAGGGGGGAGTGCATTGTGCTTTAAAGAAAAGAATACAGCTAAAAGTTATGATGTTTTATTAGTTACTCCAGATCTAACAAGCTTTAATATAGGTTCAGGCCATGTGCTTAAGTTTTTTACGGTTTCAGATAAGAGTAATACATTTAAGATAGGATATTCTTCAACAGGGAAGGAACTTGATGATTTCACTTATTTTGATAAAGTATATGATGTTGGTTTAAATGTGCTATTGTCTGAATTTAAAGGGCATACAGTAGGGGGGTTCCCTGAAGGAACAAAGTATATTTGCATAAGAAATTATGATGAAGATAATGAAGGAGATGGAGCTTGGTATCTTGATCTTGTTTCTATTGTAGAGGCTCCACCTATGGAGTATGAAAGTATTGAGCTGACACAAAAATTTCCTAAAGAAATTAGACAAGGGGGAATAGACGAAGCTATCTTAAAGATGAAGATCTCTGTTACTGGAAATGGTAAACCAGTAAAGCTTTCGAAGCTTAATTTTGTAATGAATGGCACTACTGCTATATCAGATGTGAAAAAAGCTAAATTATTCTTTACAGAAGATGAAGAAGAATTAGACTTTGAAAATAAAGTATGGGAAAGTACAGGAACTTTACAAAATGAATTCTCTGCTGATTTAGAGAATTTTTACTTGAACAGTGGTGATAATTTTATTTATCTAACCTATGATATATCTGAATCTGCTCAAGATGGAAATGTCATTGATGCAGGATGCCAAAGTATTGTAGTGAGCTCTATTGAGGAAAACACAACAAATACAGATGTTGAAGGAAACAGAATTATTAAAAGCAGATTAGAGGGAGATATTATTGTTGCTTTAGATGGAAGTGGACAGTTTACAAGCCTTCAGGAAGCTTTTTCTCATGTGAATAAATATGGTATAAGGGGTAATACTTATATTAAGCTAAAGGCAGGAACTTATAATGTTGATGCAAAACTTGATAATGTATTCTCTGCTGATTCTGATAAAAGACTGCATATTACATCTTTTGATAATAATGCTGAGTCTGTATTATTAAAGCCAAAATCTGATGTTAATGCTGAAAATATAATTGAGCTTAATAACACAAGTTATATTGATTTTTCTAAAGTAAGTTTTATCATTGATAATGATGAAGAAAGAAGAGCAATTAAAATCATAGGTGATTTTAATGATATTAAGATTCATGATTGCATATTCTCATCACTTAAACCCAAAGACGAATCCGATAATAGTTATAAGAATGCAATAATTTATGTTTACCATACTGAAAATGAGGGTGGATTAGTTATAGATAACAATGTCTTTAAAAGAGGTAGTTATGGGGTAATAATCGAGGACTTATCTTCAGATTTAGATGTAAACATTACTAATAATACATTTGAGAATAATTATGTCGATGGACTTCTTCTTAAGAATATTAAGGATTTGAAAGTAAATAACAACACTATTATTACTAATGAAGAATGTTCTGAATTTTATTGTGGGTTGAATATATATTCTGTTAGGAAACGACTATTTGTATTTAATAATAAGATTAATAATACAGTTTTCTCAAAAGAGCTTACAGCAATAAACATTCTGATGGATAAAAATGAAGATACATCTGAATTTGAAAAAGGATTGATTTATAATAATATTGCTCAAGTGACTTCTTCAGACGGAAAAGCAACAATGCTATATATGGAGAATCTGAGAAAGACCACTATTGCTTATAACACTTTTGTTAAATATGAAGATCAACCAGAGTCAGTCATTTTTATGATAAAGGGTGATATTGAAGAATCTTTAATCAGAAATAACATATTCTGTGACAAGGGTAATGGAAAAGTGATTTATCATGATGGCAGAGTAAAGTCAGAGAATCTTTCTAATAATAATGTATTCCATACTAATGGAACTTTATTTGCTAAAATGGGTACAAAAGACTTCAATAATTTTGAGGAATGGAGAGCCCAGACAAAAGGAGATGAAGAATCAAAGAACATTAACCCTTCTTTTATCAGTAAAGAAGATCTTCATGTTTCTGACTTTGCACTTGATTTTGGTATTCCTATAGCAGATGTTAAACTTGATTTTGATGGAAAATCCAGAGATATATTAGTATCTACTGTTGGTGCTTATGAGAATGATAAGGTTACAAAGATAGAATACTATTTAGATGGATCAAAATTTGCAGGAAATGAAATCGCTTTTGGTGAAGTCTCTCAAAGTGTTGAAATGTCCAAGAAACTTAAAGTTTCTAATATCGGAAACAAGACTATTTCAATAAATAACATTACAACTCCAGATGGTTTTAGTATTGATATTGACAAGTATCCTATTTTGATAAAACCATCTAAAGAATATGAAATTGAAATCAAATTAAATTCAACTACAATAAAGGATTATTCAGGAAATCTAATTATTTATATTGCTGATTTTGATAATAAGACAATTGCCCTTTCTGCTGAAGTAGTGGAAAAACCATTGCCGATTGTTGTCGCAGAATTTAATGAAGTTAAATATCAGAATAATAGTGAGATTGATTTTGGTGAAATTCAAGATAAATCTAAGTCTTTTGAGGTTAGAATAAAGAATATTGGAAATAAAGAATTGATAGCTGATATTAATGCATCTGGCGATTTTGAAGTTAGCCCTTCAACTATAAATATTGGACAAAACGAATCTGTAATTATCAATGTTAAACTTAAGTCAACTAGGTTAGCTGAAATTCCTGTACAAGGTAAATTAACTATCTCAAGTGAAGATTTAACTGATGATTTTGTATTGAATATAAAAGGATTGAAAATAGGACTTTCAGAAATAGATGCTAGTACTAAGATATATCCAATGCCAGCTTTTGATGTTCTTAATATTTGTTTTGCAGATTATATATCAGGTGTAGTAAAATTGATATCTATAAATGGAATAACTCTCAAAACGATATCTTTAAATAAAGAAAATCTTATTAAGATTAATACTAGAGATTTAAAATCAGGAATGTATTTGCTTAATATCACTACAGATAAAGGTAGAATATTTAAGAAAATAATGATAAACAATTAAAAAAAGCAGGGTTCAGCCCTGCTTTTTTTTGATTGTTATATATTTATTTAATGCATTTACTCTAATATGTAATGTGTTGTTATTGAGAAGAAAGACATGTTTGTTTTTAAATAATAACTGTAAATAAAGTATTTATTGAGATATTAAAAGAGTATTGAATATTAGTTTTTTACAAAAAATGTTTATTTTTATGCTTGCATTAAAGCTCTGTATTATCTTTAAACTATATTTTTTTTAACAAATTACTTCTATAATATATTATTGCTGTTACTAATATTACTGAAAAGAGATTATTACTAAGGTGTTATTTATAATCAACAACAATAAAATAATAATATGAATAAGGTAATTGTATTTTTTTGTTTTTTATGCATATTCATTAATACTTATTCTCAAGATATTATTAATGAAAGTTTTGAGGATGAGATTGCTCCCTCTTCTGGTTGGACAGTAAAGTATGATAATACATATCCTTATGAAAACACTGTAAGTCATACTAATAAAGTGAAATTTTCAGGTAATAGATCGTTTAAATTTAGCTCTATTAATAAGTCAGATGGCTATAAAGTTTCATTATTTTCAAAGGAATTAGTTGGAGTAACTAATGACCATTATGCTTCTTTTTACTATAAGCCATTTAAGAAAACGGCAAGAGAATCCTTTCAAGTGATTTTCACAAACAATTTGAACCCTACAGAATCTGATTTTGCTAACTCTGAGATTATTACTACAGATGAGAATGTCTGGAAAGAATATTATATTCAATGTAAGCTTGGTGCAAAGTATCTGTGTATTAGATATCTTTCTGAAGAAAAATTTGCATTGCACATTGATAGCTTAAGGGTTTTTAAAACTAAAGAGATGACATTGCAGGCTTTTGAAGCGTGTCATACTAATGTGAGATTTTCTGAGCCTAATGCACAGAATCTTGCTGTAGCAAGAATAAATATTAAAACTAAGGATTATATCAACCCACTAAAACTAAATTCTTTAACTATATCAACAGAAGGAACCTCAGATCTGAACCTCTTGAGAGAAGCAAAATTATATTATAGTAAATCGGACTCTGTATTTAATGAGAATGCGATACCTATATTTGATGAATATGTTTTTCCTAAGGGTAAATTTTCTTTTCAGGCAGGTGAAAATAAAGGAATAAAATTACAACATGGTGATAACTATTTTTTTGTAACATATGATCTTGACGATAGTATGATGGATTTAGATGATACAGAAGTGATTGATATTGATATTCAAAAAGCCAATGTTGGAGGAGTTGTTTATGAGCCTACAATAAAAAAAATGGAAGGTGATATTAAGATTCAAAAATCTTATGGTGGTGAAATTATTGTAGGAAGAAGTGCTGATGCACACTTTAGGTCTTTATCACAATTCGTAAAATCATTGATGGCTTTAGGTGTTCATTCTAGCTTGACTGTATTAATAGAAGGAGGTCAATATAGGGGACAGGTGGAATTGGGGGCTGTTCCTAATGCGTCAAAAAAGAATTCTATAACATTTAAGAGAATTGATGAAACCAGATCTGTTGTGATTCAAGGAACTCCTACATCTAATAAGAACTATATATTAGAAATAGATAATGCTTCCTATGTTACCATTGATGGATTTGAGTTTGTTTCCTTAGATCCTAATGTTTGTAGCCTTGTTAAAATCTCTGGAAATACAAATAATGTAATCATGCGCAATTGTAAGCTTAAAGGCTACAATGTAAGTGGTGATTTATTGAAAAAAGGTAGTTTGCTTTATTCTTATGATAATTCTATAAGGACAAACAATACAATTGAAAATTGTGTTTTCAATGGAGGGGCAATTGGGATAAAGTTGCGTAATACAATGAGAGAAGAAGATTTAACAATTGATGATAACTCTTTTTCTGATCAGATGTTAGGTGGCGTTTATGTAGAAAATATTCACAATTTGAAGTTCAATGATAATATAATTACAGCAAGTCATCCTAACTTTAAATATGAAGGAGTTAATATTAAAAATCTTTCTGAAAAGGCTCAGATCTTTAATAATAATATTATTGTAAACTCTGAAGATAATGACAAATCATACAGGGGGATTCTTATTGATGGAATATCTAACAATTTTGAAACTGAAAAATATAAGCTGTTTAATAACATGATCAGCATGTCTTCTGGTGTGGCATTGGAATTGTCGCAAATGAAGAATGTTTATGTTCTCAATAATAACATTAATGTTTATGGAGATCTATATGATAATGCAGGCTGTGTTTTTAAGGGATATTTTATCAATTCAGTATTTGAGAATAACATTGTTGTCAATAAAAGTACGGGGAAAGCATTAGATATTCTAATAAGATTATCAGATTCAAAGATTCAGAATAATGTGCTTCTATCTAATGGAGAGGTTTTATTGGCTTATGATGGCTCAAATTATGCAAATATTGAAGAATGGAGAGGTACTGGTAATGGAATTGGTTCGAAATCTGTTAACCCTTTTTATGTTAGTGACACAGATCTGCATATTAGCAACTCTGATGACTTTAAATTTAATAAAGCATATGACTTTATTGATTTTGACTTTGATAATGAGGAAAGAAAAGACGATTCGTATATTGGGGCTGATGAGATAGTTCAACGTTTAGAACTTAGTACTTTTTATGAGAATCAGGAAATTGATGTTGTTGAGCGTCTTAAGGTTTCTCAGTACTATGGAGATACAAGAAACTATAAGTTTGAAGTTAAAAACACAGGAAATGTACCTATTTATTGTGAACTTCAGGTTGAGGATGGTTACACTATCATTGATAATGAATTGGATGGTGTAAATGTTGATATTGGAGAAACTAAGGTTTTGGAAGTGCAGATATCTCGGGATAAAGACTCCAGAGTGAGCCAAAACTTTAACTTTAACATAAAATATGGTTTGATTGGTTCCTCAACAATTCATTGGTATCATATTATGATGGAAGTCATTTTTGTTGAGAAGAAAGAGTATACATTTAGTGTGTATTTAGGGGAAACAGTCTCTGATGAGAATTTATTGGAAACAGGTGAATTATTGGATTTTGGAGATATTTATGATGATCCTCCTGAAGCTGCTCTGAAGTTCCTTACTATAAAGAATACTGGTAATGCTGAGTTTAAAGTGAAATTAGATTTCTCAGATGAACTTAAAACTCAAGATAAGAGTATATCTATTTCTGAAGGAGCTGTAAGAACGATTTCTTTTCATCTACCTACAAAAGAGACTAAAGAGATAATAGGAGATATATTTATTGAATCTGATCCAAGTGCTTCTGACTTTTTATGCCCAATAAGAGTAAATGTCCTAGAGAAGCTTTATCCAGAGCTTGAACTTTATATTGAAAGTATCTTGTTGGATAATAATGTTGTTCAGCTTGAACAAAATAAGAATTATTCTTATGATTTGTTGATAAAGAATATAAGTGAAACAGAAACCTTTGAAGGGACTTTAGAGTTCGATGACTTTGTTGAATGTGAGACTGAGGAATTGAATATCCCACCAGAATCTTCAATTGATGTAACATTTAAAAGTAAAATAGAAATTCCTGAGGAGGGTAGGTATTCAAAGATATCAGTAAAAGGAAACTCAGAGAAGGACTATACATTTAATGTCTTCTTTGCAAAATATATTGGATTGAAAGAGAATCCTTATCCGAATATAAATATTTATCCTAACCCTGTAAAAGGGAATGTTCATATAACAAATGTTGAAGAACAACTACAGGCTACAGTTAAAGATATTAATGGATGTATTATCAAATCCAAAGTAGTTAATTGTGGTAATGCTCATATTGATCTAAATGTTGCCTCTGGATTGTATATACTCGAACTTAAAGGAAGTAAGGGGATAAATATAAGTAGGTTGATAGTTGAATAGAAAAGCATTAAAATATAGAAAAGAAAGAGCTGAATTTTCAGCTCTTTTTTTATATAAAGTATTCAGCTTCTTTGGGCTCTTGGCATAAGTTATTCAGCCTTATTGTAGCATCTTTCACAAGTCCATCCTTTACAGTTCTTGCATTTGTAGGGCAGTTTTTAATGCAGGCACAGCATATTATACACTTTTCTGTATCAACAGTAGCTGATGATGTTTCTCCAATTGCTCCTACTGGACAGATCTGTGCACATAATCCGCATTTATTACAATTACTATTGACATGAATGAAATCCACATCCCAAAGCTCTGTTACTCCTCCATATGGTCTCTCTCCTGCTACTATTAGCTTTATTTTATTGTCACTCTTGGCAGATAACTTTTCTCTGATGCTTTGGCCGAATGTTCTACTGTAATCTAGGTCATAACTGTTTGGACGACTTACTGCAATAGGATATTGAGTGTTGGAAAATGAGTGTTCACCAATAAAAGCTCCTGCAGCAATAGGGTTACATCCACAATCGGTCATTATATCTGTTAGCTCTAATAGGGAATTGCCAAAGGTTCGGTTTCCATATACAACTACACATACAACTTTTGTATTCTGTGCTTTTATAGTCTTTAACCATTTACTTATAACTGCTGGCACTCTTCCCATATATACAGGTACAGCAACAATGAGCAATTCGTTCTCTGTGGTTTCTAGTTTTAACTCTCTGGTACTTGTATGAGTCATATTGATATCTATGGTATTAGGGTGAGAGATACCCTCAGCTATACCATTGATTACTCTCTTTGTAGTTCCTGTAGGAGAGAAGTAGACCATCTTTACTGCTTCTAAACTTTCCATTTCTATTTCTTTCATATCATTAGTTATTTTGTTTTACAGAGACAAAAGTAAGTTGTAGTAAGGCTTGTAAATAGTAAGAAAACGACAGCTATTGAAATCTGCCTATATGAAGAATGGAATTGTGATCGCTTGAAAACGTACTTGGAGGATTGCCTGTAAAATGCTTGAATTCCTTGATGAAGTGCATCTGATCAAAGTATCCATTACGATATGCTATATCAGAAAGCTTTGTAAAATCTTTGTATAGAAGGTCGTTGAGGCTATTTTGAAAGCGATTGATAGTAGTGTATCGCTTTGCTGATATACCTACATATTTGTTGAACATACGTTCCAGTGTTCGATTGGATATTTTATAATGTTCGCAAAATGTATTTAGGGGAGTGGAGAAATCATCTTCTTTCAAAGTATTAAAGAGATCATGAAAATATTTATATCTGGAATCTTCATGAATACTTTTGAGTAATTCCTTTTCTATGATCTTGATTTTATTTTCTGTTGTCTTATCCTTTAACTGCTCAACTATTCCTTCTTGAAGACTCAAATTTGATTGATTTATGTTTATAATATGATTTGTGAAATCTGAAATAGGAGTATTGATAAAGGGATAAAATCCATCAGAGTAGAAGCAAATACCGAACATATCAACAGACCCTTTTACTTTTATACTTGTATTTATATTGGAGTTATGCAGTCCTGAGAAAAAGATATGATCTAGTTGAAGTTCTTTATGATCTTGAATAATATAATGAGGGGTATCACTTAAATTAAACCTTAAGTTGATGTTTCTTAGGGGGATGAGTTTGTGATTGAGCTCTATATTGTCTGCTTTTATTTCCCAATAAAACTTGATGTGCTTAGATAAGATGGGGTGGTTTACTGGATATTTCTTGATTTTCTGCATTTGAGCCCTGAGATTATTTAGCTGTTTTATACAAAAAAACTCTTGATTATAGATACAACCAAGAGTTTTTGTGTCCAGAACAAGAATCGAACTTGCACTCCCATTACAGGAACATGGCCCTCAACCATGCGCGTCTACCAATTCCGCCACCTGGACGAGAAAAGATCAAAAATTATAATATCGAATATTTGTGCCCAGAACAAGAATCGAACTTGCACTCCCATTACAGGAACATGGCCCTCAACCATGCGCGTCTACCAGTTCCGCCACCTGGGCATATACTCTATTAAGAACTTGCTTAAGTGACAGCAAAGGTAGATATATTTTTGAACTATACAAGACCAAAGAACTGCTTTTTTTGGCTGTATCAACTGATGTGTTTGATGTTCAGCTTGTCTTATATTGAACTTAGGGCTTTTGTTTTTTAGCTTAAAATAAGTTTTATGGCTTTTATATTGTAGGTAGTTTCTAAACTACTTCTGTAAATAAGTTTGTTTGGTATATTTATCATGCATTGTATTATTAAGTGTATATGTGTCTTGTTAATGCAAGCTTGTTGATCGTAAAAAACAGGATGTTTTTTGTGTAAAAATGGAATAGAACGATCATTTTATTACTTTTTCGCCTATACTTTTATATGGATTGACCTGAAATAACCCTTTATTTTGCCGATTTTGAGTATAAAATAATACCAAAAATAAGCATTAGTTTAATGGGGTATATCTATTATAGGTTTTGACAACTCTAAATGTTTTGAAGAGAGTAGAAGATCATACTTTTTATGCATGAAGATTAAACTTCTGTAACTTTTGTGTAGCAACGATTATACTGGGTATCTATACTAAACGCGATTATCTATCTATACTAAATGTCAATGAGTATCTATATATACTGCGGTGAGTATCTATATACACTGTCGGTGAGTATCTATCTATACTACAGTGAATATTCATATACACTGTTGTTGAGTATCTATACTAAATGCGATTATCTATCTATACTAAATGCCAGTGAGTATCTATATATACTGAGAAAAGGCTCTGTTTTCATAAAATGGAATATCTATTTTGGTTTGAAATAGTTCTATTTGTTGGGGATGTATAAGCAAATATGTGTAAGTGAAAATATAGAGGAATATTTTTTTTGAAATTAATATACATGAATTCTATAGTGATATTTATGTGTTTATTATATGTATTGCTACAAAGTGTTTATTATCGTTTAGTTGTTCAACTTATTTAATGATGAATATCCTTTATTACAAAGGAGGCTCTTAGATGATCTGTTATAATCAATATAAGAGCCACCCGGAAGTGGCTCTTATAATTATATGAAGCAAGGATGTAATTTTCTATCCTATGATTTGATAGAATGTCTTTTCTGGTTTCTTATAACTTTTTGTAATATACTTACAATATGGATCTACAATGATCTTTAGTGGTTGTTGTTTTAACTCTATCTCAAGTTTGTTATCTCCTGAGTTCAGTTTTTTCTTCACTAATTGTAATAGATCTCCTTTTATTCCATAGATAGCAATCTCTACTTCATCATTGAATATAGATTCTTGTTCTTTACCATTTTCTTGTTTCACAAACTTTTTTATATCAATATTACCATCGATTATAAAGGTCTTTTGTTCTGTATATTTACAGATAGCATCTTTAATTCTAAAGTCGTATAGGGTAATATTTTCAATCCAATCAGTGATTAAATGATGTAGGGAATCAGGGGTATTCTTTTCAAGTAGATGAATAAGGTCAGAAGAATTGCAATAGTTATTGCTATAAGCAAATTCCTTGTTGAATTCTCTTAATGTTTTAAGCATATTGTCTCGTCCCATTAGATCCGCCAAAGCATATAAAACAATTTCACCCTTTTGATAGAATATATGTTGTTGAGAACCATAGACAGTAGCTAAGGGTTGTTCTTTATGATTGTCTTTTTTTCTTAGCTCAAAGTATCTTGAAGATTCTTCTCTCAGAAACTTTCTTATTCTTTCTTTCCCAAAATGTTCTTCAGATGCTAGCATTGCAGATAGTTGAGTGATTGACTCAACAATCATATTTGCACCTTCTGTATTGGAAGGGATAACCTGATGTGCCCACCATTGATGCGCTATTTCATGTGCAGTCACAAAGTATGGGAAATCAAGTTTCATTGATTCAAAATCTTCAGTATCGGCAGATTCTTCTCTTAAATCAGAGATAAAGCCAATGGCTTCACTGAAGGGGATCATTGTAGGGAAGCTTTGTGCAAATGCAGCATATCTTGGAAATTCTACAATGCTTAGGTTGTCATATTGAAAGTTGCTAAAGTTCTTAGAATAGAATGATAAGCTATTCTTCATAGAATTAAACATCGTTTCAATATTATATTTATGGTTCTTGTGATGGTATATCTTCAGAGGAATAGTTTTGCCATCTATAGGACTTGTCCATGTGTCTTCAGCTATTTCATATGGAGCAGAAAGTACAGAGAAGAAGTTCATTATAGGAACATCAATTCTAAACTCTTTATAGATCCTGTTATTTTCTTTCCATTCTCTTATGATCTTACCGGGAGCTACGGGCACTTGATCGTCAGAAGTCCCCACAATCAAGCTATATCTTACAAAGTCAGAAGCTTTATTCAATACATTAAATTGATTAGAAAACTGATCATCCCTTGAAGCCATCACTTTTCTTTCAGGTAGACCGTGCTTTTCTCTGATTTTATTTCTTGACAGTTCATTACTATTATCATAGCCTATAGTTGGGAGAACAAAGGAGTTTACAAATGTACCATTGGGTTGTGCTCCTATATCTGCACCACCATTAGAAAAACCATTCTTATCTTTAACTCTGCTAAAGTTGAATTGTAAAGAGTCTCTTGGATACATAGGTTGATCAAGAGAGAGGAGTATAGTACTAAACTCATCATCTTCTATTCTGCTATGTTTAAACTTTGGATCAATAGAGAAGTTCTCAAGTTTTCCGGGAATAGATACGAATATTGTATCAATAGTTTTGTTGGTTTGATTCTTTAGCCAATAAGAACCATCAGTAACTATTTTACCTTCCTTTGGATAAATTTCAGACTTAGAACTAACAGCAACAATCTTTGGTTGAGGTTTTCTTTCCCATCTTTTATACTTTAGTTCATAGTTTTTTGTGTCTATTTCTTTAGTATAACTTCTGTCAAAATCATGTAGGATATTTGTATTATAGAATATATGTATCCCACTAATAAGAATAAGTGCAGCAATAACAGTTGTTCCAATCCTTGCGCTTTTGGTCTTAAGGTTTGCCATTGCTAGTTTACGTCTTAGCTTTGCATTGCTTTCTTGTCCGTTGTTCCATAAGAAAAATGACAGATAGAATAGGAGAGCAGCAATAAAGAACCAATAGAATTTGAATGAGAAATAAGGATAAAGAGTAAATCCATATCCATTTAGATCTGAATATAATGTTGCTGGTGCATTATTGAATATAAGTATATTATGTTCAAATATAGCAGGTGCACCTATAGAAAAGAATGCTATAACTCCTGTTAATATACCATATCCAGCAAATTTATTCTTAGATATACTATGAATAAAGAATGCTAACATTGTATAGTTGATATATGATATAAATGTTACTCCAAATAGCTCCTTGAAGTATAGATCTATCTCAAAGTGATAATACCCTCTTTGTGCTTGTAATACTATCCCGCAGATTGTTATCAAGATAAATATGATAGCTTGAACTAATAACAAAGCTGTGAATTTACTTGAAAGTAGTATATGTTTTGGTGCAGGTGTTGTAAATAGTAACCCATCTACCTTGTTTGACTTCTCTCGCCATATCATATCTCCAGAGAATAAAATTACGATGATAAGAAGAGTAAGGGAGAATGAACCAGTTACCATATCTACGACTTTATAGGTGACAGGATATGTAACTGTATCGTACATCATACCTATACTGTCAGAAGAGACAAAGACAAATATTATTCCTATAAGAATCAATAGAAGGAAATAGATGTTCTTTACAATAAGTTTAAATTCAAATTTTGTAACAGTAAGAAATACCTTCCAGTTCCATTTGTTTTTATATAAGAACTGTACTTTAGGTAATATACCCTGATAAGTTTCTTTAATTCTGTTTATTATCTTCTCGGTCTTTTTCTTTCTTCTAACTAAACTTCTTGGTTGATATGAGAAAGAGAATCGTCTGAAATTCCATAATAATACAACAACACCTACACCTGTCCATATTAATCTATTGAATAGGTAGACTCCTTTTAATGGGATCATACTTGATATAATATCTTCAGGAGACCATGTCTTAGTCATTAATTTGCTTGTAGATTCTCCAAAAGGATCAAGTAATGCTACTATATAGGTATTATCAAGGTCAGCACCTAAGCTGGATAATGCTTTATCAAGAACAAAGATTAGTATGATTGCTATCCAACTGGAAATATGATTTCTGAATATAAGTGTTGTAGTCATAAACACAGCACTTAATAAGAATATCATAGGGACGATTCTAATAAGATAAGGCTTTAAATATGCGAAAGGCATAAACTCCCCAAAGTAACTAGGGTTTACAAAAGGATTTTCACACCCTAATATATATCCAATAGAGAGACCATAAAATATAAAGCAGTTGATGCAGAATACAGCAATAAACTTCCCGAATATATAATGTGTCCTTTTTATTCTTGTAGTGAATATCAGAGAATGTGTTTCATATTTAAAGTCTCTGAATATAATCCCTGCTGTTGTAGCAGCTATAATTATCATAGCATACTTCCCGAAAGAAGCAATCACCATTTCAATAAAGAAAGGAGAGTTGACATTTATGTTATCTCCCGTTATTGATGCATTTATAGAAGGGAATGCCCCACCTAATACTAAGCCTGTAATAGCAGCAAGAAAGGTGAGGATGCCAAAGTAAATGTAAGTGGAAGGCTTTTTGAATGCCCGTTTTATCTCAAATAGACTTATATCTTTTAACATAGTTTATCCCTTTCTTATTGATTTAAAGTGTTGAAATAAACATCTTCTAATCTTATGCTGGCTTGTTTGAATCCATTACCCGGATTATTATTGCTATGGATGTGTAGTATTGGTTCACCTTCATGAAGCCATGAACAAAGTACATTATGTTCTTCTTTATATTGAGATAATTCTTCTTTGCTTACTTTCTTTTCCCACACAGTTCCTTCAAGTTCTTCAAGCAATGATGTTGGGTTGCCCTGAGCCTTAAGGCTTCCATTATTGATGATAGCCATTTCATGGCAAAGGTCGCTTACATCAGAGACAATATGTGTTGATAGTATGACTATTTTGTTCTCACTAATTTCACTTAGCAAATTATTGAAACGTATTCTTTCTGATGGGTCGAGGCCTGCGGTGGGTTCATCAACAATAATTAACCTAGGATCTCCCAGCAAGGCGATAGCAATACCGAATCTCCTCATCATTCCACCTGAATATTGGTTTACTTTGCTTTTCCTTTTGTCATACAGATTGACTTGATTCAGTAGGTAGTTTACAGTCTCTTTTCTTTCCTTTTTATTTTCATATCCTTTTAATACAGCAAAATAATTCAGTAGATCAGTAGCAGAGATACCCGGAAAGAACCCGAAATCCTGAGGAAGGTAGCCTAATAGCTTTTTGATTTCGTCTTTTTCTTTTAGTACATCAATGTCATCAAGGAAGATGTTCCCAGAGTCAGCTTCTTGTAAAGTTGCTATAGTACGCATTAATGATGACTTACCAGCACCATTGGGGCCAAGTAGTCCAAAGAGACCATCATTGATATCAAGACTTAAGTCATTTATGGCTTTAACTCCATTAGGGTATGTCTTACACAGATTAGATATACTAAGTTTCATATCTTGTTACTTTTATTTGATAATAGATAATAATCACTTCTTATCTAGCTAAGATACTTGTGTTGTGTATACACTAATGTTAAGGTCAGGTTATCTAATGTTAACTAATGTTAACAAAGGGAAGGATAATAAAAAAAGCTGCCCTAAGGCAGCTTTCACTTAGTAGAAAACTAAATGTATATTATTTAATAACAAGTTTTCTTGTTATAGACTTATTGTTGTTATTGATGATTACAAGATAAACCCCTGAGTTGAAATCTATATTGTATCTTCTTTCTGTTGATACATTATTGTAAGTAGCTACTTTATTTCCAGCGATATCATAAATGTTAACATCTACTATTGAGTTATCTAATCCTTCAATAGTAAAGTATTCTTTTGCAGGATTAGGGTATAACTTTAAGCTAGAATAAGAGATGCTTCCAACAAAAGTATCTTTATCTACAGATACTTGTATAGTCTCTTCCTTACTAGTATTCTCCCCATCACTTACAGTTACAGTAAGA
>JBGRPZ010000009.1:0-67673 GCA_041725915.1 Hyphomicrobiales bacterium | reverse complement strand
TTACAGCTATAATACCCTATAAAACACTTGAAGCCCTTTCTAATTCTGAAGATGTAAAACATATTCAGCTAGCAAAATCTATGCAACCAAACACAAATGAATTAATAAAAAACATCAAGGCTATTAAAGTGCATCAAGGAGAAAAACCTCTGAACAAACCTTATAAAGGTAAAGGGGTTATTGTTGGAATAATTGACTCTGGTATTGATATAGAGCATGAAGACTTTAGAGACCCTAAAGACCCCTCTAAATCCAGAATCCTTGCTATATGGGATCACTATGGCTCTCAAGGTAAGAAACCTGAAGGCTTTTCATATGGTAGAGAATATACGAAAGAAGAAATTGAAGCAAGTATTAATGGCTCTTCTAAGCTTAATTTTTATGATGGATATGGGCACGGAACTCATGTTTCTGGCATAGCAGCTGGCAATCTTGGTGTTGCTCCTGAGGCTGACATTATAGTTGTAAAGGTTGACTTTGACAAATCTACATCTTCTATCGATGCAGCTAAATATATCTTTAATATTGCAGATAAGCTAAATCGCCCTTGCGTAATAAATGCTAGCTATGGCTTTCACAATACACTTCACAATGGCTCTGATCCTACAGAGATAATGTTAAATGAACTAATAAACGAAAAGCCTGGTAGGGTCTTTATTGCTTCTGCGGGAAATGATGGAGATAGCTTTATTCACTTAGAATTAGAGGCTAAGCCAAA
Source organism: Hyphomicrobiales bacterium (assembly GCA_041725915.1). Lineage (GTDB taxonomy): Bacteria > Bacteroidota > Bacteroidia > Bacteroidales > JBGRPZ01 > JBGRPZ01. Next base: position 66,955 of record JBGRPZ010000009.1, on the reverse strand, counting down.
TATAGAACAGTGGTCTTGGTTTATTCCTTTTCCAAACTTTGATTCTGAAACTAATAAAAGTCTAAATGAATTAGATCTCTATGGAGCGGTAAAGAACAATGACCTTGATAAAATATCTATAGCTTTTGGTTTAGATAGTACTCATTTCACTCAATCAGAAATTATCATACAATCTAAGTATATCAAAGGTACTGACTATGTAACATTGAAAGAGATTGCAGATCTTAATTCAAAAAAAACATTCACTATTAACTATGGAGACAATAGTCTAGGTGCAAAAATAGAAGTAACTATAGCAAAGAAGTGTGAGGAATATTCTGAAATATCTATACAAGTTAATGAGACATATCGACCAGAACAAAGCAATGAAGGAATTGGATGGATTAGACTATTTACGAAAGGGTCTGGAAACTTGCATTTATGGAATCTCTATGGTGGCACAATGTTTTCTCCAGAAAAATTTGAATTAGAAGTCGATGATAAATATGTTCTACCTGATCACTTCTATACTATCAATACTCCAGGAGCAGCAAAAGATATTATTACTGTCGGCGCATATGTAAATAGAACAAAATGGGTATGCTCTTCTGGAAAAGAAATTGATTATAGTAATGAATGTAAGATAGGTGAGTTTGCCCCCTTTTCTTCTCATGGGCCTACAATAGATGGTAGAGTAAAACCCGACATCTCTGCTCCCGGTATGTATGTCATGTCTGCTTTAACAAATTCAGTATTTGATAACGAAATTGTCAGTGAGGATGGAAAACATGTTATTGAAAGCGGAACTTCCATGTCTGCTCCTGCTGTTACTGGTGCTATAGCTCTTCTTTTCGAGAAGAATCCGACACTTACAAATAAAGAGATTTGTGACATCTTATTTACTAATACTGACAAGGATGAATATACAGGAAAGCTTACCACTCCTGATAATAAATGGGGCCATGGTAAATTGAATATCTTCAGAGCCATAACTGATAACTCTGTTGGTATTAATGAAATTATCACTTCATACAAACATCAACTTATATACACCATCTACCCTAACCCATGTAACGAATATATACAACTGAAATTAAATAGTACTAATAGTTGTGATATCGAAATATATAACTCTATGGGTAGTCTAGTTTATAAACATAAAACCAATCAACAACAAAAGAATATTAAAGTCAATACCAATAGTTGGAATCCTGGTCTATACTTGATCAAGTCTTACAATGGTAATATTATTGAACAAATTAAATTCATGAAGAACTAAACCTGATTATATATTCACCTGAAAGCCATTTAATTATTGAGTGGCTTTTTTTGTATATGAATCAGCACTCTATATCCAAGTGCAATAACACTAATTATTTAAATGTTATTAAGATTAAGATTCAGTTATCAATAATTAATACATAAACTATGAGATCTTTAATATTTACAATTCTAATATCATTATTATCACTAAATCTATTTAGTCAGAATTACAGTAAATTGGACGTTGGCTTAAAATCAAAGCTTTCTAATAATATCAAAAGAAACTCTACAAATTACGATGTATTTGTTGAGGGAAATACGGATGAAATCAAAAGTATAATTACAGAAAATGGAGGTGATATAAATACTGTCACCTCTTCTCTTCTTACAGCTATAATACCCTATAAAACACTTGAAGCCCTTTCTAATTCTGAAGATGTAAAACATATTCAGCTAGCAAAAGTCATGCATATTAACAATAGTGAAATGTTAAAAAACATTGATGCTATTAAGGTGCACCAAGGAGAGGAACCTTTGAATAAAAAATATAAGGGTAAAGGAGTTATCGTTGGTATTATTGATACTGGAATCAAATGGGATCATGAAGATTTTATACAAATTGATGACCCTAATAAATCAAGAATCCTTAATATATGGGATCAAAAGTTATCAGGAGGAAAGCAACCTGAAGGATTCTCTTATGGAAAAGAATATACAAGAGAAGATATTAATACTGCATTAAAAGGATCTTCTTTTTTGGAAACAAGTGATTCTAGGGGACATGGCACTCATGTTGCTGGTATTGCTGCCGGAAACCTTGGTGTTGCTCCTGAAGCCGATATTATAGTAGTAAGAGTAGATTTCTCTAAATCTACTGGTGCTATCGATGCTGCAAACTATATCTATGGTATTGCTGACAAATTAAATCGCCCTTGCGTTATTAACACTAGTTTTGGTTACCATAACACGCTCCATAATGGCTCTGATCCTTCTGAAATCATGATTGATGAAATGCTGAAAGATAAACCTGGTAGATCTTTTGTTAACTCTGCAGGTAATAATGGTATTAAATACTATCATCTCAATATAGATGCTAAGCCTGATGTAGAACAATGGTCTTGGTTTATTCCTGAAGGATATAATTTCCACACCTCTGAATTATACGCTGCTGTTAAAAATGAAGACCTAGATAAAATGTCAATAGCCTTCGGATTAGACAGTACTACATTTGAAGGAGAAAACAGAATCTTACCTTCTGAATTCATTAAAAAAACAGAATATATCACCTTAAAAGAAATTGCCGATAGCGATAATGCTAAAAGACTTACTATTCTATACAGAGACAATAGTAATGCTGCAAATATTGATATAATAATAGCTAAGAAAAATGAAGAGTATTCGGAAGTTACTATTGTTATCAATGAAGATATAAAAGATCAGCAAACAAACAAAGGAATAGGCTGGATAAGACTCTATGCCAAAGGCTCTGGTGAAATGCATATATGGAATCAAAGAGGAAGAACTGCATATAACCCTCAAGCTGCCAACCTAACAGTTGATGATAATTACATTAATCCTGATAATTCAAGTATTATAAGCACTCCCGGAAACGCAAAACGTATAATTACTGCTGGTGCATATATTAATAGAACTAGCTGGACAAACTCTTTAGGCAATATCATTGATTATAGCGATAAATACAAAGCTGGTGACTTTGCTCTCTTCTCTTCCCAAGGACCAACATTGGATGGTAGGATTAAACCAGAAATCTCTGCGCCGGGAATGTTCGTCATGTCTGCACTCTCTGGTATGGGCTCTGAACTTGGTATTAGTGAAGATCAGAAACATATAATCCAAAGTGGCACATCTATGGCATGCCCCGTTGTTGTTGGTGCTATTGCTCTTCTTTTAGAAAAGAATCCGACACTTACCAATAAGGAAATTCGTGATATCTTATTTGCTAATACTGACAAGGATGAATTTACAGGAGAGCTTACCACTCCTGATAATAAATGGGGATATGGTAAACTGAATATCTTTAAAGCTATAACTAACACTGCTATTGCTAGTACCAAAATTATTACTTCAGCTAAACACCAACTTATCCACAATATCTACCCTAACCCATGTAACGAATATATACAACTGAAAGTAAATAGTACTACCAGCTGTGATATCGAAATATATAACTCTATGGGTAGTCTAGTTTATAAGAACAAAACCAATCAACAACAAAAGGACATTAAAGTCAATACCAATAGTTGGAATCCCGGTCTATACTTGATCAAGTCTTATAGTGGTAATACCTTTGAACAAATTAAATTTGTAAAGAATTAAACTATATTACATATATATCTGAAAGCCACTCAATGAGTGGCTTTTTTTGTATATTAACTAACCTTTTATATTTGAACATGATAACTCTAATTGATTAATACCTTTAATATTCAATTATTAATAATTAATACATAAGTTATGAGACCTTTAATATTTACTATTTCAATAGTCATATTATCACTAAATCTATTCAGCCAAGATTACAGCAAACTGGATATTGAATTAAAATCAAAACTCTCTAATAACACCAAAAGAAGTTCAATAAACTATAATGTGTTTGTTGAAGGAAATATAGATATAATCAAAGGTATAATTTCAGAGAATGGAGGTGATATAAATACTGTCACCTCTTCTCTTCTTACAGCAAGAATACCTTATAAAACGTTAGAAACTCTTTCTCTTTCTAAAGGAGTAAAACACATTCAACTGGCTAGGTCTATGCAACCAAGCACGAATGAAGTAATAAAAAACATTGAAGCTATCAAAGTGCATCAAGGAGAAAAACCTCTGAACAAACCTTATAAAGGCAAAGGTGTCATTGTTGGTATTATTGACTCTGGTATTGATATAGAGCATGAAGATTTTAGAGTTCCTGATGATCCTTCAAAATCAAGAATACTTGCTATATGGGATCAAAAGGCATCAGAATTCAAGAAGTCTCAAAGCGTTCCATATGGAAGAGAATATACAAAAGAGGAAATTGAAGCAAGTATTAATAGCAATACAAAAATCCCCTTTAAAGATGACTTAGGTCACGGAACTCATGTTGCTGGTATTGCTGCTGGAAACCTTGGTGTTGCTCCTGAGGCAGATATTGTTGTAGTAAAAATTAGTTTTCTTGAATCCACACCTTCTGTTGATGCTGCAAACTATATATATAGTATTGCAGATAAATTAAATCGTCCTTGTGTAATAAATGCTAGTTACGGTTTTCAAAGGTCTCTTCACAATGGCTCTGATCCTATGGAGATAATGCTAAGCGAATTAGTGAATGAAAAACATGGTAGAGCTTTTGTAAACGCTGCTGGAAACTCAGGTAAACATTTGATACACATAAAAGCAGAAACAAAAACAGATGAGCAATGGACTTGGGTGATTCCTTATACAGTCTCTTCTCATCGTATAGATCTACACGGAGCTGTCAAAAATGAAGATTTGAATAAAATATCTATAGCATTTGGTTTAGACAGTATTACTACTGAGAATGCGAACACTTTTCCTTCTATGTTTATCAAAAAGACTAACTATATCACCCTAAAAGAAATAGCAGATATAGATGATGAGAAAGTATTTGAAATCCCCTATAGGGATAATAGCATTGCTGCAACTATACATGTAACTATATCCAAAAGAAATGAAGAATATTCTGAGGTTTCTATTAAACTGGATGAAGAAATAAAAACCAAACAAACAAATAAAGGAGTAAGCTGGATAAGACTTTACATGAAAGGTTCTGGTAAAATGCATCTATGGCGTCTATTTGGGAAGTTTATACATAACCCTAAAGAATTTGATTTGGCAACATATGATAATTATATTTATCCTGACAACTCTTACGCTATAGGTACTCCCGGAAGTAGTAAAAGCACAATTACTGTTGGTGGATATGTGAATAGACCAGAAGAAGGTTATCAAAAAGGTGAGTTTATGCCTTTTTCTTCTCAAGGGCCTACTATTGATGGTAGAATAAAGCCTGAAATCTCTGCCCCGGGAATGTTTGTCATTTCTGCTGCAGCAAATAACAAAGAGAATAAACATGTTAGTAAGAGTGGTACTTCTATGTCTTGCCCTGCTGTTACTGGTGCTATTGCTCTTCTTTTAGAAAAGAATCCGACACTTACCAATAAGGAAATTCGTGATATCTTATTTGCTAATACTGATAAGGATGAATTTACAGGAGAGCTTACCACTCCTGATAACAAGTGGGGTTTTGGAAAGATAAACATCTATAAAACTCTTGTAAATACTGTTGATACTGAAGAGATCTCTGGTTATGATAATAAAGTACTGAGAAACATATACCCTAACCCATGCAACGACTATCTGCAATTGAAAATGAATGGTGATAATAATTGTAATATCGAAATCTACAATACTATGGGTGGCTTGGTCTACAAGCAACAAACCAATCAACAACAGAAGAATATTAAAGTCAATACCAATAATTGGAACTCTGGTTTATATCTAATCAAATCTTCTAATGGTAAGGCTATTGAGCAATATAAGTTCATAAAGAAATAAACCTATAACCCTTAATACCGGAAAGGCACTACCTAAATATAAGTAGTGCCTTTTTTATATCAAAAAACACTAATATTTGAAATACAAGTAAGTAATTAACAATAATTAACAATTAAGTAAACCTTTGATCAAATAGAACATACAAGGTAAGTGTCAATAAAAAAAACACTCTTCTATTCAGTTTGAATCTAAATAAAATAATCATACATGTTATAATGATGTTTAGATAAGAGTAATTTGTGTATTATCACATAAATAAATATAGAAATGAATAAAACAACAAGATCATATAATAAGCTCTTACTAAACAAAACTCTCGTATCTAAGGTGGGTGTTGTTTCACACGAAAACAAAACTTCAACAATTATCACTACTCTTACTGTAACGACCTTCTCACATGGTAAGTGCTAAGTTTGAATATAGGTAGGTCAATAATACTTAAAAGTTAAAAGCTTATACAAATTACTCTTATAGGCCTTTTTATATAAAATGAGATTAACCTATCTAGTCTTACTTACTATTTATGATAAACCAATATAAATCTTTATTGAAAGAAATAAGGTAATGGTTTATATTACCTTATCACTTAGTTATAATCGTAAAAAAGTTAATAGAGAAATGAATAAAGCAACAAGATCATATAACAAGCTTTCATTAAATAAAACTCTTATCTCTAAGATGAGTCTTGTTTCTAATGAAAACAAATCTTCTTCAACTATCACTTGGACAGGAACCTCATTAGATGGTTGTAATATTGGAATGTAGATAAATTATCTACCAATTTGAAAGCCTGAATAAAATCATCTTTTATTCAGGCTTTTTTTATAAAAACTATTCAAATACAAGCATAATTACTAATCTATATAAAACCCAAGCATACAAAAGCATTAACAACATTATACACTCTCATGCTTACAAGATCTTGTACCTTATTTATAATAAATCAACATAAATACTCATTCAAATAAAAGAAAGCAGATGATTAAAATCATCTCCTCTTTTAATAGTAATATCAAAATACCATTCTATTATTAAATCCTTCCAATGTTTGCTTAAAACATTTAAAAAGATAACAAAATGAAGAAAACAACAGAATTACATAATGCACTCGCATTAAACAAAACTGTTATCTCTAAGATGAGTTTTGGATTAGGTGATGATAATCTACCTTTCTCAAGTCCTCATTTTACAGGACCTCCACCTACTTTTGCTGGTGTTTATAACATATAAGGCATTATTAATACCATTTACAGCCCAAGCAATTTCTTTTGTTTGGGCTTTTTATATCGAAGAGTACCCTATAATATAAAACTAATTTCCATCTAAATATTTTAGTAAATTGCATGCCTTAAAAGCATTTATAAATAAGTAATATTTTACATTTCGAATGGTATTTAGTTCATTATTATTCTTGTTTGTATTCCTTCCAATAGTACTTATTGGAAATTATCTTTTAAAGAGAAGACTAAGGAATTACTTTTTATTAGGAGCTAGCTTAATATTCTTTGCTTGGGGAGGCGTCAGTTATTCATTAATCTTAATTATTTCACTTATAATTAATTATTTCACAGGTAGACTGATCAATAAATATACTGGTTCTAACAAAGCGAAAGTTATACTAACAATAGGAATCATCATTAATCTAGCATGCCTTGGGCTATTTAAATATGCTAATTTTATAGTTGAAAACATCAACTATCTTCTTCCCCTATTCAAGGCGAAGCCTATAAAAGATCTTGGAATTATACTTCCTATAGGAATTTCTTTTTATACCTTTCAAGCCATATCATATATAGTTGATGTATATCGGAAAGAGGTAAAAGTACAAAAGAAGTTCTCTGATTTAGCTTTATATATATCCTTCTTTCCTCAATTGATAGCTGGCCCTATTATCAGATACCAAAACATTGAAAAACAATTAAAGTATCGCAAAAGCAACTGGACAAATATAGAAACAGGTATAAGGAGGTTTACTCTGGGTTTATTCAAAAAGGTTATCATTGCTAACCAATTTGGTGCTATTGCTGATATTGCTTTTGAACTTGATGCGAACATTATGAATTCAACGGATGCTTGGATTGGAATCATAGCATATACTATACAAATCTATTTCGATTTCTCTGGTTACTCTGATATGGCTATTGGACTTGGCAGAATGTTAGGCTTCCATTTCCCTGAAAACTTTAATTTTCCATACATCGCAAAGTCAATTAAAGAATTCTGGCAAAGATGGCATATTACTCTTTCTGATTGGTTCCGAAACTATTTATACTTCCCTCTTGGAGGAAATAGAAAAGGCTATTCAAGAACAATGCTCAACCTTCTTATAATCTTCTTTGCTACTTCTATATGGCATGGGGCAAGTTGGAACTTCGTCATATGGGGCATGACTCATGGAGTGTTTATGGTCATTGAACGAATTGGATTTGGTAAAGTATTAGAAAAACTATGGACGCCTATACAACACTTATATGCTTTATTGATTATAATATATACAAGAGTATTCTTTGTCACTACAGACTTTAGTCATGGACTCAACTACTTAAAGAAATTAAATCAATTTGACTTTGGCATAGCATCTCCAGACTTAGCCTTTAAAATCAACTCGCCTTTAATCATTATTCTCTTTATTGTCGCTGTGTTAAGCTCAACAAGACTTCCTTTAATAACTCTTAAGTTTATACAAAAAGGAATTAGCAATACAAGGCAATACAAAGCCCTTAATATAGGTCTTCGATCAGGTTTATATATCGGAGAACTTGCTTTTGTTATGATTACAATAATCACTAGTACTATTATGCTTATTGCTGATTCTTATAACCCATTCATTTACTTTAGATTTTAAATAAGGAGATTTTACAATGAAAAGATATAAACAAATTGCAATAAGCATAGTTTTCTGTTTTATGATTACTTTTCCCTTTATAAATGGTTCTGTTCATATAATGAAAGATCTTGATAATAGTGAAAACAGAAAACTGGCAGATAAACCAGAAATAGACTTAGCTCATCTTGATTATTTCCCTAAGCTGTATAGCAATTATTATAAAGATCATTTCAATATTAGAAACTATTTTTCATACTTCTACAACTGGATCAATTATAATTATGTCATTACCGAATCTCCTGTTGTTATAGGTAAAGACAAATGGTTATTTCAAAAGGAATCTGCTCATCTTCAAGCACTAGGTAAAAACAAGCTTTCTGATGAAGAACTTATAATATTCAAGAAGGAAATTCAAAGAAGAGAACATGTTCTTGATAGTTTAGGAGGAAAATATTATCTCATTATAGTTCCTGATAAATCCTCCATTTATCCAAACCAGCTGCCTGATAATCTTAAAGAAAGATTACCTGATGAAACCAGAACAGATCAAATTGTAAGGATGTTAAATCAGGAACCAAAAAATAATTTTATTGATCTTAGACCTCTCATGAAAGAGAAATCTAAAACAGAACAAATATTCTTGATTAATGATAGTCATTGGAATAAACTTGCTGGATATTATGCTACTGAGGCTATAACTAATAAGATCATTGCTGATAGTATCAACATAAGATCTCCATACTCAAAAGAGAAATACAACTTCTTTATGAAAGATATCTATGGTGGTAATCTTATCAGCAATTTAGGCTTAGCTAATGAAGTAATGGAAACTATACCCGAAATCAATCCTTCTGAGGATATTCCTGAACTAGAGAAACTACCTAATCTGGATTATCCGGTTATTCAAGGTTTTGCTTATCCATGGGAGTTCCAACATAGATATAAAAGTAATTGCGACAATAAAATAAAAGCTCTTATTGTAAGAGATTCTTTTACTATTAATATTATACCTTTTATCAATCAATGCTTTGAAAACACTGTTTACATTTGGGATGCTTGGCAATATAAACTTAACGAAGACATCTTATTCAATGAGAAACCTGATGTACATATTACAATTGCACTAGAGAATCATCTTGATGAAATAATAAGATATTCCCCTTACAACAAGAAGTAACAAAAAAGACATACTCACAGTACAAAATCACCCCTCTTGTAATCCCCAATTGATGGTACTTACAGGAGGGGTCTTTTTGTCCTTATAAGTACATAGCGTTTGTACCTATAAGTACAATCATTATGTACAGTCTGTACAGAGCGTTTGTCCTTATAAGTACAAACGCTCTATCACAGTAGATATAAAATTGGGGTAATTCATAAAAAAAGCTGGTTCATTAAATGAATCAGCTTTATGGACTACGAATTTATTAATCTACTATTCTACTATAAACTCTTGATCATATCTGCATTTAGTAAGTTTTTTACATCTAATAAACCTCTTACGTACTTCAATATAATATTTGCCAGCAACTAAGCTATCAGGAACTTTAAGCTCAAGGATAGAATCTGTATTATTGAAAAAAACTTCAGCTCTTGTCTTTGTTTCTCCACAGATAAAAAACACACCTTCATCTTCTACTTCAGTATGGATCTTCAATGAATAACCTTTGATATCTAAAGAGCCTTTAGGTGTTATCTTATCATCCTTAGTACCAGAAAAGCGATCAAAAATTCCCATAACTTCAGGAGCTTTCTCATTAGGTTTTGTCTTTTCTATTTTTAACTGAGAGGTATCAATTGACAAGGCTTTCCCCAGAGTAACATTATACTCTACACTGTGGCGTTTCGGATCATAACAATCCTCTGCTCCTCTATATATACCTTTCATTGAGGCTCCAACTTTAAAAGTAGGTAGGTTAATTGTATAACCTTGCATCAACAATTCTTTAATGGCATATTGTTGTTCTTTAAGTACAACTTCAACTTCAGTATCGGTCAAGGAAGTACCACGACGGGTCATGTATTTAACTAATGCTTCAAGATCAATAGATTTACGTTCTGTGATGACTCCTACATAATCATCAGGATCTTCTGTTAAATGGTTAGGATAAAGTGCATATTTAATGCTCATAATATTGGGGGTTTGGATGGATAATTCTTTTTAACCTTAATTATCCGGTTATTTAAAATTTAATTAGCATAACTTTCTACAAAAAAATAAATACGCCGATAGCCAATGTTGGGCAAACCCTTGACTATTCAGTCTGTTTACAAATAGCTAGAATTTGCAATAAATATGCCAATTGGATAAAACAAGAGCTATTTAAAGTTCAAATAACAGCATTATTAGCACAAAACAAGCTGTAAATATTATATCTAATCAATTTTTAATCAGAATATTAAAATGAATAGAAAAAAATTACAAAAAAAATAATATTCTAAGTAATCAGAAACACCAGTATTATCCATTATATAAGGGATACATATAGAAATCGGATATGTAAAGAATGGAAAAATTTATATAAAACAAATAATACAAGAGAATAATATTGAGTTATTTGATTGCATATAAAACCTAAAAACAAAACTCTCTCACTTAATAATATTTTAATAGAACCCTAAAGTATAATATATAATGAAAAAGGAAACAAGAACACAAAGCAATAAAGAACTTGATTTAAATAAGAAGAGTATTGCTCGTTTCAATATAGGCATCGAATCCATGGCCAGAACTACATCTACTGTATCTTGGTCACTAACAACAAATGGAAACGGATGTTAGATTAATTCGAAACTAATAATTTTGAAGAAAGAGCCTGTACATATATTATATACAGGCTCTTTTTATTGTATAATTTTCTATCTATTCTGCATTATTAATCATACATAAAATAAGGACAACAATACTTTAACATAAGTTATGAATTACAGGAAAACAAGGCCTAGCAAGCATATTTAAAAGATATAGAGTGTTTTATTACAACTTATTGTTTTTTACTATAAAGAATAGATAATCTCATTGTACACAATTGTGTTTTTACTTATGAATATTAATACGTTAATGATTTCTCCATAAAGCTCATTGAGCAAATAATTGCCAGTAGGGTCAACTATAATTATTATTTCACTTAAATTTCATGTATTTATCGTATGAAAAAGTCTTTTGAAGTCAATAGAAAGCTATCTTTAAGTAAAGAGGCTATTTGCAATATAGAAACTTTGAACAAGTCTAATAAGCAAAGAACAGGAACAATTGTTGGTTGTGCAATCACAGCCACTATCTTTTTTTCTTTAGCTAAACATTGTATTTGATAATATCATATCATAGAGAAGAAATGCTGCCTAAATATGTAAAAAATGAACTTTTTTACTGCTTAGGCAGTTTTTTTTGTTAGCTGTATAATGCCTACAAACAAAGGGATACAGATGATTAACTAATAATTATATTGAAAATAATATAATAAATATAAAATATACGTAATTAAGAATAAGTTTAAATACCAGTGTAACAAAGACATATCCCCTCCCCATCATCTTCAAAATAATTTAACCTTAATTAAACTACGTCATGAAAAAGGCAACAGAAATAAACAGAAAATTATCGCTAAAGAAAGAAGCTATATCTAACTTAGGAGTTTCAACTAAATCTAATGAGCAGAAAACTGCTTCATTTATTGGTTGTCTAATCACAGCTATAACATTTTTCTCAGCAGGTCTATGCTATAATAAATAACATTAATCTCTTAAGTTATTACACTTAATTACAATAAGTGGAAAACCAAAAGTATATTGAAGCTAGCATATGCTAGCTTTTCTTTTTTCATTAAATCCCATGTAACTAATATATATTTCTCTAAATTTGAACCCTCTTAGTGGAGGAGCTCAGCTTAAAACAATTATAAACAAATATTAGTTACGCAATGAAAAGAGTATTATGGTTTGCGCTAAGCCTACTTTTTAGTAGTGCTATGTTTGCTAACAATACAGATTGGATAAGATATTCATCCATATCACCTGATGGCAAACAAATTGTATTTTCAGCAAAAGGGGACTTATATCTAGTTAACTCAAAAGGAGGAGAAGCTCAAGCTCTTACCTATCACACAGCACATGACTATATGCCTATATGGAGTCATGACGGAAGCAAAATAGCATTTGCTTCTAACAGATACGGCAACTTTGATGTATTTGTAATTGACTTGGATACAAGAGCAACAAAACGTCTGACTTATTTCTCTTCAAGAGAACTTCCTTATACTTTCAGCAACGATGATAAGCATATTATATTCGGTGGTCATAGAATAGATGATGTGAATCACAGACAATATCCAACATCAAGACTAACAGAACTATATCAAGTACCTATTGAAGGTGGGCAGGTTGAACAAATCTGGACTATTCCTGCCGAATATGTACAAGTAAGTAAGGATGGTCAACAAATGATCTATCATGATAAAAAAGCAGGTGAAGACAAATTCCGTAAACATCATACTTCTGCTATCACTCGTGACATATGGGTATATAACAAGGCGAATAATGAGCATAAAATGATTTCTACCTTTAAAGGTGAAAATCGTAATCCTGTTTATACACCTGACCAGAAAAGCATCTATTATCTTACAGAAGAAAGCGGAACATTCAATGTTCACAAAATGAGTTTGGCTACACCTAGTAAGAATACTGCAATATCAAAGTTCAAGCAACATCCTGTACGTTTCCTTAGCATTTCTGATGAAGGTAAACTTTGTTATACTCATAATGGTGAGTTATACACTCAGGTAGAAGGTAGCGAACCACAAAAGGTAAATGTAACCATCAAAGTCGGTGATAAATACAACAATGAAAAGGTTATTTCTATAAGTGGCAATGTAAGTGAAATGGCTATTTCACCTGATGGTAAAGAAGTAGCTTATATCGTTCGTGGGGAGGTATTTGTTTCTTCTGTTGAAGGAAAGATGACAAAGAGAATTACAAACACACCTGCAGCAGAAGAGTTTGTAACATTTTCAGCAGATGGCAAGAGTGTAATCTATGCAAGCGAACGTGATGCTAAATGGGGTATCTATCAGAGTAAGAAGGCTGATAAAGAAGAACCTTATTTCTACGCAGCTACTATCATCAAAGAAGAACCTTTGATTGTTGATGAGCATGAAAACTATATGCCTCAGGTATCTCCTGATGGTAAAGAGATTGCATATATCAGAGACAAGCGCGAATTAGCTATATATAATATAAAGAGCAAGAAAACCCGTATACTAATGGGTAGTGATAAACTATTCTATATGGGTGATGGCGATCAGTATTTCCAATGGAGTCCTGACAGCAAATGGTTACTTGTTGAATATTCACCAGTGCTAGCCAATAGCGAAGTAGTTCTTATCGCTGCTGATGGTAAGTCAGAAATGATAAACCTTACAGAAAGTGGATATAATGATGTAGGAGCAAAATGGGTAAATGATGGTAAACAAATGATTTGGTTCTCTAATCGTAATGGTATGAGAGCACACGCAAATAGCGGTGGTAGCCAAATGGATGTTTACACTATGTTCTTCACAAAAGATGCTTTTGATAAGTTTAAGCTAAGCAAAGATGATTATGCTTTATTGAAAGAAATAGAAAAGAAGAACAAGAAAGATGATGATAAGGATAAGAAGGATAAAAAAGACAAGAAAGATAAAGATAAAAAGAAGAAAGAAGTAAAACCTCTTGAGTTTGATATGGATGGTATGAAAGATCGTAAAGAACGATTGACTATACATTCATCAAAAATAAGTGATGCTGTACTTTCAAAAGATGGTGAGACTCTTTATTACCTTACACGCTTTGAAAAGAAATCTAATCTTTGGAGTACCAACCTACGTACAAAAGAAACCAAGATGTTGGTGAAACTAAATGCACGTGGTGGTTCATTACAGTGGGACAATGATCACAAACAACTTTTCCTATTATCAGGAGGTAGAATCTCAAAGATTGATGTAAAAGCGAAATCAAACAAAGGTATCAGCATTAGTGGTGAATTAAATCTTGATGTTAAAGCTGAACGCCAACAAATGTTTGATCACGTTTGGAGACGTACTAAGAGCATGTTCTATATCTCAGATTACCATGGAATAGATTGGGATGCTATGAGAGTTAATTACGAACCTAAGTTAGAGTTTATAAACAACAACTTTGACTTCTCTGAAATGCTTTCAGAAATGCTTGGAGAACTAAATGTATCTCACTGTGGATCCAGATACTACTATAGAACTAGTATGGCTGACAAAACTGCTTCTCTTGGTGTGTTCATCGACTATTCACATAAAGGTAATGGACTTAAGATTACAGAGATCATCAAGAATGGCCCACTAGACAAGAAGCATTTAAATGTAAAAGCAGGTATGATTATCCAAAAGATTGATGGTAAAGAGATCACAAAGGATATTGACTATGCAATGCTACTTAACAGAAAGTCTGGCAAGTTTACTGCTCTTCACATATTTGACCCTAAGAAGAAAAAAGAGTTTGATATCACAATCAAGCCTATTTCATTAGGTGCTGAGAATGGCCTTCTATATGAAAGATGGGTACGTCAGAATGAAGAAGAGGTTGCAAAGCTAAGCAATGGCAAACTAGGTTATGTACATATTCCGGGAATGAACGACGGAAAATATCGTAATGTATACGAAAAAGCACTAGGAAAACACTTTGACAAGGATGGACTTATCGTTGATACTCGTTTCAATGGTGGTGGTGATCTAGTTGGAGATTTAACTATGTTCCTGACTGGTGAAAGGTTTATGGAGTATGCTATTGAAAGCAGAAATATAGGCTATGAGCCAGGGTTTAGATGGACAAAGCCTTCTGTAGCTATGATCAACGAAGGAAACTATAGTGATGGTTCTTGTTTTGCTTGTGCTTATAAAGATTTAGGCATAGGTAAGATTGTAGGTATGCCTACACCTGGTACTTGTAGTTTTGCAGGATGGGAAATGCTGCAAAATGGTGAAGTTCTTTGGGGTTCAGTACCAGTAAGTGCAAAAGATAAAGCAGGCAACTGGATGGAAAACAATGAAACTGTACCTGATGTACAAATAAAAAATATGCCAGGACAAATTGACAATGGCATAGATCAACAACTTAAAGGAGCAGTAAAAACACTTCTTGAGATGTGTAAATAAGATATAAAGAAAAAGGGGGAACATTCCCCCTTTCTAATAAAGGTTGCCTCTTACATTTGAGGCAACCTTTATTTATATGTATAATTTTGTTGAAAGCCTTACTTTATAATCAATCGCTTCACTTGAGGAAGGTTTCCTTCTTCTATAATCTTCACAAAATAGATTCCAGCCTTCAGTTGAATTGACATCTGATCACCTTTATTATACTGAATAGGTGTTACTACAACATGCCCTGTAATATCAACTATTTCAACTTCGATTGGATATGCAAAAGCATTACTTACAATACTGAAATGGTCTTTTGCTGGGTTTGGAACTAACTTATAGTCTACAATTTGACTAACTTCAGATAGTCCAGTATAATTGATGATATTTACAACAAGTTCAACTGCTTCACTTGTAGCTTGTCCATCACTTACAGTTACAGAAAGAGTATACTTGAGATCTTTTCTGTTACCTACATTACTCTTGTCTTTTATACATAAAGCTCCATCCTCATTTACTGCAAACACTCCTGATTCATTTCCTGAAACTATAGTCCAATTTTGCAATTGATCATTCTCATCTTTATCACTTGCTTTGATCATGCCTACTATTAAACCATTATCTACTTCCTCTTCTACAGTAAAAGTCTGGGAAGCTTCAATTACAGGAGCATAGTTAAAATCTGTAACATTTATTGTTACTGTTCCTTCTTCACTAGTATTTACTCCATCACTTACTGTGATACCTAAAGTATATTGATTAGCATCATCATAATTAAGCTTAGTGTTATCAGAAATAAATAACTCACCGTTATCTGAGTTGATACCAAATACACCATCTTCATCGCCTGAAGCAATTGTATAAGAAGATAAAGTTGTATTTGGATTCTGATCTGTAGCTAGAATGTTGCCTACAACATCATTATTATTGGCATTCTCTGCTATCTCAAAGCTCTGTCCTAATGTAATAACTGGCTTATAATTGAAATCTGTAACATTTACTATTACAGTCCCCTCTTCACTAGTATTTACTCCATCACTTACTGTGATACCCAAAGTATACTGCTTAGCAGCATCATAATTAAGATTACTATTATCAGCAACAAATAGCTCTCCATTATTCGGGTTAATACCAAATACGCCATCTTCATTACCTGATACAATTGTAAAAGAATAAACAGCATTCTTATCTCTATCTGTAACTTGAATCTCACCGACAATATCATCTATATTTGCATTCTCTGCTATATCAAAACTCTGTCCTGCAGTAATAACAGCTGGATAATTGAAATCAGTTACATTTACTATTACTATCCCCTCTTCACTAGTATTTACTCCATCACTTACTGTTATACTCAAAGTATACTGCTTAGCATCATCATAGTTAAGCTTACTATTATCAGCAACAAATAACTCACCATTATCAGCATTTATACCAAATACACCATCTTCGTTACCTGAGACAATCGTATAAGTAGATAAAGTTGTATTTGAGTCTTTATCTGTAGCAGCAACAATACCTACAACATCATTGTTATTGGCATTCTCTAGTATAGAGAAGCTTTGTCCTGAGGTAATAACTGGTTTATAGTTAAAGTCTGTAATATTTATTGTTACTGTCTCTTCTTCACTAGTATTTACTCCATCACTTACTGTTATAACCAAAGTATACTGTTTGGTATCATCATAGTTAAGTTTACTATTATCAGCAACAAATAGCTCCCCATTATCCGGGTTGATACCAAATACACCATCTTCATTACCTGAAGCAATCACATAAGATGATAAAGTTGTATTTGAATCTTTATCTGTAGCAGCAACACTACCTACAACATCAGTGTTATTGGCATTCTCTAGTATAGAGAAGCTTTGTCCTGAGGTAATAACTGGTTTATAGTTAAAGTCTGTAATATTTATAATTACTTCTTCTTCCGCACTTGTATTCTCTCCATCACTTACTGTTATACTCAAAGTATACTGCTTAGCAGCATCATAATTAAGTTTACTATTATCAGCAACAAATAGCTCTCCATTATTCGAGTTGATACCAAATACTCCATCACTATTTCCTGAGATTACAGTCCAGTCCTGTAACTGACCATTATTATCTTTATCACTTTTAACACTTCCTATAACATCATTATTATTTGCGTTCTCAGCTATAGAAAATTTTTGTGCAGGCAAAATAATACATTCTCCACCGTCTACTATATTCCAACCATAATCATCTATTAACTTTTGGCGAGCTGATGCAGCTAATGCACCTTTATACTTTATTGATCTGGCATTAAATTCAACACCTCTCACAAGCTCTTCTTTTTCACTCCAGGTAATTAGCAACTTATTATAATTATCTACACTATAAGATGTTGAATCCAAGAAAAACATAAAGTCTATTACTTCTGAAACATCCCACGAGCTTAGATCCCCATTGAAACTGCTTGCTCCATCAAACATATAACACAGACTCGTCACATTAGACACATCCCACGAACTTAAGTCACCATTGAAACTGCTTGCTCCATCAAACATACCATGCATGTTTGTAACACTAGACATATCCCAGAAACTTAGGTCACCATTGAAACTGCTTGCTCTTCGAAACATTCCACTCATATTCCATACATTAGATACATCCCACGAACTTAGGTTGCCATTAAAACTGCTTGCTCCATCAAACATCCCGCGCATATCTGTAACACTAGACACATCCCACGAACTTAGGTCACCAATGAAACTGCTTGCTCCATCAAACATATAAATCATATGTACAACATTAGATACATCCCACGAACTTAAGTCCCCATTGAAACTGCTTGCTCCATGAAACATACCATGCATGTTTGTAACACTAGATACATCCCACGAACTTAAGTCCCCATTGAAACTGCTTGCGAATGAAAACATATCGCTCATATCCGTCACATTAGACACATCCCACGAACTTAGGTCACCAGTGAAGCTTGTACCTGAAAACATACCACTCATATTCGTCACATTAGACACATCCCACGAACTTAGGTCACCAGTGAAGTTTGTATCTGAAAACACAC
The DNA here is from genome assembly GCA_041725915.1 of Hyphomicrobiales bacterium. Lineage (GTDB taxonomy): Bacteria > Bacteroidota > Bacteroidia > Bacteroidales > JBGRPZ01 > JBGRPZ01. The sequence goes on along the minus strand of JBGRPZ010000009.1, from coordinate 48,111 downwards.
CACTCATATCCGTCACATTAGAGACATCCCACGAACTTAGGTCGCCAGTGAAGTTTGTACCTGAAAACATACCACTCATATCCGTCACATTAGACACATCCCACGAACTTAGGTCGCCAGTGAAATTACTTATTCCACGAAACATATGACACATGCCTGTAACACTAGACACATCCCACGAACTTAGGTCACCAGTGAAGCTTGTACCTGAAAACATACTACTCATATTCGTCACATTAGACACATCCCACGAACTTAGGTCGCTATTGAAATTACTTGCAGATGAAAATATACCGCTCATATTCGTCACATTAGAGACATCCCATGAACTTAGGTCGCCAGTAAATTTTTCTGCACAATAAAACATATCATTCATGTCTGTAACACCAGATACATCCCACGAACTTATGTCGCCATTGAATGTTTTTGCTACATAAAACATATGACTCATATCTCTAACATTAGACACATCCCAGGAATCCAGATCACGAGTAAAAGAAATTGCACTACAAAACATATGACTCATATCTCTAACTTTAGACACGTCCCACGAACTTAGGTCACTATTAAAGCTTCTTGCTTCATAAAACATTCCACTCATATTCATCACATTAGAGACATCCCATGAATTCAGATTACTAGTAAAAGCCATTGCTTCATAAAACATATAATTCATACTCGTCACATTGGAGACATCCCACGAACTTAAATCACCAGTAAGGTTTCTTGCTTTATAAAACATTTTACTCATAGAACAGACATTACTTAAATCAGGAACATCTTTTGCTGTGATTTTAAGATTTCCACAACCTTCAAAAGCACAATAAAATGTTCTAAAAGAAAGATTGCCCCACTGCTTCACTTCCAACAACTTTAAATTATCCTTTCTTTCTTCGTCATTAATATCGGTATGAAAGTATATACTAGGAAATTCTCCTCTGATTCTTATTGTATAAGTGCCTGCTTCTCCAAAATCATGAGTATAGTCTCCTCTTACTCCTGTTACTTCAAACTTACCATCATTATTGAAATCAATATCATAATTATAAATATGATATGACCTTGTAGGTATAGTAATTGAAGTTGAATTAGACCCTCCACTAAGGTTATCGGTTTTCCATACCGTGATAAACGAAGTTCCATCTAACTCATCTTCGTCTGCAAATAATTGGATCGGAATAAAATTTATTAAAAATAATAGAATGTAAATAGTAAATAAATTACTCTTCATAACTCAATATTTAATAATATAACATTTATTTAATTAGTTAGAAACTCTATTAAGCAAAAAGGATGCCAAGTATACAATCATATTAAAATAAATCTAGAGTATAGCTAAATCATATCCCTCTTAAATAAAGGCTGCGCTTACTTACTCTTAGTGTTAACTCACTTTTAAGATTCAATTATTATTGAAGGTTTAGCACAAGAATGATTTTGTACAGAATCTCTCTGTTTTCTGTTTTATAAACTTTACTACTTATTTTTAACTGCTGTATTTTGCGATAATTCGGCTTTCAATTTTTGAATTATTATTTATCGCACATATAAGCCCAATGTTATGTTAAATAACAAAACCCTCTGATTTATTATACTTTCTAAAAGAGAAAAACACAAGATTTATCGATGTAAAACACTGAAAAGCAGCAGGTAATAAAATTAATAATCAAAACTAGCTTTGTGCAGCTCAAAAGTAATTCTCTCGAGCTCAAAAGTGATTCTCTCGAGCTTAAAAGTAATACCTTCAGGCTTTTTTCTTGTTTTGAAGGTTTGAAAAGGAATTATGTCCATAAAAAGCTCAATAATTGATGATTTTTCAAATTTTTCTTGAGTCTGAGAAAAAACCTAAAAGCCTAGTATTTGCATGTCATTGATTATAAACTATTTCTACAGATTGGTAAAAATGTAAAAAAAACGGGTGAGACTTGTTTTTTGGCTCTGGATTTTAAAGTTAATGATTATATAAATTGAAGGAAAAACAAGTGTTTTTATTTTGGAATAGTCTAGGCATAAAACAGAACTTTTCTTTTGGCATAAGTTGCTTTTAGCTTTTGCATTATATTATAGAAATAAGAATCTTAAACCCATTCTAATAAAAAAGGCCATCCAATATTTTAGGATAGCCTCTCTTAAAATCTTATTATAAATCAAATCATATCCTTATAAATCAATAGATATTGAAAAGAATGCACTTCTACCAGGAGCATAGATTGGTCTATCTGTCCCTCTGACTGATCTATTTAGATGCTCATAATATGCTTTATCCGTAATATTCCTTATTCCTCCGGATAAATACATCCTCTTAAGTAATTGATAAGATAACTCCAGATCAACAGTAAAAAATGAAGGAGATGTTCTTTCTCCATATATTGCAGATATTCTTTTTTGATCAGCTACATATCTAAACCTCAACTGAGGAATAAACTTCTTTGTGAAAAACTCACCAGAAATAGTGTATCTAATATCTAAAGGAGCAATCTCCGGTAATGGATCTTTTCTGCTTTCATCTTCTCCATAAGTGTATGCAATACTAATCTGATGATTAATTGTAGATATAATCTTCTGCAACCATACAAATTCAAAACCTGTAAGTAAAGCATTATCGATATTTACAAACTTTCTTACTCCCGGGCTTGTTGGCAATCGTGGTTTAAGACCATCGACAATCTCAGAAGAGATATAGTCATTAACAAGAGATACAAATAAATCCAGCTTTATCATGTTGGTCTCTGTCTTATATGTATAAATCAAATCCACTTGATTATTCTTCTCTGGTGATATATCCGGATTACCAATAAGTTCATAAGGATCTAAGCCCACAGGGAAATAATTGATATACTTCTCTGTGATATTTCCACTTCTTTGTGCCCTGCCTAGCCATAAAGCTAAAGTCTGGTGTTTTGCAAAGCTCCATACAGAACCTGCACTTACATTAGGATTCGCCTGAAACATCTTCTCTTTAGCATAAACTTTACTAAATTCAGGAGCTATCTTTCTGGCATTAGAATAATTCAAATCAAGTCGTCCTGAAAACATCCATTTAAATGAACCCGTATTTAGGTGATACTCAGCAAAAGCACCAGTTTTACTTATTATTGCATCTTGCCATACATTATCATAAAACACCTTATCCTTCATTGGACCTGAGATAAAGTCTCTTATTCTGGTTCCTCTTGCAGATTCAACACGATAATCAGCACCCATATAGGTTATAGATTTCTGCTTCATCAACTTTGCTTCAGTACGAATACCATAATTCTCTGTATTTGCAGAAGTTTCAGCATATACCATTCTTTTAGGCATTACCTTTAACCTATTATCCATTAGGTGATCAATAAAAGTTCCAAAGACAACAGTCTTCCATGACCTCAACTCATCAGTACCTGAGTTAGACTTATATTGATGTTGAAGCTTAAACAGCCAAGCATCATCTTTCCTCAAATCCATTGGCAAAGTGGGAAAATCTACATCTTTAGCATAATTATGAGTAAATGAAGCAACCATAACATGTTGGTCAGATAATTTCAAACTATAATCAGCACCATAACTATATCTGGAAAAGCGAGCAGGAATCTTATTATTGTTTCCATCTTCATAATCACTTCCTTTGCTATAAGATCCAAACACAGCTAAGTCATTATATTTATTACTAAAGCCAGCTAACCCCTCAGTACGATAAATATTTCCATTGGTTTCATACCCTCCAGACCAACGTCCATATGGTGTAAACTTCTCACTAAACTTAGGAGAAATAGAAATAAAGTTTATTGTTCCTCCTATAGCATTTCCATATCTAAACGAGTAAGGCCCTTTATATACCTCTACTTCTTTAGTCATATTCGGAGAAACCTGACTTGTTGGAGGATCCATTCTATTTGGGCATGCAACAGTTGCACTCTGAATACCATCAATAACGATATTTAATTGATCATTCTTAAACCCACGCAATACAGGATCAAGAGAAGAGCTACCGCTTTTTCTTATCAGATTTAAAGAAGGGACTTCTTCCAATAGCATGCTCACATCATGAGAAAGCCTGTCTTGATATTGTACATCAACTTTATTCGATGGATTATGAGGATTCCGTAAAGTAACAATTGTTACAGGTGCTAAAGCGACTAATGCGGGTTTCTTATATATCTTACCTACAGTAATTGCTTCCTTTAGCTGTTGACTATCCAAAGACCATTGACCATAAGAGATATGAGAAAACTTCAAAACCTCATTCTCCTTATATTGAAGGTAAATAATTCCATTTATATCACTTAATCCAAAATCTTTCCCATATGTAAATGAAGCATTGACAATTGGTTCGTTAGTAGTTTTGTCAATTAGTTGAATAGATTTTTGAGATTGGGCAAACAAAGTAGCGGGGATGTATAATATAGAAACTATTATTAAAGTATAAAAAACTTTCATCATTAAATAGCTTAAGATCAAATAATAGATTGAACTATTAATATAAGAATAAATTGAATATCAATAACATTACCATTAGTTTATAATACCAATATCAGACGTTAATTTTAAAAACAAACACAACAAAGAAAAACCAGATTCTGTTTTAAATAAAACAACCTCATTTCCATTCTTTCAGAAAAACTTATCAATCATTATAAAAGTAGTTTTCAAATAATTATTCAAACCTTTATTCAACTATTCTAAAACACTTTCCATATTAATAGGAGGATTCTCAAATGAAAATAACTGTTGGAGATTATCTACTTAAAAGACTAAAAGAAGTAGGTGTTGATCATATATTTGGCGTACCCGGTGATTATAATCTAGGTTTTTTAGATCAGATTGTTAATTATAAAGACCTTAAATGGATAGGGAATTGTAACGAATTAAATGGTGCTTATGCTGCCGATGGATATGCCAGAGTTAAAGGTGTTTCTGCTATGGTGACAACCTTTGGTGTCGGTGAATTAAGTGCAATCAATGGAATTGCTGGTGCTTATGCTGAACAAGTGCCTTTGATAAAAATAGTAGGAATGCCTTCCACTTCTGTACAAAACAATAAAAGCATAGTTCACCACACTTTGGGCAATAGTGACTTTACTGTCTTCTCTGATATGTATTCACACTTGACAGTAGCACAAACTATAATCAACCCATTCAATGCAAGCAGAGAAATCGACCGTTTAATAACATGCTGTCTAACACAAAAGCGACCTGTCTATATTGGACTACCTACAGATATCTCTTATCAAGAGATTGAAGATAACACAGAAACATTAAACTTTGAAAGAACTCCATCAAATCCTGATGCTATCCAAGAAGCCACTTCAAGAGTGTCAAGGATGATACAAAAGTCAACAAAACCTATCATTCTAGCTGATATTGGAGCTTTAAGGCATCCGGAAATGAGAAAGACCTTAATTAACCTAAGTAACAGAACAGGTATCCCTACAGCTTCTTTACCTATGGGAAAAGGAGTCATAGACGAATCCAGTTCATTATTTTTGGGTATCTACAATGGCGAACTAAGTGATAAATATGTACAGGAAAGAGTCGAAAGCTCTGATCTGGTGATTTCTTTTGGTACTGTTCTTTCTGACTTCAACACAGGTGGTTTCAGTAGTCAAATCAATGTTGATAGCACTATAGATATTCAGTATGAACATGTAAAGATCAAGCATTCACTTTATACAGAAGTCCATTTTGAGGACTTTATCCCTGCTCTTACAGAAAGTCTCGATGGATATCAACATCAAGAAAACATTCAGAATAAATCATTAACAGAAAACTCTGTTACTGATTCCCCCCTTACCCAAGAAGCTCTATGGTTTAGAAGTCAGTTCTTTTTCAAGGAAAACTCAAATATTATTGCAGATATAGGAACCAGTAGTTTTGGTCTTATCAATCAAAGAATCCCAAACAACACCAACTTTGTACATCAATCTCTTTGGGGTTCTATAGGTTTTAGCGTAGGTGCACTACTAGGAACTTGTTTAGCTGATAAGACAAAAGAGAATATCTGCTTTGTTGGTGATGGATCTTTCCAACTAACAGCTCAGGAAATTTCTACAATGGTAAGACACAAGTTAACCCCAATTATCTTTCTTGTAAACAATCAAGGATATACTGTTGAAAGGGCTATTCATGGTGCAAATATGGAATATAATGACATTCAACCATGGGACTATAAAGAACTCCCTAAAATATTTGGAGACCACGTATGGAGCACAAAAGTATGTACTTTAAGAGATCTGGAAACAGCATTATCAGAATGTGATACCAACAAGGATAAGTTACGTTTTATAGAACTTACTCTTGATAAAGATGATGTCCCTTCTGTTCTTAAAGATATTGCATGCAAAGCTGCATCCTTAAATAAATATTAATTCTACCTTTATAATTAAGAAAATAAAGCTTCTAAACAGAAGCTTTATTTTTCTGTGCTTATTTTATTAATAAACCTCCTGCTATTTAACTTTAATTTGTAGTTATATAATATTTACTTAATTTGCATTAGTATTATATATCCTTAGGAGTAGTGATATATGGGAAGAATAATAAAACAATAAACACTATACTATGAAACAATTCTTTACACTATTATTTCTAATAACTTGCTTTACATCTTTTTCTAAAAATGAATCATGGGAGGTAAACTATTCAAACAAGGTCAATATACATGAACTTCATTTCCAATTTGAAGAAACTAAATTTGAATCCATAATTATTGATGGAAAGAAATACACGAAACTCCTTTTTGACCATAATATACATACAAAGAAAAAGGGATGGGCTGAATTACCATATGTAAACACTTCTATTGCTATAAGCGATTATTCCAACTACAAAGTAGTCGTTAAAGCTGAAGAAAGTGAAGAAATTCAACTTGACTACCCTCTCATTCCTTCAAAGGGATCAATCAACAGAGATCAAGATCCTAAATCTGTGAAAGTTAAAATAGCTCCTGAGTCAATTGTGGATCAATGGTATCCTCAACAAAGCACCTCTACATCTAAACCCTATCTGGTAAGGGCTATAAGGGGTATAAATGTTTATATGTATCCTTTTCAATACAATGCCAAGAAAAACACTCTAAAAGTCATAAAATCTATTAGCATACAATTAGTCCCTGATGATTCTGGTATAATTCCTATCAATCCAAGTAGGAATAAAAAACAGATATTAAAAGGATCTCTTGCTTTCTATAATTCCTTTTTTATTAATCCTATACAAAAGACAAGAGAATCATTAGTTCTTGATGAGTTTGGGGACTTACTTATTATCACTACTGATAGAGATGAAGAAGCTATAAAGCCATATATCAGCTGGAAGAAAGAAAAAGGCTTTAATGTAAACAAGATTGTTGTAGAAAAAGGAACTAATGTAAAAGATCTCATCAAAGATGAATATGATAAGAATAACAAACTACTGTACGTACTTCTTGTTGGTGATTATGAAGATATAAAAAGTGATAAAGAGTTTAGCTCTCCTATTGATCAAATGCTAGGTTGTGTTTCTGGTGATGATTATTATCTTGATCTTTGTATAGGTAGATTCTCGGCAAACAGTCCTGAAGAAGTACAGACTATTGTAGATAAAGTAATCAACTATGAAAAGAACCCTAAAGGTGATTTCTATAAAAGCACCTTGGGAATAGGTTCTCGTGAAGGGCTTTGGGGTGCTGATGATAACGAAGTCGATTATGTTCATGTTGAGAATATCTACAATGGTCGATTAAAGCCAAATGGATACGATAAGTATTATTATTGCTATGAACCTAATGATGATCTGCAAACTGTAATTGATGCTCTGAATAATGGTGTAGGAGTAGTAAACTATGCTGGTCATGGCTCAAAAAAAGGATGGAAGACCTCAGGCTTTAGTAATACAGAAATTAATGGTTTGACTAATGGAGATAAGCTTCCTATCATCTTTACTGTAGCTTGTATAAACGGATCTTTTGAAGATGAATCAGATTGCTTTGCTGAAACTTTCCTGAAAAAGAAAAATGGCGGTGCTATTGCCGTAGTAGCTTCTACCATTAATCAGCCATGGATACCACCAATGAGAGGGCAAGACTATATGAATGATATCCTTACAGGTGGATATAGCTATATTACCAGTCCCGGATGCGGAATAAGTACTGATGAAGGACGTACTACTTTTGGCTCTATTGTATCAAATGCTCTCATCTTAATGCTAAAAGAATCAAACACCATTCATGATGTAAAAACAGTAAAAACATGGACTACTTTTGGTGATCCAACTTTGCAAGTCAGAACATCTACAGCAAAAGACATAAAGTTGAGTAATGAGAAAATATATGACAACATCCCTTTCTCTACAACTGTATTTGCTGAGAATGTCCCTTTCCCCAATGCATATATTACAATATCGCAAGGAGACATTTATGTTACAGGGAAAACAGATGATAATGGAATGGTAACTATTGACCATTCTTTTTCTGAAGGGAATGTCAAATTTGTTGTCACTGGTCAAAACCTCAACACTGTTTATACAGAAAAAGAAATTCTCCCTAATGAAACTCCTAATTTCAGACTTAAAGCAATTACTATAAATGACTCTGAAGAGAATAATAATCAAGTGCTGGAAAATACAGAAACCATAAAACTCTCTATTGAATTAGAGAACATAGGTGCTGGAGAAGGTACTGACTTAAGCTTAAAGTTATCAACTACCGATAATTATTATTCTATAATTGATAATACCGAACTATTGGATCAAATACCAAGTTCATCATCAAAAACATTAACTGATGCTTTTGAAGTTAGGCTTTTAAAAGATACTCCTAACAATCATAATGCTTTGTTTTCTTTGATTATATCAGGTACTGAAGAACATGTCTTGGATTTTATTATTAATTCAAAAGCTCCACAGTTTGACATAGAGTCATCTATTACTGAACCAAATAATGATATTAATCCCGGAGAAGGAGGAAGTGTATCAGTGAAAATAACCAATAATAGCACCATTGATGCACTTAATTTTAGTGGTGACTTCATCTCTGATTCAGAATATATTACTATTGGTAACGAAAGCTTTAGTGTAGCTAAAATAAAAGCTGGAGAAACAATAGAAAGAAATGTACAATTTTCTACTTCAGCCAATACCCCTCAAGGGACTTTAACTTCTATAACATTTAAAGCTAAAGTTGATAATTCAAAAGATCTTCAAGTAGAAACTCCGGTTGTTATTGGCAAGACTTCTATTCTTATATTAGAATGTATTAACGAAAAATATAAAGACTATTCAGGCTCTGCCCAATTATTGGAAAAAGCATTACGAAAAAGAGAAATCACTTATAAAAGCATCAAAGGAAATGACTTTCCTGAAGAAGTAAACCTATCTAAATACAAATCTGTATGGGTAATGCAAGGCTGTTATCCATATACTATTCAGCTTGCCAGCGAAGCTAAACAGAAAATATTCAATTATCTATTGAAAGGAGGCTTTGTTTATCTTGAAGGTGCTGAAAGCTGGAATATACCAAGTAAACATACAAACTTGTTCCAGATAAAAGGAATAAGAAACAGCACCAAATTTGATACCGATAATATCAAAGGTTTATCAGGAACCATAGCTGAAGGATTTGTAAGAAAATACAAAAATGCCACTGCTTACATAAACAAACTTACTCCTCAGAATGGTAGTCAAGCGATTTTAATCAACTCTATTGGAAGTACATTTTATAATTGCGTCGTCTCTTATATTGATGAAAATAGTGGATATAAAACTATTGGATCTTCTATTGAGCTTAGAGGACTTATAGATGACGTAGACGATTCAATATTGGATATCTACCTTAAGTTTTTCAACCTTAAAACATCCACAGAAAAGATCGACCTAAAAACGCCTTTAAAAGTATATCCAAATCCATTCAAAGATGAAACTTCAATAGCATATTTCCTCGATGAGGATGCTCATGTTACTATTGACATTTATGATATAAATGGGAAAAAGATATCATCTATTGAAAATACCCACAAAGCAAAAGGACAGCACCTAATTAGTCTAAGCCCTGCAAATATCCATATGGAACCGGGCTTATTCCTTTGTAGGATCACTATAAATGGAATCTCTTCTACTCACAAAATGATCAAATGGTAAAAATAAAAGATAAGGTCGCTTAGGTGACCTTGTCTTTTATTACTTATTATTATGCATAAGCTTATCTTTGCATTATGAAGATACTTATTACTACCGATTCCTTCAAAAACTGCTTAAGCTCAAAACAAGTTGCTACTTCCCTGAAAGCAGGACTATTAAAAGTTGATAACAATCATATCATCGACATCATCCCTATTGCTGATGGTGGCGAAGGAAGCCTTGATGTTTTATCTGATCATCTACAATTAGAAAGACAAACTGTATCTACTAAAGACCCTCTTGGAAATATAATACGTAGCGACTACGCTCTTTCCCTAAATAAGGATATTGCTTTTATTGAGATGGCTAAAACCTCAGGCTTGGAGTTACTTCAACATCAAGATAAAAAACCCTTAGTCGCCAACACTTTTGGTACAGGACAGCTAATTATAGATGCTTTAGACAGAGGGATTACAAATATTGTTATTACTCTTGGCGGAAGTGCTACTAATGATGGTGGTATAGGTATGGCTGCTGCTTTGGGATATCAGTTTTATGATAAAAAGAATAAACTTGTTGAGCCATTACCCAAAAACATAAATAGCATACATAGAATTGCTACAGAGAATATACACCCTATGCTTAAATCCTGTTCCTTCACAGCTGCTTGTGATGTAAAGAATCCTTTTACAGGCAAGGAAGGGACTTCATATGTTTTTGGTAAACAGAAAGGGGCTAATAGTTCTGAGATAAAGTTTTTGGATCAATCATTACTTCACCTTTCTAGTTTAATTCAAAATACTTTTGGAATAAACATGAACACGATCCCTGGTTCTGGAGCTGCAGGAGGGCTTGGAGGAGGGCTAATTGCTTTTACAAATGCAAAACTGATCAATGGGTTTGGCTTGATGAAAGATATTACAAATATTGAAACACACATTAAATCTTCAGATCTTATTATTACTGGTGAAGGCAAAATTGACCAACAAACTAAGTTTGGAAAACTCCCCTATTCCATAGGTATGATTTGCAAAAAACATAATATCCCCACAATTGCTATTTGTGGAATAAAAGATATCAAAACTACAGACCTAAAAGAATATGGAATAGATTGTATAATGTCTATATGTGATCGTCCAATGTCTATAGAAGAGAGCATAAAAAAAGCCCCATTTCTTCTAGAAGAAACAGGTGCTTTAATTGGTCAATTATTGAAAATATCTTCTACTCTTTTGTGAAACTATTGAAATGTATCCTATCAAACTTCAAATGTTCTTCAATATGAGGAGGTCTTTGCATCTCTTTATAGCCAAGAGCAATTATACATTCTATCTTGAAATGATCAGGAATATTAAATAAAGTCCTGATATATTCCTCTGAAGTTGTATTATCATCATACATCCTTCCTCTTATTTGTACCCAACATGATCCCACATCTATAGACTCCGCTGTATTCTGTATATTATTCGCAGCTATTACAGTATCTTCTATCCATGCTTGACTCTTATTCTCTTCCGCCATCACTACAAGAGCCAAAGGTGCATGTTTCATAAACTGAGAGCCTGCAGGCTTACACTCAGACATCTTATCAATAAGTTCTCTTTCATCAACAAATATAAATTCCCAAGGACGTGAATCTTTTGATGTTGGTGATAATAATGCTGCTTGAATTAATATCTCAATTTTTTCTTTATCTACAGGTATGTCTAAGAATGTTCTTACACTCCTTCTTTTTTTTAGTATTTCAATCATAATCGTTAGATTTATTTGCTTTGGAAAACCAAGTGAATTTTATTTGAGACTTGAAAACTACTATAAATAATAGCTTGCCTTATAATAATTATCAGGATATCCCTTGTAGTTTGGATAATGATTTAACTTAATAATCCCAATTTGTTTATTCTACTTTAAAGAAATGATATTTGTTTTTATGAATGAAAATAATTTTAAATGAATTTTATATAAAACAATTTATATGGAATATGTAGTATTTAAAGAGAAACAAATTAAGATGCCAAGATTAGAATATTCATATAAATAAGTTGTATTAATGTAATTATAAGATATTTCCATACAGCTTAAATCATATGTCAACATCTAACTTATTATTTTTTTATTCCTAAAATACTCGTTTATCACACTCTTTACCTAAATAAAAGCATGTATTATTTCATATTCAAAGTAAATATTATCATCTTATTAAATTAGCTTTGCATACAATTCATCAATTAATATTAATCGATTCATAGAAGTAAATAATAGTAAAATGATCAGAAAACTTAATCTTGAAGATTACAAAGCATGGATAGAGCTTGCTAAAGAAGTCGAACCTCTGTTTGGGCCAATGACAGAGATCGAAGAGTTTAGAGAAGGTATGATCTATTGTATTAACAACGAAAATGCTTTTTGTGTTGAAACAGAAAGCAAAGAAATTGGGGGAATCATAGCAATAAACAGAAAAGAAAGGGAAATCTTGTGGTTTGCTGTAAAAGAAAAAGAAAGGAGAAAAGCTTATGGGGAAAAACTATTGTCAAAAGCTATTGAAGAACTTGGTGATAAAAAACATATCTATGTTCAAACATTTGCACCAAATATTGATGAAGGTAAATCTGCTATAAACTTATATAAAAAGAAAGGATTTGAGGCTTATAAAGATGCTGAGATTAATCCCGCAGGACTAGAAACGGTCATCATGAGAAGGAAAAAACAATAAAATAATGCCGTCAGTTGACGGCATTATTTATTTATATCTCTTAACTCATCTGGTAAGTAACCGGATCAATCTTTTTTGCAAATAATAAATGACTCCCCACTATCAATCCTATAGGTATTAGATACGAGACCACTAAAGGAAAACCATATCCTATTAATAAGAATCCTATAAATGCTGATGTAAGAACTGTCATCGTCTGAAACATCATCGTTTTTATATGATATACTGATGGTATACCACATGCTGCTGATGACATAACTGCTTTCTCTGAAAATGGTATTACATGCTCTCCAGATACAGCACCTGAAATCACAGCTGCTGACAAAATAGGTATCAAGTGCATACTCTCAAAACCACTTGATAACTGAAATGCTATAGGCATTACAATTGCCATAGAACTCCAGCTAAAGCCTGTTGCTACAGTAATCAACATCGATATAAGGAAGATCAATGCAGGTAAAATCTCAGGACTTAAGTAAGGAGTGATACCATTTGCTATAAATTCTCCTGTCCCTAAGGCATCAGAGATTGCGGATAAACCTGTCGCGAAGAAGATTACCAAACCTACTTCAATCATATCCTTTACTCCTACTGCAAAGTTCTTTACCGAAGATGTTGTACCTATTATACCATCTTTCCTCAATAATGTATACGCAAGTATCAACGCAATGATAGTTGAGCCAATAAGTATATCTATTGTTGGTGCATTTCCAAGTATATTAATCAATGTAATTGGTTCCCCTTCTTTTATAAGAGTTGTAATACCAATTGCAAACATTCCTATAATCGCAAGCCCTAATAAAGACAATACAGGAACCAATACATGAGAAGCTTTCAATTTTGTATGAAGCTGTTCTGCTCCTTCATTTGCATTGACTTTCTTCACAAAGTTCTGTCTATCTACAGAACCGCCAAACCATTTACCTGTATATGCTGCAATAAGAGTCAGGAAGATACCTAGGTAAGTATACATATGATATGGTAATGATTCAAGAAAGAATGTAGATAAGCTCTTTTCTACTCCTACACCCTGACCTGCTTTCATCATCACATCACCTTCGTATGATGCCCATGTAGAGATCAACATAACACTCGCCATTGTTGCCAAAACATCAACCATATAAGCCAAAAACGCAGGACTTACTTTATTCTTCAGGTTGATGCTCTTCATTGACGAGCCTGATATCAACACATTGGCATAATCATCAAAGAACAGACAAAAGCTCACAAACCATGTTGTAAGTCTGGACTTACGAGAACTGTTGATCTTCTTGGATAAAACCTCAGCAAACTTATCGTATGCACCACTAGATTCTATAATCTTTAACATCCCTCCTATAAGCATAATAAAAGCAACAATCTTCACTCTTTCCATATCAGTGAAGGATATCACTATAAAATCCCATGCTTGTGTCAGAAACTCTAAAGGAGAAAACCCCGTTATTACTGCCACTCCGGCAAGTATACCACAAAATAAAGCTGCCGCAACCTTACGCGTAAAAACAGCTATCAATATCGTAACAATGGCTGGAACTAAAGAAGTCCAGCCCACTATAACTGTATCCATTATGATTAACTATTGATGTCTACCCCTTTTGTTTTTAGCTTTGACTCCTCTTGCTTAGTCATCACTTTTACCATACCCCCTTCATGCATACCATGAATCTCAACACCATAATCTCTATAGCTAAGTAGAGTTTCAATGACTTCCTTTGAAATAATCTGACCTGGTACTAACAATGGGATACCCGGAGGATAAGGAGTAACCATCCTTGTAGCGATCTTACCTTCACATTTCTTTAATGGCAACATTTCACCATCACAATAGAAAGCAAATCTAGGACGATACTTAATTGGAGAAACTGATAACTTAATACTCTCATTAAGGTTACCATCTCCTTTAATTTTTCTGTTACCACTCATTCTTTCTATGCTTTCCAGTGCCAAATAAAGTCTGTTAAGCTTAGAATAAGTAGAACCAATAGTTACAAGAATACTAATTGTATTGAAGGTTGATTTCTCTATCTGAATATTATGCTTAGTCAATAAGAAGTGTTCAATTTCCTTACTAGTAAATCCTGATTTAGATACATCAATAGTAATCTTTGTTTTATCTAAACGAACATTATCATTCTTCAACTCTGAAGAAATAAGATCGTCAAGCTCAAGAACTCTAAATTTCTTCAGGTTGTTGATAGACTTTCTAAAGTTATCTGATAAATCAAGATTTCTCTGTAACAGTGAATACCCTTCCATTGCCATCTGCTTTCTTGCAATATCAAGTGATGCAATCATTGGATATTGTGGAGAAGTAGACGTATGCATACAGAAATTTTCCATAAAGAAATCCTCTATATCCTCAAATTCAGGATCCTGAACATGAATCATTGAAGCCTGAGAGAATGCACTCATTGTCTTATGAGTAGACTGAGTTGCATAATCTGCTCCTGCTTCCATTGCACATGGATAGAATTCAGAATGAAAGTTGGCATGCCCAAACCATGCTTCATCAACAATAACTTTTACACCTCTCTTATGTGCTTCTTCTACAATATATGGAGTGTCTGAAACCAGCCCATCATAAGTACAGTTTGTAATGATAAGCACTTTTAGTTTTTTGCCTGTAGCAATAGCCTTATCCATTTCTTCAATAATACGTTTCTTTGGGATAGGGCCAAAGATTCCATATTTCTGATTTACTGAAGGCATTAAGTATAATGGCTCTGCACCTGCTATAATTACACCATAATGTACACTCTTATGACAATTTCTATCTAAAAGAATAGCATCACCAGGCTTAAGTAATGTTTGTAACAAAACCTTATTACTTGTTGATGTTCCATTAGTAGAAAAGAAAGTATATCTTGAACGATATGTTCTTGCTGCTAATTCCTGAGCTTCTTTGATAACTCCTTCTGGATGCATCAATGAATCTAATTGAGGAACAGAAACAGAGATATCAGAAGAAAAGATATTTGGTCCAAAAAAGTCGAAAAAGTCTTTTACCCAAGGAGAGTTCTTTACAGAATATCCTGATGAATGCCCTGGTGTATGCCATGAATCTTTTGACTTCTGTGCATATTCAACCAAAGAATCATAAAAAGGAGCTCTTAACTTACTATTCTTTACCTCAGCTTTAACTTTATGAGAAATATCATCATAATCTTTCTCATATTTATAGAAATATCCATTTAATTTACCTTCACTAAACAGCTTATTTCCAAAACTCTCATTTGTATATAGGAAATAATTTACCTCATAACGAAGTGATAAAAACTTCTTAAAGATCTCACTTCCCTTAACTAGCTGCTTTGATGACTTATCTCTAGGAATAGAAAGCTCAGACAATACAACATGTATAGTACCATCTTTTTTTAGCAATTCACAAGCATCTGTAAAATTACTAACACCCTCAACATTTAACCCCCTTTTGGATAGCTCATCAATCTCTACACACATCAGATTTTCATCTGGCTCGATGAGTAAAACTTTATACTCCATAGCTTCTCTAAATTTTATTTCCAACTCCATTAAAACAGCCCAAAAGTAAAAAATTTATCATTGCTTTCAAGCAAGATATTGACCCTAAAATTATTTATAGTCTTTCCCACATTAGAAAACACATTTACAATGATTTAAGTATATGTGTTTCTAATATTTAAACTAATTATACAGAAGCTACAACTCTAACGGGTGCTCCTGCTGCATCAATTTTCCATGGTAATGCATAAATTTCAAATGGCTTTCCTAATGGCAAAGCTTCAAGGTTACATAAATTCTCTATAATCAAGACTTCATTACTAAGTAAAATCCTATGTACATTGTATGGAGGATAATCAGGACTTGAGGTATCAAAGGCCACAATCTTGGCAGATCTCTCAACAAGTATCTTGGCAAAACTCTCTGTCATTGCCGGAAATTCATTATAATATTTCTCTGTACCGAAGATCTCTTCAAAACCTGTTCTTATTAATAGGCAATCGTCATCCTGAAATTGATCCTGAATACTTAGGAATAATGATTCATCTACCTGTGTTTTATTTCTTGCGTCCAACACCCAAGCCCTTCCAATAAACTTATCAACAGGAAACTCATCTATATTCTTCATTCCCTTAAAACCATGACTAGGAGCATCAATATGAGTAGATATGTGCATGCCTGTAATCACTTTCTGATCACTATAGCCATCTTTTTCTACTGTTGCTATTGTCTTTAGCTCAGGCTTAGGATCACCCGGATAGACCGGCATTTTATCTGTTAATGTCCTTGATAAATCAATATATCTTTTCATAATTATCTTGTTCTTATCAGCACAACGAATTCTGATAGCTTTTTTATCTTTCTCGAAAACGACATTAGACCATAAGCAGGATAGTTGGGGACATCAACACCACTTATTGTCTCTATCAAATTCACGATATAAGAAGATTTTACAGCATACCCTACATTATCAGCATCAGGAATACCTGAATTTGCTATCCCTATCACCATTCCCGATTTATTTATTATAGGTCCCCCACTATTACCTGGTTGAATAGATGCCGTTATTTGATATGTTCTTAAATCATTCTGAAAACCTGTCTTCGAGCTTATAATCCCATCTGTTACTTTAATTTCTTCTCCTTGCATATCTATCATTGGATAACCCAAAGAATAAACAACATCACCAACTTGCGTACCTATAATAGAAAACAAATAGGGTATTTGGGCAAATCCTTTAAATCTGGGATCATCAATCTTCAAAACAGCAAGATCGGCATAATCATCAACACGTATTACTTGCGCCCTATATGAATGTTTTATATTCTCTTCTAACACATCTATCCATATTGATGTTTTATCTCTGATGACATGCTCATTTGTCAATATATATCCTTTTTCAGATAACACTAAGCCACTTGCAGTCTCAGGCTCCATTTGTTTATTAATCTGAACATCCTGGCCCATAAGTTGCTTTGATAAGATATAACCTTTATATCCAGCATGAGATAAATCACTCATTAATGTAGTATCCTGAGTTTCTATTTTACAATTTGCTCTTAAAAAATAATAGTCTTCACAACCATCCTCACACATATCTATAGCTTGATCACAATCAAAAATAGCTTCTTTAAAAGCTCCTTGATACATTTTCGCATAAGCTCTTCTATAGTATGCTTCAGCTAAATCACATCTCATATTTATACATGAGTCATAATAAATAATAGCTTTATCATGATAACCATAATCAAAAGCATCATTCCCTTTCTTCAATATTTCTTCTGCAAAGTAGCATTTTGATGGATAACTAACCCTCATATCGTATAGCTCAACAGCAGATCCACTACCTATATAAATTCCAAACTTTGTATTCCTTTTGTTGAATAAAGGAATATTCCCAAAATTCTTGCCATTGATAGTAAGGTCAATAAAATTAGAACAGCATAGGACTTCAATATTATTCCTTATCTGATAATTATTTAGTGAATGGTGAGTAATCCAATCCAAATTTATATTCTCATGTCCATTTATAAAAGTAACACATTTAAACTCGGTCAAAGAATTCTCTTTTATAGAGAATCGTGGATCTATCTTATGTGTTTTATTCCTGAAGATTATAGTAGAATAATTCTGATCATCTTTATAATCCCAAACTACCCCCCATTCAATCTGATCAACTGATCTGCTTTTAAAAGGGCTATTATCATAATCTCTGTAGTAAACCGAAGTTTTTATATCCTTCTTATTATTCAAATTTGAAAGAGAAAATGATAGTTTATAAGCTCCCTGATACTTAATATTATTAAGATCTATTACATTAAAACTATTAATTTCATCATACCCATTCCAATCATACAACTTCCCTTCTTTGATATATGAATATCTATAGGATTTATTTACAATTGACCATCTATTATCTGAGGTACTAAAATCATCATAAAAATAGGTCTCAAAAGACTTCTCTTGCTCTTGACTAAGGGCAACAAAACATATAAAAAATAAAATTACGGAGTAAAAAAGCTTCATATTATAGTTAAAGTTTTAAATACATCTCAAACATAAAAATTATAATTGAGATCCTAAACAAGGATTTACAGTTCGTTTTTTTAAAAGAGACTAAAGATAACCAAAACAGAAAACTATTTTTTCAAATAAAAAAGATATTTTTTCTGTAGTCAGAAAATAAAAAAAACACTCTTTTTTTTATCTTCAAAACTTTACACTCTCTCTTTATCATTATAATTTCACACTTGCATACGGCCTAATTTATCGCTTTTTCTGCTTTCTGTATACTTACAAAATATTGTTTTTTGTGAATTCTGATAATACAACACAAACTTTACACAATGCAAACACCTATATTACAGCGATATACACACGTCGTTTTTCACACAAAAGTAAGTCGATATTAATTTCAAACACTCGAGACTTTGGCCCAAACACTCGAGACTTTAGCCCAAACACTCGAGACTTTCACCCCAAACACTCGAGACTTTGATGCAAACACTCGAGACTTTAGTGCAAACACTCGAGACTTTGAATAATGTAAGAGCACTTTCATCAAAATCAATCCTAACGTTTTGTACTTTACTGCTTTTTATTGAGAGAAAATGTCCTTAAAATCGACTCTAAGACCATGAAATGGTTCTTTTAATACCTAAACATAGGTTAAAACATACCGATTTCATCCCATTTTAAGGTCGAAAATACTCATAATTACTTAGAACGATTATGCATTAGTAAGTACCTAAATCACGTCTTCGCACTTATGCGATTTATTTTCTTATATTTTCATAGAAGTGGTGAAGTAAATTACAACAGAGATGCCTGCTTTTATAGGAAAGCGATATAAAAGTCTTGATTGTTTTGGTAGTTTTATAAACCATAAATGTAGATGTGTCTAATTTGAATATTCTATAACACTCTAAAAGAAAAACACACCTTTGGATGTTGTTTATTTAAACAAAAGCCATCAGGATTCACGCAATAAACTTTAAGATAAAGAACTAATTTTGTTGAAAATAAAACTATAATGACTAAGAATAACAATATATATCTTCTTGGGAATATCGCTATAGATATTTCATTTAAAGACCAAAAGCCTACAAATGCTATTATTGGTGGCAGTGCAAGTAATGCATGTATCAGCTTATCGAGATTAGGGGTAAACTGTTCATTAGTAACAGAAATTGGGGATGATGATATTGGAAGTCTTATTCTTAAATCTTTATCTGAAGAGAAAGCAGATACGAAATTTGTCAATATCTGTAAAGGAAAAAGGTCTACTATCATTATTGCAATGCTGGACAATAAAGGCGAAGCCTCATATACTATTTATGATGACAAATCTCTTCCCTGTGCTATCTCCCCTAAATTAAGCATAAACAAAAATGATATCCTATTCTATAGTGGGTATTTCTCTGTCGACAAAAGACAACACCATATAATAAAGGCTATAGTAGAAAGAGCAAAAGATAATGGAGCAATCACCATATTCGACCCTAATATCAGAAGAAGCATAAATCTACAAGATCCGGAAACCCGGAAACATCTGGAGGTAAACATAAAAAACGCAACTATAGTCAGAGGTAGTGACCAAGATTTCAAAGTGCTTTGCAATGCCAATAGTTCAGATGAAGCATGGGCATATGTACAAAGTCTAGGAGTACAGTATTTTATATATACCCAAAATAAAGATGATGTTTATTTCTATACAAATGAATATATATTGAAAGAAAAAGTTCCCGAAATAGAAACTGCAACAACAATTGGAGCAGGCGATAACTTTGATGCAGGGATTTGCTCTACTGTAAGCACATTAATACAGCATAAAAGTATTGAGCAATTCAGTCAGGAAGATTGGAAGAAGGTAATTCATAATGGAATTTTATTATCATCAATAGTCTGCCAAACAAAAGAAAATTATCTTCCAAAAGATCAAATAAAACAGATCAAAAACTTATTACAAGCATAAAAGGAGTTCAAATTTATATCCCTCTATTCGGGCATCATAGCTTAGTATTTACTCAACCTAAGTACATAGAACTAAAAGAGATTTGCTTATTTAGAAAAATATAAATAAGAAGCAGTACCTAAGCTCAGCCGCAAAAAAAAAATAGCAGTCTAAAAAATTTTATTAGTTTAGCACGTTTTTTTAATAGATAGGGCAAAATTTTAACATTCTGATAAAGAGCATTAACAAATGGATAATAAGCTTACCATAGATGTCAGATCCGAAATAGGAGAACTCGAAGGAGTCATCTTACATGAACCAGGTAGAGAAGTAGAAAATATGACACCAGAAAATGCCAGCAGAGCATTATATGATGACATATTAAACTTATCAGTAGCATCACAGGAGTACAACGAGTTTCAAGGTGTACTAAAGAAAGCGACAAGAACTTTTGAACTTAAAGATCTTCTTCTTGACATAATCAAGAATGATAAAGTAAAGGAAAATCTTGTTGCACGTATTTGCAAGCAAGATGCTACCCATGATATTCAAGCAGAAATGATGGCTTTATCAAATGAAGAAATATGCCGTCAGATTCTGGAAGGGGTAGAAATGAAAAAGGATAACCTTACACGTTTCCTTGATAATAACAGATATTCCCTTGAACCTCTACCAAACTTTTTCTTTATGAGAGATGCCTCAGCATCTTGGTTAGATAAAGTTTTGATTTGTAATATGGCTAGTAAAGTAAGAGCCAGAGAAACAATGATAATGGAAGCTATTTTTGATTATCATCCTGTTTTTGAAACCTCAACAATCAATCCTGCCAGAAGATCAGAAGAACCTTCTCTTGCAACAATCGAAGGAGGAGACTTCTTAGTAGCTCGTGAAGATGTACTTCTTATAGGAACAGGACCAAGAACCAGCTCCCAAGGTATAGACTCTATTCTTGCATATCTAAAGGCACATAAGATGGATATGACAATTATAGCACAACAACTACCATCTAAGCCAGAATCTTTCATACATTTAGATATGGTATTTACCTTCCTCGATAGAGATAAATGTATGATTTATGAACCATTGATTCTAAACAACTATAAATTCCAAACTATAAAGATCACTGTAAAAGGAGGTCGTGTTGAAGAAATCAAAGAGATCCCTAACATTCTTGAGGGCTTGAAACCTTTAGGAATCGATCTTGAGCCTATTTCTTGTGGAGGAACAAGTGATTCATACTTCAAAGAAAGAGAACAATGGCAAAGTGGAGCAAACTTCTTTGCTATGGGACCTGGTAAGATAATTGGATATGGTAGAAATACTCATACTATAGAACAATTAGATAAACATGGATTTAATGTTCTTGACGCAAAAGACGTTATAAGTGATAAAGTATCACTTAATGATTACAATAAATATATTGTGACTTTTGGTGGTTCAGAGCTATCAAGAGGAGGCGGAGGAGCTAGATGCATGACTATGCCTCTAAGAAGAAAATCTGTTAATTGGTAAGAAGCAAAGCATTATATATTAAAATAAGCAAGAGAATAAACTCTTGCTTATTTTATTTTAGTCTTTTATTGTTTATTTTTGGGCAATGTTAATATGAAGAAGATATAATGAGAAGAACTACTAATAAGAGGCAGAAGATATTTGGCCAAGACAGAAATACTAAAAGACCCCCTAAATTTTTTGTTTTTAGAATTTACATATTCTCACTTTTCCTTTACTTTCTTCTCACAGCACCTATTGAATCTATACTTAGAGGTAAAGACATCGATAATTTCAGATATAAATTAACATTAAATGCCGGAGAAGATAAAAAAGACTCAAAACAAGAAAATGAAGAATACCCTTATCTAGATAAAAATGATTCACCCATAAAAGAAGGTTTACCTATATCTCACTTCCCAGAAGAGCCCAAAATAATAAATATAGAGCTAGAATCTGATAAAGGATCTTTCTCCCTAGGAAGTTCTTCTAGCAACTTCAAGATATATGTTATTATGATAATATTCGGTTATCTCTTTAACTTTCCCTTCAAAAGTTACTTTAGAAGAAAACGAAAAGGAAAGAGAATAAGCCGATCACATCTTAAATTTTGCAAGAGGTTTATCATTATAAGTCCGGTAATCAATGCTTGTATTTTTGCTATAGGGTTTATTATAACAAATACAATGTTCTATTTTAACCACTTTGTAAATAACATCTATTATCAGAAATACTCAGAAGAAAGTTTGATTATCTCTATTATTGCTGCATTATTAACAATACTATTTGTCTATTCATGGGAAAAACATCGTGTTCACATTAAATATCTGGAACAAATATTCTCTCCTAAAGAGCTTAATAAAAGCATCTTCAGCTATAGGATTGGTAAGATAAAAACACGACTTTGGATATCCAGTATCATGACAACAGTACTACCATTAAGTACTGTACTCTTCTATGTTTATATTAGTATATCAACAATAAACGACACAAGCGTTTTAAGTCTTGAGCAGAAGCAATTACTCTTAGGAAATGTTCATAGTAATTTGGACATAAATGACCTTTTTATCAGCAATCTGGGATATTATCCTTATATAAGTAGTATAGATTCTGTATTAATGATTGCTGGTGTTATTATGGGTGTTATTGTATCTCTTATATATATATACTTCTTTCTAAGTTGGACTACACAAGATATTATCATACCAGTAAGCAAGTTGTTAAAGCATGTACAAAGTGCTGGACGCGGTAATCTTTCTTCATATACTCCTGTAACTACAAATGATGAAATTGGAGAGTTGACTCAAGGTTTCAATGAGATGACTGATAAGTTAGAAACCTATTTCGAAAATATAAAAGTAATTAATGAAGCTAATTCAAGATTCGTTCCAAGACAGTTTCTTGAATATTTAGGAAAAGACAGTATCGACCAAATTAATCTTGGTGATCAGGTACAAAAAGAAATGACTGTTATGTTCAGTGATATCAGAGAATTCACCTCTATATCCGAAAAGATGAACCCAAAGGATAATTTTGATTTCCTCAATAACTATTTGGGCATTATGGAACCAGTCATTCACAGACATCATGGCTTTATTGATAAGTTTATTGGAGATGCTATCATGGCATTATATCCAAACACTGTTGAAGAAGCTATAGATTCCGCAATAGAAATGAGACAGAAACTTATAGAGTTCAACATATTTCAGAATCAATGTGGAAAACAAGCTATAAAATCCGGAATAGGAATACATACAGGTAACTTGATGTTAGGTATTGTTGGTGGTGAAGGAAGAATGGATGGAACGGTAATCTCTGATGCAGTAAACCTTTCTGCTCGACTTGAAGGCTTAACCAAGAGATATGGTGTTGCTATTCTTGTCTCAGAAGACACATTCCGGAAGATAAAACATCCTATGCACTACAATTATAGGTTTATTGATATTGTCAAAGTTAAAGGGAAAAATGAAGCTGTAAATATCTATGAAATCTTTGATGGAGATTCTAAAGAACAAGTACATTTAAAGACAAAAACAATTGAGCCTTTCAACAATGGTATTGCTCTCTATCAAAAAGGAGAATTCACTGAAGCAAAAGCTTTGTTTAAAGATATTATCAATCTAAATGAAAATGATGATGTCGCAAACATTTATTATAAAAGATGTAATAAATACATTGCAGAAGGGAAACCTGAAAATTGGAATGGGATAGAAATACTGGATTCAAAATAAGAGTTTCTTATTATTAGAAAATAATTTATTTTAGCACATAAACAGATGATATGAACTACAAGGGGGCTTATAAAGTCATTGTACCAAAACTTCTAAAAGAGCTAGATCCAAATTTATATTATCATAGTACTTCACACACTATGGATGTAATAGAATCTGCGACAAAACTCTGTGAAATAGAAGGATTGAGCAAAGAAGATACTATTCTTGTCAAAACAGCAGCATTATTTCATGATACTGGGATGCTTAAAACTTACCAAGGACATGAAGATGCTTCTATAGAGATAGCAAATGAAATTCTCCCTGGTTATGGTTATACTGAGGAACAGATACAGAAAATAAATCGTATGATATTGACAACTAAACTTCCTCAAAGTGCTACTACCATCTGTGAAAAAATCATCTGTGATGCAGACTTGGATTATTTGGGTAGAAAAGATTTCTTTATGATATCGCATCAACTCAGATATGAATGGGAAGTTCTTGGTCTTAAACAAACCAACCTAATTGAATGGTATCAATCTCAGATTCTCTTTCTTGAACATCATGAATATTTTACAAAATCTGCTTTTGAAAGCAGATCCGAAGGGAAGAAAAAGAATCTTATTCTTATCAAAGAGCTTCTGAACTTTTGTCATTAAGCATATACTATTATATAATTACAATAAATCATCATCCATGGAAAATATTAACAACAACGTGATCCTTGTTCCTACAGATTTTTCAGAAGTAGGAAACAATGCTGTAATAATGGGGGCAGAAACAGCTCAAGAACTTAACTATAAGCTTGTCTTATTACATGTAATTGATAAAAACACAAAAGCTGATTTAAAAAAGGAAAATCTTTCTGAAGAAGATATAAAAGAAAAATTAGGAACAGAAGCTGTTTCTTTAAAAGAGAAATTCAATATTGAAGTTGAAACTTTAGCTATTGAAGGAAATATCTTTAATACAATTTCAGAAGTTGCTGATGAAATTAAAGCTGGTCTTATATATATAGGTACACATGGTAAAGTAGGAATGCAGAAACTTACTGGTAGCTTTATATTGAAAGTTATAGAAAGCTCAAACGTTCCTGTGATTACAGTGCAAAAGAGAAAAATAGATAAGGGAGTTAACAATATGGTACTTCCTATTACTTCTGATGCTGGTCCATGGGAAAAAACCAAATGGGCAGCCTTTGTAGCAAAGAAATTCAATGCAAAGATACATGTTTTCCATACTGAAGGAGAACAAATCGAAGATGCTTTAACTCTTATAACAAATCACTTCAAAGCTAATGAAGTTGAATTTGAAACAATAAAGGCTGATAAGAGCGGTAACTTCACTAAACAAGTGATTGATTATAGTACTTCTATCAACTCAGAAATGATTCTTATTATGACAAATCCTGATAAAGGCCTAAAGACTTTTATCATGGGTAGTTATGATGAAGATATCATCCTTAACAGCTCTCAGATACCTGTTATGTGTATCAATCCTAGAGATTTTAACTGGAAGAAAATTGTAACCAGATAATAAAACACAAAAAATATTTCATACCCCAAAGGATTACTTTTGGGGTATTTTTTTTATAAGACTAAACACTCACCTCTTTCAGGGAAAATTAACTTACATCCTAAATTATTACCATCTTTCAGTTGTCTTATTATCTTGCTCTTATTTGTGATTCCGTCTTTTGTTATTAGAGATGGTTTTATATGAGTTATTACAACCTTAAGTCCCTCTAATGGTAAAGCATCTTTATCAGTACTATAATCTGCCAATTTGGATAGTTCAGACAAAAAGAGTTTAGGTGTTAAATGCCCAAAAAGAAGATGGTCTGCACGTTCATTAGGGAAAGAACATTCAAGAAAAACAGCTTTCAGCTTTTTACTTTGTACCAATGGAGCAACTTCTTCCCATACCTTCGATAGATTATCAACTTCTTGTATTTTATCTGATCCAGTGTCACCAAAGTACAAAATATAATCTCCTCCATTCTTTATAAGAAAAGCAGTACTACTATATCCCTTCACATGAGTTAATGGGTATGCTTTAATTTCAAGACCACTATCTTCATCTTTATAGAACTTATGAAAGTCCATTACAACAGTTTTATATCTATTAATATAAGGAGA
The DNA here is from genome assembly GCA_041725915.1 of Hyphomicrobiales bacterium. Taxonomy (GTDB): domain Bacteria; phylum Bacteroidota; class Bacteroidia; order Bacteroidales; family JBGRPZ01; genus JBGRPZ01. Next base: position 21,555 of record JBGRPZ010000009.1, on the reverse strand, counting down.
AGTGCCCCTGTCTGTAAAATTAGCCCATGAACTCCAATTGAAAACATCCTCATGAAGGCTTCGAAATGTAGGAGAAGAAGCAAAGATCTTTTTATTATTATCCAAAGGTGAGGCTATTATCAAACCTGAAATATGATCAAAATGCCCATGAGAAATCAGATAAGAAGATATGTGATTATACAAAATCTGACCTACAGGCAGAGTATCAGACTTAATATTAATATTCAAGAAACCAAAACTGCCTTTATTATAAGCATGATCAATAGATGAAAGTAAAGAACCAGCATCAAGACAAATCATCTTTTTTGATCTATCCCCTTGAATTAGAAAAGATGTTAAATTATTCTCAAAACCTCCTCCTTTTACACCAAGAGCTACACACCTAAAACTGCTACTTTCCTGAGAATAAGAACCATTAACTATCAGTATAAATAATAAAGTCCACCATTTTATAAAGTCCATAATAATGTTTTTTTGTAATTTAGATACATAAAATTAAACCTATAGCATTATTCCTTTTTACATCAACCCCCTTAAAGTGCAGAGCTATGGTCAACCTAACAGATCAATATATATTAATCCCAACTGACTTTTCTGAAGTATGTGAAAATGCAATCAACCACGCAATAAAAATAGCTACTTCTTCTCAATCCAAATTACTTCTTTTACATCTATTAGATAAAACCAGCAAATCCAAGCTAAAAAAAGAACATCTCGATATAGAATATATAGAGAACAAGCTAGTAGAAAAGTGTAACAACATAAAAGAAAAACATTCAATCAGAGTAGAATATGAGATAGCAGAAGGAAAAACAAGCGATATTCCACAATATGTGTATAAATATAATGCTGTTCTTATGGTATTGGGAACACATGGAAAGAAAGGATTGCAATATCTGTGGGGAAGTCATGCCCTAAAAATAGTGCTAAACTCTATAGCTCCTACCCTTATCGTACAAGATGACTCTATGCCCAAAGAATTCAAACGTATACTATTTCCTGTCAGCAATTTTACTGAACCCCGACAAAAGGTAAATATTACCATAGCTCTATCGAATATATTTAAATCTACAATCTACATCTTCAAACAAGAACAGAAATATATTGATACAGAACATAAGATAAAAATAATCACAGATCAGATAGAAAATGAGTTCCATAGATTTAAGATCCCTATTCATACATTCCAATCTTACAGTAATAAGAACTTTGATTCAGAGATATTAAAATTTACAGATGAAATTGATCCTGACTTATTGGTCATTGTAACTAATTCAGATATCTATTCCCCTAGTTTCAATCATACTGCATGGGATGAAAAGATGATGTTCAATAGTACAAAAACACCCGTATTAATGGTCAATCCTGTTATTACTGGTTCGATTGATTACATCTACAATGGTTTATTCTAGCTTAATTTTGAGTCTCATTACAAAGTCGGTTATCTGCCGGCTTTTTTTTATTTTCGCAGAATAATAAACATACATGAAATGAAGATTGTTTTTCATTTTTAAGATACCAACTTTCCGTTTAACATCATTTTCTTATGGACAAATCCAGTGCAAAGGGCAGAATCAATGAGCTTGTCAGCATAATTGAAAAGCATAACTATAAATACTATGTTCTGAGTCAACCAGAAATCTCTGATTATGACTTCGACATGTTACTTGAAGAACTGATCAGGTTAGAGAAAGACTATCCTGAATTTATCTCTCCAAACTCTCCTACTCAAAAAGTCGGAGGAGATATCAGTAAAGAGTTTCAGCAAGTAGAACACTTATTTCCTATGCTGTCTCTAGGTAATACTTATTCTGAAGAAGAGATTCGAGAATTTGATAAAAGAACAAAAAAACTTCTACATAATGATCCTGAATATGTTTGTGAACTAAAATATGATGGAGTATCAATAAGCATAACTTATGAGAATGGTAAATTTGTCAAAGCTGTAACCCGTGGAGATGGAACTAAAGGAGACGATGTTACTCAGAATGTAAAGACTATAAAGGTGCTTCCTCATCTACTACATGGGGATAATATTCCTGAGCTTCTCGAAATAAGAGGTGAAATTTATTATCCTCATAATGGCTTTAACAAACTCAATGAAGAAAGAATAAAAAACGGAGAAGCTCCTTTTGCAAACCCAAGAAATGCAGCCTCGGGAACAGTGAAAACTCTAGATTCTTCTATTGTAGCCAAAAGACCTCTCTCATGTTTCATCTATTATCTAATGTCTCATGAAGATAGTTTCATTTCTCATTATGAAAAACTAGAATCTTTGAAGTCATGGGGGCTACCTGTGTCCAATGATATCAAAGTTTGTAAGGCTATTGATGAAGTTCTTCAGTATATTCAGGATTGGGATACAAAAAGACAACAGCTTCCTTATGATATTGATGGTATTGTTATAAAAGTCAATGCCAGTAAAGATCAATTGGCTTTGGGAATGACTGCAAAATCACCTCGATGGGCTATTGCATATAAATTCAAGGCTGAAAGAGTAAAAACGAAGCTACTTAGCATCTCTTATCAAGTAGGAAGAACAGGTGCTATAACTCCTGTAGCCAACCTTGAAGCAGTGCAACTTGCTGGTACAACTGTCAAGCGCGCATCTCTGCACAATGCTGACATCATAGATCAACTTAACCTACATATTGGAGATAGTGTCTATGTAGAAAAAGGTGGTGAGATAATACCTAAGATTGTAGGTATAGCTATTGAAGATAGAGAAGCAGATTCTAATGTGGTCAACTTTATAAGTCATTGCCCTGAATGTAATACTGTTCTCGTAAGAAAAGAAGGAGAAGCTGCGCATTACTGCCCTAATGAAGATGGTTGTCCTCCTCAGATCAAAGGGAAGCTGGAGCACTTTATCAGTAGAAATGCATTGAATATAGACAGTTTGGGAGAAGGTAAGATAGAAATGTTGTTTGATAACAATCTGGTTCGAACACCTTCAGATCTATATTTATTGACATACGATTCCCTTATTGGCTTAGAGAAGACTTTCAAAGCTGAAGAAGGTAAAAAAGAAAGAAAGGTAAGCTTTAAGGATAAAACAGTAAAAAACATCCTTCAAGGGATTCAGAATTCAAAAGAAGTTCCTTTTGAAAGAGTGCTTTTTGGTCTTGGAATTCGACATATAGGAAGAACTGTAGCAAAAAAACTAGCTAAGAACTTTAAAACCATCGATCAACTTCTTATTGCTGATCATGAATCATTGATTACTATAGATGAAATTGGTGATAAGATTGCGAATTCTTTAATCGAATGGTCTACCAAAGAAGAACACAAGAAGCTGATCAACGATCTGAAACCTTACCTTCAATTTGAAATGGAGGAAAGTGATACAGTTGCAGCTTCCTCAAAACTACAAGATAAAGGCTTTGTTATTAGTGGAAAATTTGAACTTGCCAGAGATGCAATTAAGAATGAAATAGAAATAAATGGAGGAAGGAACTTAAGTTCTATCTCTTCCAAAACTGATTATCTGCTTGCTGGGGAGAAAATAGGCCCTTCTAAGCTGGCTAAGGCTGAAAAGCTAGGTATAAAAATCATTTCTTATGAAGAGTATAAAGAGATGCTCAAATAACAATAAAACCTTCTTTCATAATAAAAAAGAGGCAGATCATACGATCTGCCTCTTTCAAAATCAATAATATAAATAATTACACAAATTGAAACCAGTAACCATCGACACCTATTAATTACTATCTAGGATAGTTTGCACAGATTAGCATCGATAAAATTAGTAACAGAGTTACTAATATCTTAATTCAAGAACTATATAGGTTCAACAACTGAGTTGAAAGACCTTTCTGTTTCTACAAGAGTATTTTCAAGACATTTATGGCTTACTTTCGAAAGACCTGATACTGTAGAATGTAATAGTTGATTCGCATTCACAAAACATTCACAAGCACCATCGGCTTTTAATATCAAACGATCAACATCCAAATCTACTGCCCTTAGTTGAGAGATTCCTGATATATTGAATATACCTTTATTTACATTGCCTCTCAAGTTAAGCTTACATGCGCCAGAAGTATTACAATTTAGATAGCTTATATTCATATCCATATTCAAGCGACACACTCCTTTTGCATTCAACTCTAATACTCCGGAAAAACAACTTTTTCTGACCAACACATCCACATTTCCTTCAACATGGAGAGAGTCAAGTTTATCAACAGTAACAACAATCTTTATTTTTGTAGGATTAAAGGCAGGTTGATTAGTAGAAACTTCTAAAGTATTATTATCCACATCTACTTTAACAATGCCTTGTATATTCTCATCAGCTTCAATTTCTACAGAAGGGATATCCCCTTCACAAATCTCAGCCTCAAAACATCCAGATAAATGTATATTGTTAAAAAACTTAATAGCTCTTTTTTCTTTTGACAATGTACCATTCCCTACAGTCTTTTTCCCAGAGCGTGTAATATTGACACTTGGAGAAAATATAGAGAACAGCATCATCAGCATGACTTTTGGTAAATTTTCGAGGACATGCTTCATAGACACGAAATTTTGATTTCTAAAACGAAAAGAAAAAATTCAAATTATCTCAAAATCACATTATTATAATAATTTAACTTTTATAGGGTGAGACATAGCTTTAGTATTATTTGAGATAATAAAATTTGTACGAAGAGTATACTATAAAGATAATCAAAAAAATAAACTTATACATATAATCAAACTTAAGCTCATATGTATTCTTATAAAAAAAACTATTCAAACACCCACCTAAACAGAGCTTCAGAAGTCAAATCACAATTCAAACTTACCAATCATTATTATAACAATATTAAATTAGTCCTAAGTAAAAATATCACGCCTAAATAAATAAGAATCTAAGGGAATATAATAAGTACATATCATTATCGTTTCAATCCAACATTTTATTTATTTTTTTGAAACGTGAAGAAAGGCTTTAGGGCATGAAGAGATTTTATATTCATGGTGCTGCTGTTGGTGCCATGCTTTTATTTGGGTTAACATTTGTATGGACAAAGATTGTTTTTAAATATTATGGGCCCATTACAACAATATTTGTTCGTCTATTATTATCATTTATCATTTTAAATGTTCTTTCTTTCTTTTTAAAGAAGAATCAGAAAATCAATCGTAAAGATATTTTGCCTTTTGCTATATCTGCACTTGCAAGTCCTTTCTTTTACTTTTACTTTGAGAATTATGGTCTTGAGCTGGTCAGTCCGACAATTGCGGCAATCATTGTAGCAACAATACCTCTGTTTTCTCCTCTGGCAGGCTATATATTCATGAAAGAAAAACTGAGTCTGCTCAATATTAGTGGCCTATTATTATCCACTGCAGGTATTGGAGTCATGATGATTGACAAAAACCTGAATTTTCAGGCAGATCCAAAAGGAGTATTATTATTGTTTGGTGCTGTTGCTGCTGCAATATGGTATAGTGTAGCTACGAAGAAACTTAGTGAAAGATATAATACCATTACCATCGTAAAGATGCAAAATATTATTAGCTTCTTTTATTTTATGCCTTTCTTCTTTGTTAAGGAGTATCAACAATTTATTTCAGTTGTTCCTACAACTGAGTTAATAGTTACAATGCTTGAATTAGCATTATTCGCATCTGCTATAGCATTCATTCTATTTACTTATGCTCTAAAGAATCTTGGCGTAGGTAAATCTAACTTATACTCTAACCTAATACCTGTGTTTACTGCAATCTTTAGTTTCTTTATGATTGGAGAGCAGTTCTCTATGGATAAGGTGCTTGGAATGTTTATAGTATTGGTTGGACTTATGCTATCGCAAGGAAGTCTAAACTTCTCTTTTATGAATAAGAAAGTGAAGAAAGTATCTTAGAAATCAACTATTACATAAATATATAATTAATTCAACCAATAAGTACAATAGTACTTATTGGTTTTTTTGTGGCATAAACCTTTATCCTATCTATACAAAAAACACAGCTTTCTCATTTGATTTTAGATAAACATTAACACAAAAATCCTGATCAAAAAAGTGCGCTTATCTCGCTTTTTTACAAATTTTAGTTGTTTTGCGTATCGCATTGATAATAAACCAAATACAATTCAGTGCATTAAAATTATTTAGTAGCTTCTTCAAAAATATATATTCTTGCTACCTTAAAATAAAATTTTAGCTACCTAAAAAATAATTTCTTGCTACCTATAATATATCTGGACTTACCTAAAAATTTTTATTCTTGCTACCTAAAAAATAAAATTTTAGCTACCTAAAAGTTTTATTCTTGCTACTCCACCCTAAATCCAAAGTTAAACAACCGCTTATAATCAATCACTTAGGGAAGTATATTCTCTCTAGTTACTTCTATTCATTTTTTATCTTAAAAAAAGCTTTTCTTTACATAACATTATGTTCATATATGCAAAAAAATGAAAATCCTGAAGAAAAAGTCTATTTATTGGACTCTCAGACCATTTAACATCACCTTAAAGGCTTATAAACAGCTAAAAAAGAAGATCAAGAAGTATTCGGATAAACGTTGTAAGCTTTCTTTATTTTTGATTTTCTTTTCAGAATTAATTTTAAAAGTCAAGATTCATTATTCTGATCTAAAAGAATACAATTATTATTTTATCTGTTATAATAGAATAATAGTTCTATCTTAGAACTAATTTAAAACCATCTCATTATAATGATTTATAGACTATAAAGCATAAATCATTCATTCTGCAAGTATTTCAACCTTTACAGAATTCCTTTAAGGTTTTTATCAGCTTTCATATTATATGTAGTTTTTAAACCATTTCAATGTATATAAAATAGGATATGGATAAGTTTAAAACCTATTTAGCAGCTGTATTATCAAGCTTTTTCTTTGGGATTGCATTTGTTTGGACAAAACAGGCTTTTGTTGATTTTGGGCCTATTACAACAATCTTCTTACGATTAGTTATTTCAATAATAGTTATATATATATTATTATCAATCCTTAAGTCTCATCAGAAAGTAGAAAAAAAAGATTATCCTTTATTCTTATTAGGAGGGATATTAAGCCCGTTTATTTTCTTTATCACAGAGTATGAAGGTTTGACATTAGTGACTGCTACCGTTGGATCAGTAATAATAGCAACACTACCCTTATTCACTCCCATTGCTGCCTACTTCTTTCTGAGGGAAAGATTTTCTCCAAAGTTCCTTATAGGATTGGTTATATCGTGTGTTGGGGTTTTCATCACACTGACAACCGACAACTTTAGATTCAATTCTGATATCTTTGGTATTATTTTGGAGTCTCTTACTGTAGTTGCAGGAGTTTTCTATTCCTTGGTACAGAGAAAACTTACACAGAAATATAATGCAATGACTATTGTTTTATATCAGAATATAATTGGATGTATCTTATTTATTCCCTTTTTATTTTGGTGGGAATGGGGTAAAATTATTCATACAGTCCCTAGTTTTACAGCAATAAAGGCAGTCATACTATTAGCCATCTTTGCATCAAGTGGAGCATTTATCTTATTCACATATTCCATAAAAAAACTGGGCCCCAGTAGAGCTAATCTTTTTTTCAATTTGATGCCTATGTTCACGGCTTTCTCATCATTCTTTTTCCTTGATGAGAAATTCAGTTTACATAAAATAATAGGAATTTGTATCGTATTATTAGGATTATATTTATCTCAGTTAACAACACAACAATTTAGAAAGTCTAAAAAATAAGATGAACTTTTAATAAAATCTTTTAGTGAAGAAAGAACATGTGAAAAATGAAGAAAAAAAACATTATTTTTCCAGCACTGCAATGTCCTTGAATTTCTGATAATTGCCTGCTATGAGCATAAAAACACAAATATTTCAGCATTTTTTTTACGCAGAAACCCTTGTGTGATTAAATTATTATTCTACCTTTGCAACCGCAAAACGGCGAGGTAGCTCAGTTGGTTAGAGCGTCGGATTCATAACCCGGAGGTCACGAGTTCAATTCTCGTTCTCGCCACGAAAGTAACGTTCTTATTTATTAAAAAAACATTTTTGGCGAGGTAGCTCAGTCGGTTAGAGCGTCGGATTCATAACCCGGAGGTCACGAGTTCAATTCTCGTTCTCGCCACAGAAAAAGAGAGCTTAAATAATATTTAAGCTCTCTTTTTTTTTATGAAAAAATTACTCCTAAAAAACTCAATCCTATAGATAACCAAGCATTAATCAAACCATTATTATAGTAACTTTATGTCTTTTTAAGGGTGTAATCTAATTACATGAAAAATAAAAGATAAATTATTTACATAATGGTGCAACCATTTATAAGGAAAAGCACTCATTATTATAATAAACATTGGCTTAAAAAAGTCTGGAACATAAAAAACATTAAACACCTATTATCGAAAAAACTTTACTATTACTTTTAATAAAATGATGCAAGAAAAAATAAAAGTAACTATTTCAAAAACAGATGAAATATATTGGACATCAAACAATGGCATCTGGGTAAGAGGATATGTATATATTGATAATACTTACCTAACAGGAATTGACTTTATATCTTACCTCAACGAAAAAAGACATCTATCTTTAGATGATATCAAAAACACTCTTAATGCCTTAAATGGTTTATTTGCTTTTATTATTATAAACGATAATAAAGTAATTGCAGGAACTGATATATGTAGAAGCATCCCTATCTTTTATTCTCAAGAGAATAATAAGATACATATCGCAACTACCACCAAAGACTTATTAAAGGAAACAGATTATTCCATAAATCAAGGTTATCTAAAAGAATTTACTGCCCTTGGATTTACTTTGAGAGAGAATACGCTTATAGATAACATACATCAAATCAAGAGTTCTTCTATACTTTATAATTCTGTGGATGGTAATATTCAACAAGAACATTATTATAGATTTATACCTGAATCTTATACAACGGCAACTAGGGGTGAGACAAAACATCAGTTATCAAGTATCATTGAATCTGCTTTTGATAGATTCTTATCCAATTTAAATGGACAACAATTGGTAATACCATTAAGTGGAGGATATGACAGCAGAATTATACTTGCAATGATACGAAAGCATAATTATGAAAATGTCCTATGTTATACCTATGGAAAAGAAGCTTCAAAAGAAGCTGTAATTGCTAAAGAAATTGCCAAACGCCTAAATTACAAATGGATATTTATTGAATATGCAGATCAAATAATTGATGGGTATCTATCCGATCCAAAGTTCAAAGATTACTATCAATATTTATCAAATCATTCTTCTATGTTTTATATGGAAGAATATTTCAGTGTTTCATATCTAAAAGAGAATAACTTTCTACAAAAAGATTGCATCTTTATTCCTGGTCATTCTGGAGATTCTATTTCAGGAAGCCATCTTAAGAACGAACACACAGATTTAAATTCAAATAATGATATACTCAATTATATTCTAAAGACACATTTTGTCTATACAAAGATTGATGATTCAATAAAGGAAACCTTCCTCAAAGAAAACATTAATGATATTCCAGAATTCGGCAAATTCTATAATAGATATGAGAACTGGAATTTTGAAAATCGACAATCTAGATTTATAGTAAACTCTTGTCGGGCATATAATTTCTATGGGTATAATTATATGCTTCCATTATGGGACAAAGATCTGGTGAATTTCTTCAATAAGCTTTCTTATGAATTTAAGCTGAATACAGATCTATATACTGAAGTATTAGAAGAAAGTTTCTTTGCTCCTATGAATATAATGCTTAGCAAAAGGCTGAAAAGAGAGAAAACAAAAAGTACATTGGGAATTCTCAGAACTCAATTAAAAGAAACTCTCCTTCCCTCTTCAATGAAAACTTTACTCATGAAAAGGTATGATTATATCGCCTATAAGGAGATAACAGATCAGATGAGAAAAGATGCTAACACAAAAGGAGTCAAATTAAAATATTCTACACATTTTAGTTCTTTGATTATACAATGGTATATCAATCAACTTTAAATTAAATATCCATTCTAAAATAAATAGCATATCTGAATAAGTTCTTTTATTAGGATTATATTTTTTCTAACTTGCCACCTTTGATTTTAAACCGTTAATCACATAAGTTACAGAATGAAAGGAATCTTTAAGTGGGTAGCTTTATGCTCCTTTGCAGGTTTAGTCGCTTGCGGTAACCCAGAAAAAAAGGAAAATACAAAGAAAGAAGAGACACCTTATATTGGTAAGAAAGACATCAAACTCAATAGTGATGTAATGACTCCTGAAGTTTTATGGTCTTTTGGTCGCTTAGGAGGTGTACAAATCTCTCCAGATAAAAAACAAATACTTTATGGAATTTCATATTATGATATTCCATTGAATAAAAGTAATCGTGATTTATATGTTATGAACATCGATGGTTCAAACAAAAAGCAAATCACAAAAACTACCAGCGGATTATATAACGCTACTTGGACACCTGATGGAAATAAGATTGCATATATGTCTTATGAATCAGGAAGCATGCAAATGTGGATTATGAACACTGACGGAAGCAAAGCCGCTCAAGTATCAGATGTAGAAGATGGGATCACAGGATTTAGCTTTTCTCCTGATGGAAAAAAAGTACTATTCACAAAAGAAATATATCCTGAGAAGAAGTTTGCAAACCTTTACAAAGATCTTCCTCAAACTACAGGTCGCGTAATGGATGACCTTATGTATAGACATTGGGATGTTTGGGTAGATTCTTATCCTCATCCATTTGTTGCTGATTTTGATGGAAAACAATTAAGCAACATTAAAGATATTATGGAAGGTGAGCCTTTCGAATCTCCAGTAAAACCTTGGGGAGGAATGGAACAGCTTGCATGGAGTCCTGACGGTAAAACTATCGTTTATACAAGCAGAAAGCTTACTGGTAAAGAATACGCTTTATCTACCAATACAGATATCTATTCTTATGATTTGGCTACAGGAAAGACTACAAACCTTACTATAGGCATGATGGGATATGATCAAAATCCTGTATTCTCTCCTGACGGTAAAATGCTAGCATGGGAAAGCATGGAGCGCGATGGCTATGAAGCTGACAGAGTAAGAATCTTTATCAGAGATATGGGAAATGGTATAAACACAGAGTACTCCAAAGATTTTGATAATGATGCTCATGGTCTTAGTTGGACTCCTGACAGCAAGACTTTATATTTTGTAAGCAACAATCAAGCAAAAGATCAGATCTTCAAGTTAGATATTGCTTCAAAAGAAATTACTCAAATTACAAAAGGAGTTCACAACTTCAAGTCTGCGACTCCTGTTGGTGATGTTCTGATTGCACAAAAGATGAGTATGTCTATGCCAACAGAAATCTTTTCTGTGAATCCTACTACAGGCGAAGACACACAAATTTCAGATGTAAATGATAATCTTCTTGGTCAACTTAAAATGGGTAAAGTTGAAGAAAGATGGATCAAAACTACTGATGGCAAAGAAATGTTAACATGGGTTATTTATCCTCCACACTTTGATCCAAACAAGAAGTATCCTGCAATCCTTTATTGTCAGGGAGGCCCTCAGAGTGGCGTTAGCCAATTCTTCTCATTCAGATGGAATTTCCAGATGATGGCTGCAAACGATTATATTGTTGTTGCTCCTAACCGTCGTGGAGTTCCTGGATTTGGTCAGGCATGGAAAGAACAAATCAGTCAGGATTATCCGGGACAAAATATGGAAGATTACTTTGCTGCAATTGATGAAGTAGCAAAAGAACCTTTTGTTGATGAAAAGAATTTATCTGCTGTTGGAGCTTCTTATGGAGGTTTCTCTGTATACTGGCTAGCAGGAAATCACAATAAGAGATTTAATGCATTTATCTCTCATTGCGGTATGTTCAACCTAGAATCTATGTATACAGAAACAGAAGAAATGTGGTTTGTAAACTGGGATCTTGGTGGACCTTATTGGGATAAGAAAAACAAAGTAGCACAAAGAAGCTTTGCAAACTCTCCTCATAAATTTGTACAAAATTGGGATACTCCTCTACTTGTTGTTCATGGTCAGAATGACTATAGAATACCATTTACTCAAGGAATGGGAGCTTTCAATGCTGCAAAACTTAAAGGTGTTCCTGCTGAGTTCTTATATTTCCCTGATGAGAACCATTGGGTATTAAAGCCTCAAAATGGTATCTTATGGCAAAGAACTTTCTCTAGCTGGTTAGACAAATGGTGTAAAAAATAAACCATCATAAACCTTAAATAAAAAGCAGATTTAATATTAAATCTGCTTTTTATTTATATCTCCTAAAACATATAATTGTACTATGTAGTTCTACATAATAGGAATAGCTTTCATTATCAAATATTGTTATAAAAAAAAGCCTGCAAGTTTATATAATCCTAAAAAGATCGTATCTTTAATATACAAAATCAACTATCTTTTTCTTCTCTACAATTCACTAATTCCGATCTAAATCAATTCTCTTATGAGACAAAAAAGCTCCTTCCCCATTATTGAACAAGAAAAACAAGAAACTCTTCAACTTCTGGAATGTAATTTAGATCTTAATAATCCTTTTACTTTAAGATTAAATCGTTCAGAATTACATAAAGAAATAGAAGTTACCATTGACCTTCTTGAAGAGGTAAATAATCAAAGAAAAAAAGAGCCAGAAAAATATAAGTATAAATATATCCTTGGCTTAATCCATCTTGCATATTTATATCAAGAAGAAGATGACAGAAGTCAATCTGTTTACTATTTTAAAAAAGCACTTTCTCTCCTTGGCGATATTAAGGTTAATGATGAGTTTAATGATCAAATAAATAGTATTCTCAGAATTAAGTTTAGCCTTGGTAACTTATACCTTAGAGATGGTTTCTTCAGAAAAGCAAGAAAAGAATTTATCACTTGTAAAAATCTAGCAAACGAACTCTTACTTATAGATCCTGAACATTACATTTATGATCTATTCATTTACATAGACGGAATTGGAGATTATTACTATTTCACTGATAAGTTTGGCTTAGCAAAGCTTCATTACTTAAAGGCATTAGAGTTTTATAATACTCTTGATGATGAAAGTAAAGACAAATTATTGAGATTATACATTACTCTTAATTACAAAATCTCTCGCTTGTGTAAGGATCAACTAAATACTAAAGAAGCCGTTCATTATTGCCAAATTGCTATTTCCCTACTAGAAGACCTTAGAATCAAACATTCATCTATGGTTGAAATCCGACTAAGTGTAAATATGCTCTGGATACAACTACTTATTCAGGATGGTGATTTTGAAAATGCAACTCATAATTTTATTGATACTGAATTATTCTTTGAAGACCTATCTAAACATCAACAATATCCTTTCCTTGAAATCTTCGCAAAGATCTCTCAAGAACTTGGAGACTATTATATGATTTCAAGGGTCATTAATAACTCTAAAGAATTCTATCGAAAGGCATTAAATTATATACAGAAAGTCCCCCATCCTAATTCATTTATAAAAGCAGAAGAATCTGCAATACTCAATAATCTTTCAGCAATATATATGGAAAAGAAGGAAGTTGAGAAAGTAGAAAAACTTCTTTTCAAATCATTAAATATCAGACAAGAACTATTGAAAGAAGATCCTGAAGAACATGCTATTGATTATGCAGGAACTCTGTTAAATCTTGCCGTATTCTATTCTGATTTAGGTATTGATAAGAAATCTGCAAAGAAGTTATTAGAGGAAGCTCTTATTATAATGAGAGAGTTTAATCCTGAAGAATATGATACTGATGAAGAAAAGTATTCTGAAATAATGACTCGTGCTATAATTATGAATGAACAGTTTGAAAGATAAAATCAAGGGAGAGACCCCTTGATTCTATCTTATATGATATCTAATCTCTCAAACCTTGGACATAATCACGAACAAGCCTGAATATTCCTTTATAAGCTGAATAGTTAATTGTATTCTCTTTATCCTTTGGCTGATGATAATATAACTTTTGATCGTCTCCTATTTCTGTATAAAAGAATAAGCCTTCTTTACCTTTTAAGTGAAATGGACAATGATCACTAGAGCATGTCATACCTCCTCCATATAATATCTTCAAATAATCCTTCTCTTTATTAATCTGATCAAATCTATCCCATACACCTTTATACGCTTTAGCATTGAAGATATATGTACCTCCATCACCATTACCCACCATATCAAAATTGATAGCCATCAAAGTTTTGTCCATTGGATAAACAGGATTGTCTACATAATGCTTTGACCCTTTCAATCCAATTTCTTCTCCACTGAAAAGAATAAAAAGCTTTGAATAGTAATTATCCTTTTGCTTTAAATAATGACTTGCCATATCTAAAACCATTGCAACTCCACTTGCATTATCATTAGCTCCCGGAAACATAATATCCCCCATCATCCCCAAGTGATCATAATGTGCACAAAATACAATACATGTGTCTACTTGTCCTTGGATAAAGCCAATAACATTCCTTGTTTTGTAATCTTCAACAAAAACACTTTGAGCATCTATATGTATAGAATCGGCTTTAGGATTAACTATTCCTCTATTTACATGTATATTGAAATTATCACTTACAAAACTAGCTCCACCACTTCTAACCTTCCTTTTTGAGCTGATAACTGTACCTTTATTCTTCAATACACCACTTGTCAGTAGATTCTGTGCAAAAAGATGTAACTCAGGATTGTTTATCCCTGTAGTGTCAACCAACATAAAAGAATTGGATAAATCACTGTTTAAAACCTTCGACAACTTCCTGCCAGATTTCATTGTTGACTTATTAAGCTTGACTATTGGAAAAGATCCCTGAACAGGAAAACTGCTAGTCTCTATAAGATAATCTTCTCCTAACTCTAGTTGTTTATCATCAATCCTAAGTGAAATTGTAGTTGGCCATGTATTTACAGACACTGAATAATCCTGAAATCTTATTCCGTCATATTTATTCAGTCCCATCTTGTCCATATATTGACCTAGGTAATCAGCGGCAAGACTATCTCCTTTATTTACATATCCTCTTCCATAGTATTTCTCAGAAGAAAGTTCTTTCACCAAGCGTTTGGCTTTTCTAAGGTTTTGCCCATAAAACGGCAAAGTCAGTAGTAATAGAAATGTTAATAAAAATGATCTCATGATAAATGTTTGTTTTTAAACAGCAAATGTAATTAATAGAGATATCAATTTAAAGCTATTAATATCCAATTATAGACATACAGACTCTCTTATAAATCAAAAATTACAGTTTGATAGCCATTAACCGTCAATAAAATGAAAAACTTAATTATATTTAGCAATAATGACTACAATTAAGCAGTATCTTATTTAGAAGCCATCATAACAATATTATGTAATAATACATGTTTTGTAAGCAATCTAACCCTTTTGCTATTGTTTGGATATAGTAAAAATTACATGAATAAACAGGTTAGACTTTGCAAGATTACTTAATTGAAGTATTTTTGTACCCTAATTATATATAATATAGAAAGTCCAAGAGAATGAAGTTTAAACCAGAAATTTGCAGTATTCCTGATAGGCCTATGGAGCCTTTCATTGATTCGAATGAAATTTGGGACTTTTTGAATAACAGCAAAGCCACCAAAGAGAGAGTTATTGAAATTATTAACAAGTCACTTTCTAAAGAAAGGCTAACACTTGAAGAAACAGCTGTTCTCATTAATGCTAATGATCCAGAGTCAATAAAATTAATTAAAGAAGGTGCTCAACGATTAAAGGAAAATGTCTATGGAAATAGGATAGTACTCTTTGCTCCTCTATATGTAGGAAACAAGTGTATGAACAACTGCAAATATTGCGGCTTTCGCTCTTCTAATACTGAAGCCATCAGAAAAACCTTATCAGATGGAGAGCTGGAAAAAGAAGTTAAAGCACTTGAGAACTCAGGGCAAAAACGCCTGATTCTTGTCTATGGTGAACATAGAGAGTATAGCCCTGAATATATTGCACATACTGCCAAACTTGTCTATAGTGTAAAAGAAGGCAATGGAGAAATCAGAAGAGTAAACATCAATGCTGCTCCATTGGATATTGAAGGCTTTAAAACAGTAAAAGAAGCTGGCATTGGCACATATCAAATATTTCAGGAAACTTATCACCCGGAAACTTACGCACAATATCATCTTGGTGGAAAGAAAAGAGATTTTAGCTACAGGCTTACTTCTCTGGATAGAGCTCAGGAAGCTGGTCTTGATGATGTAGGTATTGGTGCTTTATTTGGCCTTTATGATTGGAGATATGAGGTTCTATCTCTTGTTAGACATACCAATCACTTAGAAGCTTGCTATAATGTTGGCCCTCACACAATCTCTTTCCCTAGAATTCAAGAAGCTTCTTCCCTTGACTGTAATGGAGAATATATAGTATCTGATGAAGATTTTACTAGACTGGTAGCTATATTAAGACTTGCTGTTCCTTACACCGGATTAATTCTTACAGCCAGAGAAAGTTATAAGGTACGTGATGAAGTATTAAAGTATGGTGTTTCTCAAATCGATGGTGGAACTAAGCTTGAGATTGGTTCTTATGCTGAAACTGAAGGTGATGAACAAGACCTCAACAGAGAGCAATTCATGATCAATGACAATAGAACTTTAGGGGAAGTCATTGAAGAGTTACTTGAGGGTGAATACTTACCTTCTTTCTGTACTGCCTGTTATAGACTAGGACGAACGGGAGAACACTTTATGGAATTCTCTGTTCCTGGATTCATCAAAAGATTCTGCACTCCTAATGCTATGCTTACACTAGCTGAATATCTATCAGACTATGCAAAGCCTAGTGTTGTAAAAAAAGGATGGAAGATGATAGAAAAAGAGCTTCAAAAGCTTGAAAGCTCAGGTCAGAAGAATGTCCCTGAGATAAGAAAACGTCTTGAACAAATAAAAGAAGGACAAAGAGACCTGTACTTCTAAAGATATACTATTCATATATTAAAGCTGCCACTTATATGGCAGCTTTTTTTATATTTATGAAAACTTATATTATGAGAAGACGCATTATAATAACATTACTCTTTTTATTTACTTCTATTCTTTATGGGGTTTCTCAGGACTCCTTCCAGAAAAAGCTATCAAATGCAGCAATTGAGCTAACAAAACAGTTTGTCTTATATGATCCTTCTTATTACTCTATTGATTATCCAATGGGAGACATTCCTGCCAATAGAGGTGTTTGTACTGATGTTGTAATAAGAGCTTATAGAAAACTTGGTATCGATTTACAAGAGTTAGTTCATCTTGATATGAAATCAAACTTTAACCTATATCCAAAGATCTGGGGACTAAAAACTACTGATAAGAATATTGATCATAGGCGTGTTCCAAACCTAATGGTATATTTCAAGAGATTTGGCAAGATAAAAGCGATAACAAAAGACCCTAAGGACTATCATCCTGGTGACATTGTTTGTTGGAGACTTGATAATGGCAGAACTCATATAGGTCTTGTTATTGATGACAAAAGCTTCTTTGGCACAAGAAATCTAATCGTACATAATATCGGCTTTGGTCAAGTTATTGAAGACTGTTTATTCGATTATAAAATCATTGGCCACTATAGCTTTGATAAATAATAGAATTTTCACCTAAACAAATCTGTTCATTTAAGGGTTTAGCTCTAAAGTTTAGTGAATTATGCTTAACTTTAATGTACTAAACAACTAGAAATGAACAGATTTGACTCAATATCAAAAGAACTTACAGAGATAAGATCTTCGCAAAACATCCAGATTCCTTCCAGAGAAATTGTAAGACTTTTTGTAGATCAGTGTTGTGATATTCTATTTCCTGTTAACACTAAAGCTTGTAATCAATCTGAACAAAGTAAATTCATTCAGCTTGAGTACTTCCTCAGCACGCTGTTGATCCCTATAGGAAGTAATGTTTGTGGAAAGAACAATCGTATTTGTGAACAATTCTTTGGATCATTTCCTAGAATAGCAAGAGCTCTCAAAGAAGATGCACAGGCAATACATGATTTTGATCCCGCTGCTTCTTCCATTGATGAAGTTATTGCTTGTTACCCCGGATTCTATGCTATAATGGTATACAGGTTAAGTCATATTCTTTACAATGAAAAAGTGTCATTAATACCAAGAATGATGATGGAATGTGCCCACAGCAAAACCGGAATAGAAATACATCCGGGAGCTCAAATCGGCAACGCATTCTTCATTGATCATGGTACTGGTATAGTCATTGGAGAAACCACTGCAATACATAATAATGTCAAAATATATCAAGGTGTAACTTTAGGAGCTCTGCAAGTAAAGAAAGAACTAGCTTCACAAAAAAGACATCCTACCGTTGAAGACAATGTTATCATATATTCAAACGCTACTATATTAGGAGGTGATACAGTTATTGGTCATGGTAGCATCATAGGTGGTAACGTATTTATCACTAAAGATATCCCTCCAAATTCCATTGTCTATCACAAGAATGAAATCAAAATAAAGTCGCAAAATCAGGAAGCTGCCCCTCTTGACTTCCAAATATAAATTATTATGAAAGCTAATAACATCCTAGACCTGATTGGTAATACTCCTATACTAAAACTTAACAATACGTTTAGTGAGGATTATGAAGTATATATAAAACTAGAAAAATCTAATCCTGCTGGTAGTATAAAAGACAGGATTGCTTATTCAATGATTCATGATGCTGAAAATGCAGGTATCATTGATAAAAGCTCTATACTTATTGAACCTACATCCGGAAATACTGGTGTAGGCCTTGCAATGGTTGCCGCTGTCAAAAAATTGAAGTTGATTCTGGTAATGCCTGAATCAATGTCTATAGAAAGACGTAAACTGATGGCTACATTTGGTGCTGAATTTGTACTCACCCCTAAAGAAAAGGGAATGCCCGGAGCTATTGAGAAAGCAAAGGAAATGGTTGCTGCTAATCCAAAAGCATGGATGCCTTCCCAGTTTGATAACATTTCGAATATAAACATACATAGAAACACTACTGCAAAAGAAATCATTCAGGATCTTCCTGATGGTGTTGACTATCTGATCACTGGTGTAGGTACTGGTGGACATATTACTGGTGTAGCTGAAGTCCTCAAAGAAAAGTTCTCTCATATGCAGGCCTTTGCTGTGGAACCTATTGATTCTCCTGTAATCTCTGGAGGTAAACCCGGCCCCCATCCAATACAAGGTATAGGTGCTGGTTTCATCCCTGAAAATCTACATATGGATAGTATTGATGGAACAATATCTGTTACAAAGGAAGATGCTTTTATGGAAGCTAAAAACTTAGCTCTGAATGAAGGTCTACTTGCTGGAATAAGTACTGGTGCTTCTATAGCTGCTATAAGAAAGAAACTAAGCAGTATCCCTAAAAATTCAAGAATACTGACTTTCAACTACGATACAGGAGAAAGATACCTTTCTATTGATGGACTATTCTAAAGAAAACCTCTGCTATGGGCAGAGGTTTTCGTATGTATAAGTATATTTTTCATCTTCTACAGCTGTCTGTAGCAAGTACTTCTCTCCTATCTGAAAAATGTGGGAAAGGTTTATTTTACTATCATAAACTTTTCCTACTATAGTTTGCTCTTTATTATATGGGCTCTTTATATCTACTATATAAAGATAGATAGTATCCTGAGCCTTCAGATCTTTTGCACTTATATTAACCTCTGTCTTAAAGTGCGCATTATAGATCACGTTACTAGTACGTGGTAAACTACCTTCAGGGCATACCTTCTGCAATTCTTTCTCACATGAGAAACAGAGCAAGCCCATACAAAATGTCAAAACAACAAATCTCTTTATCATAATTTACTCTTCTATTTCTGTTGGCTGCAAGTTAATACTTTTTGCTGATAGCTATATAAGATTATTCATAGAACTAAACTAATCCTCAGTGTACGAAGAATCTTTATTCATCACAAAAGGCTTAATTATGAAAAAGATATATCTCAAAGACTCAATATTGGCATTAATAATGATGATAATGTTGCCATCTTTATTTAATGCTTGTCCTGTTTCTGCTCAAGGCTATTACCCTAAAGATAATAATAGAGGCTTTGCCCTTTTGGAACTCTACAGCTCTCAGGGATGCAACTCATGCCCTCCAGCAGATGAGTTAATTTCGTCTATTCAAGATAAGGCATGGAAAACAAACATGAATATCATTTCTATAAACTATCATGTTGATTATTGGAATTACTTAGGCTGGAAGGATCCTTTCAGTAAAGCTTTGTTCTCTATGAGACAATATAATTATGCTGAGTTGTTTGGGCTGAGAAGTGTCTATACTCCCCAACTCATAATCAATGGATCTATGGAAATGATAGGTTCTGATAAGATAAGAGTTGAACAAACAATTAATAACGTATTAGAGAAAAAACCTAGAAACGCAATATCAAACCTCAAAACTAACTATAAAGACAATAAGCTCTTCTTTTCTGCTGATATTGATGGAACAACAAAAGATAAAGACATTTATATTACTCTCCTTCAAAATAATGCTTCTACAAATGTGAAAGAAGGTGAAAATAAAGGACGAACACTCAAAAACACTAATATTGCTAGAACTCTAATAAAGATTCCTATCTCTAAAATGAAGTCTATCAAAGGTTCTGTAGATTTACCTGAAGACCTTGAACGAAATAATATGTCAATTGTTCTTTTTATACAGGACAATACTAACGGGCATATTTCCGGGGCAATCTATCACAACCTAAAACAATGACAGCTATGAATAAGACTATCTTTATATTGACCATTATTATTCTAAGTATAACTGGACTAAATGGCAAGACGATAAAAGCATCTAACATTAATATGGAGGAACATAAAATGACCCAAAATTATGATACTGCCACTTTCGGAGCTGGATGCTTCTGGTGTATTGAAGCTTTATTTCAAGAACTGAAAGGCGTTAAATCTGTAACTGTTGGCTATACTGGTGGAACTCTCAAGAACCCTTCTTATGCTGAAGTTTGTTCTGGTCAAACTGGTTATGTGGAAGTAGCACAGATTGTCTATGATCCTGAGTTGGTCTCTTTCAAGGATCTTCTGGAAGTCTTCTGGAAAACTCATGACCCTACTACTCTAAATCGACAAGGTGCTGATCATGGTACCCAATATAGATCTGTTATCTTCTATCATACTGAAAAGCAAAAAGAAGAAGCTGAATATTACAAGAAACAACTTGATGAATCTGGTGCTTATAAGAAACCTATTGTAACCAGCATTGAACCTGTTACAAAGTTTTATGTCGCCGAAAACTACCATCAGGACTACTATGAGAATAATAAGAATGCTCCATATTGCACTTATGTTATTCAACCAAAAATAGACAAGTTCAGAAAAGTGTTTGGTGACAAACTGAAGAAATAAAAAAAGAGCTTTTTCAAGCTCTTTTTTATTTATCTATATTGAAGTGATTTAAAAAGTCGGATAAAATAAAACAAAAAATGCCTGAAGTACTCGAGCTTGAGTTAGCATACAAAAACATAAAAATGAGTAAACAGGCAGTATCATAAATAAGTTATTTGATAAATCATACTTCACCTTTTCATATCAAACTACTTTAAAATAA
>JBGRPZ010000008.1:0-69551 GCA_041725915.1 Hyphomicrobiales bacterium | reverse complement strand
AACAAAACTCCTAGTTTTTAAAACAAAACTCCTAGTTTTTAAAACAAAACTCCTAGTTTTTAAAACAAAACTCCTAGTTTTTAAAACAAAACTCCTAGACTTTAAAACAAAACTCCTAGACTTTTACCTTTAATCAATAGACCTACGAGATTTATTCGCTTAACTTTTGATCTTGATTATCAACAAAACATGCTGTAGTGACAAGATACATTTTGTTACTACATGTTTGAAAAATATTGATTATAAGACATTTATGCAGATTAGTGAAAATGTACAAAAATATAGGGGAAAGCTGTTTTTTGGCTTTAGATTTTTAGGTTAATGATTATAGAATTTGAAAAAAAACGAGTGTTTTTATTTTGAAGTAGTTTACTATGAAATGCGAAGATATAATGATGACCATTCTTAAATCACTTCATTATAAACTATTATTTTTTGCGTGTAAAAATTTACTTAAATCTATAAGCTATCTTAACCTTGATTGATGTGTTTTGTGTTTTACCTATACATAAAATGGAATTATATCAGATATAGATCTATAATGTACATTATTTTATATAACTTAGATTTTACAATCAAAGGAGGATCGGTCATAAAAATGAAAGGTTATTCCCTCTTTTTTTTATAAAAAAACAAGTAGATAAAACATATCCTAACTAATTATGGATTCTTCATAATATAGATTATTGATCCTTATAAGGATTATTCCAAGCACGAAATAACAACACGAAATAGCAATTAACTATAGTTTTCTTTTGCTATAACCAACCAAAAAACAAATATATTCAATGAGATGCAATATAATTTTGTCGGTTACAACAAGGGAACTTATCATTAAATTTGTATTTTTGTCCAATCTGTCAATCAATGTAGTCTTGAATTTCAGGGTGAACTAAGGAAAAAATTATGTACTCCTACATTTCTGGAAAACTAGTTGAAAAAAATCCAACACATGTCATCATAGATGTTCATGGTATAGGATATTTTATTCACGTATCACTAAACACTTACTCTCAGTTAGGGGATAAGGAGAATGTTAAACTTTACACTCATTTTGTTGTAAAAGAGGATGCTCATGCTTTGTTTGGGTTTAGCAGTGAGAAAGAAAAAACACTCTTTCAACATTTGATTACTGTTTCAGGAGTAGGAGCAAATACTGCCAGATTGATTCTATCTTCCTTGACACCTGAAGAGATCTACAATGCGATTGTAAACGAAAAGGTAAAAACGCTCCAATCTGTAAAGGGAATCGGAGGGAAAACCGCTCAGAGGATTGTCTTAGATCTGAAAGACAAAATGAAAAAAGAGGATTTTATACAGTCTGAATTTAATCCTCAAACATTTGCAGTCAGAGAAGAAGCTTTGGCTGGATTGCTAGTGTTGGGTTTTAACAAAAATGCAGTTAGCAAAACTCTTGATAAGTTATTGAAGAATAATGGAGCAATGACTGTGGAGGAACTTATCAAGGAAGCGCTGAAATTGCTTTAACATCATCCAATGAATTATTCACCAATGGTGAATGAATCAAAAATAATTGTTTCATAAAATAGGGTTGTTCCGTTGAAAAGAGTAGAAAAGTATTTCTTAAGAACCTTTCTTTTATTATTCGTGTTTGGGGCAATAGCAAGTATTGCTGCTCCAATCAAAAAGAAAATAGCAAATTCATCTGACTTGTCCCCGTTCTTTGGTGGCTTACCACCTTTAGATACGTTGGAGCAAGATCAATTTAAGTTGCCATACCCACTACCTAAAGGTAGTGAGAATGAATGGTACGATGAAGACAAGAATCCTTTATATTTAAAAGAGCCTTCCAATATTGTTACTGAAGTTGAATATGACCCAGTAACTAATACTTATATATTCTATAAGAGAATAGGCACTATTAGGATCAGAGAACCTTTCTCTATGACTCCTGAAGAATATAGAAGATATGAGGCTAAAGAATCTATAAAAGACTTTTGGAAAAGTAGAATTACTTCTCAAGAAGAAGGTGGGGCTAAAGGAATCATCCCTAAGATTTACGTTAGAAACAAATTATTTGAATCTATCTTTGGTAGCAATACCATAGACATTCGTCCTCAAGGTTCTGCTGAAATCTCTTTCGGATTACGTAGTAACTTCAATGATAATCCTACTCGCCCTGTAAGAACTCGTCGCCAGACTAACTTCGATTTCAACCAAAGAATACAAATGAATGTTCTTGCTAAAATCGGAGATAAGATCGAGTTTAAAGCAAACTATAATACTGAAGCTACTTTCGAATTTGAAAATAAGCTTAAATTAAGATATGAAGGTAAAGAGGATGAAATCATTCAGTTGATTGAGGCTGGTGATGTTAGTCTCCCACTGAACTCACAACTTATTCAGGGCAACCAAAGTCTTTTCGGTTTTAAAACTCAACTGAAATTCGGACGTACTATGGTTACTGGTGTATTCTCTCAACAGAATAGTGAAGCCAAGAATATCACTGTACAAGGAGGAGCACAGCAAAACAAATTCAAGGCTACTGCCCTCGACTATGAAGAAAATAAACACTTCTTCATATCTCAATATTTCAGAGAGAACTATGAAAAAGGAGTATCTGAACTGCCTGTTATTAACTCTGATGTGACAATTACCAAGATTGAAGTATGGGTAACAAATATTGGCCCTCCAATTCAGCAGAATAGAAACATTGTTGCTTTTCAGGATTTAGGTGAAGGTGTTGCTGATAATATTTATTATAAACAAAAGATCAAACCTACAAAAACTGGTGAAAGAGCAAAGTTTCCTGATAATAATGCCAATACCTTATACCCTTCATTGTTTCAAAATCAAAGCCAAGTAAGAAATATAAATAGCGTTTCTCAATTTCTACAATCTCAACAATACCGTCCTGGTGTTGACTTCGAAAAAATAGAAGGTGCTCGTAAGCTTTCTGATTCTGAATATTCTTTCAACCCTCGTTTAGGATTCATCTCTTTGAACAATATATCACTAAGTGCTGATCAAGTGCTGGGTGTTGCTTTCCAATATCAGGTAATTGGTCAGGATACTGCTACTTTCCAAGTGGGGGAATTCTCTGATCAAGGTATTAATGTTCCTGATGGTCTTATTGTCAAGTTATTGAAACCTACAAATACAAATACAAGACTAAAGCTTTGGGATCTGATGATGAAAAACGTCTATAAGATTGACGCTTATCAGATCAACAAGGAAGGATTTGTACTTAATATCTTATATCAAGGAGGAGAAGAAAACATTCCAACTGGATATTTCACTGATGCTCCTTCTTCAATCAAAGGAACTCCATTGATTAATTTCTTTGGCATGGATAGATTGAATCAACAATTAATTCCTGTCCCCGGAGGTGATGGCCTATTTGACTTTGTCGACAATGCATCCACTCAGGGAGGAACAATTCAATCGTCTAATGGTAGAATATTCTTTACCAAACTGGAACCTTTCGGTAGTTATTTGGTAGAAGAGTTTAGAGATGCTGGCAATGAGAATCTGGGGCGTAGATATGCGTTTGATTCTTTATATCGGACAACAAAGAGTCGTGCAGAACAGTTTCCTGATAAGAATAAGTTCTTCCTTGAAGGTTTTTATAAATCTCAGGGAGGTTCAGAGATTAACCTAAATGCCTTTAATGTACCTCAAGGGTCTGTAAAAGTAAATGCTGGTGGTAGACAACTTGTCGAAAATGTTGATTATGTTGTTGACTATACTTTGGGTAGAGTGCGTATCATCAATGAAGGGCTTTTAAATTCAGGGACTCCTATAAATATCTCTCTCGAAAGTAATTCCTTCTTTAATATTCAAAAGAAAACACTTACTGGGCTTCGTATTGATCATGAAATCAATAATGACTTCCATCTAGGTGCTACTATTATGAACCTTCGGGAAAGGCCGCTTACTCAGAAAGTTAATTATGGTAATGATCCTATAAATAATACAATATGGGGTGCTGACTTGCATTATTCTACTGAATCAAGATGGCTTACTAAGATGATTGACAAAATACCTCTCATCAGTACAAATAAGCCTTCAAGAATTACTTTTGATGCTGAATTCGCTCACTTTATACCTGGGCACTCTAAGGTTGTGGGAAGCTCTGGTACTTCATATATTGATGACTTTGACGGAACAAAATCTACTATAGATCTAAGGAATCCTTATGATTGGTATATTGCTAGTACTCCTCAAGGTCAGGCAGACATGTTCCCTGAGGCTACAAATCCTAATTCGGGTCTTGCTTTTAGAGATAAAGCAGCATTATTTAATTGGTATTACATTGATCCATTATTCTATACAAACAATATAAAGCCTCCTGGGGTTCCAAGAGCTAGCGATCTAGATCCTTATAATAGACAGTATAAGGAAAACGATCTATTCCCGAATAAACAGTATGGTAATGCTGTTCCTGTTCCTTTGCAACCTCTTGAGGTATCTTATTATCCTACAGAGAGAGCACCTTACAACTTCTCTACTAATATCAATCAACAGGGTGACTTAAACAACCCTACTGATAATTGGGGAGGTATGATGCGTCCTATTTCTACAACAGACTTTGAGGCTGCAAATGTTGAGTTTATTGAATTCTGGCTTCTTGATCCATTCCTTGATGTAGAAGAATATCCTGATAACCAAGATAATGGAGGGGAGTTATACATCAATATAGGTACTGTTTCTGAAGATGTACTGAGGGATGGAAGGAAAAGTTTTGAGAATGGTCTCCCTACAAGTGCAGATGATCAAAATACTCCTGTAGATGAAACTATATGGGGAATCGTCCCTAGAATACAGGCTGTAACAGAAAGCTTTAGTAATATATCCGGATCTCGAGAGTTTCAGGATGTCGGTTATGATGGAATGAATGTTGCAAAAGAAAGAGAATTTTTCTCTGGATTTATACAAGAAGTAAATGGTATTGTAGGAGGGGGTGAGCCTTACCAAAAGATCTTTGATGCTCCTGCTTCTGATGTGTTCCATTATTTCAGAGGTAAAGATTATGATGATGATAAGGCTATATATGGTATAATAAGAAACAGGTACAAGAAATTCAATAATCCTAGTGGTAATACCAGAGAAAATAGCACTGATATATATAGCCAAAGACCAAATACTGAAGATATTAATGGAGATAATACTCTAACTGAATTTGAAGATTATTTTCAATATAAGATCAATCTTACTCCTGATGACCTGAGACAAGAAGGACAAAATTTTATTGTCGACACCAAAGAGATAGATGATAAGAATGTTAAAGGAGGTAAGGCTAAATGGTATCAATTCAAGATCCCAATTGATCAATATGAAAAGGTAATTGGAAACATTGAAGATTTTAAGTCTATCCGCTTTATGCGTGTATTCTTACATGGGTTTAAAAGACCTGTGCAACTACGTTTTGCTACCTTCGATTTAGTACGAAACAACTGGAGGAAATATGATCAATCTCTCCTTTCTCCAGGTGAATATATCCCTGATGATAGTCCAAGAACTGCTTTTGAAGTAGGTGCTGTAAACCTTGAGGAAAATAGTACTCGTACTCCTGTTCCTTATGTGCTTCCTCCTGGTGTTGAAAGAGAAGAGATACTTGGTACTACTAATGTATATGCACAAAATGAACAGTCTTTAGACTTAAAAGTATACAATCTTCGTGATGGTGATGCCAGAGGTGCATTTAAAACCACTGACTTTGATTTCAGACAATATGGTAAACTCAAGATGTTTATCCATGCTGAGAATCTCGAAGATGCTAAGGAAACAGAAACAGGAACTCTGACAACATTCCTGAGAATTGGTTCAGATTTCACTCAAAACTACTATGAGTATGAAGTTCCTCTTAAGTTTACTATAAAAGGACAATCTGGAAGAGATCAAGTCTGGCCAAGCGAAAATAATGTTGACATTGATCTTAAGGAACTGGTTAAATACAAAATGCAAAGGAATGAGGCTGTAAAGAATCCGGGTTCTGGAGTAAGTAAAAACAGACCTTACAGAACCGTAGATGAGAATGGCCGTACTATAACCATTCTTGGTAATCCGAGCATCAGTGATGTTCAAGCCATATTGATAGGTGTAAGAAATCCTAAAAGTGGCTCTAGTGGTACTGATTTAGGACAGCCTGTAAGTGCTGAAATCTGGCTGAATGAATTACGTGTTACGGACTTCAGCAAAAGTGGTGGTTGGGCTGCTACAGCAAGAATGGCTGCTGATCTTGCAGATCTTGGTCGTTTAATTATATCTGGTAGTCATAGTTCTGCAGGATTTGGATCTCTGGAGCAACGCCTTGATGAAACTAGCCGTGAATCTTCCTCTGCTTTTGATATCTCTACAGATCTTGATTTGGGTCGCTTTACTCCAAAACAATTTGGCATTAGAATTCCTATGCACTTTGATTATTCGGAAACTCATATTACTCCTGAATATAACCCTCTTGATCCTGATGTTAAGTTAGATGATCAATTGAAGTCTTTTGATACTAAGGCAGAAAAGGATTCCCTTAATAAAAGGGTTGTCGACTTTACGAAGCGAAAGAGTATTAACTTCATCAATGTAAGAAAGGAAAAGGTCAATAGTCAAAGTAAGAATCGTGTATGGGATATTGAAAACTTTAGTGTTTCTTATTCTTATTCTGAAATGTTCCATAGGAATATTGATATTGAATATGAAAGAGAGAGAAAGTTCAATGGTGGATTTGCATATAATTTTAATATAAGTCCTAAGCCTGTACGTCCATTCTATAAGCTGAAGTTCCTAAAGTCTAAGCATCTTGCATTTATCAGAGACTTTAACTTCTTCTATGTTCCAAAGACATTGACATTTAACACTCAAATGAACAGACTCTATCAGGAAACAAAATATAGAGCTAAGAGTGCTGGGGATATCATAATTTATCCAACCCGACTTTGGGATTGGGATTGGAATCGTAACTATGCTTTCAGATATGACCTTACACGCAGTATCTCTATAGACTTCAACGCAAATGCAATGGCATATGTGAATGAACCTGCAGGTCTTGTTGCTAATCGCTCTCAAGATGCTCCGGATTACTGGAAACCTAATGATGAAGTATGGGAAAATATCTGGAACTTTGGAGAACTAAGGAATTATAATCAAAAACTTAATATTACTTATAATCTTCCTTTCTCTAAGTTTACTCCTTTTGATTGGATTAACGGTAATGCAGGATATTCTGCAAATTATATATTTACTGTTCCTTCTATTAATTTGGCATACAAACCAGAAAACCCGAATAATGCATATGATTATTTAGGTAATAATCTTGAAAATAGTAATACAAAGCAACTTAACTTAAACTTTGATTTTGTAAAACTCTATAATAAGATTGGATATCTGAAGAAGTTAAATATGGCTTCAAATAATAGAAGTCCTCGTTATGGAGGTAGTAGATCTTTAAGTTTAAGATCTGCTGGCAAAGTAAAAGATAAGGATAAAGAAGGTAGTGAAGCTGATTCAACAAAGAGAAAAGGACCTAACTACTTTAAGCTTGTCGGTGATAATGTGCTTAAATTATTGATGGGAGTTAAAAAGGCAGGTCTTAAATTTTCTGAAGGCAATGGTACTTTCCTCCCTGGATATATATATGATGGATCGTATTTTGCTTATAACTTTGACCACTCTGCTCCAGGTTGGGAATTTATTCTAGGTAGTGAAAAAGATATATATGCTATTGCTAGTGACAAGCAATGGTTGACAAGAAGTGATAGAATAAATACAGCATACTCGAAAAAATATAATCGAACTATAGGCTTCAATGCTACTATAGAACCAATAAAAGACCTGAAGATCGACCTTATTGGTGATAGAACTATAGCTCGTAGCTCTCAACATTATTATAGGTATGACCCTAATAGCAGATTTTATCAGATATTTTCTCCTGTAGAGTCTGGTAGCTTTAGTATGTCATATGCATTGATAGGTACATCTTTTGTCTCTCCTAACAGTCAAAATATATCTAAGACCTTCCAGAATTTCTTGGAATCTCGCAGAGATATTGCTTTGTTGCTGGCTGAAGAAGATAATAGAGTAGACCTTGATAATCCTAATGACTGGATTCCTTATGATACTCTTAATAATGGTACTCTCAAGAATTACTATCCAAAAGGATATGGCCCTAATAGTAGACAGGTTATCCATCATGCTTTCTTGACTGCATACAGAGGAGTTGGAGCTAGCAAAGCTAATCTGGAAACATTCCCTACTATCCCTATTCCTAACTGGAATATCAGATATACAGGTCTGAATAATGTTGAATTCTTAAAAGAATACTTCAAGAATATCTCATTAAATCATTCTTACAGCTCAACTTATGCTATTTCTTCATTCAGAACTAATGTTAATTATGTTGAAGGTCAGGAAGTTTTCTATCCAAATACATTTAATTATATTGGAAACTATGAAATAGATCAGATTGTTTTAACTGAAAGATTTGCTCCTCTGGGTGGAATTGATGTTACAATGCAAAATGATATGAGTATACGATTAGCTTATAATAAGACCAGAAACTTGGCTTTAAGTTTTGTGAATAATCAGCTAACAGAGGTGTTGGGTAGTGAGATTATTGTAGGTCTTGGTTATCGTATCAAGAACCTTGCATTAAACTTTATAGGTGCTTCGAGTAGGAAAGCTGGTAAGGGTAAAAAAACTCAATCTAGTGATCTTAATATCAAGGCAGATATAGGTATCAGGAATGATAAGACTACAATTAGGTGGATTAACCAAAGTGTGAATCAAGTTACGGCAGGTCAACGAGTAATTACAATCAACTCTACTGCGGACTATATGGTTACTCCTAAGATTAATCTGACTTTATACTTTGAACGTACTGATAACACTCCATTTGTTACAACTGCTTATCGTACTTCGCAAACCAATTTCGGTTTTAAACTAAGATTTAATTTAGCACAATAAGAATATTGATACTAAACAAAAAAAGCTGGCTATTGCCAGCTTTTTTTGTTTTAATCCTTATATAAACTTTATAGACCTTTGATCATTTTCCTTGGATCTACCCATTCATCATATTGTTCATCAGTAAGGTAACCCAAAGCTTTAGCAGCTTCTCTCAAACTGGTATTCTCTTTATGAGCTTTCTTTGCTATCTCTGCAGCTTTCTCATATCCTATATGTGTATTTAAAGCCGTAACTAACATAAGAGAGTTCTCAAGATTCTTTTCGATAT
Source organism: Hyphomicrobiales bacterium (assembly GCA_041725915.1). GTDB lineage: Bacteria > Bacteroidota > Bacteroidia > Bacteroidales > JBGRPZ01 > JBGRPZ01. The sequence goes on along the minus strand of JBGRPZ010000008.1, from coordinate 60,361 downwards.
TCATCTCATTAGCCTGAATGCCTTCTGCACACATTCTTTCAAAGTTTGCACATGCATCGCCTATTAGTCGCGCAGAGTTCAATAGGTTATGGATCATCATTGGCTTGAATACATTCAATTGAAAATGCCCCTGAGCACCACCCATAGATATAGCTACATCATTGCCAATAACCTGAGCACAAACCATAGTCAAAGCCTCACATTGTGTAGGGTTTACTTTCCCTGGCATAATAGAAGAGCCTGGTTCATTTGCAGGTAGGTTGATTTCACCAATACCACATCTTGGTCCTGATCCTAACAGGCGAATATCATTACCTATTTTCATTAAGCTTACAGCAAGTTGCTTAAGAGCTCCTGAAGTTTCTACAATAGCATCATGAGCGGCAAGAGCTTCAAATTTATTTTCAGCACTTACAAATGGAAAGCCACTAAGCTCTGCAATCTTTGCAGCTACTTTCTCTGGATAACCATCAGGAGTATTTATACCTGTACCTACAGCTGTTCCACCTAGAGCTAGTTCAGAAAGATGAGAAAGAGTGTTCTTAAGTGCTTTGATACCATGGTTTAATTGAGCAACATAACCTGAAAATTCTTGTCCTAGAGTCAAAGGAGTGGCATCCATCAGATGTGTTCTGCCGATCTTCACGATACTGCTAAATTCTTCTGCCTTTCTTTTCAGTGTATCCCTGAGCCTCTCTATTCCTGGGATGGTTGTTTTAATAACCATCTTATAAGCTGCAATATGCATAGCTGTAGGGAAAGTGTCATTTGATGATTGAGATTTATTTACATCATCGTTAGGGTGAATCAGTCTTTTGCCTTCACCAAGAACACCGCCGCTAACTACATGTGCTCTATTGGCAACAACTTCATTCACATTCATATTAGATTGTGTACCTGAACCCGTTTGCCATATAACAAGAGGGAAGTTATCATCAAGCTTACCTTCGATAATTTCATCACAAACCTTACCTATAAGTTCAGCTTTATCCTGAGATAAGACCCCAAGTTCATAGTTAGTAATAGCAGCAGCTTTCTTTAGATAAGCAAAAGCCTCTATAACTTCATGAGGCATTTTCTGGTTTCCAATAAGAAAGTTTTCTTTTGAGCGTTGAGTTTGCGCTCCCCAATACTTATCTACAGGAACTTCTACAGTTCCCATAGTATCTTTTTCAATTCTGACTTTCATTTGTCAAAAAAATTAGGGTTCAATAATAGTATTATTAAGTTCGGTGCGAAATTAGCCTTTTATATAAGATCTTAAATAAAGGCATTAAAAAAGTTTATCTATTTCTTCTGGAGGATCAGCTATAACAGCATCAGAACCAGAAATCACAATTGGTCTTTTAATTAACTTAGGATGACTTGTTAACTCCATTAACCATTCAGAGTATGACAATGTTTTACCTTTTAGCTCTTTCTTATAATAATCTTCTTGAGTTCTTACTATATCAATAGGTTTAAGTTTAAGATACTTCAAGATATTATCAAGTTCTTCAGGTGCAAGAGCTGTGTTAAGGTATTTTTGAATTTCAAAATTATCAGTTTTAGTTTTGAGGTAAGCAAGCCCTTCCCTGGACTTCTTACACTTAGGGTTATGCAATATTTTTATCATAATGTCTTAAGTTTCTATAATCAGATAATATGATATACCTATCTTACAAAGAATTGATAAAAGTGTTTATTGAATGATAATCTCTTTTGTTTTAGACAGAAAGCATTGATCGCCATTAGGCAATGTATGAATTCCCTTTAGTGTTACTTTATAATTACCAGCTTTCTCGTATTCATAGCTTGGCTCTGTCAATGTAGAACGATCATCAGTGCCGAAATTCCATTCGAATTTATCTGCATTTTCAGATTCATTCTTGAAATTGACGATAACAGGAGCAGGCTCTTCATTATATTCATATGAAAAGTCAACTTTCAGTCCAACAAAGGCACAATCAACAGTGTCTTCTGCTTCTTTTTTACAATTTGTAAGTAATAATAGGCTGCTTATAGATAGGAGGATAGTATAATATAATAAACGTTTCATCTTTAATAGTCTTTTAAGGTTTAATAGCCCATTAAAGATAATAAAAAGAGAATGTTTAAACTGCAAAATACTGATATCAAAAGTACTAGCAATTTAAACATTCTATATATATAAAGATCTTAATCTTCTTGAGAACCTCCAAACTCCATTAAATAAGCTTTTATGAAGTCTTGAATATCACCATCCATTACTGCTTGAACATTTGAAGATTCGAAGTTTGATCGATTATCTTTTACAAGCTTATAAGGATGCATTACATAAGATCGAATTTGAGAACCCCATTCAATCTTCTTTTTACCGCTTTCTATTTCTGCCTGAGCTTCATTTCTTTTTCTCAGCTCTATTTCATAAAGCTGAGACTTTAGCATTTGCATTGCTTTTTCTCTGTTTTGAAGTTGAGAGCGTGTTTCCTGACATTCAATCACAAGACCTGTGGGTTCATGCTTGAGTCTTACTGCGGTTTCTACCTTGTTGACATTTTGCCCTCCCGGCCCACTGGATCTGAAGGTGTCCCATGAGATATCAGAAGAATTAACAACAATTTCAATATTATCATCCACAACTGGATAACAATAAATAGAAGCAAAAGAAGTGTGTCTTCTTGATGCTGAATCAAAAGGTGATATTCTTACAAGCCTATGTACTCCATTTTCACCTTTAAGGTAGCCAAAGGCAAATTCACCTTCAAATTCAATAGAGCAAGATTTAATGCCGGCAACATCACCTTCTTGTACATCCAGAACCTTAACTTTAAAGTTGCTACGCTCACCATAACGCATATACATGCGCATAAGCATTTCAGCCCAATCCTGACTTTCTGTGCCCCCTGCTCCTGAATTAATATTGATTATACAACCTAACCTGTCTTCTTCTGCACCAAGCATATTTAAGAACTCAAGGTCTTCAATATGCTTTAGAACTAAGTTATATTGCTGCTCAAGTTCTTCCTCATTGCCTTCTCCTTCTGCAAAAAACTCTTGCATTACAATAAGATCATCGTAGCTTGCTGTAGCATTCTTGTAAGATTCAGTCCAGCTTTTAAGATCTCTTATTTGTTTTAGAATTCCTTCTGCATTTTTTGGGTTATCCCAAAAGCCAGGATCCTGAGTTTTTTCTTCGTATTCATTAACTTCCATCAACTTTCTGTCGATGTCAAAGATACCTCCTCAAGGCTGTTAGCCTTTTATTCAGTTCCTTTACATTATCTTGAGTAAACATGTATGATAAGATTAATAGTAAAATAATATAAGTATAAAATACTCTATTCTATTGCCTACAGATCTTCAAAGCCTTGAATGTCTCCGAGAATCTGCCAAATTAAATGAGACTCAAAACCTTTATTCAAGGCGTAAGTAGCTAATTTTTGCTTTCTTTGGTATTCAGTCTCTGCCTTTACAACCTTCTTATGAAGTATATAACGAAGCGTATCCATGTATTCTTCATGATGTATTTGCTTTTGTGCTTCGTTAATCAGCTCTTGTGCTATTTGCTTCTGCTTAAGACCAAGTTCAATTTTTCGGAAACCCCATTTATTGGAGCGAAATTTCCCTCTAGTGTATACTTCGGCATATCTTAAATCATCAATAAATTTTTCTTCTTTCAGTTGATTGAGGATAGACTCGATTTGAGAGTGAGTTGCTCCCCAATTTGAAAGCTTATTCTTTACTTCTAAGGTGTTTCTTTCCTGATAAGCGCAATATTTCATTGCCTTTGATAGCAAAACTTTGTGATCGATCATAAATGCAACAGAAATAAGATTAATTACTTTGCAAAAGTAGCTAATCTTTTCAAGGAAGGGCGCAATAACTTCTATAGAGAAAATAAACTACTCTCTGTTATCTTTCAGTGAATCGGAAAGATCAGTTTTTAAAAGCTCTGATAGAAGTTTAAAATCATTAATGTTTTGAATCAATTTGCTGATTAATTCGTTATCGATTTCCATAAGTTCAATGATTTTAGGTTAAATAATGTGGTTTGTGTAATTGCTTAGGGGGGATAAAAAAAGGTAAGTTAACATACTAATCTATAAATATATATTATCATTTAATAGGGGAAAGGTAACAATATAAAGTAATAAAAATCAATATTTATTCCTGTTCTAAATAGAGTTATAACTTCAAAAGTTTATATAAAACACTGAAAAATCTAAGAACACTATGCATTATTGTCTGTTGAAGTATAGAATATGAGTTTTTAGCTTAATGTAGTTTAAAGAATGGACATAACATAAAATGTAAAAGCCTATAGTCTATACATTAAACATGGTTTAAATTTTATGTTGCAACATTTGATAGATATAAGGCTTAGTTGTTTTAAGAATTTTTATTTTTGCTTAAAATCTTAAATTTTGAAGAAGATATTAATAATAAGGCTAAGTTCTATTGGAGATGTTGTATTGACAACTCCTGTTATTAGATGTGTGAAGCAACAAACAAAAGATGCAGAGATACATTTTCTGGTGAAAAAAAACTTTGCAACAGTGCTTGAAGCTAATCCATATGTAGATAATATTCATGTCTTTGATGGAGATTTGAGGCAAACAGTAATAGACTTAAAAAGACAAAACTTTGACTTTGTTATTGACTTACATAAGAATCTTAGATCTTTACGTATAAAAAGAGCCTTAGGTGCCCCTTCTTCTGCATTTGATAAGTTGAATCTGAAGAAATGGCTTCTTGTCAATTTCAAAAGAAATAAAATGCCTGATATCCATATAGTGGATAGATATATGGATACAGTTGCAGAATTAGGAGTAAAGAATGATAATAAAGGTTTAGATTACTTTATCCCTGATGGATATAAGGTAGATATCACCTCTTTCCCTAAAGAATTTCATAGTGGATATATAGGAATAGTTATTGGTGGTGCTCATGCAACAAAAGTATTTCCTGAAAACAAATTAATTGAATTAATACAGAAAATTGAAAAGCCTGTTGTGCTTCTGGGTGGACCATTAGACTCTATAATGGGTAACCGTATTGTGAATGCTTGCCCTGATGCAGCTGTTTTCAATTCTTGTGGGAAATATCACCTTCATCAATCGGCCTCTCTGGTCGAACAAGCTGATAAGATTATCTCAAATGATACTGGTTTAATGCATATAGCAGCTGCTTTCAAAAAAGATATTATATCTATCTGGGGAAATACAGTGCCTTCTTTTGGTATGTATCCTTATGTCCCTGAAAAAGAACAAGAAATAAAAAATAATATTCTTGAAGTTAATGACCTTCCATGCAGACCTTGTAGTAAAATAGGTTATGATAAATGTCCTAAAGGGCATTTTAAATGTATGAATAACATCAAGATAGAAGATATCCTAAGTCGGATCAAGTAACTATAGTAATATATAGTTCTACTATCAACTTTTTTATTAAAAAGGCAAGACTATCTAATATTCGTTAGATAGTCTTTTTTTGTATCTAAACCTCAATAGTCCTTTTTATATTAATGTCTGTTTGAATATCATTATAAATAAAATAAAAAGCTGCTTTTTGTGAAATTGTAACAAAAGAAGAAATAAGCAATAATAAGTCTTGTAGGTAATAATAAAAGCTTGTATACTTCAATATTTCGACTTCTTTTTCAGAAATTCAATCCAAATCATATATAATTACCCAATGTTATGTTAAATAATGCGAATAAGTATCGTATCTAAAATGGATGAAAAAACATACAATATAGTATTTGATGTAAAAGGCTGATTATCAATATTGAATTTGTTATATAAACAAAATAAAGTTTGTCGAGCTTGTTTTTACTTTTGTTGGGCTTAAAACAAATACCTTCAGGCTTAAAAGTAATTTGCACGGGCTTGTTTTTATTTTTAAGGGAGCAATATTGATTCTAATATCTTGAAAATTAAGTTGTAACTCTGTTTTTGGATTCTTTTCTGGTGAATTGATCCTATTCTCAAGTCTTATCTTGAATTTGTAAAATTGATTTTAAAAGATTGAGATAAGGTAATTTGTTGTTGATTAGTGATTTATACAGACTGTAGGAAAAGCATAAAATTTTGTATTCTTCTTGCTTTTTTATCACTGGATATTTATGCTAATGCATTCAGGATATCAATAGAAAAGCTGCCCAAAAATACATTTGGGCAGCCATAGAAATATTTTTATTCAATATTAGAACTTATATTGAAGCTGGACTCTAAAGTTACTAAGATAATAGATAGACTTATCGATCAGATCATAAGCTCTTTTATTAGTCACCTTATTTTTTGTATATGGGTTGTTAATAAACTCACGATAGCTCAAGTCTCTCGTATATCTCTGTATTTCATACTCAGCCTTAAGTTTTAGCTTTCCGGGAACAATGAAGAAATTAGCACCAGCACCATAAGAATGTCCAACATCCCAGTTGCTTGAAGCAAAGGAAGCAGGAGCATTATAAGAAATATCTTTCATATATCCGCTTGTCATAGCAGCGCCACCAGAGTTCACATAAGAGAATCTGAAATAAGGTTGCATCCAGCGTAATAACCTCGCTGATACCAAGGCGTTTACACCAGTACTATTTGCATCAGGGGCATTTTCAGCACGATGGACAGCTTGAGAATCATAAAAACCACCATAGATAAATTGGCCGTGCTCTGCATGTCCTATAAATGCTTCAGAGAATAAATGTAACCACCTGTAATCAATCATAAGATAAGGATTAAAGGCGTGTAAAGAGTGGTATTTTTGCTCGTTTACAGGGAAATAAGGAATACCATTTGGGCGATAAGCAAAGTTAAGACCTAATTTTACTTTGTAACCTTCAGTTTTATAAACATAACCCAAACTAGCATAATAACTTAATCTGTTTACTTCCACGCCACGAGGACGACTAAAGGGATTATAAGTATCAGAAGTAAAAGCAAGATAATACCTTAAGCCTTTAAATATAAAGTCAGCATTACCCATCCACTGTACACCAGTATGACGATTACCAATACCTAAAGGAGTACAAACGTACCCTGAACTTCTTCCAGCACCGTAATCCCATAAAGTTACTCCATTGAAGAAATTGGTTGCAATAGATCTTTCGACAGTAACAAGATTGAAAGGAAGTACATTTTCTTCCATACCAAACATCACTTTCTTATATCCAAGGAATAATCTACCCTTAAGAATGCCAAGTTTCCAATTCTTTTGGACATAAGCATAATCAAGATAGTCTCTTTTATTCCCATATTCTGTATTTACATTGTATAGGTCTAATCCTATTTGAGTGTGTAAGCTCCATTTTTTACGTAAATAAACATCAACACCCAAACGTGCTCTTCTGATATTAAAACCAGAGTAGTTAGTTTCAGCAGGTCTTGCCCCTAAGAATAGTCTTTCATTGACGGGACGACTATCATCTTCATGAACGATAAGCCCTCTTTTGTCTTTTGGAGTGATAAAATCATATTGAGCGTCAACTTGCCCATGGATATGTACTCTGGGCTTTCTTTTTTTCTTGTCATGATCTCTGATTAACAGAATATCAGTCTCAGGTTTTTCTTCTTCAATAATATAAATACTATATGGTGACTTATCATTTTTTATAGTATCATTTTGAGCATATAGTGAACTAAAAGCGAAGAGAAGAATAAACAAAGTACAGATGTAAGTTTTCATATAGCTTAGTAAAGTTAGTTAAGGAGGTAAATTGGTTTAGTTTAGGAATTACATCAATAAAGTTAATAAGAAATACGTAAATTAGTGTATATTAATACCTTATTAATATAAAAAACTAACATTTAGTAAACTACTTAATCTCTTAATTGTCTTTAATATTAACCATTGTAAATACTTTTAACTAGAATTAAAGTTTATTTAAAAACTACTATTCATAAAAATATTTATCTAGATAAGATATAATTTCCTCAGAAATAGGCTATCAAGAGAATATTGATTATTTCAAAAGACTGTAGTCCTAATAATGAAATTGAATTATATTTGTCGGCAGTTTTTTTGACAGAAACTGATGAGAAAGAGAATTTAAAAGTTTATTTAAGCTCTTTTTTGTTCTCTTGATCAATGTTATTAGTCGCAATATTCTATCTTAGATAAGAGCTCAATGAAGTTTTATTGATTAACCATCTTTAATAATCTTCAAGAGCCTTTTTTAATTTTATCAGGTAGTGAGTAATGAATGGCATTGTAAGCCTAATTGTGTAAATATAGAAAGAGCTATGAAGTAGCCGCTTTACCAATTAGATAATTATAAAGAGATAAATGATTGCATATTAAAATAGAGCATATTTCCATATGCAAATAAATTTATCCAGAGCTTAAGATTAAAAAAGAATCAGTAATTGAATAGATAATGAAATTGCTCAAGAAGATTTCTGAGATAAGTAAGGTAATGGAATCTTACAAAGAGAATGGAAAGACCGTAGGTCTCGTGCCTACAATGGGTGCTTTACATATTGGACATCTCTCTCTTGTAGAAAAAGCAGTAAAGGATTGTGATGTAGTGGTAGCCAGTGTGTTTGTAAATCCTATTCAATTTAATAATCCTGATGATCTCAAGAAATATCCAAGAGATCTGGAAAGAGACATGAAAATGCTGGAAGAAGCTGGTTGTGATTATGTCTTTTCTCCAGAAGTCAAGGAAATGTACCCAGAAACTCCAGATAAGATCTATGAGTTTCATGGTATAGACAAGGAAATGGAAGGGAAGTTTCGTCCCGGACACTTTAATGGTGTAGCTACAGTAGTACACAGATTATTTGATATCATTGGATGTGATAAAGCTTACTTTGGAGAAAAGGATTTTCAACAACTAGCTATTGTCAACAAAATGGTTCAAGAGGAAGGTCTTAATGTAGATGTTGTCTCTTGTTCTATTATCAGAGAATCTAATGGTTTAGCAATGAGTTCAAGGAATGAGCGTTTAAATGAAAAAGAACGTAAACTTGCTTCAGCTATCTATTCATGCCTGCTCTATACAAAAGAGATGGCTTTAGAAATATCAATTGATGATATTAAGAAAGAAGTTGAGAAAAGAATTAATGCTGTAGATCCATTAAAATTAGAATATTTTGAAATAGTAGATGATCTCTCCCTTGAGTTAATCAGCAAGTGGGGAGAGAAAAGAAACCTTGTTGCATGTATTGCAGTTTGGTGTGGAGAAGTAAGGTTAATTGATAATATTAGATTATTTTCATAATTTATAAAAGATGAATATCGAGGTTTTAAAATCTAAAATTCATAGAGCAACTGTAACACAGGCAGATTTAAACTACATAGGTAGCATATCTATTGATGAAGATCTTATGGATGCTGCTAACCTTATAGAAAATGAAAAAGTCAGTGTTCTGGATATTAATAACGGGGAAAGGCTGGATACATACGTAATAAAAGGAGAAAGGGGTTCAGGAATCATATCTCTTAATGGAGCAGCAGCCAGAAAAGTAGCTCCCGGAGATCTTGTAATCATTGTTTCATATGCAATGATGGATTTCGAAGAAGCTAAAACTTTCAAGCCAAATGTTATTTTTCCTAAAGAAAACAATAAAATCTAAATATATTGAAAAAGAAGATTATCGCATTATTGAAGAACCTTCTCTTCCTAGGGATAGGTGTTGTATTGTTGTATTTGGTATTCGAAAAGGTTGAAATAGATTCTTTTATTTCAGAATTGAAAAGTGGAAATTATTGGTGGATGGGTGTAGCTTTAATATGTGCGATATTCTCTCATATATTTAGAGCTCTTAGATGGAACCTGCTCATAAATTCTATGAACTACAAAACAAGTGGCGTTACCACCTTTTACGCTGTAATGGTGGGATACCTTGCAAATACAGCAGTTCCCAGACTAGGAGAAGTAAGCAGATGCGGTGTACTTTCAAAGCGTGAGAAACTTCCTTTTAGCCCTCTTTTGGGTTCTGTAATCTCGGAGAGAGCTACTGATATGATCGTCTTGTTATTGTTAATCTTTGCTGTAATTGTCTTTCAATTTGAAACAGCAGGATCTTTCTTGAACGATTTAATCTGGCAACCTCTTGTAGGTGGAGCAGAGAAGCATATTTCTATCTTTATCTTAAGTGTAGTAGGCTTTGTGCTTGTTGTTTTCTTTGGATATAGGTATATAAGAAGAAATAAAGAGAGACTTCTGAAGAATAAGTTATTTGCAAAGGTTAATGATTTTGCAGGCAAACTATTAGATGGAATAAAGACTATAAAGAACATGCCAAACAAATGGCTGTTTGTATTTTATTCTATTATGATTTGGGTTATGTATTTATTGATGATCTATTTCCCTTTCTTTATTCTTGATGCTACATCTAATCTCAACCTTGCTGATGCACTTACAGTACTTGTAATAGGGAGTTTAGGAATGGTAGCTCCTGTACCGGGAGGATTAGGGGCATATCATTATATTGTACAGAACTTATTGATGTCTTTATATGCTATTAATAGTAGTGCGGCAGCTTCTTTTGCAATGATTTCTCACGCAGGTCAAACATTAATGATAGTTGCAATAGGTGCGATATCTTATTATTTATTGATCTTAGGGAAAAGACCAGCATTAAACAATTATGAAGAAAATAGAAAGGCTCAGACAGAAGATTTGCTCATACAGCAATCTTAATCATCTCATTAATGAATGGAATGAAAACAATGAAAAGGTTGTTTTTACTAATGGTTGTTTCGACCTTATCCATCAAGGTCATATAGATTATTTGGCAAAAGCAGCAGATCTTGGAGATCGTCTTATTATAGGTCTTAACACTGATAATTCAGTCAAAAGGCTTAAAGGAGAGAACAGGCCAATAAAAGATGAATATAGCCGGGCATTTATTCTTGCTGCAATGTCTTTTGTTGATGCAGTAGTTCTTTTTGATGAAGACACTCCATACGAATTGATAAAACAAGTTCAACCAGATATCTTGGTAAAGGGAGCAGATTATAAACCTGAAGACATTGTCGGATATGATATAGTCATGGAAAAGGGAGGAAAGATTAAAACCCTTGATTTTCTTCCGGGTTTTTCAACAAGCTTGATTGAATCAAAGATAAAGAACTCATAAAATATGAAAAGGAGCTACAGTTACTGCAGCTCCTTTTTTATATTTATTTATGTAAATAAGATATTCGAAAAAAAGCCCCTTCAAGACAAAATCTTTTCAGGGCCACACTTTATTATTAATACCTATCTTTATTTCGTTATTTGTAATTTCTTTGAGTGACAAATTCCCTTCGAATTTACAACAATTATGTTATAAATCCCAACACTTAGCTCATTCAAGGGTAAAACAACGTCATTTTTACCAAATATATTTTCTTCAATTAATTTAAAACACCTGAACCATCATTTTTTTCTTACAGATCACTCAATATTTGATACGCTTCCATAGATATGCATCATTCCATTGTCTGTCTGAATATTTGTGTTTGGGGCAGAGAATAGAACAGCTATAGGAAGGTCAGAATAAGTCATTCGGTATGATGCGGCAGATCTGTTCAATAGCAGCAAAGGAGCTATCGTTACTTCAGATCCAAATCTATTTTGAAAAGTTTGAGGTTCTTCAATGCTTGTGAAGTCAATCATCTCACCTTCTATAATATTCCGGTCTATAAAGGCTTGCATTTCTTCTGTTGTCATTTCGGATAATGCATTTACTCCAAAAGCCTGAGCCAATCCAGAAGTAGCATCGGCAGAGAATGCAAGAACAGTCATAGCACTACTATCATTCATAAAGGTCTCCATTTGAAGCAGCCTAAGTATAGCTTCTTCATATTCAGAGAGCTTAGGATCTTCAGTCATCATATCCATAAAAGAAGGCATTGTAGGGAAGTTCTTCAATTCATTTACAATTATTGAATCATTGTAGACTCCAAGATCTGAAATTATAGCACTTCCATATAAAGAAGGAGTTGCTGCTCTGGTAGAAGCAGAGATAAACACATTAGTACCATTCTTTGTCTCAACTCTTGTAGGGTCAGCCTCTGTCTGGTAATAACCTTCATCAAGGTTATCTAAAGTTAACCCACCTGACAATACTGTAAACATCAGTTCATTTGCTCTATCGGCATTTGCAAAAGCTGATAAATCAGTAATACCTTGTTCTTGCATATAGACTGAAAATGCATTATCGTTTGGAGCAAAAATCATAGCTGAGAAGCCTTGGTTTTCTATAACATTTTCCATCTCTGCATATTCAGCAGCACTCAGGAAGCTATTGAAGTTGCCATTAGACTGAAGAGCTTCAACCATTTTTTCATAAGGGTTCTTTGCTTGGGGAGTAGGTGTCGGATCATCATCTTTTTTACATGATATTATAGCTGCTATAATAAGCAGGAGAGAGAGAAACTTTTTCATAAGAATAGAAGTTATGAGTAAATATAATCTGGGAGAGATTAGGGTAAGACAAAGATAATAAATCTTATTATGATTTGAGTGAAGTAACTGGACAATCAATCAGTTATATGTCTATAAAACAAAAAAGACAAACCTATTATCAGTAATAGATTTGTCTTCATATAATAATATATATAGTAGTATTATAATCTATAGTAGAGATTAAAAACAAGAAGATCATTGAACTGACCATGATCACCCCCAAATCGGGTAGTTCCACTGCCGCGAACACCAACTTTTCGTATAGGGGTAAGGTCATTATTTGTCATTAAGGCTAACTTTACCCTATCGGTGATTTGATATGAAACACCAAAAAGAAAACTTAAAGAGATAGCCTTAAAGTTCTCTGACTCTAACTCTTGTTTATCATATTCTTCATAATGAGAAATAAGAAAGCTTGCCGCTAATCCTCCTTCAACTTGTATCTTATCGAGTATTCTGTATTGAAACAAGACAGGCACTTGAAGATAGTTGAGGTTAAGTTTGTAAGATAGCTGATCACTCTTAGTTACACTAAATAAGCTACCCTTCATTATATATGACAACTCCATTTGGAGACTCGAACGCTCTGTAAGCTCTAAACCAAGCCATGTACCTACATTTATACCCGGCTTTAAATATCCTGAATAGTTATCTCCTGCAACCTGACTAGCGGTTACTCCACCAATGACACCTCCACTAAACTTTTGGGCAAACACAAGGCTTGAAATAGAAGATAGAGTTAAAAACAAGAGGGTTGATATTATTCTTTTCATAAACAATCAGAAAATAGTTATACATATTATTCACATAACTCAGGTAATGGAAATGGATCAGTGACCATCCCAAACCATACACATACAAAGTTCTTATAAATTCCGATACCAACGGCATTCCATTTAGCATCTTTAAAGGCATTTTGATTGACAAGGACATTATTATGTCCTGAACTTTCTTTCCAGTGTGCCAAAGCACTTTTTGGAAGATCACCAAGTTCTTCATCAATGTTGGTGTAGAATGCTATTTCATATCCATCACCATAATAATGCGTTAACTCTCGCGGCTTGTCCCACATACAACGTGCATGTTTATGGTCAGGGGTGTAGCAACAAGAACTCCACCTTTCACTTTCTGACCATGAATGTAGATTACAACTTTCTTCTATCTTATAATGTTCTGACAAATCCCTGCAATGCAATTGTGCAACATAGGTCAACTGTTTGGATAGTGGGATAATCCTCAGTCCTGAATCTTGTCGATATTCATTGATCAGTCTGTATAGTTCGAGTTCTTGCATGCTGATACAAGTTGAATCCAATGCAGGAGTAGCATCTTCTTTTTTCAGATCCTGAGCATTGATACAAGAAATAAAAGCCAAGCTTACAAGAAAAACAAACAGCCGTTTCATATTGGTAAACAGGTGTTAATAAAGTTGTTATAGTATATACTAGTAGAATGAAAAACAGCTTTTAAGTGATATTATTTTTCAATAAAAGAACTTAAATCGAAATGCTTGATATACGTGACTTACAAGAAAGGGTGAAAAAAATTTCAGGAAGTAAAAATAAAAAAAGCTGCCCTTTAAATGAGCAGCCTTCAGGGCTTTAGATCATATCAAAGCCTGTATATTTTTGTAATACCTCAGGCACTTTAATACCTTCAGCACATTGATTATTCTCTAATAGAGCAGCAAGAATACGAGGAAGAGCCAGAGCACTACCATTAAGTGTGTGTGCTAATTGTGGTTTTCCTTCTTTGCCTTTAAATCTAAGCTTCATTCTATTGGCTTGATAGTTCTCGAAATTCGATACAGAACTTACTTCTAACCATCTTTTCTGAGCGGCAGAATAGACTTCAAAGTCGAAAGTCAATGCAGAAGTGAAACTAAGGTCACCACCACAAAGTCTGAGAACACGGAAAGGAAGATTCAGTTTTCTCAACAGACTTGCAACATGAGCTTTCATTTCTTCCAATGTCTCATATGAACGGTCAGGGTGTTGTATTTGTACGATCTCTACCTTATCAAACTGATGAAGTCTGTTCAATCCTCTTACATCTTTACCATAAGAACCAGCTTCACGGCGGAAACATGCAGAATAAGCAACGTTCTTTATAGGGAAATCTTCTTCTTTCAGGATAACATCCCTATAGATATTTGTAACAGGAATCTCAGCAGTAGGGATCAAGTACAGATTATCTTCAGTAACATGATACATCTGACCTTCTTTATCAGGAAGCTGACCAGTTCCATATCCTGAAGCCTCATTCACCATCAAAGGAGTCTGATATTCAAGATAACCTGCATCAATAGCTTCATCGAGGAAGAAGTTAATAAGAGCCCTTTGCATTCTTGCGCCTTTTCCTCTATAGAAAGGGAATCCTGCGCCAGTAACTTTAGAACCAAGGTCGAAGTCAATAATTTCATACTTGTTAGTTAGATCCCAATGAGGTACGGCATCATCACTAAGTTGAGGGATTTCACCTTCTTCAGAAACCACTACATTATCCTCATCACTTTTACCTGCAGGAACAGATTCATGAGGGACATTAGGGATTTCAAATAGAGCAGTTTCAAGATTCTCTTTTACTTGCTCTAATTGTTCTTTAGTTTCTTTGTCCAAAGTCTTCAGCTCTGAAGTGCGAGCTTTGATTTGGTTAGCTTCATCAACTTTACCTTGTTTAAACAACATACCTATTTGCTTAGCCAAGGAGTTTGATTCTGCTTTATAGTCGTCCAGCTTCTTTTGTAAAGCTTTCCTATTATCGTCTAACTCAATAACTCTGTCAAGAATCTCTTTTGCATCAAAATTCTTAATCTTCAGTCTTTCTAAAACCGTTTCTCGGTTTTCTCTGATATAATTTACCTGCAACATGATGTCAAGAATATAATTATAAACGGATAATAAAGTTCAAAAAACTATCCATCAAAAGAATACAAAGGTAGTATTTAGATTGGATCAGTCAAAAAAGCCCGATATCTGTTACCAAATATCGGGCTTAACTCTTTGTATTCTAATAACAGGACTATGCTTCTTCGTTTGGACGAACAGAAACATATGATTTGTTATCTCTTTTTTTGCGAAACTCTACAGTTCCATCAACAAGAGCGAATAAAGTGTGGTCTTTACCAATACCTACATTATCGCCAGGGTTGTGTTTAGTACCTCTTTGACGAATAATGATATTACCAGCTTTCGCAAATTGACCACCAAATATTTTTACACCTAAGCGTTTGCTTTCAGATTCTCTACCGTTGTTAGAACTACCGGCACCTTTCTTATGAGCCATGATATTTTCTTTTTAAATGTGTTTAAAAAAATAAAAGTTACCTGTAATAATCAGCTATTAAGCAATGATATTTTCGATTTGTATCTTGCTAAAACACTGACGGTGACCATTAGATTTCTGATAGCCTTTTCTTCTTTTCTTCTTGAAAACGGTCACTTTGTCTCCTTTAAGATGTTCTATTACTTTCGCAGCAACTTTTGCACCTTCTACAACTGGAGTTCCAACATTTATTTTGCCGTCATTGTCTACTAGAAGCACTCTGTCGAATTCAACTACAGAACCTTCTTCTTGTTCTAGGCGATGAACAAAAACATTTTGCTTTTCCTCAACCTTGAACTGCTGACCAGCGATTTCTACGATTGCGTACATTTGAATTAAACCTTTAATTATCTGTTTTTTTGGGTGTGCAAAATTAGCAAATTTTCGTTCTCTTCCAAGAAATCAGCCAATTATATTTTGACTTTTTTTAGCTTCCCACCCTTTATATCTAATTTATTAACAGCTTTTTCCTTTGCTGGGCCATTGATAAGAAAAATTCCTATGAGGATAATTCCACACCATAAAAAGGAAATAGTTTCTAGCTGTTCTCCATCAAACAGCCCCCATAAGATTGCAAAAATTGGAATCAAATAAGTTACTGATGATGCGTAAATTGGTCCAGACATTTTTATTAAGTTATTGAATATAATTAATGCTAATGCTGTACCTACTAAAGACAAAATGCTAACGTAACCTATTCCTCTTATAGTGTCTGGTGTCTCTAAAATCTTTGTAAACAAATCTGTAGACAGCAAATAGATAAATGCAGGGATGCCTATTACAAAAAAGCTACTGCTTGTTATCTCAATAGGGGGGATATGTGAAAGCTTCTTCTTGATCAAGTTGATATTTATACCATATGATGCTGCCCCTAGCATAGGGAGGATACTGTATTCTATATTATTAAAGCCCATTTCTCCCCCATGACTATATAAAATAAGCATGGATGCTCCATATAAACCAAGGGCTATACCCAAATAGCTCTTCAGACTGGGGCGAA
Organism: Hyphomicrobiales bacterium; assembly: GCA_041725915.1. Lineage (GTDB taxonomy): Bacteria > Bacteroidota > Bacteroidia > Bacteroidales > JBGRPZ01 > JBGRPZ01. The sequence goes on along the minus strand of JBGRPZ010000008.1, from coordinate 43,679 downwards.
GTTGAAAAAAGAACAAACCCGCCAAGAGCGTAAAGATAGGAGTCAACGAATTGAGAACACCAGCCAATGAGCTATGAAGCTTTAATTCTGCAAAAGCAAAAAGAAATGCAGGAGCCAAAGAACCTGTCAAGCCGGATAGCCCCAGATATAAAATATCACTCTTTGAATAGCTCTTCAACTTTCGTATTGCTATTGGTGATAAGGCCAGAAAAGAGATTACAATACGCAATGCACCTAATTCATCTGCCGATAAGTAAATCAATCCCTTTTTGATAAGGATAAATGAACTTCCCCAGATCATGCCTAATATCACCATAAGGACAATAGACAAAGTGTTAGCTTGCTTCATATTACATTATTAGTGTATCTTGTTATTATTCCTTTACATTTTGCGATCGGCAATGTATGAAAAACATGCTTATCAAAAACTTATGAAAATATATCTAACTATAAATTAACATATTTCAGTTTTATTGTTCAATGGAAACACTTTATCTACAACAGATACAAAAGGAATATCAGAATGGCACGGGTATTGCAGTTAACTATCTGGAATAAGGATGATTGACAACGGATTAAGGAATGAATAAAAAGCTAATACTATACAGCAGAAAAGACTAGCAGAGCTTTGTTTCATCAACCCGTTGAAAGATGTTTGCTTCTTTTTCAGCAAAATACCAAAAACCACTTTTTCGGCTATCATCCTTCGGGAGATGTCTGGATTACAATAAACCATATATTATAAAAACCCAATTTATAATATATGTGATTAGAACCTGAAACACTCAAATTAGACAAGGTAGAAATATCTGGTTTGAGGTAACCTCCTACAAAAAGGAACCTACACGGTCAATATTTCTATATTGATTGTATGTTCATCTTTTTACCAGGTTGTTCTAATTTATGGTAAAGTCAATAGATCAATCATTATATGTGAGGCTATCCCTTCAAAAAGGATAGCCTCTTTTCTTTTAGATACATAATTTTACCTTTCTTCTTCTTTGTTTGTTAATATCAGTGAAACAATAATCATTTTCCGATTCATAAACTTATTTTTACACCCTCGTTAATCTTAGCACTATTCAATTATGAATGATAGAATCAAGCAACTGGCAAAAGAATACAAAGAAGAGATTATAAAAATCCGTCAACATATACATCAACATCCCGAACTTTCTTTTCAGGAACATAAAACCATGAAATACATTTCCTCTCTTTTGAAAGAGTGGGGTATTGAACATAAAACAAAAGTTGCCAAAACTGGCATTATGGGGCATATTCGGGGAAAGAATCCCGATAGTAAGATGATAATGCTGCGTGCTGATATTGATGCACTACCCATAAAGGAGCAAAATACTGTTTCCTATTGCTCCACCAACGAAGGAGTTATGCATGCTTGCGGACATGATGTACATACGGCTTCTCTACTTGGCACTTTGAAGATACTCAACCAACTTAAAGATGAGTTTGAAGGCTCTGTAAGGTTTATATTTCAGCCTGCTGAAGAAAAATTTCCCGGAGGGGCAAAACTTATGATTGAAGCTGGTGTGCTCGAAAAGCCAAAACCGGATTTAGTTATTGGTCAGCATGTATATCCTGATTTTGAAGCTGGTTCTGTAGGTTTTAAAGAGGGTATATATATGGGATCTGCTGATGAAATCACCATAACAGTCAAGGGAAAAGGAGGCCATGCCGCGATGCCTGAAAAAACTCCTGACACCATTCTTACAGCTGCGCAAATGCTTGTAAATATGCAAACAGTAGTGTCAAGAAGTATCCTCCCTGAGATCCCGTCTGTCCTTAGCTTTGGCCATATTCAGGGTGGGCATGTATTTAATGTTATCCCTTCTGAAGTCTTGGTTCGTGGTACATTCAGGACTTTCAGTGAAGAATGGAGGGACAAAGCACACAAGCGAATCACACAGATTGCAAAGCATACAGCTATGATGAATAATCTGGAAGTGGATGTAAATATCGACAAGGGTTATCCTTTCCTTTATAATGATGTGCCAGCCACAGAGCAATCAATCACGTTTGCATCTACTTATCTTGGCCCTGAATATGTGGAGAGATTGCCTATACGTATGGCCGCAGAAGATTTTGCTTACTTCTCGCATGAATGCCCATCGGTTTTTTACAGACTTGGAGTTGCCAATAAATCCAAGGATATTACTGCTGGTTTGCATACTCCTCTTTTTAATATTGATGAAAAGGCTTTAGAAACAGGTTCCGGACTTATGGCAAGCCTTACGATCTCTCATTTGGAGAAGATTAAGAAATAAACAGGATCTTATTTTATATATATACAAAAGGTCATATAGCACCTTGTTAATGCTGGCAAATGTCAAGTAGAAAATGTATATTTTTTCTGTAAAGAGATAAGATTTCAATCCATTTTGGGTCATGTTTTACCCTTACCAAAGGGTTTTTATGCTCCTAAAATGGATTTTAAGCTCCTTTTTATGAGCAAAATTTATGTATAGTACTAATCGTTATACTTACCAATACAAATTCACCTCCATAAATAGTAAAATTCAAACTTGCCTCAGCACAAAAAACAATATTAGCCCTATAGAATCAGGATTTCCTATAGGCGAACATCGATCTTCCCCCTTATGATCAGTCATCCTTCGGTTGATGAACGATGATCTTCGGCAGAAGATTTGAGATTCATCCCCCGAGAAACAAGAAAAGACTATAAACTTGATGTTGCTTTTCAGTAATAAAGAAAGATGATCAAGGTAAAGATCAGCCCCGAGGGCAATTAATTGCAATATTTTTTCTGTAGGTGTGCTGAACAAAAAGCACTCGATTTTTATTCAATTTCAAGCAGAAAGCACACGAAAATAGCAAAAGGCATAGAAGTTTTTCTGTTCTTTGCAAAAGCTTTATTCAGGGGAAATAGAAGTTTATACAAATAATACATTATTTACGTTTGCATTGGGAAAGGAAATAATAGAATTGAAAGCACAAGAATATAAAATTACTGATTGGTTGCCTACAACCAAGAAAGAAGTAGAGAAAAGAGGATGGGACGAACTGGATGTAATCCTTATTTCTGGTGATGCCTATGTTGACCATCCATCTTTTGGGCATGCTGTTATAGGTAGAATCATCGAGGCGGAAGGCTTTAGGGTGGCTATCATTCCACAACCCAACTGGCAAGACGACTTACGCGACTTCAAGAAACTTGGCCGTCCGCGTTTGTTTTTTGGTGTTACATCGGGTTGTATGGACTCTATGGTTAACCATTATACAGCCAACAAGCGTTTAAGATCCAATGATGCATATACTCCGGGAGGAAATGCAGGTTTCAGACCTGATCATGCTACCATTGAATATTCGAAGATCCTCAAGCAGCTTTATCCTGAGACTCCTATAGTCATCGGAGGTGTTGAAGCATCATTGAGGCGATTTACACATTATGATTATTGGGATAATGAGCTGAAGAAAAGCATTCTTGCTGACAGTGGTGCTGATATTCTTGTGTATGGAATGGGAGAACTTCCATTAAAGGCTTTATTGCAGCGTCTTGATAAAGGTGAAAAGATTGAGGAAATCAGGGATATCCCACAGATATCATACCTTATCAATTCTGAAGAAAAAGATCAGCTTAAGGGCGAATGGAATAATCATGAATTGAATTCTCATGAGCAATGCCTGAAGGATAAAAAAGCATTTGCCGCCAATTTCAGACATATAGAAGAGGAATCCAACAAAGTTGAAGCTTTCCGTTTGTTTCAACAGATAGGAAAACAACAGATTGTCGTGAATCCTCCTTTCCCACCTATGGAGACAAAAGAAATTGATGCTTCCTTTGATCTTCCTTATACCCGACTTCCTCATCCGAAGTATAAGAAAAGAGGAAGCATACCTGCATGGGAAATGATCAAACATTCTGTAAATATCCATAGAGGATGCTTTGGAGGATGTTCATTCTGCACTATCTCCGCCCATCAGGGTAAGTTTGTAAGTTCCCGATCAGAGAAGTCGATACTCAAGGAAGTGAAGCAAGTCACCGAGATGGAAGACTTCAAAGGATATTTGAGTGATGTGGGAGGCCCTTCGGCCAATATGTACAAGATGAAAGGGAAATTCGAGGAGATATGTAAGAAGTGTAAACGCCCTAGTTGCATTTTCCCTACTGTATGTAAGAATCTAAATACCGACCATCAACCAATGATCGACTTATATAAAAAGATCGATAAGCAGAAAGGCATCAAAAAAGCCTTTATTGGTAGTGGTATTCGTTATGATATGTTATTATCAGATAAGCCAGAGGTAACGAAGCAAAACCATTACGATCAATATATATCGCAGGTTGCTGCTCGTCATGTTTCAGGAAGATTGAAAGTAGCACCAGAACATACTTCAGATAAAGTATTGGAAAAGATGAGAAAGCCTTCTTTCAATCAATTCCATGTCTTCAAGAAAAAGTTTGAAAGAGCATCGAATGATGCAGGCTTGAACCAGCAGATTATACCTTATTTCATTTCAAGCCATCCGGCAAGTCAGCCACAAGATATGGCCGATCTGGCAGTGAAGACAAAAGATATGGGTTTCAGGCTGGAACAGGTTCAGGATTTCACACCTACACCAATGACACTATCAACGGTGATCTACTACTCAGGCTTTGACCCATATACCTTAAAACCTGTATACACTGCAACATCAAAGAGGGACAAGCTGGAACAACAAAAGTTCTTCTTCTGGTATAAACGAGAAAATCAGGGAGAAATAAGACGTTCTTTGATCTCGATGGGAAAATCAGAATGGGTACCAAAACTATTGGGTCAGAAGAATGAGGAGCATTCAAATAAAAGAAAAGATAATAATGCCGAAGGAAGATATAAAAAGAAGGGAAGGACAAACTCTTCACGTAAGAGATCAAGACGTTAAATATTCTTAATTAAGCATTAAAATTATCACTTTAAAAGCAACGATATTAGCTTAGTTTTTATATTTGTCTAAAGAAGTGATAAAAAACAAACAAGATATATTTTTATGAAATTCAGGTTATTATTAATTATTGGCTTCATTGCAATATCACAGTTGACGAAGGCACAAGCTCCAGAACAAGGAGCATTAAATGTAATTGCTGATGACAAGATTGAAAAGCTAATCAATCTTGATATAACAATGAACAAGAAATATAAACGTATCCCTGGGTATAGAATCCAGATTTTCTTTGATTCAGGTAACAACTCTAAAAGCAGAGCAATGAATGTTGCCAATAAGTTCAAAGGAAGTCATCCAAAGACGCCATGTTATATTGACTTTGCAGAACCTAACTTTAGAGTGAGGGTAGGAGACTACAGAACAAAGTTAGATGCAGAATACTTCTTAAGAAAAATTCAATATGAATACCCTAATGCATGGATCACTTCAGACAAAATCAATTATCCTCTTTTGGGAGATGAAAGACTTGCACCCAAAATATCACAAGATTCTATTCCTGTAAACACTGAAAATAGGTAGAAAGGGATAAAGGAAAAAATGAAAGAGACCCTACCGGGAGGTAGGTTCTCTTGTCTCTTTCATTTCTTTTATGATTATTAGACTGCGAATATAAAAAAAATTTATTCAGGAATATAAATTATTTCACCATTTTCTAGTTGATAAGCTATTCCGACCTTTTTTCCTTTCCTTTTATTGTTATCCTGAGACTCTGAAGGAGTATATTTTTCTATCTTCTTACCCTCTTTCTTTATGATCTGCATATTCTCTTTTCCCGGGTTCTTTACCATTGTGAAATCATCCTGTGAAAAGATCTCTGTCATCTGGAAACGAGTTACTAAGGCCACCATCAATGCTACTGCAAATACCATAGCCACATCAAACAAGTTGGTTACAACAGATAAGGGATCCTGATCCTCTCCACTCTGATTTATTATCCTTCTACGTCTCATCATCATTTGTTTTTAAATAACTCTACAATGAAATCCAATTGATTCAAATCTTCAGTATACCATCTTTGCTTGATCTGAAGAGTAATAAAACCAATAGCCCCAATCAGGATGCCAACAACAGTAGTAGCAAAGGCGACCTGCATATTTTGCGCCATTGAGGCAATATCGCCAGTAGCAAGACCCACCAAGGCAGGCCCCATAGGAATTAAGGTTCCCATAAGTCCAAGCATTGGGCCTATCTTAGTAAGGGTCTTTGATTGTCCAAGGTCTCTATCGGCCTCAATTTCAAAGTCAGCAATGGCTTTTTCACAATGAGGGATAGATTGATTATTGAGATGTAACTGTTGAAGTGCGGGTAATATATTTGACTTTGCCTTATATTTATCGATATCTATAAGCTCTACAATATTACTTTTATCTGCTTTAGCAAGTACAGTCTGAAGTTCTTTTCTAAACCTCATCTTATTGACATAATCGCCATAAAACTTACCCAAAACAAGTATCGCCTTTACAAACATAGCGATTAGGAATATAATCACAGGCACCATCAATCCTGTAGAAATCCAATATAATACTTTTGTTAGTGCTTCCATTTCCTATATCTTATTTTTTAATTCTTTGTAATCTTTTTTTAAGTCGTAAGTGATAATAAACAAATCCCAGTATGCTTCCACCAATAATAATAGATAAGAATACCATCAAGGCTTGCCATTCATAATAAAATGGGAACTCAACATTTCCTGCTCCTTTCATACCTGAGTTTAATATCACGGATAACATAAGCCCACCAAGGCCAAGAATAAATCTTATCTCAAGCCTTAAATCTTTTTCAGGAATAAGATACCTTACGCCTAAACTGCCAACGATAAGGAATATAGCCACAGCAACCGAGAACAATATTGCCAAGGTTGAAAACTCAAAACTGTGGAAGTTGAAGAAGAATATAATCTCAAAATAGAATAAAGCCCCGAATATCATTAACCCCGGGAGATAAGAAATCACCTTTATCCATCTTTTCATCTTTGTTCCAAAGGCCTCTTTTGTCAGAGATAAACTCATAAATGCAGCTAACAAGCTTTCAATAGTATAAATTATAGAAAGATTGTTGATCCATACTGCATCAGTAAACAAGTTCCCTAAAGAGACCTTATTCTGTATTATCGCATAAGGATAAGCGATATAACAAAAGGCAGCTCCTACAAAAGCCACAAGTAGGAGGTAACGCCTTTTGCTGAATACAGATATATGGAATATACTATTCAATAGTACATGTAATGCAACAAATATTATAAGTAGTTCCATGATCTAATCATTAAGCTTTGTCCTGAGATTTTCTTTTATACACAAGAAATACGATCAGTAGCAACAATACAAGAGCTACGACGATCAGAAGTATTGATAATGAGCTGTCATCAGTTTCTGTCACCTGCTTAACCTTTTGTTGTTGCACTTCCTCTTTCTCAAGAACAAGGGATTTATCGGCTTTTTCATTATTTATCGTACGAACATTCTCAATCTTTTCCTGATAATCTTTACGCTTCTGCTCACTTAAGTTCTGACTTATAAAATCACGAAGCTTAGCATTATCACATACAAAACCACTACATCCGGCTTTGTGATCCTTTACAAGATCTGCATGAAGTTCACTAAGTGCTTTTATCTGTTCTGGCGAAGCATCCCACATGCCCTTGCGAACAGTTTCAAGCATAATAGCTGACATCTCTTGAAGCGCATAAGGATTCTTGTTTTCAAAGAACTTATGAACTTCAAGGTTCAGCTTATCATCAATATACACATCATATAATTCGTCCCATAATTGGTCTTCAATAACACTTTCCTTCATAGCATTCCAGCCGAAAGTATTTCTGAACGTCTCCGCAAAGTTTTCAGCTGAAGAAGCTCCACCCTTCATATATTCAGATATATATTTTGGATTTAAAAGTGTAGATCGTGCCTCAACCTGAATAGCTTCTTTCAAGCCTTGAACTCTTGGGTTATTAGGGTTTCTGAAGTCATTAAAGAATCCTTCAGGTTCTTTTCCAGTTACATGGGTAACAGCAGAATTGATGCCTCCCATAAATTCATAAACATGATCCAGAGATAATGCGCCCCAAGTGTTTGATTGTCTTGGTTGCACTACAGCTTCAGTATTCTGAAGAGCAGCTTCAAAAATTCCGCTTTTAAATGCACCCCAGTTGGTATTACTACCATATATAGCACCCATATTCTGGATATACTGCTTGGCGATTTCTTCAGTATCTTCCCATTTATCACCTTTTTCCACCATATCCATGATGCCAGTACCATAGTTGCCATTCACACCACCAAAGATTCTATAAGTTGCCATTTCACGGGCTTCCTTAGGAGATAGCCCCTTATCAATCATAATTGATTCAGCATCTTTAACACCAGATTTCACATAGTTTTCTCCTTCTTCCACGGCTTCAGCAGCCATTTTCACAGCTTTGTTGATCAAGAACAAACGGGAAGCAGCAAGATCTCTAAACTGCCCGGAAGTCTGAACGACCACATCAATACGAGGTCTCTCTAGTTCATTCAAAGGAATTAATCGTACATCATTGATACGACCAAACATATCTCTTATAGGTTCAACACCGAGTAGATAAAGGATTTGAGCAATAGTAGCACCTTCTGTTTCTATGAAGCTACCAGACCATAAGGTAAAGCTTACCTTTTTTGGATATTCACCATCATGAGAAGACTTGAAGTTCTCAAGAAGAGCATCTCCTAACTTCCTACCAACTTCCCATGCTTCTTCAGAAGGCGTTGCCTCAGCATTTACAGCAAACAAGTTCCTGCCAGTAGGGATGGTGTTAGGGTTTGTAATAGGATCGCCACCCGGAGAAGGCGGAATATATCCACCATTAAGCGCATTTATTATACCTTCAAGTTCCAGATTAGGGCTTTCTGTAAGTTGTTGTTTATACAGGTTTACAGAAGACAAAGTATGATCCAGTTTCAGGTAGGCTTCAGCTAGAGTTCTCTCGTTGTTCTCAATTTGATTGAGTCTCAATTCCAAAGTATTATTATATGACTTGAGGTCAGAATCAAAATCAGTATAGTACCAATCTGCCTTTCCCCAATATGCTTTTCTCTTTTCGACTTGTTCAACAACATTCAATAGACCTTTGACAGCATCTTTTCTCATTGAAGGGACATCAGTAGCTTTCTTCATTTTATTTACAAATGATGATATGTTATTCTTATTCAAGAAAGCTATTTCTTTTTCTTCCAGACGTTTCCTTTCAACCTTAACCTTATTGATAAAATCAGGATCATTGATAAAAGAAAATGCCTGATCTTTCAATTCTTCATTCTGCATGAGTGTAAGTAATGCAATTACATTTGGATCTTCAGCGATCTCAAGGCTTTTCTTCATTTTCGGAACGAACTTTGCCATCTTCTTCGCCTTATTGCGAGTAGATTCATCCAATAGTCTACTTGCTTTATCAAACGCTTCTTTTGATTTTAAGCCCTCAAACCATGTCTTTTTCTCTTCACTTGCAGAAATTGCAGCAACCAGATCTTTTGTTTTTTGTATATTATCTTTATCAGCTTCAACAGCATCACTCTTATTTTTACTTCCGCTACTCATCATAGCCATCATTGCACGTCTACTGGAATGCTTATTATTCTTTACTTCCCATTCCTTTGCCCATTTTAGATCTTTGTCAGTAATCCAATTCGATAAAAGGCGATAAGCATCAGATTTATCTTTATCATCAAGCATAAGCTTTACGGCTTTCTCAGAGACCCCCTTATATCTTGAGTTGAAAAAGAACTTATTCTTTAGCTGCTTCTCACTTACAATAGATTTTACTCTATCAATATTGGAAAGGCTATAAGCAACAGGATCAAGACTCATCATGAGAGCTGTCTCATTGATCTTATGTTTTTCATAAGGTTTACCTACAGTATAAAGGCCGCCAGTAATCTTTTCACCTGCGATCTCTTCAACGAAGTTACCTAGCTTCAGCAATTCATCTTCATTATATTGCTTGGAAAGACTATCGAGATCTAAGTCTTTGTATAGCCCTAGCTTCTGAACATCAGCAGTAATATTCTTTGCATATTGACTTTTTACACTACCAGTATTCATTGTTTGATACTTCTGTAGCTTCTGCTGAAGGTCTTTAAGTTCATTATAAGTTTCTCCTTCCATAAATGGGGGAGTAAGATGAGAAACAAGAGTTGCGTAAGATCTTCTCTTGGCAATCATTCCTTCACCAACATTGCTGATAGTATAAACATAGAAGTGTGGAGTAGTGCCAATAAGCGGGTCTGTCCAATCATAATCAGACAAAGCGATTTGTTTTCCCGGAGTGAACTCAAGACTTCCATGCGTACCAAAATGAATAACAGCATCAGCCTTAAACTCATTTTGAGTCCATAAATAAGATGCAACATAAGGATGAGTAGGAGCAACACCCGCTCCATGAACAAGCTGGAATGTATTATCGCCTATTCCGGGTAAAGGTTGAGGGAGTAAGACTATATTGCCCAAGTCGACTCTGGTAACAGCAATAGCACTTTTGTCGCCATCAGTAATAGACATATAATCACCGGGAGCCTTACCATAAAGCTCTTCCATATCCTGAATCATTTCAGGTCTTAGATCTTTTTCACACCAGCTCATATAATCTTGAGAAGAGACAATGGCAGGGTCACCATTTTTCAGGTATTCATTGAATGTACCCAATGCATAAGGGCCAAGGACAGGGCCTTTAGTCATGATGAGATTCTCGAATTCCTCTTCTGACTGAGGCAAGTTGTTTACAGTATATCCTTCCTTTTTCAGGTTTTTCACAAGCCTGTAAAGAGAAGGGACTACCTCCATATTTGCAGCTACCATGGCATTAAGACCAGGGCCTTTAAAGTAGTAGATAGCAACTTTCTTGTCTTTGTTTTCAAGATATCTAAGCTTGATAAACTTCTCTGCCATATCACCGAACTTCTCCATTCTTCCCGGAATAGGCTTAAAGATCTTAAATCCATTCTCATCTTCAAACTGAGCAATCACAGCATAGGGGTTGATTCCTCCATCAAGTTCAGGCATAGTAACACTTTGACTTAAAAGACCACCAAACATTCCTTGTGGATCTTTCAGCCATTTATCGTGATCCTGAAAAACAGTCAAAGGACAAAGAACAGGGATATTCTGTTTTTCCAACCATTTGGGTATAGTTCCCGGAGCACCCATATTAAGCCTACCATGAGGAAGATAAACAATAAGCTCTGGTTGTATTGCTTTCAACATATCCAGTCTTTTCCTGAAACTGGAAACAGCATATACATTCATACCCTTATTTTCCAAGGTTGAGATTATTCCACTTATATGCTCTGTATTTGAGTTGAATGGACCAACGATACTAGTCATAAGAGCGACTTTAGAGCCTCCCTTTTTCCAAAGACCAGCATCTTTATACCATTTCTCATAAGCTTCAACAGTTTCAAACTTTTGTTCTCCATTAATGTCAAACAACACATCAGAAGGAATCTCTTTAGGCTCTTCTATATCATCAGTAAATAAAGATTTACCGTCAATATATTTTCTTGTATAATTTAATAAGGATGCATAGTTTCTATTACCAGCATTCGAGAAATAAGCAGATATCTTATCTTTACTTTCTCCTTCAATATTAGAGATATCCATTTTGGGATTCGTGGCAGCAAATACAAATATCTTACTACCATTATCACCAGCATCCTTAATTTCCTGTATTTGATCTTGTCCTATTTTCAAGCCCATTCCAAACATAAAGATGGCATCATATTGATTCATATCACTGACTTCGTCAGGTTCAACAGATGTAACATCTATCCAGAAATTGTCTGTGGCTTTAACAATTCTGGCAATTTGAAATTCAGGGAAGTTAACAAACGCTACTTTTGTTGGGCTTAGGTAGTTCTTCCAGCCCAGACCCAGAAGCACAATCATCAAGATAGCTCCCAAGCCTATAAAAATTTGTTTCCTCATTATTCCTATATCTGTTTGTGTGTGTGAATAAAAGTATATGTAGTATAATGTGTATCAATAGTAGAGTTGAGCTATTATTGATACATACTATTTGTTTGGTCGTAAGTATTTCTTTCCAGTTCTATACAGCCCATCAAGATCAATTTGCACCCCAAGGAAGTAAGTCCTTCCTGATGTTAATGTCGAGTTAAAAGAAGACTTGTTCGGTATGTAATCAAAGAGGTTACGAACTCCAGTAGAGATGTTTATGCTATTAAACAAAGTTTGATTTAATGTTAGCTTCCATAACATCCAATCCGGATACGACACCTTAGAATATATAGGGTTGCCATTCTTGTCTTCTCCATCAGAAGTATAGAAGTCCTTGCTGCCAATATATCTGCCATTAAGGTTGACACTAAGCTGATAGTTTTTCCTTTTGAAAGAATATTCAAACTGAGTAACAGCAGTATGAGGGCTAGTAGTCGAAAGACGTACAGCATCCATAGGCACTCTATCTTCAATGAAGCTGTATCTCAATACAAGCTTTATATTCTTAGTAAGTTGAGAAGTGATATCTGCATCAACACCAAGTATTTGTAGTCTGTCGTAGTTACTATAAGTCATAGTGTCCTGATCATGATCCCATAAGCCATCAATCTTATTCTTGATATCATTATAATAAGCATTGACAGTAAAGCTGAAACCATTCTTTGCATACTCAACACTTCCAGAAACATAGTTGCTGGTTTCAGGTTCAAGGTCAGGATTACCAATAATTCTAAACATCCCCATATGATCCCAATTAGAATGCAACTCCTTCAAACTTGGAGATCTAAATCCGGAAGAATAACCCATTCTGAAGTTTAAAGGGAATAGTTTATACATCAAGTTAAGCTTAGGGGTGGCATGCAAACCATAAGTAGAATGATTATCGAAACGGACACCAGCAAGTAAAGAGAACTTTTCTGTTAGCTGAAAGTCATCCTGAGCATAAAATACAATGTTGTTAAAATCAAATGTCTTATAAGCATCTCCCTCTTGCAGGAATTGATCAGTCATCAGAGCTTCACTACTATACTCAAGGCCTGTAACCAATTCGTTTCTGCCACCGAGTTCAGTAATATAATTCAGCTTTAAGGATTGCAATGTGTTTTGATAGTCCCGACGTTCTTTCTCCTTAAGGATATAATAATTATACTTATCGTATTGATCCCAACTATAACTAAGGTCTAAAGAAGATCTATCATTGATGGTATAATCACCCTTGAAACGAGCATTATAATCATAATATCTATCTCTAACTTTCTTGGCTTTATTACTAAATTCTGGATCAGGAAGCATTTCTTTTTGGTAATACCCCCCACTAGCATTAAGTTTGATCCTTTTGCCCAGATCATAAGACAACTTCTGATTGATGTTCATACTTTTATAACCATCAATAGCAGCATCATTAATGATATAGCCATCAAATGAAGATATATTTACTCCTGTTACTCCTTTTATGTTTTTATGACCATATCCAAGAGAAGCATTATATTTCTTATCTCCAAAAGCAGAAAATCTGGAACCTACATTCAGGTCTATTTTATTTTCAGGCTTTTTAGTGATGATATTTATAACTCCTCCCAAAGCATTAGAACCATATAAAGAAGATGAAGCCCCCTTGACTATCTCTATACGTTCAACATTATCCATGTTCAATCTTGAGTAATCAATATTTCCCCCGGTTTCACCAGCCATACGTTCCCCATCGACAAGGAACAGGATATATTTGGCATCCAGCCCTTGCATTCTAAGGTTTGAACCATATCCATGTTGAGAGAATTCAAGACCAGGCAATTCAGCTTCTAAAACATCCTTAATATTTACAGCATCTATCTTCTTTAATTCCTTGCTCCCTATAACCTGAGTGATAACAGGGACATCCTTTAGAGCCTTAGCAGTTTTAGTACCTGTGATTACGACATTATCAAGGTTGTATGCTGTTTCTTCAAGATAAAATTTAAGATCATGTAAGCTTCGCTCTATATTTAGTTTCTTCTCAACAGAAGCATAGCCAAAAAAGCTGGTTTTTACGATATAATACCCTTTAACGATTCTTTGAATTTCAAATTCCCCTGAATTATTAGTTGCTGCTCCTTGTGCTGTACCTTTAATAACTACTGTTGCCCCAATTAAAGGTTGATTTGTGATTTTATCATACACTTTCCCTGATATAGAAAAGGTTTCCGCACTACTATTCAGAGAATTAAGAACAATCAAGATAAGAGTCATTCCTTGAACAACTCTTATAATTAACTTGTTGAAGTTTTCCATTATATTGATCATTATTCGATCAAAAGATGTACTTTTGCAATGTGTTTTGTGTGTGAATGATTATTTTAAGGCAGTCTTATGGTTATCATAAGCTGCCTTAACTCTTTTACTGAAAAGAGGTTTTCCCATTAGTTTGCAAAACGTACTCTACCTTTATATATCCAGATTCACCTTCATCATTATAATAATCATGAAACTTCAACTTCGCATAATTTCCTTTAGCAGTTTTGATTGTATATACTTTTCCTGATAGTTTGAAAACAGGAGGCATAACAGTTATGTCAAAATTCCCCCACTTCTCTAGTTCAACATTTGCAGGTTGTTTTTCGTATTCAGGAGGCATAACATAAGCAGTCATAATGTCCATCTGTTCATCTGTAGCATAACCACTTTCAGGAGCAGATTTACAATCACTCAGCTTTTCATACTCTGTTTCCATACCGGCACCCATGCCTTTACCTGACTCACCGCCATTAGTTCTTACATTGTCTCTATGGAATGCGATATCCCAGCTTAAATCATCTAAAAAGTTAGTTGGTTTTACAACTTTACCAGATTCAAGGTTAATATAAACCCATGCATCATATGCTCTTGCATCAATGGTAATAGTTTTGCTTATTAAATTCTTATTAACTACTACATTTGGTGTATCCTCTGGTTTATCCTCGTCTTTCTTGCAAGAAGAGAACCCAATTAAAACGATTCCTACTAGTATAAATGTTTTTAATAATGATTTCATTTTGTGTGTGTTTATATGTGTGTGTGTGAAAGGGAACATAAATGATCTTCTTTCATGTACAAAAGTATTTCTGGAAAGGTTTATATGCAATACCTACAATTGGGTAATTATTCAATTCCAATTCTATGATAAAATATTATGTTATTAACATACCTCAAAGAGTAAGAATAAGAAGAGGTTTTAACTTTATACGATTTTAGTTTTTAGTAAGTCTTAAAGTCTTAGTAACAAAACTTATTTTTTATTTTTCTGAAATCAAAGTTAAGACAGGCTATAGACTTTGAATGGATTTTCACAATGAAAAATGTCAGAAGGCTTATAGCTATATAGTACTCAGCTTGCTTTAAGTTTGTTTTACTAGGAAGGTCTTAAAGAAATGTTAACAGTAAATATGAAGCAAACATCTGATTGTTAAATAGCAAATGTCTTATGTGAAATTTTAATTATTCTTACTTTTGCTAAAAGAGTTTTAAAAACGTTTAATGAAATTAGAATACATAATTGTTTATTATAATTAAAAGGAATAAAACATTTTGGAAGGCGCAGACATAGAATCTTATTTACATCTGTTAAGTACAGCACAAGGCATATGGAATCCCATTACATGGGAACTAGCATTAAGCTTTTTGATATTCATTGTATTATTGGTTTTTTCCGCTTTGGTGTCGGGAAGTGAGATTGCTTATTTTGCTTTATCACCAGCAGATGAGGAGAAAATAAATACAAGCAAATCTACAAATTCAGGCATAATACGTTCATTGCTTGAAAGACCCAAGAAGTTATTAGCAACGATTCTAATTGTAAACAACTTTGTTAATGTTGGTATCGTAATACTATCATCTTACATAGTAGCAGAGCTATTCAACTTTAGAAACTCTCCGGTTCTGGGGATAATCATACAAGTAGTGGTAGTTACTGCATTGATCTTGCTTATAGGTGAGATTATGCCAAAGATATATTCAACAAGGCATACATTAAAGTTTGCTCGTTTTATGGCTCGTCCATTGAGCATATTATTGAGAGTTTTTCATCCAATAAGTTCTGTTTTGGTAAGATCGACTACTATTATAGATAAACGGATGGCAAAGAAGTTTGGTGATTTCTCTATGGAAGATCTTTCTGAAGCTATAAATATTACTACTAATGGCGATCATAGTGAAGATGAGACTCGTATATTGAAAGGAATCGTGCAATTTACAGATTTAGATGCCAGTCAAATAATGAAATCACGACTTGATGTTATTGCTGTTGATATAGAAATGAGCTTCTCTGAAATGATGAATATAATCCGGTCTAATGGCTTTTCAAGAGTTCCTGTCTATGAAGAATCTTTTGATAACATAAAAGGGATCTTATATGTGAAAGACTTATTACCTTACCTTGGAAAGGATAATGGTTTTGATTGGACTTTATTGATCCGTAAAGCAATGTTTGTTCCTGAGAATAAAAAGATTAATTACATTCTTCAGGAGTTTAGGGAAAAGAAAATACATATGGCTATCGTTGTAGATGAATACGGTGGAACATCAGGAATTATTACTCTTGAAGATATCCTTGAGGAAATTGTAGGGGAAATCAGTGATGAGTTTGATTTAGTTGAAGAAGGAGTCCAATATAAGAAGCTTATAGATGGACAATATATCTTTGAAGGAAGAACTTCTATTAATGATTTTTGCAAAGTATTAAGAATTAACTATGATTATTTTGATGATATAAAAGGAGAATCCGATTCGCTTGCTGGCCTTATCCTTGAGCTGATTGAGAAGATCCCTGAAAAAGGAGAAAAGACGAATTATAAAGATTTTGAGTTTACTGTTGTAGATGCAGACCAAAGACGAATCAAAAACATTAAGATCATTCAAAAAACGACATAATGAGAAAATTCATAATATCAGGCTTGATATCTACATTAGCTATGCTTTTCGCTGTAACTGCTTGTGATAACAATTATACACCAAAACCGAGGGGTTACTTTCGTATCAATCTACCAGAACATGAATATGCTAAGTTCGATACTAACTATCCCTTTTCATTTGAATATTCAAAGTATTCTGTAATCGAACCCGATAATGAAGGTGATGCGGAACGATATTGGATTAACATTGTATATCCTAATCTGAGAAGCAAAATCCATATTAGCTATAAAAAGGTAGATAACAACTTATATAATTACCTTGAAGACGCTTATCAGATGGTAAATAAACATATGCAAAAGGCTTCGGGAATAAGTGATAGTTTATTTGTTGATAAAGATAGAGAAGTATACGGCATTACTTATCGTATTGATGGTATTGGTGCTGCATCTCCTTATCAATTTGTGCTTACTGATAGTACAAGCAACTTCCTACGTGGAGCTTTATACTTTTATGTAAGACCTAACAATGATTCTTTGGCTCCTGTAATTGATTATATAGAGAAAGATATTGAGCATATGATTAACACTTTACAGTGGAAAGAAGTAAAGAACAAATAAAGATATTCAAATGATACGTTTAATAAATAAGATTGGTTTAGGCTTGAGTTTGCTTTTTGCAATCTATTCCTGCTCTGAAGGAACCCCTAAAGCTACACAGGAAAAAACTAAAAAGACAGAAGATAAAATAGAGGCTTCTGTTATTGTGCCTATATTCAACGCTGATTCTGCTTATGCCTTTGTAAAAGCTCAAACAGATTTTGGTCCTAGAACACCAGGTTCTGAAGCTCATACTAAATGCGCTGAATGGTTATATTCAAAGCTGAAAATATATGCTCCCAAAGTTCAAATTCAAGAATATAGAGTTAGAGGCTTTGATGGTCGTACTTTGAATGGCAAAAATATTATTGCTTCTTTCAACCCAGAGCAAAAGAAAAGGATGATCTTATGTGCACATTGGGATAGCAGACCTTTTGCAGATCAGGAAACAGATGCAAAATTGCACAACACCGCTATTGATGGAGCTAATGATGGAGCTTCTGGTGTAGGTGTTATCCTTGAGATTGCCAGACTAATGAAAACTACTCCTACTGATATTGGTGTTGATGTAATCTTTTTCGACTTAGAAGATTTAGGCCCTCCTGCTTATGCTGAAATCTATGAGAATGGAGATCAGTATTGGGCTATGGGAAGTCAGTATTGGGCGCAAAATCCCCATGAGTTTGGATATACTGCTAAATTTGGTATCCTTCTGGATATGGTGGGATCAAAAGAAACAGTTTTCTTTAAGGAAGGCTTTTCTTATCAATTTGCATCAAAATATGTTGACCTAATCTGGAAAACAGCAAAAGAACTTGGATATAGTAATCTGTTTATTGACGAAGTAAATGGTGCTATCAATGATGATCATCTACCAATGAATAGGTATGCAGATATCCCTACTGTTGATGTTATTGGGCTTAGTGATGATGGTGTTAATACTTTTGCAAGCCATTGGCATACGACAAAAGATAACATTGATGCTATTGACAGGGAAACCTTGGGTATTGTAGGAAAAGTTATTACTACTGTTACCTATAGACAAAAGTAAGAATCATATACATAAGCTGTCTTAATGCTCAAGGGCAGCTTTTTTTATGCTTATATATTATGGCTAAAGAAATAGAAAGAAAGTTTCTTGTAAAGAATAATGACTTTAAACTTAATGCCAAAAGGGTGTATTTACATCAAGGCTATTTGCATATTGATGAAAATAAAGTTGTTAGAATCAGAGTCTCTAATGATTCTGCCTGGGTTTGTATAAAGTCAAGTAGTAATGGCATAACCAGAGATGAATATGAGTATACTATTCCCAAGGTTGATGCTGAAGAGATGCTACGAGACCTATGCATAAAGCCCACCGTAGAGAAGTATAGATACTTTAAAGAAATAGGTAACCATTTATGGGAAGTTGATGAATTTCTTGGCGATAATCAAGGACTTATAGTCGCTGAAATAGAATTACAATCAGAAGATGAGATATTTGAAAGACCTGATTGGATTGATAAGGAAGTAAGTCAGGATAAACGATATTTTAATGCTTATCTTTCAAAGAACCCTTATAAGCATTGGTAGCACTTTTGAGATATTTTATTTCTGTTGACAACGTTTCTATAAAGAATGATAAATTTATTTTTGCAGGATGAAAAGTGATGTTTGGGAAAAGATGAATATGTGCGGAAGAGAGCGAAAGCCTTTCTTCTTTATGATTGATTTTGCTCTTCAGAAACCAATGGTATTTTTATCTGAAGACTTATGTTCTTCAAAACTTAAATTTGTTTTCCCTAATGGCAGTAATGTTAAAGACAAACCTATTGTAGGAGAGAAAAAAACAGATATGAAGGTATATCCACCTTCTTATGATAGATATCAAAAAGCTTTCAGAATTGTACATGATCATTTGATGTATGGGAATTCATATTTGCTTAACCTTACCCTACCTTCAAAGATAGAGATCAATCTCAACCTTGAAGAGATATTTTACAAGAGCAAAGCTCCTTATAAGTTATGGTATAATGATCAATTGGTAGTCTTTTCTCCAGAAGCTTTCATTAAGATAAAAAATGGTAAAGTGTTTTCTTATCCTATGAAAGGAACTATTGATGCAACTATCCCTAATGCAGAGCAGATCATAATTGAAGATGAAAAAGAATTAGCTGAACATTATACAATTGTAGATCTGATTAGAAATGACTTAAGTAGAATCTCAAAGAACGTTAAAGTAAACAGATTCAGATATATTGATAAGATTAATACTGTAAAAGGAAGCTTACTACAAGTAAGTTCTGAAATTGTAGGAGATTTACCTGATGATTATGATGCTCATTTGGGAGATTTACTATATTCGTTGCTTCCAGCAGGCTCAATAAGTGGAGCACCAAAAAAGAAAACTGTAGAAATAATTCAAGAGTCAGAACAATATGACAGAGGTTATTACACTGGCGTCTGTGGTTATTTTGATGGTGAACAACTGGAAAGTGCCGTAATGATTCGCTACATTGAACATATCAATAATGAATATTACTTCAAAAGTGGTGGTGGCATTACTGTTCGCAGTGATTGTAAAAAAGAATATGAAGAGCTAATAGCAAAAGTATATGTGCCGTTTTCTTGAAACTATAAAATATCATGATGGTCAGTTTTTCCGTCAGAGTTATCATAATAAGAGGTTTAATAGAACCCGAAAGAAAATTTTTGAACTTGATAAGATAGACTTATTCGACCATATTCAGGTTCCTGAAGCGTTGGAAGATACCAACGATGTATATAAGGTCAGAGTAGAATACGATAAGGAGATTCAGAGAGTTGAA
This sequence comes from Hyphomicrobiales bacterium, assembly GCA_041725915.1. Taxonomy (GTDB): domain Bacteria; phylum Bacteroidota; class Bacteroidia; order Bacteroidales; family JBGRPZ01; genus JBGRPZ01. The sequence goes on along the minus strand of JBGRPZ010000008.1, from coordinate 23,473 downwards.
TTTTTACCATATGTTCTCAAGGATATTAAAAGTCTTCGTGTAGTAAAGGATAATAATATTGATTATCAATTTAAGTATATGGAAAGAAGTCCATTAAATACACTTTTTGATAAAAGAGAAGATTGTGATGATGTTTTGATTGTCAAGAATGGGTTACTTTCTGATACTTCGTACTGTAATATAGCTCTATTTGATGGAAGTATGTGGTTTACTCCTTCAGCACCTTTGCTTAAGGGTGTTCAACGAAGTTATCTTTTAGAGTTTGGGCTGATACATGAAGATGAAATTCAACTTAGAGATCTAAAGTTCTTTAAGAAAATAAGACTATTCAATTCTATGATTGAGTGGACAGATTGTATGGATATTAAAAGAGCAATGATAAAATAATCATTCAAAAAACACAAAGGGATGCCACAATGGCATCCCTTAACTCATTCTAAGAAATCAATTATTTAGACAAGACTAAAAAAAACTATGTATTAATAAATTTAAAATTTAATGATATTATCTTCAGGGAAGCTATCAGGAATACTTGTGTTTCCTAAAGTCACTTCCTTTATATTTTTTACTTTCTTAAGTTCAATAGTATATTTATTTGTGTTCTTCCATACTTCAGCAGTATGATATATTTCTTTCTTTTTTCCATCTTTATATTCTATAGTAAGAGCTATAGGTATAGGTAGGCTGGTATTATTCCTTACTGTTACTAATCCCTTATTGCCTTTCTTCTTAAAGCCATATAACCCAAGATCAGCATAACTGTTTTTGTGATACCATTCGTCATAGTACCATTTCAAGTCCTTACCACTCACCAATTCGAATGTTCTCAAAAATTCTTCACTTGTAATATGCTTATGCGCCCAGTTCTTAGCCATTTCCTGAACAGCTTTCTTGAAATAATCAGGGCCTATCATATCACTTAAAAACTTAAGGAAAACACTCCCTCTTATATAAGCCTGAACTCTTAATGGAGAATCTCCAAGCTCATTACTATTTGTGGATAAAGTAGGGTCATACATCCCAGAAGCATATTTTCCAAAGCTTTTGGTGTTATTTAAATCAGAGTTATATTTATCATTTACCGCCAGTTGAATATCTGTAGGAGCAAATGTAGTGATCCCCTCATCTATCCAGTTCTCATAAGATTCATTCGCTCCTATAAACATAGGGAAATAAGAATGAGCAACCTCATGACTTGTAACAAATATATGTGAATAATACTCACTTTCTTCTCCTTCTTGTAGAGACATCATTGGCGCTTCCATACCTCCATCACCATGGAAGATAGTCATTTCAGGGAAAGGAAAAGCGAGACCATATACTTCATTTGATAATTTGTCAATGCTATATTCAGTTAAATGAAGCATATCGTCTCTGAAATCTTTAGAGGAGTCATTATAAGCTGTTTGGACAAACACTTTATCATTACTCTTTGCCCCTCTACTTATAGATTTTCCTTTCCAATTATAATGGTTGCTAAGCCCAAATGTAAAGTCATTTACATTAGATGCTTTGAAATGATAAGTAAGGAATCTATTGTGCTTTGTGACATTTCTTTCTTTCAATAAATCATTGTCAATAATGTGAACCTCTTCAGTGCCATTTTTAGCTTTGTTATATCTATCTAAAACTATATCAGAAAATACTTCTGAAGGATTCTGAAGTTCCCCGGTTCCCCAAATGACGTAATTTTCTGGTACCTTAATATTTACAGAAAAATCACCGAATTCATTGTAAAATTCTGCTACCCCATTATAAGAATGATGATCCCAACCTTTAATATCGTCGTAAACTGCCATTTGTGGATAAAAGTATGATACATACAAGCAGCTATCATTATAGTTTCCTCCTCTTAGCTTTGTTTTTGCAGGAACGAAAGAAGTCCATTCAACTTCTATCTTGCAACTTGAATTAGCTTTTAAAGGGGAAGAAGGGAATATATACATAAGAGTTCCTTTTTCGCTCTTTCCTTTAATATCTTTTCCATCGATCTTGATTTTTTCAATCATCATCTCTTTTCCAATATCTTCCGGATCGATATTTACATATGCTATATTCCCTTTCTTAAATAGATTATTATATAATCTTAACACAAAATATTTTAGATCATCTGGACTATTATTTACATAAGTAATCGTTTCTAGTCCATGAATTAATTTCTTGTTGACATCAACTTCAATGTCCATGTCATAACTTACATGATTTTGGAAATAATTTTCTCCAGGTATACCCTCTGTTGTTCTGGTTTTATTTCCTAAAGCTTTCTTAAAGGCACTAGAGCCTGTAAGAATTCTGTCTTGAGCATTTACACCTATAATTATAAATGCAAACATTAAGAATATAAATATCTTTTTCATCTTTTTTACAATAGCTATCTGATTTCATAATTACACACTATGCCAATTTTACAACTATTGTACTTTTTTTATCAAATAGCTAGTTCCTAAAAGAATATAAAATAAGGATAATTGAATAGAATTTAATTAGTGTTTAAAAATGAACACTTTTGTATTAAATAGGACAGGTTCTATAAAAAGATAAAAGAGAGGAAACAAAAAGAGGTTGCCTTTTTGACAACCTCTATAGCGAACTACTGTTCTATATTTAAGGGTTTGTATTTTTTTGGAATCTTAAATGGGAAGCTTTCCTTATCGTTGATTTCTACTTTCGATAATTTCACCTTCAGCTTTATATTGTTTTCTGCTTCAATTTTAAACTCAATCAAATAAGGGAATAGCTGATTTTGTATGCTCTTGAAGTTCTTATATCGAGCATGTAGCTCTTTTTTCTCTTTACCCACCTCCATAAAATATTGATCGGTAATCTTGAAAGTTACAGGATCGAGGTACATATTTTGGAAATACATTATTTCTCCATCTCGTTGCTCAGAAAGCTGTTTAAGTTTTCTTCTTTCCATAGAAGAAAGCTTATACTTTCTATTGTCAATGCTAGCCTGAAAACCGACAGTGTCAAAGGTTTCGAAATCATTTCCTGTTAGCAATGATTGAAAGATATCAAAGTCAATATTTGTCTTCAGGAAATCATTTACAAATTGATAATTACCTATAACATAAGTTTTATTCAATCGATTAATAAAGAATATAGAATCACGAGTTACTTTAAGTCTCCCTACTTCGATACCTAGCGCAGGAGAAAAAGATATCCAAATTAGACTGTCTTTTTGTATTCTAACCTGACCTTTTATATTGGTAGTTTTTCTTTTTTCTTTAAGCTGAGCATTGAACTTTAATGAAAGAGTATTAAAATTTAGCTTACTTGAATCTAAACGTTCCAATAAGAAACTTGCTCCTTTTTCTTTTAAAGGTTCTCTTATGGCCTTACGTCTACTAACACAAGAAGTCATAAAGACTAAAGCAAAGCAAAGAAGAAATATTCTGTAATGAATATTATTATGGCTTATTTTATAACAATGATTTTCCTTTTCCACAATCCTTTCTGTTTTATATCATTTATTATTTGGTTGATATGCTATTCAATATATTTTTCTTTCTTGATTTTATCTTCTAAATTCTTTGAATGGTCTTTTGTTGAGAGTGCTTTTTTCCAGTATTCCAAAGCAAGATTCTTTTCATTTAGAAAGAATAGTACATCACCATAATGTTCCAGGATAGTACCATTTGCTTTACCTCCATTACCTAAAGCTAATAATAAATATTTCTCTGCTTCTTTATATTTCTTAAGCCTAAATAAGACATATCCATAAGTATCCAGATTTGAAGGATTGTCAGGGTCTAACTCAACTGCCTTGGCAGCCATTTCCTTAGCTTTCTCCAAATTTTCATCTTCAAGACTGAGGTAATATGCATAATTATTTAGTACTACTGAATTTGCAGAGTCAATTTCGAGTGCTTTATCATAGGCAATAAAAGCATTCTTATCATTCTTCAGAGAATGGTAAGTATCTCCAATAAAAGAGAAGAATTGTAGTTTCAGATTATTATTGTTTACGACCCAGCCAATACCTTTATTATAATAGTTGATAGCAGCCTTATAATTCTCATTTCTTGATTCTGCAATACCTGCAAACAGATAAGGGATGGGTTGTGTAGGGAAAAGTTCTATAGCAGCTTTTGCATATTTTAATGTCTCTGCATTAAGCTTAAGATCAGAGGTGATAAAAAGAATCTGTTCATATACACGATAAGACTTATCACCTAAAGCAAGTACTTTCTGTAGAACAACAAAAGCTTGTTTGTAGTTTTTTACCTGATATAAAAAGTCTCCATAAATTCCCCATGCACGCAGATTATCAGGGTGGGTTTCTGTAAGGCTCTTTGCTAACTCCAAAGCTTCATATTTAGAGTTATTCATTAGCTCATTCAATGTGTAATAAGTAGTCAATATCTGAACCTTACTATTTAAATCAAGATTAGGGTTTTTGAAACCTTTTTTTAATTCCTGAAATGCTTTGGTAGTATCCCCTTCTTTCTTATAGAAATCTGCCAAAGAAATATGAATATAAGGATCATTAGGATTAAGCTCAATAATCTTTTTATAAGCTTTAAGAGCAACATCTTTATAATGATGTGAAGCCGCAAATTCAGCAAGAAGTTTATATGATCTTATCTCAAAAGGAAATTCATTTACATAGTCTTGCATTTCCTTTAAAGCTTTATCATTCTCATTTAACTTCTCATAAAGGGCAACTTTTCTGAGTGTGAGGAATTCATTAGGCCCCATTTCTACTTGCATCTTATCATATGTATCCAGTGCTTTCTTATAGTCTCCTTTATAAAGGTAAGCAACAGCAAGATCATTATAATACTCAGGGTTTGAAGGGCTGATTTCGAGTAAATGGTTATAAACTATAACAAGTTGATCATACTTTTCATAATGCTTGTAAAGTTCAGCAGACTGCTTTAAATACCATTCGTTTTCCGGGTCGATTTTGACAGCTTTTTCAATAAGCTTTAGAGCTTCATCTTCTCTGTTTTTCTTTTCATATAAGCGGGAAAGCTCATACATGGATGCTGCATCCATAGGATTCTTTTCCAAGGCTTGTTCATATAAAGAAGTTGCCTTTTCAGTATCTCCTTGAATACGATCCCGAGTAGCATCTATAAATAATGCAGTACCCTGAAGTTCATCTTCAGTGACATTGTAAGTATGTTTTGTTGCTTTATTCTTAGAAGAAGAACAAGAAGACAAGCCGGCTATAGTTAGAGCTATAGCCGTAAAAAGAAAATATTTTTTAAGCATATACATATTTTATTTTGGTACTGACAAGAGGATAACTACTATTCAATAGAAGAATAATCTCCTGTAGAAAATTCTTTTGATTTTCCTTGAATAGAAGAATAGTTACCAATCATTGAATTAACAATGTTTTCTTGTTTAACAGAAGTATTATTCTGAACGATAGAATTACTTACTATCGCATTTTTCATAACAGAATTCATTCCTATTGAAGCATGAGGACCAATCACAGAGTTTTCAATAACTGCATTTTCTCCTATATAACATGGTTCAATTATCACAGAATTGTGAATAACAGCACTGTTTGAAATTAAACTTTCTTTTTCCTTTATAAGTTCAAGAACACGTTGATTTGTAAATACAGTAGCATCTTTATTTCCACAATCCAACCATTCTTCGACAGTATCAGTAGAGAAACAAGTACCTTGACTCATCATATTTTGTAATGCATCAGTGATACCATATTCTCCTCCGGTCTTGATGTCCTGATCTAATAGCTTTTGCAGCTCATTACGAAGGTAAAGACCATCTTTGAAGAAGTAGATACCTATAATAGCTTCATCAGAAACAAACTCTTTAGGTTTTTCTGCAAAACCAGTAATTAGTCCATTATTATCAAGCTTAACAACGCCAAATTGTTCAGGCTTATCTACTTTTTTTGTCCAGATAATACCATCTTTTTCAGAATCTAAAGCAAAATCAGCCTTAAATAAAGTATCTGCGTATGCTACAATAACTTTTCCATCCAAAGACTCTTTAGCACAAAGAATAGCATGAGCAGTTCCAAGGGCTTCCTTTTGATAACATATTCTTCCTTTTGCCCCTACTTTATCAGCAATCTGAAGTAAAGACGCTTCTACTTCTTTGCCAAAGTCTCCGATAATAAAAGCAATCTCTTCGATAGTTTCATTAACAACAGAAGCGATATCTTCAACCAAACGTTGAACGATAGGTTTTCCAGCGATTGGAATTAGTGGTTTTGGTACAGTCAATGTATGCGGGCGCATTCTTTTCCCCATACCCGCCATTGGAATAACTATTTTCATAATATATCTTGTTGTGTTATATCTTATAAGTAGGTTAAATATCACTGCTTGAGCTATCATAAAAGATGTTAACTCTACTACTTATTCAATAACTATGTGGTATTTAAATTTATATTTTATTTATGGCCTGTATGCCCAAAGCCTCCATTACCCCTGTCAGTCTCTTCAAGTTCTGATACAAGTTCCCATTCTGCCTGTTCATGAGCAGCAAAAACCATTTGAGCAATTCTTTCACCATCATTAATGATAAAAACCTCTTTAGATAGGTTTATAAGTATCACCATTATTTCACCTCTATAATCAGCATCAATTGTGCCAGGAGAATTCAAAACAGAAATACCTTTCTTTATTGCTAAACCACTACGAGGTCTTACTTGAGCTTCATAACCTTCAGGAATTTCAATATAGAGACCCGTAGGCACTAGTTTTCTTTCCATTGGCCCTAAAGCTATAGGAGTATTCAAATTAGCTCTTAAATCTACTCCTGCAGAAGCTTTTGTTGCATATTCTGGAAGAGGGTGATTTGATTTGTTTACGATTTTTATTTTCATTTGATGACTATTTCTTGACAAAGTAATAAAATGCATTAAACAGCGAAAATAGTATTAGTTTGTTATAATTCTCTAAATTCTTTTTCCTATTCCTCCATTATCTTATTGATATAGGATTCTAGCTGAGGTTCTGAATATCCTGCTATAGCATATTGCCAGATCTCTCTACAGATTCTTTGTACAGGATGATCTGATAATAAGGTCTTTCCCCCCAGACTTAGTCTAGCAAACTGTGAACATTTCTCTGCAAGAAAATAACCCTTAGCTCTGTATTCAAGAGGATTGTCTATAGGTGATTCTAAGCCTTTTAGGTAATCATTAAGCAATCCTTCAAGCTTATCATAACCAGCTTTTACTTTTGGCTTTAGAGTGGTGTTAGATCTTTCAACAAAGGTTAGTAATCTATTTGCTGCTGAAGCAAAATTGAAGATAGTAGGGTGTTCAATAGAATAATCTCCGAATTTCGTATCATCAAAGGTCATCATTTCCTTTTCTTCTATAAAGTAATCATTGAAATCAATACGAACAGTATTTGAAGATTGGAATACAATTATATCTACTGGAGCAGAAATTTTCAAATTGCCTTGATCTGATTTGATATTATCAAAAGGAACTAGACAAAGTCTGGTTCTTCCATTAATATTAAATATTAAAAGAAACTTCTCAAAGATCTTATAACCTGTGACCCACGGTATATATCCATTAAGAACATACCCACTCCCTTTTCTTGTGGCTTTTATTAAATTCATTCTTACTATTGATGCATATCCAATAGGCATATTGTTTTCTGCAATATGCTTTAATAGTGAACTTGCTTTATCTCTTTCTTTAACTTTAAGTATATAGTTAACAGAAGATTGATGTTGCGATTGCAAGAATGTTAATACGCCTGAATACTTTGATATTGTCATATATAATTCAATAAGCTCTTTTCTTGAGAGCCCTAAACCTCCATATTCTTTAGGAATGAAGAACAATAGACATTTATATTGAATCAACTTGTGGAATACTTCTTGCAATAATCTAAAATCTTTATCAAGTATATTAGATTCAGGATCTACTTTTTTTTCGAGAAAAGTGTTAAGGTGCTGAAAAATTTCGTTCTTCATAACTAGTGAGGGAAAAGTTTAGTGAATAATACCGAATTGATACTGAATAGGAATACATCAAAGGTCTGTAAATTTGGTTAAGTTTACAATATAATAATAACGTTTACAATGTTTTATTTTGATACCTTTCTCTTATTAGCAATAAGTAACCAAAAGTAACCAAAAGTAAAATTTTTGAAAACTATGAAGATAAGCGTCAAGAAGTTATCAGTATTATTTTTAATATTAGGGGGCATTTTAGTAATAAGTAGCTGTTCAAGAAGATATAATCGCTATCCATATAGAAGAAGAAGAAGATCAAAGAAATGTGATTGCCCGAAATGGAGTAAATTAGAAGACCAAAAACTATTTGTTTGGAATATTGGTAATAATGGAAAAAACAAAACTAATCACTCTATTTAAAGACTTCATTCCTCATGATGCTGTTCATGATGCTATAGATCTAATATTGAAATATAATATTTCAATTAAGATTACAAGGTCAAGAAAAACAAAGCTAGGTGATTATAGTTTCTATAGAAACCAGAAAACTGGTATCATTACTATAAATCATGACCTTTCTCCTGAGCAATTCCTCTTGACATTACTGCATGAAATGGCACATCATATCACACGACTACAATATGGTGATAAAATAACACCACATGGAAAGGAGTGGAAACAGGAAATAAGAAAACTATTGCTGCCTTTTTATAGTAATAATGTGTTTCCTGTTTTTATGCTTGAACCTTTAAAGAAGTATTTGCAAAAGCCCACCGCTACCATGGCCGCCTCTCCGGATCTTTATAAGGCTCTTAGAGAAATAGATCACAAGAAAAGAAATATAAATCCTAAAATGCTTCTTGATGATCTTAAGTTTGATGAGTTCTTTTCTTTTGAAAATAAAGGAGTGTTCAAGAAGATCAAAAAAAGACGCAGCCGTATTGTCTGCCTATCTATGACTAATCAAAGACTTTATCTTTTCTATCCTTTTGTAGAAATAACTCTTGAAGATAAGTAGACATGTTATAATTGCTTATCCTGAAAAGACATTTCATTGTCTTTAATAAACTCTTTCTGTGTCTGCATAGGCTTATTATCTACTTTTAGAACTAACTCATCTTTGAAATTCAATTATTATTGAAAATTTATGGGCAGATCATCTTTCCTTCAAAACTTTAAATTTCTTCTTTTATAAGTCTTACAACTTATTCTTATTGGCTGTATTTTTCGATAATTCGACTTTCGATTTTAAAATTAGAATTTATCGCACAGAATTGACCAATGTTATGTTAAATAATAAAACCTTCTGAATTATCATGCTCTCTAAAGAGAAATAATACAAAACCATCCCATGTAAAATATTGTAACACAGATAGTAATATTATCAATACTTGAATTTAAGTTTGTGCAGCTTAAAAATGATTCTCTCGAGCTTAAAAATGATTCTCTCGAGCTTGTTTTTCATTTTGAGGGCGTGCTTTTTCATTTTGAGGGCGTGCAAAGTAATTATGCCTATAAAAAGCTCAATAATTGATGGTTTTTGAATTTTTTTTAAAATCTTGAAAAAAGGTTTGAAAAGGCTTGTGTTGTATAATGCTGATTATAAATAATTTCTGTAGATTGGTAAAAATGTACAAAAAAGTGAATGAAACTCATTTTTTGACTATAGATTTTAAGGTTAATGATTACATAAATTGAAGAAAAAGCGGGTGTTTTTATTTTGGAGTATAATTTTAGAGTTCATTATGTATAATGAGTTAATTTAAAAACTATCATTTTAAGATTGAATCAGTTCGAAATATGTTTTTAGCTTTTATATCATGAAGATTTTAAGTTACTTTATATAAAAGCCTTGATTTTAGCGTAGTTAATGCTTAAAATAATATTTTTGTATTTGTTTGTATATTTGCTAAAACTAAAGATATAGATACATGATGGTAGATAAATCTCATTTATATTGCGTAATTATGGCTGGGGGTATAGGTTCTCGCTTTTGGCCTATGAGTAAGACAAATAAACCCAAACAATTTATTGATATACTTGGCACTGGCCAAACTTTAATTCAACAGACTTTCAACCGTTTTTTAAACATCTGTCCTAAAGAGAATATATATATTGTTACAAATGCAATATACAAGGAGTTGTGTTTAGAACAACTGGATGGCATTAAAGAAGAACAGGTGCTTTGCGAACCTTCAAGAAGAAATACAGCTCCATGTATCGCTTATGCTAACCACAAGATATATAGCATGGATAAAGAAGCTGTAGTTGTGGTTGCTCCTTCCGATCATATTATCCTTAAAGAGGATATCTTTACCGAAAATATCAATAGTGCTATTCAGGCTGCTAGTGAAAATGACTGGCTTCTGACTCTTGGAATCCAACCATCAAGACCAGATACAGGTTATGGCTATATTCAGTTTGATGAAGGAAACCCTTATGAGAAAGATCAACAAATAAGAAAAGTAAAGGTATTCACAGAAAAACCCAATCTTGAATTAGCAAAATCTTTTGTTGAAAGCGGGGATTTCCTTTGGAATTCAGGAATGTTTATCTGGTCTCTAAAGAGCATCATGGCTTCTTTCGAAACTCATTTGTCTGAAATCAATGAGATATTTAGAGAAGGTGCTGGCAAATACGGAACAGATCAGGAAGCTGAATTCTTAAGACAGGCTTATTCTGTTTGTAAAAGCATTTCTATTGATTATGGAATCATGGAAAAAGCTGATAATGTATATGTATTGAGCACAGACTTTGGATGGTCAGACTTAGGTACTTGGGGATCTATGTTTGATATGAGTGATAAAGACGAGAATAATAATGCCATTGTTGGTAAGAATGTGATGACATATGACACAAAGGATTGTGTTATAAATCTGCCAAAAGATAAACTTGTTGTACTTCAAGGTCTGGACAACTATATCGTTGTTGAGGATGATGGTGTTCTTCTTGTATGTAAAAAGAATGATGAACAACAAATTCGTCAGTTTGTCACTGATGTGAAAATTGAAAAAGGTGACGAATACGTATAAATGATATTCTATAATTTTCTTTTCAAGAGACTACCAAATATTTGGTAGTCTCTTTTTTTATCTTTCAGCAAAAAAAAGATGTTGACCAACAAGCAGCCAACATCTTTTATATGTTTTCATAAGTAAGCTTTTATTCTATAAACAGAACTAGCTTACCAGTTTAAAATCTTTCTAAAATCGTAAGTTTCAGGGTTCTCAACGAACTTAGAAGCTTCTTCATAATCCTCAGGTGCAATATACTGAAGACCTTCATCAAAGATAAGACGAACTCTTTCAGATTCGATGTTTACAAGACGAGTTTCAATGATCCCGCCTTCTTTTGCAACATCATCCAAATATAAAGGAAGAATATTACCAAGTTGATCAATAGTAACCATACATCCGGATTCTCCCTGATCAAATAACTTTTTCACACCATAACCAAGTAGTGAACAGTATAGAAGGTCAAAGGCAATAGGCTCAACACATCTTACAGCATATCCTATTTCAATAGGACGGCTTTTCACATTAAGTCCAAGCTTTTGCAATCTCTTCTGAAGCATGATATTGAAGATATGAGCTTTGCTTAATGTTCCTAGTTCAGGATGGCCATGATCATCATAGGTAAAGTTAATACCTGCATTAATGATCTGTTCATCATCAATAAAGTGAAAAATCCCTTCACTGATTATAGAAACACCATAATCAATACCAAGTATTTTCCTTTTTACAATAGCAGAAATCAAAAGATTACAAATCTTATCGAAAGTCAGAGTTGTTTTATTAAACATCTCAGGTATGACAATCATTGGATAATGGCAAGCAGCACCAATGCCAAAAGCAAGATGTCCTGCTTCACGACCCATTGCCACGCCTACAAACCAATTTCCGCTTGTTCTTGCGTCTTCATAAACTGTTTGAGCAATCTGAACACCTGCTTGTTTAGCAGACTGATACCCAAAAGTAGGTACACCCTCAGGAAGAGGCAAGTCGTTATCTATTGTTTTTGGAACATGAACATTCTGTACTTCTAAGCTTTTGGATTTCAAAAAACGTGAAATTCTATTTGCTGTAGAAGCAGTATCATCACCGCCAATAGTAACAAGAAGTTTTACATTGTTTTCTTCGAAAAAATCAGTAGTGAATTCTTCGTCTTTCGGCTTATATCTGCTCATTTGTAGAGCAGATCCACCCATTTTGTTGATTTGATCAGCTATAGTAAAATCTATTTCTGAGAATAGTGGTTCTTTAGTAAAGATTGTACTATAACCCTTCTGAATTCCTAATACACGAAAGCCTGATTTAAGAAATACCTTTGCCACAGAACTAATTACTGAATTTATTCCTGGAGCTGGTCCGCCGCCGCATAGGATAGCAACTGAATTATTCATTGGACTTTAATTGTTATTGATGTTGGTTTATCAATTTCTGCAACTATACAAAATAATTCAACAACATTTGCAAGAAGGTTTTTATTTATAATGAACAAACTTAAAAGTTACGAATAGGAGGAATTTTATATAATTGCAAAAGCATCTTTATAAAGGTATTTATTATTCTTGTTATCAGCTGCCTGTATTATAATAATATATATCCCCTTTTTACAGACAGTCTGAAAGTCGCTTTTACAATCCCATATTATACTTCCTTGGGATGAGGATAGTTCATTATTTGATATTTCCTTTATTTTATTCCCATTGAGATCATATATTGTTGAATTTATGTTAAAGTTCCCTTTATTTAGTTGATAGTTTATAATAAGGAAGTCATGATAACCATCATTGTTTGGTGAAATTTCATCATATAATAGTTTGAATTTCTTGTCTTGTTTTTCTGAAGAAATAAGACTTTGACTATTTACACAAGCTGGAGTATTGAAATTAGAATCTCTTGAAGCAGAAGTCCAATTACTACTTATATAACTTAATTTGCAAGATGAAATTTTCTCTAATGCCACTCCTCTGAGGTCATATAATGAATGATGGTGAAGAGATTCATTATATTCAAAGTAGTCTATAGTTGTTTGGACTTCGTTCTTTAAGCATATCTTAGCAGCAGTATTATTCAAACTTCTAATTGGAGAGACTAAGTTTATTACATCATGATTGTTACATTGTATTTCTCCTAAAATAACCGCAGTATCTGAACTTAAGAGAGCGAACATATCAGGGTATATCAGCTCTTTGTTTTCGCAAAGTTGAGAATATGACAGTATCTCAGCACTCCCACTTGCGTATCCAATAGATATTTTACTTAGGTCAATTATATTTTCTGAGTTGTTGTATAGTTCAATGTATTCGGGTTTATTCTGAATTGGGTTAAACATGATTTCATTAATAGTAATATCATTTTCCAATGCTATGGAGGGAAGAACAAAAGATGAATCATAGTTGATTATAGTTTTCTCCTGAATACAGTTGTATATCGATCGGTCAATGCTGATGTTATATATCTTGCTTTCCTGAATCTTATTATTGAGATACAATTCATATCTGTATGAATCTTCATTAAATAGACAGTCTTTTACTTGTATGTCATCAGGTGTAAAAGAGAAATCTTCAGGATAAAGATCTTCTTCTTTGTCTATATGAAAATTAATATCGAAAGTCAGGAGATTCTTTTCTTCTATAATAAGATCCTGAATGCTTGCCTTCATCTCTTCATTTATCTCTGAAGTAGTAAAGAATCCCGGGCTGCCTCCTTTATCACTGCATGAAGTTAAATAACTTTTCTTCCAGCAAGGGTTATTGATATCTATTATTTCAAGAGAATATCCCCCTTCTTTATATGCTTTTGACTGATGAAAATCAACATCCCATGTTGTAGAATGAACTTCCTGATTCACTGTATTGAATAATGAAAGTTGGTTTCTATCATTTGGCAGGCTGAATGAAGGTACAGCAGTAATATTAATATCTGGGAGATGTGCTTTCAGCTGTTCATAAGCCTTACCCGAATTACACAAGATCATGAATTCTTTGGGTTTTATAATTGAATCGGGTAGTTTCAATGATTTATCACCAATATTAAGCGTCCAGTTCTGTAGATTTGTCGCAATATCTGAACGATTGTATAGCTCAATATACTCATATGGCGGTAATAAAACTGAAGGCGTAGGGTCAAACATAATTTCTGATATGATGATATCATACTTTTGTGCTAAAGGATAATATAATTTGATGTTATGACTTTCCATTTCATTACCAAAAAGATCTTCTACTTCCTTTACATTTAAGTTGATGTGCTTATTTACAGCTAATGGAGTATTAAAAATCAACTTCACCTTATTATTGGAAAGCCCTTCAAGACGGATAGTATCAGGATGAATATTGTTATCTGTAATTGTATAGTTATTATAATTTATAGCTGATCGTTTATCAAGGCTTTCAGAGAATGTCAATAATACATTGTTTATTGATATTATATCATAATCGATGACTTTAGGAGAGGTGTTATCAACTATAATAGCACCATTATATATATCATCAAAAATGAAGTCTGTTGCATTGCTCTTGGTATAATGGCACTCTATAGAAGTACATTTGTATACTTTTGGGAGTTGATATTCAGCAGAAGCTTTTAATGTCAACGCTTCATATTTAGAATCAGAGAGCCACAGCTCCCATCTATGATTGTCAAGATATTTGATATTAATATAGAATTGACATTTATTATTTGCTAACCCATCCTTTAGGCGTAGGATTATATGTTTTTCCTCTCCGTCGGTATATATTAGTTCAGGAGTATCATTATCACCATTCTCTCCAATATGTAAATAAATTCCTTTACGTTTTTTATTACATACAGGTATATCTGTATTTAACCAGTATAATAATTGATTTGATTCAGATGGTTTAAAGTTAAGTTGTACAAATAATTTCCATTCTATATCTTGTGTATATATTCCTTGAAAGGCAATAGATGACTTTCCTGCTTTTGTAGCATTTAACTGTAACTGTTGGCTTTTATTAATACAGAAATGTTTAATATTACCTGCCCACTTAGGAGAATCATAAAGGTTATTATCAGAAAAGTCATCATATATTTGACTATAAACATTAAATGCATATAGAGTTGAAACAAACAGGATAATAAGGATTTTAGCTTTCATATTTTTCCTGATTATTCCAAGATGAAGTCCTTTGTTATCACATATATATAAATTTGTGTAAAAAATTTAAATTATGAGTAATATAAGCAATCAGTGTATAAAACCTTCTTCTTTGAATGAAGGTGATTATATCGGTTTAGTAGCCCCTGCCGGACGTATAAATCAAATGACTGTTGATAATGGTATACAAATGGTAAAAGATATGGGCTTCAATTACAAACTAGGCAAGAATGTCTTGAATAGCAAAGGCCGCTTTTCAGCAACAGATGAAGAGAGAGCTTCAGATATGCAAGCAATGATTGATGATCCAGATGTAAGGGCTATATTGGCATTAAGGGGAGGTTATGGCTCTGTAAGGATTATTGACCGTATTAACTTTGCTGCTTTTGCAAAAGATCCCAAATGGATTATTGGATTTAGTGATATCACAGTTTTCCATAGTCACCTACAAAAAAACTATAATACACAAACGATTCATGCGGCAATGCCTGTGTCTTATCAAGAGAATAAGAAAGAGGCTGGAGTTATTGAAGGTATAAAATCTATACTCATTGGAGATAATGTTTCATATGAGTTTGAATCTCATGATTTGAATAGAGAAGGAGAAGCTTCAGGTGTATTGTGTGGAGGTAATCTAACCTTGTTTCATTCTCTGCTTGCCTCAGATTCAGATTTAAATACAGATGGAAAGATATTGATGTTCGAGGATTTATGTGAAGAGATGTATAAGATTGATAGATACCTTATGAGTTTGAAGAGGGCAGGGAAGTTTGATAAGATCAAAGGCTTAGTTATAGGTCAGTTTACAAACTTAACAGATTCAAACCCTCCTTTAGGTAAGACTATAGAAGAGCTATTTGTTGATATAACAAAAGAGTATGATTTTCCTGTAATGTTTGATTTTCCTGTTGGCCATACTCATAATAACCTTCCTTTGGCATTGGGTCAATCTTATTCATTGAAAGTAGAAAAAGAGAATTCATACTTATTTCCTAACAACCGATAACAAACATAAGTGCTTTGGTATATTAAGATAAAACCATGGCAACACATAATGATCTTGGAGAGAAAGGAGAAACATTAGCTTTAAATTTTCTTCGTAAGAAAGGATATCAAATATTACAAACCAATTGGAGATATGGACGGAATGAGGTTGATATTATAGCTAAGTTTCAAGGGTTACTTGTTATTGTTGAGGTAAAAACCCGCAGTAGTATGAAGTATGGAGAACCTTATATCTCTGTTACTATGCAAAAACAAAGAGCTCTAGTAAGGGCTGCTGAGGCATACATTATTATGAAAAACCTTGATATTGAAACCCAATTCGATATTATATCCATAGTTTCTACACCCGAAAAAGATTATATAGAGCACATTGAGGATGCTTTTTATCCTGTATTATGATAAGTTCAGAGCGATAATCTTCAAGATATCCAAATTAATAACTGATGGCTCTATTTTAGAAGAGTCATCAGTTATTTGAGATGTAATTCTTTTAAGTTAAATCATGATAAGAATAAGATAGAACCACCATCAAAAGGAGAACCTTCAAAAAGTTCTACTATTTCATAGCCTTTTTCTTTACATAAATTCCTGATCTCCTTTTCTTCTTTAAGAAATCTTAAACTACCGCTGAAATATAATTTCTTATTATTTATACCACAGCATCCTCCAAAGAATCCCCATGGAAGCCCGGGTAAAGTAATAGGATAAGGATTGACATAGAGAACTTCCTTACCTGCTTTAAGCAAAGCCTTTTCTACTCCTCTATCAGAAGTGATAAATGTATTTTCATCCAAAGGAATAATTGAACATCTCGAATAAGCTTGAGGCAGATCAACTGTTCTTTCTTCTTTATATTGACTTAGTATCTTGCTTTCTGTAACTTTCAGATTATGCAAGAGAGTGTCATTTATAGTGACAGCATTATATCTGGCAGCATCTGGATGGGCTTTACCTGTAGGTTCTTTTCCTAAAGTGTAATTTATCTTCTTACTTTTCAATAAATCAATATATTCCTTGGGAGTATTTGGAGCTACTATTAGTTGTTTTCCACACTTACAAAAGAAAAGATCAGGATGTCCTTTAATAGAAGGGTGAGTCAGATTACCAGCATTGAATCTTATTACTTTTCCTTCTTTCGTAAGCTTTTTTATCGCTTCATCAGGCAAGCGATAATCAGCTATAATGATAGTTTCTTCTTTATTCATTGCTTATGATACAATTTCTTCCTTTTAAATTGTTGTCAGGATAAAATCTTACATTATTAAAACGCTGTAAGAGCCAATTTCTGTTTACTGATTTGTAACCTATCGCATAATTAATTTCTTTAACAGGCACATTAATAGAAATATTATCTCCATAAACATTTTTATCTATTGTTTTCATAATTATATCATGCCATATACTTGACAATACAAACTCTTTAAAAGAGACATGATATGGCCCGGCAATTAGATCTTCACCATTCATAAGCCCCTCAGAAGGATGTAGACCCACTCTCAAAATGTTTACATTATTTTTTTCGAATATTAGTAAAACTTCCTTAGCCCAATCAACTGCTTGCTCCATAGATAAAGGTTGATACTCTCCTTTATTATATATGTGTTCAAGTTCTGTCCCTTTAATGACCAAGCATGGATATATTCTGGTGTTGTCAGCTCCCAATTCAACTATCTTGTTGGCTGTAAACAGAGCTTTCTCTTTTGTGTCACCAGGTAAACCAAGCATCATTTGCAGACCCAAGGAAAATCCCTTTTTTATTATTAAATTTGAAGCTTCTTGGACTTGTTCAAAACTATGTCCCCTGAAAGACTTTTGTAATACTTCATTATCTAATGATTGAGCTCCAAGTTCTATAGTATTTACACCATACTTCTTGAGGAAGTCTAGATTTTTCTCATTAATATAATCAGGTCTTGTACTTAGGCGAATCCCTTTAATTTTGCCAGAATGTACATATGGTTGAACAATTTTTAAGAAATTTTCTTGAATTTTGGGAGCAATTCCAGTAAAGTTACCTCCAAAGAAACCAATTTCTATAAAGGAGTTACCTTTGGGGATAGTTTGTAAGTATTTTTCTATGGTATCTTTAATCTCCTGTTCTTCAGGAATTCTTAGTTGCCCAGATATTTTTCTTTGGTTGCAATAGATACACTGAAAAGGACAAGCCAGCTCAGGTACAAATATCGGAATAGTGAAATGCTTATTAATCATGGATAAAAGAAAATCAATCTTATGTAAATTTTAATATTTTTGTAACAATTTTCAGATTTAAAAATATAGATAGTCTGTATTCATTTGTTTATTTAAACCATTTTAATAATTACTCAAAATTATGCAAAACAAAACTAAACCCACTGCATCCAAGTTTTTCAGCTTTTACAAGTTGAGTAGAATGCTTGTTATTGCAATGATCGGGCTTATAGCTTTCGGCGGAGTTTCTTCTTGCTGTGGTAAAAAGTGTAAAGAAGAAAAAGCAGCAGAAGCTTTACGTCTAAAACGTATCGAACAAGCAAAAAAAGATCTAACTGCTATCTTAAATGATGAAGTAGATTGGTCTCTAGATCAAAAAGAAGATCGTGTAAAAACTATCGAAGGATGGAATTTAAACGATACTGAAGTAAATGATCTTCTTGCAAAGGTAAAAGATAAGCTTGCAAAAGAAAGAGCTGAATGGGAAGAATTACAAAAAAAGAAAGCTGCTGAGGCAAAAAGAAAAGCTTTAATGAGTCAGTTGGAGAATCAATTCAAAGCTATCGCTCAAGCTCCTGATTTTAATTCAGCAAACAATAGAATTAACAATACTATAGCATTATTCTCTAATGAAAATGTTCCTGTTCTTATTGTTATTGCTCAAAATGGTGATTTGAAAGATTACGATAAGCCAACAACAGTAGGTCTTTTCCTTAATTATGTAAAAGATACTAAGAATTACAACTTCGCTGTTCAGAACTTTGTTGCTGACGCTAATGGTAAAATTACAGAATTAGAATTAATCAAAAAATAAGGAGACCTAAGAAACCATGAAGAATGTTAAAACTATTATAGCGTTTCTGTTCTGTATCGCTATTGGAACAGGCCTCTATGCTCAAGACAATATCAGCCCTGAAAGAAAACAAGCAATTGATAGCTTGGCTTTAGAAAAGGTTAGAGATTTAAGTAAATATATTACACTTGTAGGAAATAAAAATACTGCTTTCAGTGAAGCACAACGTATAATTGAAAGAGCTACTGAGCTTTTCTCTGCTGATGCTGAATTTGGTGTTTCTACTCTTGCTAGTCCAAAGGTAAAATACTACAAAGTTCCTGTTTATTTCGAGCGTTTAAGTCGTCTTAATTATGACCGCGTTGAGATAGAATGGTATGATATTCACTATGTTTCTAATCTAGAGAAGCAGCCTGATGGTACTTATGTTGGTGTTATCACTATTTATCAAAAATTCAAAGGATATGATAAAGAAGGAGATTTAATCTATCAAGATACTACCAAGAAAGATATTACCGTTTACGTTAAGCAAAAAGAAACTCAGATTGCAGGTAGAACTGTTGAGTTCTGGGATGTTCTTTTAGGAGACGTAAGAGTAAAAGAAACTACACTGTAAGGTAAGTATTAACTATTATGAGATATCTAATTTCTGGATTATTATTTTTCTTTTTTTTCAATGCTTATGCACAAATTGAAGATGTTGAATTAAAAATGGTCGATGACCCAAAAGCCACACGTGAGCTTTTCGCTCGAACAAAACAAGTAAGTCAGTTTTTTCGACGATTCAACAATGAAGAAGATCAATTCGGAAAGGGATATTCTATAAAAGATACTAATTACAGAAACAATCGCCTCAGAGATAAAACTCTGGGGCTTTTGTTCGATAAAGAGGGCTTCTTTTCTGAAGACCTCAAGAAAATGTTTATAAAGCAAGTAACAAACCCTAAAGCTCCATTCTTTCTAGATTTCCATAAAGGTAATTGGTATGCTGAAGTATCTGCACAATTCAGCTGGAAGGGAGAAGATAGAAATATTATACTGTTTCTGAAGATTGAAAAATCCAGAAAAGGATATAAATGGGTTTTAACAAACGTCTTCTTTGAAGAGTTCCAGAATCTATTTACTGAGACTCCTGATGAGGACAAACACTTCCTGCATCCATTAAGTCACGAACTTGATTTCATCCCATTAAATAAAGCATTCAGAGATATTAGTCATATACAAAGTTATGCGTCAGATGGTCATAATATCGATTATCTGAGCCTCTTTTTCTATGAACTCAAGTTGGGGAATCTGGTGTTCCAAACACTTGATCAAGTTAAGTTTCATTTTTTCCAAGTACCAAACTGGTATTTTGAGTTAAGTTATGTTAATCGTAAGGGATATAATGCAGGCTGGTTGATTACTAATTTGCAATATATAACCAAAGAGCAGCAGAAAGCACTCCTAAAACTGTATGAACCATGAGAAATTCATTGTTCTCCTATATAATTCTATTCAGCCTATTTTCATTAACTGTCATTAATTCTAATGATCTTTTTGCTCAAAAGAAAAGAGACAAGGACAAGGTTGTTTTGCCTAAAAGGGATATAGAAAACTATAAAGACCGCGCATTAGGTCTTTTAAAGTTTTATGAGGGGACTCTTAACTTTTTAGGAGACACCAATAATCTTGCGGTTGAAAAAGAAACTATAATTAACCAAAGTTGGGATAAGATATTTGAATCACAAAAGACACAAGTAGAAGATGATCTTATTGAAAACAGATTTGTACCTGTAAACAAGGATGTGCAGGCTTATCTTAAAGACATTGATTTCTTCTACAAATACACACATTTTAAGTTTGATGTTGAAAGTATAGACTTTCATACTACCAAAGAAGGCAAGATGTTCTTCAAGATAAAGATGAACAGACATATGTTTGCCTTATCTCAATATAATGATACCATTGAAAATGATAGAGTACGTTATGTTGAAATCAATCTGGATCCTTATCGTCAAGACTTAAAGGTTGCTTCAATTTATACTACAAGAATAAATATCCGTGAAGAGCTTCAAAATTGGTGGAATTCTATGGATATGGCATGGCATAATCATTTTGGAGAGAACTTATATTTTATTGACACTACTTATAGTAAGGATAGCATCCCACTTTCTAACCTTATTTTCTTTTCTGACACTAATTCTGTTGTACTTAAAAGTGTGATTGATACAATCCCTATTGCAGAAACCGGAGTTGTTCGAGCAAGTGATACATTACTCAATGCTCAAGAGAATACACCAAAGTATTATTTGGATACTGTAATGGTTTTAGATACAACAAAGCTGACTACAAATACAATCCTGAATCTATTAAAGAGATTAATAAAGACAAAAGACATTAATGTTGCTGGAGATAAAGATATCAACAACCTTGGCCCTTTGGGTGAACTAACAAATCTTCAAACTCTGGATTGCTCTGATACCAGAGTTTCAAATCTAAGTTCTGTTAGAAACCTTAGCCAACTAAACTCCATCAATGCTTCAGGTACACATATAAACAGTATTGCAGGGCTTAGATATTTAGATGAATTGAATACTCTTTATATATCTGGCACACTTGTAAAAGATTTAGATCCAATAAAGAATCTGGCAAATGTAAGACGACTGGATTTATCTGGATGTCCTGTTACTGATCTTACGCCTTTAAAGTATGCTGATAGCCTTTATGTTTTGAGATTAAGTGATAGTGAGATAAGAGATATACAACCTTTGTCAGAATGCAAAGCTCTTGTAAATCTTGATATATCATTTACTCGTATATCTGATCTTAAGCCATTATCGAGCTTGAAGAAGTTAAACGCATTGAATATTGAAAACACCTTGGTTCAGGATGTAAGTCCATTGAAAGAGATTAAATCTCTTACTATACTACAAATGAGTAATACCAGAATAAGCAGTATTGAATCTTTGAATGGACTTAATAATCTACGAAAGATTTATGCTGAAAACACTCGTTTGAATCCTGATAAGGCAAACAGCTTTATGAGAAAGAACAGGGGTGTACTGGTTATCTTCGAATTTGGTGCTTTAAAGAAATGGTGGAATGAGCTTCCTGCAAACTGGAAAGATATATTCAGAGAAAAGATTGGTTTTTCTTCTGAGCCAACAAAAGAAGATTTACACGAAGTTATAAGACTCGATGAGCTTAATCTTAGTGGTGATAATAGAGTTACTGATTTACATCCTGTCAGCAGGCTAATTAACCTAAGAACTTTAGATTTGAGTAATTGCCCTGTGGTTAACCTTGAACCAATTGCTGATCTTATCAACCTTGAGACTTTAGACATTTCTAATACTAAGGTTAGTGATATTGGTCCTTTGAAAAGTATCTCAGGATTGACAGAACTAAATGCTGACAATACTCCTGTTAATATCATCAGCCCTCTATCTTCAAATAAAGAATTGAAAACCCTTTATTTGGATAATACACAACTTAAAGATGTACAAGTTGATGCATTAAGACAGGCTATTCCTAATTGTGTTGTAGTGTTTGACTCTAAACGCCTTCAGTTTTGGTGGAATACTCTTTCTGGAGAATGGCAAAAAGTATTAGGTCTACAGATTGGCAAGAAAGCTAATCCTGACAGACTTGATCTAGCTAAGATTATCCATCTAAAGAAGTTGGAAATTGAAGAAGATCCATATATAGAAGACTTAGAGCCTTTAAGATTGTTTGTACATTTAGAAGAGCTGACTTTCTCCGGTACTCATGTGAGTAGCCTAAGTCCAATTGCTCATCTTACAAACATGAAAAAACTGGTGATGCCTAATAATCCTGTAACTGAACTTGAACCTATTGAGAAGTTTACAGAGTTAGTGGAATTCAATATACAGAATACTCAAGTCGATGATTTACGCCCTATTGCAGGTAATAGTCATATGGAAGTTCTTGACATCTCAGGAACTCGAATAAAGAACCTGAATGCTGTTAAAGGAATGTTTGAGTTAAAAAGCTTATCTATCTTTAATACTCGTATATCAAACCTTAATCCTATCAAAAAGTTAACACATATTGAAAAACTTAAGTGTTACAATACTCGTGTTTCTAAAGGTAAAATCAATAAATTCAAAAAAGCTAATCCAGACGCTGAAGTAGTTTACTACTAAAAGATATAATTCCAATTTGTATGATAAAAGATTGTCTTCTTAAGGCAATCTTTTTTTATATCACTTCTTCTACCAATAAGTTATTATTTACGAGAAATTAAAACCTTTACAATTAATTCATCTTAATAATCTAGTTATTATTGAAGATTTAGGCTAGGAATACTTTTGCTTCATATCCTTATATTTCCTTATTTATAAGCTTTATTACTTATTTTTAATTGCTGTATAGTACGATAATTCGGCTTTCAATTTTAAAATTGTAGATTATCGCACATATAAGCCCAATTTTATGTTAAATAGCAAAAGCTTC